>JAZRHI010000001.1:0-1501 GCA_045644685.1 Candidatus Onthomorpha sp.
CATGCTTCTTTTATAGATCTTATATCTTTTGATAAAATAACGCGACAACAAACAGCAGGAAGACTCTATCTTCCTTTTTATTTACATCAATCCGATGGGGTAAAAACAACGCCAGTTGCTTATGATAAAATAGCAATTGTATTTAGTGGATGTTATTTTCAACATGACAGTCACACCTGTGCGTTAATGGTAAGTCCTGATAGCGCAAATATTTACGAACTTTCTAACATTTCTGTTTTTGACTCACTTGAATATGGTTTTCGCATACGTGATTGTGAATTTTTAAATCGAGAAAGAGAATTAGTTGTTTTAAAAAACAGTGTTTTTAATAATGAAAAAATGGATGTAGTGTTTCATTTACAAATGAACTACGATACAACAACTCCATATACTCATTATAAATATAGAATTAATAACAAAAATAATAAAGATTTACGTTGTAGTGATTTAAGTAAATTTAATGATACAGATTATACTGTTGCAGGGAGTGGATTAAATAATAATATGTTTATTTATGATACCAAAAATACAGCTTACCTTTTGGAGGGCTCTTGTTTAAAAAAGCAAGAATACGAAATAACACGTTTAAATTCGTTTCCTGTTGCTCCTATTCCAACTTTAATTCAAGGTAGATATTCAAAGCAAGTGCCAAGTGTAGATAATATGCAATTACATATATTGTATTCTTCTGTTTATGTATATAACGCTATTGTAAAAATACGTGGTTTTTTAGGTAAAAAAAGTGGTAGATTAAATACAGAATGTTTAGAATAGTATGAATCCTTTAAAAATTATAGCTATGAAAAGAATAAGTATTTTAATATTAACAATTTTAATATTGTCTTGCAATTCGAGTATAAAAGCGCAATATCATCATGACCCGCCACCATACGAAAGTCAATACGATTTACTTTACATCTTTGATACATCATTTTTTGTTAATTGTTTTATGATAAGTGATACAAATAAGACTTGGCATGATCCTAATGAGGGGTATTTTCAACCTTATGCTAATATGTATCAAAAGTGGGGTTGGTATTTGCCTTATTATAAAGCATGGTGCGATCCTTCTGTACCTAATATTGATGGTTATGTGATAGGAGCAAATATTTATAATACAGAAGACGGTAATCAACAAACGTATGCAGAAGCGTTTGCACAAGATTATGTTTTTAGTTCAACTGATATTCCGTATGATGATTATGTTGTATGCGGTGTGGCTATGAAAATAGGATTAAGTTCAATAGACACATGGAGAAACGTATGTATTTTAGACAACAACTTTGATACTATTTCTTCTACCATATTTCATACTTTTAATTTAGGTCCTACAATGGAGGAAATGGTGTATTGGAATAGAGATGGATGGAATACGTATTATTTCCCGCAAAGAGATTATGGGGCTCTCACTAATATAAATGAATTTAAGATAGCTTTTGATGTACCTATGTATGGTTCAAGTTATTTTTATATGTATCACACTTGCAGTGTTTATAGTCCA
>JAZRHI010000002.1:0-56869 GCA_045644685.1 Candidatus Onthomorpha sp.
CTTTGCAAGCGGAGTTTACTACATAAGAATAGTAACAGACAAAGCCGTAAGCACACAAAAATTGATAGTTGAATAAACACAACAAAATCAATATCCCAAAAGAGCGACTCAAAACAAAGAGTCGCTCTTTTTTTTCTTAGGATTATGAAATTATTCCTTAGGATTAGAAAAATATTTCTTAGGAATAAAAAAATAAAACTAAGAAAAAATTTGTATCTTTGCAGTTTGCAAAATTATCCCGATGGGAATATCGGTAAAAGTTATAGAAATGGAAAGAAGAAACGAAAATAGAGATTGGAAAAGACCTCAAAAAAGAGGAGTTTTCAAAGAACAAAGAGAGGAAAGAGAAGGAAAAAGACCTTTTTCCAAAAAATTTGATAGAGAAGAACGTCCTGCAAAAAAGGAATTTGGCAGAAAACGTTTTTCAACCGAAGAAAAAACAGAGAGAACTCCGTTTAGAGAAAGAGGATTCGAAAGAAGAGAAAAGAAGTTTGAAAGAAATTTCGATAGAAAGGAAAGAAACTTTGAGAAAAAAGAGCCAAAACCATTCACTCCTTCTCGCAAATCTTCTGACAATGAAATACGTTTGAATAGATTTATCGCAAATTCTGGTGTTTGTTCAAGAAGAGAAGCAGATGTTCTTATAGCATCAGGCGCTGTTACAGTGAATGGAAAGGTTGTAACACAAATGGGAGTTAAGGTTTCTTCATCTGATGTTGTTTGTTACGACGGAGAAAGACTCTCTCACGAGAAAAAAGTCTATCTTTTATTGAATAAACCAAAAGGATTTATCACAACACTTGACGATCCACAAGAAAGAAAAACAGTTATGAGTCTTGTGGAAAAAGCTTGTAAAGAAAGAATTTATCCTGTTGGACGTTTAGATAGAAATACCACAGGTTTATTGTTGTTTACCAATGACGGGGATATGACAAAGAAGCTTACACACCCTTCATTTGGCGCAAGAAAAATCTATCATGTAGAATTGAATAAACCGATTACGAAAAATGATATGCAAACCTTAATAGACGGAATAGAATTAGAAGACGGCTTTGCACGATTTGACGATATTCAATTTGTAGAATACTTCAACGACAAAAAAATCGTGGGAGTAGAACTTCATAGTGGTAAAAACAGAATTGTAAGACGTATGTTTGAAGCTATGGGTTATTATGTTGAGAAATTAGATAGGGTAAGTTTTGCAGGATTGACAAAGAAAGATTTACCAAGAGGAAGATGTAGATTTTTAACTGAAAAGGAAATCAATTTCTTAAAGATGTTATAGATGCGTAAACTGCATTTCACATTATCGAAACGAGCAAAAAAGATATTATTTATAGTAATACTTTTGCTCGTTTTTTGCTTTCTTTCACTTGTAGTTTTAGTTTGGAGCAACAAAGGAAAGATAAAGCAAATCTTTGTAAGCGAAATAAATAAATATTTACTGACAGAGGTTATGGTAAAGGAGATAGACGTTGAATTTGTTTCGTCTTTTCCTATGGTTTCGGTAGTTTTTAATGATGTTGTAATAAATGATGTTTTAGACTCATTGAAAAAAGATAGGTTTGTTGAGGTTAAAGAATTGGGAGTTAGGTTTAACGTATGGGATATTTTATCAGGGGAATACAATGTAAAGAAGATTTTAATAGAAAACGGAAATCTGAATTTCAGAATCAACAGCAAGGGAGAAAGTAATTACGTTTTTTGGAAAACAAGCGAGAAACAAAGCGAGAAATCAAACTTTAATTTTGCACTAAACTCGGTTGAATTTAATAATGTGGGAATTAGTTTTCGTAACGACATATCAAGAATGTTCCTTAAAGCAAAAGCCGAAGAGGTTTTAGCCAAAGGAAATTTCAGCGAGGAGATACAAAATTTAGACTTGGGAGTAAATTTAGTTGTAGAGGCTTTTGTATTCGATAAGTTTAAATTAACCTATCCTCAATCTATGCAATGCGATTTGGAAGTTAATAACAATACACTCCAACAGGTTTTAAGTGTAAAGAAAGCAGATATATATTTAGGCGAAATGCAGTTTGACTTAGTTGGCTCTTACCTATACGGAGAGAAAGACGAAGTAGATATTGCCTTAATGGGGAAACAAATAGATTTAAAGGAGGTATTCTCTCTTTTAGGCAAGGATAGCAAAACTCTTTTCAATGGTTACGAAAGCGAAGGATTGGTTAATTTCAAAATGAGCCTGAAAGGAGAATTGAATAAGGAGAAACTGCCAGAAATAAATGCTGATTTTGATATATTAAAAGGTGTTTTACGCAACAAAAAGCTAAATATAAATTGCGAAAACATAAATCTAAAAGGTAATTACACCAATGGACTTGAACGCAATTCAAGGACTTCGGTTTTAAAGGTTGATAATTTTTCATTTAATCTTAATAAGGGATTTTTCGAAGGCGGACTTGTGTTGAGCAATTTTTCCGATTTTGAGATTGATGCTAAGGTTAAAACTCGTTTAAACTTAGAAGATGTGAAGGCGTTTTTGAAACAAGATAGTTTACAAGTGTTAAAAGGAAGTCTAACGGCAGATGTGAGAGTGAAAACAAAGATAAATAATCTTAAATCATTGAATTGTTCGGGTAAGGCACACTTAGAGAATGTTGGTTTTAAGGATTTGAGGTTACAAGCAGTGGAATTAGATAAGATGTCTTGTGATTTGGTGTTTGATAGTCGCAAAATAAAGATTGATACTTTAAGAGGCTTGTTTAATGGTAGCAAACTGAACGCCAAAGGGGAGATTGATAACAAAGGGGTAGAGGCAGATGTGAATTTGTCTTCATATAAGTTTGATAATGTCTTGTTGGAAGATATAAAGGCTAAATTATTCTATGCGGATAACGTGATAAGCACCACTGATTTGAGGTTTAATGTGTTTGGAGGTGGCATAAGTTCTAATAATTGCAAGCTAATATTTGCGGATAAGGAAAATATATTGAACGGAAGTTGTAAAATAGAAAAAGTAGATGTAAAAAGAGCTTTTAAAGACTTAGGTAATTTTTCTCAAACAGTGATTACAGACAAGAATTTAGAAGGAAGACTTTCTGCAACTGCTACTCTGAATTTACATTTTGATAAAGGGTTTAATTTTTTGTCGGATATATCTTCTTTTAACATAAACTATTCCATTGCAAAGGGTAGATTGAGGGATTTTGACTTAATGAAAAAACTCTCTCTCTTTGTTAAGGAAGACGCTCTGAAAGATGTGAAGTTTGATAATATTACATCTTCTTTACAATTAAATAATTCTACTATAAATTTTGAGCCTATTGTGGTGCGTTCCAATGTTGTGGATTTTGAATTCTTTGGAAAACATGGTTTAGACAACAATATTGATTATCAATTTGCAATAAATCTTTTGGAAAATGCAGAGAAAAATTCTGCAAAAGTAAAGTTGTTTGTAAAAGTCGAAGGATTGATAAATAATCCTAAGTTTAAATTCAACTTACAAAGCGATATGAAGAAAGTAAAGGAAAAGGTTAATAATGATAAACGTGAGATAATTAGCGCTATTGACAAGGATTTTAAACTCAACCTTGAAGAAGCAAAAAAGGATAAAAAGGATTGGGAAAAGCAAGAAAAGGGAGAATATATAATTGAATGGGAAGAGGAAAAAGAAGAGGTGAAAAAGGAAAAAGAGTTTGAAAATAGCGAATTTATAATCGAATGGGAGGATTGAATTTCTTTTTATTAAGAAAAATTTATACCTTTGCAATATGTTAAAGCAAGTAGAAATAGAAGGAATTGTTTTTGAGCAAATCATAGATGCCCAAGAATTGAAGAAAATTGTTGCAAATACGGCTGAAAAAATTAGACAAGATTATGAAAGTCAAGATGTGGTTTTTTTAGTTGTTTTGAACGGTGCGTTTATTTTTGCTGCTGATTTATTGAGAGAGTATAATAAGCCTTGTTTAACGTACTTTATAAAGGTTTCATCATACGATGGGATGCAAAGCACGAATGAGGTAAAAGTAGTTGGCTTACCTGAGGACTTGAAAGGTAGGAATGTTGTGTTGGTTGAAGATATTGTCGATACAGGTCTGTCAATGCGAAAATTATTAGACATATTGAAAGAAAAGGAAGTCGCAAGTGTAGAAATTTGTACTTTGTTTTTTAAACCGGAAAACTTTAAAGAAAATTATAATATCAAATACATAGGAAAGAATATTAAACATGACTTTATTGTAGGCTATGGATTAGACTTAAATAATAAAGGAAGAAATCTTTCTTGTGTTTATCAAAGAAAATTTAAATAAAGGTTATGCTAAATATTGCGTTATTTGGAGCCCCTGGAGCAGGAAAAGGAACTCAATCAAAGGAGCTAGTAAAAAAATATGACTTAACTTACATTTCCACAGGTGATATTTTGAGAAAAGAAATCGCAGCTGGAAGTGAATTAGGCTTACAAGCAAAAGATATTATCAATAGAGGAGGCTTGGTTAGCGATGAATTGATAGTACAAATCATAGAAAAGATTATTGAAAAGGAAGATAATGGTGGAATTCTTTTTGACGGATTTCCTCGTACTGTTGTTCAAGCATATATTTTGGAAGGTTTGCTTCACAGAATGAACCGCAGACTTCTTTGTATGTTAAGTTTGGAAGTTCCAAGAGAAGAATTGATAGAAAGAATGCTTAAACGCGCCGCAATAGAGGGTAGAGCAGATGATAATGAAGAGGTAATCAAAAACCGATTCAAAGAATATGATGAAAAAACTCAACCTGTTGCAGATTTCTATAAAGAAAAGGGTATCTACTATCCTATAAATGGTGTTGGAAGCATGGAAGAGGTTTTCTCTCGTCTTACAAACAAGATAGAAGAAACGCTTGAAACCGCTTATAGAAACATTGTGCTTTATGGAATGCCAGGGTCTGGACGTGGAACACAAGCAAAACGTATTGCAGCTAAGTATTCGTTGGTGTATGTTTCGACAGGCGCAATGATAAGAGAAGAAATAAAACAAAATACTGAGTTAGGAAAAATATGCTTGCCTTATATAGAACAAGGAGATAATGTTCCTGATGAGGTTGCTATACGTTTGATTGAGAAAAAGATTAAAGAAAATCCTAATGCGAAAGGATTTGTATTTAAAGGCTTCCCTTCAACATACGTTCAAGCTTATATCTTAGACGGAATCTTAGATAGAATACATTCTTCTGTTACTTGCGTGGTGGAAATAAAGTCAAATCCTATTCAATGTGTAAAGAGATTGAACATCAGAAGCAAGACTGACGATAAGAGAGTTTACGATAGGGATACTGATACAATCATTCACAGATTGGAAACTTACGAAAGCTGTGCTAACAAAGTAAGAGAGTATTATAAAAATAAAAATAAATATTACAGTGTAAACGGTGATGAAGATGTAGAAGTAGTATTTGAAAACGTTTGCGACACTGTGGATAAAGCATTAAAATCTTAATAAAGTGGCATCGAATTTTGTTGATTACGTTAAGGTATGTTGTCGCTCAGGAAAGGGAGGTGCAGGCTCAGCTCACCTTTTGAGAACGAAGGGTGATGCAAAAGGTGGTCCCGATGGGGGAGATGGCGGAAGAGGTGGCCATATTATACTAAGAGGAAACAAGCAATATTGGACTCTTCTTCACCTTAAATATACTAAACACTTGATTGCTGAGGCGGGAGGAAACGGTGGAGAAAACCGTCTTCACGGAAAGAATGGTAAAGACGTCATTGTGGATGTGCCATTGGGAACAGTGTGCAAGGATTTCGAAACAAAGGAAATTGATTGCGAAATAGTAGAAGATGGACAACAAGTTATAATTGCGAAAGGTGGCCGTGGAGGATTGGGAAACGACCATTTTAAATCTCCAACTAATAGAACACCACGCTATGCTCAACCAGGAGAGGACGGACTCGAAGTTTGGAAAATTATAGAGTTAAAAATCCTTGCGGATGTTGGCTTAGTAGGGTTTCCAAATGCGGGAAAGAGTACACTATTAAGCGTTGTGTCAGCCGCAAAACCAGAGATAGCAGATTATCCTTTCACTACCTTAGTTCCAAATCTTGGAATGGTGGCTTATCGTGAAGATAAGAGTTTCGTAATGGCAGACATACCGGGTATAATTGAAGGAGCATCGGAAGGAAAGGGCTTAGGACATAGGTTTCTTCGCCATATAGAAAGAAATGCTGCCCTTTTATTTATGATACCTTGCGATTGCGATGACATAAAGAAAGAGTATAATATTTTATTATCGGAACTTGAAAGATACAATCCTGAATTGTTGGATAAGGATAGGGTGTTGGCAATTACAAAATGCGATATGCTTGATGAGCAAATGAAGAATGAAATGAAGGCTTTATTGCCTGAAAATATTGAAACTTTATTTATTTCATCTGTAACAGGCGAAAATATTCAACAATTAAAAGATACACTTTGGAGAGTGTTAAATAAATGATAGAATACCTAAACGATTTAGATACAAAAGCGTTTTATTTGATAAATACGGCAAGGAACGATTTTTTTGATTGGTTCTTTGCCGTTATTTCTTCATACTCTTTTTTCGCTATTGTGGTAGCAGGAATCTTCCTTGCTTTCAGTTATAAGAATTTTAAAAAGACTTGGTGGATTGTTCTTTTGATTATAGGTCTTTGTTTCTTACTTGGTGATAGAGTTTCCGTTATGGGATTTAAAGAAGTCTTTGAAAGGCCAAGACCTTCTCATGCTCTGGAAGATGCCTTTCTCGTGAAATTTAAGGATTTTCAATTGGTTTATAATAGCAAAGGCGGATTGTATGGTTTTGTTTCGTCGCATTCTGCAAACGCATTCTGCATAGCAATGGCATTTTCCTTGATTTCAAGAAAGAGAACAGCCGTTTTGTTGCTGTTTATTTGGGCAATTCTTACAGGATATTCAAGAATATATTGCGGAGTTCACTATCCCGGAGATGTAATCTGCGGAGGATTGTTAGGCGTTTTGTTAGGTTGGTTGATTTATTTGCTATATAGCAAATTGAAAAAACGCTTTCCAACAACCCTTAACCTTTGATTAAAAACTATAAAATCAGATATTTATCTTTAAAGCATTAAAACTGCAAAAAAAAGTCTTTGTTTTTTTAAAATTTTTCTTTGAAAAAATTATTTTTTTCTTAGGATTTTTAAATTTTTTCTTAGGATTTTTTTTTTGGAGACTTTGTTTCTGATTTTTATCCTCCGTTGGTAAAGTTTTATCCTCGGAGGATAATTTGTTACCATCGGAGAGTAATGCTCTTACCATCGGATGGTAATAGTGTTACGATCGGAGCAAAATTTTCTAAAACAAAGCAAAGACTTTTTTTGTCGTTATTAAAAAATGTTTTACCTTTGTGGGCATAAATTTAAACCATAAAAAAGGAGGACAAAAAGGAGACAAAGAATAATTATAATTTAGACTTAAAAAATTTTAATACGACATAAAAGCGTTTTTGCTTATACAAGGCTATATGAAATCTGGAAAATTTCAAAATTAGTAACCGTTAGTAAAGCAGTAAACGCTCACGATGATTTTCGTGGGCTTTACTTATTCGGTTACTTAGGTATTTCCAGAACCTCATATAGCGATAAGAAAAAAGTCCCACGTTTTTTTATGCCATTTAATCAAAGAAAGAAATCATTTAATCGCCATTTGGGACTTGGGCAAGCAAAAAAAATAAAACAAAATGCAAAACTTAAAAAAATTATTATCAGTAATCGTAGCAGGAATACTTGTTGCGTCTTGTGCAAGTGTAAATAACATTTCGTATTCAACTACATTTGTTCCAGAAGAAGGAGGTGTAAGTTTCACAAAAATAACAGATGAAAACTTTGAATCGCTTGCAAATCCAAATGTTGTTAAAAATTATACAACAGGAAGACTAACTTGGTGGGCAAATCCTTTGATTGCAATAACAAATGACGGTCAATCGCTTGCTTATAATGTATTTAAAAACGATAGAAAGAACGTTTTCATTAAATCAACATCGGGAATTGGCTCTTCCGTTCAAAGAACTTTCCGTACAAATGTACACGATGTTACTTTTTCTCCTGATGATGCAACAATTTGTTTCAGCGAATCAGACGGACAAAATAACTATATTTACACAACAAGTGCAAAACAAGGCTCGATAGTTCAAAGAGTTTCTCCTCAAAATGTTAAAGATTATGCTCCTTGTTACTCAAAAGACGGAAACAAAATCTTCTTTACACGTTTAGATGGAGCGAATTATTCTATTTGGAGCTATGATACAAAAAAATTAACCTTTACAAATTATTGTCATGGCTTAAATCCACTTCCAATTAACGATGAAGAAATTCTTTGTGTGCGTCCAAACAGCAAAGGAAACTTTGAAATATGGAAAGTAAACTACGTAAAAGGAACAGAAGCCATTATTGTAACAGCCGAAAACCAAAGTTACACAACTCCTTCTGTATCTCCTGACGGAGAATGGATACTTATGGTTGCAAATACCCTTCCAAACGGAAACAAACAAGAAGAAAATCTTGATATATACGTTGTTCGCACAGACGGAACAGGGCTTACACAACTTACATATCATAAAGGAAATGACTGTTCTCCTATATGGTCGAAAGATGGCAAGACAATATATTTCGTTTCTCAAAGAGGAACAGAAAAAGGTGCATATAACATTTGGAAAATGGACTTTAATTTAGAATAAGACTATGAAAAAACTTATTGTAACAATAATATGCGTATTGTTTGCAAGCACTTCATTTGCTCAAATGGTAGGAGCGAACAGTATAGCTAAACAAAGCACACCTAAAACAACACTTGGAGTAAAAAAACACGAATTTAGCATTCACGGAGGTGTGGGAACTAGTTTTGGAGATTGGGGATTTTCTACGGGATTAAAGTATAAATATAAACCTTTTACGAAATTTGACATAAGATTTCTGTTGGAAGTAGAAATTGAAGGAGAGAATGATAAGAGTGTTTATGACCAATTTCCTATATTACCTATTCTTGCTGGATTAAACTATGAATATAGATTTAATAACATTTCAAGTATGTTTATGGATTTAGGAGTAGGAATGAATATACCTTTAGACAAAAGCAAAGATGATAGGTCTTATTTTTCTGATAATACCTATTTCCATTACGGTTATTATTATCAAAACGGATTCACAATATCATATGAAACAGGAATTGTTTATGATGATTTTATGTTTAGTTGTAAATTAGCTTATTCTTTGAATGATTATACTGAACAGTATTATTATAGTGAAGATTTTTATGATTTGTATAATTATAGCAACAATGAAGAAAATTATTTTCTTACTTTACGTTTAGGATACCGCTTTTAGATTTCTTAACTCAAAGAAAAACGCTCGTGAGTCTTAGTTTTATTTTGACAAACGAGCGTTTTTCTTTTTTTATTCTTTAAATGAATTTACGCTGAAACTATTTCTGGGTGAATTTCTAAATACATATCACGTAAAGGCAAACTCAATATAAAGCAAATGTCAGACATTGCTAAATCGTACATTCTTTCATTTCCATCTCTATCGGTTATCTTATATGAAGGAGAGTTGTAAACAAAATTCTTTAAACCATTAAATATTTCGTTTTCAAGAGATGTCACACAGATTGCATGAGCTGCATTTTCAACATCTAATGCTGTTTTAGGATTATACCCATCTATTAACGAAAATAAGTAGTCTTTGTTTTTATTTAGGAAATCTTCACCATTCATATCACGATATACTCTCTCTCCTATTTCGTTTAGTTGGCGAGGACTATTTTTAATTGAAAAAAGGTTTGCAGCTTCCTTATGTTTTATCAGTAAAAGACCCTTTATAGCTTTTATATCATCGTCATGAGATGAAAATAGAGCTTTTACACTCTCTATATTATTCCTCATTTTTTCAATATCTCTGCTATGATTATCGCAATCAGCATTACAAGTTCGTTTATCCATGTTATCAAAACGTTGAGAAAAACGACCTAAATGAAAAATTTTGTTAAAAATAAACCATACGCCACCAAGAACTGCTGCTATTATTGTAACAGCTAAGCCTATCAATTCCCAATTCCAATTTTGCATTTTATTTTTTATTTAATTTATAAATCTTTGCAAAGATATAAAAAAAATGAGTACTTAAAAAGAAACAATAGATTTTTTGAATTGTTTGCTTGAAAAGTTAAGATTTAAATTCATCTAATAGTCTTCGGTCTTTTTTGCTTGGGCGGCCTATTCCTCTGTCGCGTTTTTCAAAGGCGTATTCTCTTGCTATGCGTATTCTTTCAATCTCTTGAATGTCTGTTTGGTCTTCTAAAAAGTTTTCTACAAGCTTTGCTCCAACTCTATTGTTGAGAAGTTGTTTTACTTTTACCTTTCGGTGTAGTTGGTCTATGTTTACTACATATACATCGCCTTCTTTGACAATTTTTGAGGGTTTTACTATACTTCCTTCGCAAGTTACTTTCCCTAATCGACAGGCATCGGTCGCTAAGGCTCTTGTTTTGTAAAGCCTTACCGCCCATAACCATTTGTCAATTCTTACTTCCATAAGTTTTTTACTTTTGTCGGAAAAATATAGTAATAGGTACGCCGTTGAAATCATACATTTCTCTTAGTCTGTTTTCAACAAAACGTTTGTAAGGGTCTTTTATGTATTGGGGAAGGTTGCAATAGAAAACGAATTGCGGATATGCGGTTTTTAATTGCATGATATATTTAATCTTAACATACTTTCCTTTGTATGCTGGTGGAGGATTTTGTTCTTTTACAATAGGTAATAGCCTTTCGTTAAGCTCTGAGGTTGGTATTTGTCTGCTTCGTGATTCGTAAACTTTTCTTGCAGTTTCTAATACTTTGTAAATTCTCTGTTTGTTTATGACAGATGTAAATACAATAGGCACATCGTCAAACGGAGCTATCTTTGCTCTGATTTTTTGCTCAAATTCAAGGATTGTTTTATTATCTTTTTCTATTAAATCCCATTTGTTTACAACGATAACAACGCCTTTGTTGTTTCTATTGATAAGAGAAAATAGATTGATGTCTTGACTTTCTAATCCTTGTGAGGCATCTATCATCAAAACACAAACGTCTGAACTTTCTATTGAACGAATTGAACGCATAACTGAGTAAAACTCTACGTCGTCCATTTCCTTATTTTTCTTTCTTACGCCTGCTGTGTCAATAATTACAAAATCAAATCCGAAAAGGTTATATCTTGTGTCAAGCGAATCGCGAGTTGTTCCGGCAGAGTTGTGAACTATGTTTCTTTCTTGTCCGATTAGGGTGTTTATCAATGAACTTTTTCCAACGTTTGGACGTCCTACAACGCAAAGTTTTGGTATTCCTGCGTTTTCATCAACAAAGGTTTCTTCTTCTGCAAAGTCTTTTACTAATTCGTCTAACATTTCTCCTGTTCCTGAGCCGTTTATGGCAGAGATAGTATAAACTTCTCCTAATCCAAAGGAGTAAAATTCGTAGTGGTCATTGGCTCTTGCTGTGTTATCTACCTTATTGGCAACTAATAGCACTTTTTTGTCGCAACGTCTTAAAAGTTCTGCAACTTCTTCGTCATCTGGTGTTATGCCTTCTTTAACATCTACCATAAATATAATGGCATCTGCTTCTTCTATGGCTAAAATAACTTGTTTTCTTATTTCTCCTTCAAATACGTCTTCACTTCCTATTACATAACCGCCTGTATCAATCACAGAAAACTCTTTCCCATTCCAATTTGACTTGCCATAATGACGGTCTCTTGTAACACCTGCTTCTGAGTGTATGATTGCATCTCTTGTCTCTGTTAAACGATTGAATAATGTCGATTTTCCAACGTTTGGACGTCCTACTATTGCTACTATATTGCTCATTCTTGTATTTTTTTCTAAGGCAAAGATACAAAATTCTATGCAATTAGAAATTAAATCTTAGATTTAAGATATTTTCTCAAAGGATTTTCGTAATATTTCAAAGAGATAATTGCGATAATTATAGATAACGCAACTACAAGTATTACAATAGGATAGGTTTCTGATAGTGTGTATTGTTCTGTCTTTATTAACCATTGATAGAACAAATACATAATAGGGTAGTGTATGATATACAAAGGATAGGATATGTCGCCAAGTATTGTTTTTGGTTTATTGTCGCTTTGTTTTGATGCTCCGATAAGTATGATTAAAGGAAAGATTATTGCCACGCATAGAAATTCGTAAATACCGTTGCAATGTATGGAATTGATTGCGGGAATGTATGGAACGGAAAGGGAAGTTATTAGTATTATTGAGGCAATAAGGAATGGATGTTGTAGAGAAATTGTTTTTGATTTACGAGAAAGAAGCATTCCTAAGGTGAAAGGGAATAGCATTCTTAACATTCCGCCGAGGATGTTAATGCTATCGAATGTCCAACCTACGCCTATTGAGCCGTAAGTAGAGAAATTGCCTATGGAAAATATGCTATGTAATATTCCTAAAATGATAACTAAAAATGAAAGGGCTTTTGTTCCAAGTCGTCTTATGAAAAGGGCGTAAAGAATGTTGCCTATGTATTCGAAAAATAAAGACCATGTAGGTCCGTTTAAAGGGAATAGTTCTCCATTGCCTCTTACTTCATTGAAAGAGTTAGGAAGTGCGGGTATCATCAAACAAGTAAGAAGAAATGTTATGATTGTAATGTAAAAAGGTATTGTTGTGCCATCCCATTGTTGTGAGCCTCCGATTAGAAAACTTATTAAACCAAGTAAACTTCCTACAATGAGCATGGGATGTAAACGAATCAATCGGCGTTTGAAAAATGTGGTGATGTTTATTTCGTTCCAACGATTAGCGTATGCGTGGTTTAGTACAAATCCCGAAAGAAGGAAAAAGAAATCTACGGCAAGGTATCCGTGATTGAATACTTTTATCATTCCATCGCCTGCTTGGTTGGTGATTTCTGCGAAAGAAAATCCTTCGAAAACGTGATAGCAAACAACAATTATTGCTGCTATTCCTCTTAAATCATCAAGTAAGTGATAATGTTGGGGATTTGCTGAATGCACTATTTTAATAATTCTTTTAATGCGTGGATTTGGTGGATAGAGTGAATGTCGCTACCTACTTCGTCATAGAAATTTTTTGATAGAATCCATTCTGCTTTTTTTTGTGCCATTTTCCCATACATGCCTTTTAAGGAAAGGAGATTTAATTGAAATCTTATTCCTTCTGCTTTTAAGTTTAGATAGTCTTTTTCTGACATATAGACGTATCTTTCTGGGTGTGCAAGTAATGGATAATAGCCTATGGAATATATTTGTTTAAGGGTTTCTTCTAAGTTTAATGGAGAATTAAAGTAAGAGGTTTCTACTAATATTTGATCTTTTGATTCTCCGTGTGGTAATAGGTCTTTTTCTGATAATCTCTTTTCAAATACACTGTCAATCATGTATTCTGCTGCTAAATTTAAAGAGATGTTTCCTTTATAATTTGATTTTAATTCTTGAAATCTTTCTTGTAAGAATTTTGTTTCGTTAGGTATGTCTTCCATAACGTGAGGTGTGCACCAAAGTGTTGTAAAGCCTAAGTCTTCTAAGTGTTCTAATATTTTTAGGCTTTCTTCTAATTCTTGCACTCCGTCATCTACTCCATAAAGTATGTGAGAGTGGACGTCAGATTTTTTATCTAACAGTCCACTCTTTTTGATTTTATTTTCTTTATGAAAGATTTTACTAAATAAACTAGCCAATGGAAAGAGGATTATTTGTCATTGTTTGAGTAATAGCTTCCATAACGGTAGCCATATTTGTAACCATATTTGTAACCGTACTTACCGTATTTGCCACTGTCTTTTTCAGTGCCGTTAAGTATGCAAGACATGTTTTTGAATGTGCCGTTTGTGTAAAGAGCTTGTAAATCTCCTAACATGTTTCTTTCTAATAATCCTGCTCTTATTACGAAAATTGTTCTATCTACACTCTTTTCTATGATGTGTGTGTCGGTTACTATTTCGATTGGCGGACAGTCTACAATTACATAGTCAAATTCTTTTTTGCATCTTGCTATCATAGCATTGAAACTATCTTGCGCTAACAACTCTGATGGGTTTGGTGGAATGGTTCCAACAGGTAATACGTGTAATGAAGGATATGTTTTATCTTTTACGATTACGTCATTTACATCTGAAACTTTTCCTGCTAAGAAATCTGATATTCCTAACTTAGGTGCGTTTGCAAATTGCGAAACTGAGGCATGTCGTAAGTCGCCATCCACAATCAATACTTTCTTATTTTGTATTGCTAAGGCTATACCTAAGTTGATTGAAATGAATGATTTTCCTGAACCAGGATTGTATGATGTAAGTGCAATAGCATTTGAAGAGCTATCTTTAATCATAAAATCTAAATTGGTTCTTAAACTACGGAATGCTTCGTTTATTACATTTCTACTACCTGCTTTAACAACTACTTTTTTGTTTTCTACTTCTATTTTCTTCTTTAATCTATTTAATCCTGTTCTCTTAGGGAAACAATTAGGTATCTCTCCTAAGAAAGGTAGTGTAATGTTTCTTAAATCTTGTCTTCCTCTAACTGTTGTTGTTAAATACTCTCTTATTACTATTATTCCAAGTGGTAATGCAAATCCTAACACGAATCCGACAAGCAGAATCATTGCTCTACGAGGAGCAACAGGGAATATGCTTGTGCGAGGTTGCTTTATAAGACGAGTATTGTATGCTGTAAAGGCTTGTGAAAGCTCATTTTCTTCACGTTTTTGTAATAGATATAAGTAAAGTGATTGTTTAACGGCTTGTTGTCTTTCTACAGATAACAGAACTTTTGCTTGATTTGGGTTAGAAGCGATTTTTGCAGATGTTTGCTTTTCAGAACGTTTTAATTCGTTCATTTGATTTTGAAGAACTGTAATTTGGTTGTCAACCGAAACGGAAATAATTCTACGCATTTCCACTAAGGCTTTGTCCATGTCTTTAACAAGTACGTTCTTTTCACTACTATTAGCTACTAAGTTGTTTCTTTCCAAAAGTTTTGAGTTGTGTTCTGCAATCATTCTTTCGATGTTCGCATTTTGGATGCCAGAGTTTACAGGTAAAAGCTCTGATGTAATTGCATTTTTAGATAGATAATCTTTAATGTAGCGTGCCATCCATATTTGATTGCTTAATTCTCTAATTTCTTCGTTTAAAGCGTTGCTTTGAGTTAGATACATACTTGCAGCAGCTTCAACGTCTGGAATTAAGTTTGCTGATTTGTAAGAAGAAATGTCGCTATCCACGTTTGCTAATTCGTTTTCAATAACTAATAAACGGTCGTTAATAAATATTGACGTAGAATTAGCAATTTGATTCTTGTCTTTAATCCAGTGTTCGTTGTAAACAACAATTAAAGTGTTTAAGAAGTCTTCTGCTCTTTGTGGAGATACATCCTCTACTGAAAGAGTAATAACATCTGCTTCCTTATTGTTTTGTTCAACTCCTAATCTGCCTGTGTATTTTTCAACTGCGTATTGTTTGCTTGTACGAGAAACAAGAATTTCGTTTGTTTCTGCTATAAGTTGTATGTTATAGTGAATAGTAGGTGTAACAATTAAGCTTCCATAAGGAGTTGTAATAGTATCATGTAAACGTCCTTCTATTTTTTTGTCGTCAAATGACTCTCCATTAAACGTCATATCAGAAATAGTAAACTTTTCCTTTCCTAAAAGCGTTATAGTAAAAGATGCGCTTGCGTTATCTGCAAGGTCAGGCATAGAAACAACTATTGGTAAGTTAGTTCCATACAATAGTTTGTCGTAGAAAAATCCTGGTTTACGATATTCTGTGTGAAGATTTAATCTGTTCACAACTTCAACCATTAAGTCAGGAGAACTAAACGCAATTATTTCGTTCCAAACATTTGTATTGCTCTTAAAAAATCCCATATCAGCAAAGGCTGTCTCCGACGAGAATGAATTCCCTTTTGAATCTGATTTAATTTGTATTTCAGCGCTTGTTGAATATTCTAGTTCTATTGTTTTTGCGTATAAAAATGCTATTGCAACTGCACATACAACAGAAATAGCAAACCAATACCATTTTGAAATACAAAAATAAATAATACTTCTTATGTCAAGTATTGATTCTTCTTGACTTTGCTTTAAATTGTCTATTTGTTCCACCTTTATTATGTTTTTGTTGATTATAATAATTATCTAATAAATACTAATAATACAGAAGTTAAAAGAGATGCAACTGAAATCCAAAAAGATGTTGAACGGATGTTGTTGCCATTTACAGTAGATTGTCTTAATCTTGTGTCATTAGGCTCTACATAAACTATATCGTTTTGTTTTAAATAGAAAACTGGTGAATTGAATACGTCTTGTGCCGAACATAGATTGACTCTGTATGTTTTTTGAACACCATTTTCCTTTCTCATTACTAAAATATTATCTCTTTTTCCATAGATTGTTAAATCTCCCGCAGCACTCAATGCTTCTGTTAGTGTGAAAACGTCTTTGTCTATTGCATATCTACCAGGTCTTGTTACTTCTCCAATTATTTCAACATTCAAATTCATGAATTCTATGGTAACTACGGCTTCTGTTGCTTGTTCTTGCGCAATTATTGTTTGTTTTACTCTTTGTTCTGCTTCTTTTCTTGTTACGCCAGCAACATGTACTTGACCTATCGCAGGTACATCTATGAATCCTTCCAGATCTATTGTGTAACCAGAAACTTGACCATTACCTCCTGATGTACGTCCTAGGGCTGTTGAATATCCTAATCTTTGAGAAACGTAAGGTAAATTAAACAATTCTGTAAGTTTTGGGTCTTTACAGTTTACTATAACTGAAATTTTGTCTCCTGGACTTAAAATTATTTCTTGTGCAGGTGGCACTTCCAATTCTGCTATTGCATCTACATCTTGGTAATACACTAAATCTTTTGGTGCATTACAAGAATACAGGAAAAATCCTACAATACATAAGAAACTTACTTTTAAATAAAATTGTCTTTTGCTTAGTTTCATATTATTTCTCATTTTTAATTACTTCTATTAAATCAGAATCTACTTCTGCCATAGCAACTGCACATAACTTATCTAACATAATCACCACCCTTTTACTACGTTTGCCTTTCACTTTTACAAATACACCTTCAACTCCATTAAAATTGCCACCTATTATTCTAACTTTTGTTCCTTTTTCAATGTTTATTTCATCTGGTGTAAAATAAGTTACTTCATCTTCAAAGTTTTCAACTACCCTTATGAAGCGTTGCATCTCGTCGTCTCTAACAATTATGTGTAAACTTTTGCCATCAACTTTGTTTATCAAATACTGCAAATTCTCTATCTCATTTTTCGCTTTTCTAATAATGGATAAAGAACTATGCACAAAAATAAGATTATTTACAGCTGGCAATAA
Source organism: Candidatus Onthomorpha sp. (assembly GCA_045644685.1). GTDB lineage: Bacteria > Bacteroidota > Bacteroidia > Bacteroidales > P3 > Onthomorpha. Next base: position 17,369 of record JAZRHI010000002.1, read on the forward strand.
CTCGTAGTAAGTCTTACCTCGTCGCTTTACAATCTTCTTTCGTTTTGGCACAAACGTTTCTATGCCTTTGCTTTGTAGTTTACATTGCACTTTCAACTCATTTCGATAAGGCACCCTCATTGCATACCATAAAATTTCATCATCTTTGTGCAACGTAGACATACTATTTACCCACTTTTGTTCAATAAACTTTGCAAAATTATAAAAAAACAATAGAATTTCATTGAAAAAATAAAAAATCTTTATCGTTTTTTATTATTTTTGCACTCAATTTATAAATAACAACGAATATGAGTACAAAATACGCGGAGTATAAACAACTTAATTTAACTCAAATTTCAGATGAAATATTGAAAAAGTGGCAGGAAGAAAGCACTTTTGAAGAATGTTTAAAATTAAGAGAAGGCGCAAAGCCATTTATATTTTTTGAAGGACCACCTTCTGCAAACGGACAACCGGGAATTCACCATGTTATGGCAAGAACTATAAAGGATATCTTTTGTAGATATAAAACACAAAAAGGATATTACGTTGCAAGAAAGGCTGGATGGGACACACACGGATTACCTGTTGAATTAGGAGTAGAAAAACAATTAGGAATTACGAAAGAAGATATAGGAAAGAAGATATCCGTTGATGAATATAACGAAGCATGTCGTAATGAAGTAATGAAATATAAAGACATGTGGGATAAACTTACTGTTCAAATGGGATATTGGGTAGATTTAAATGATCCATATATTACTTTTAAAAACGAATACATTGAAACATTGTGGTATTTATTAGGAATACTACATGAAAAAGGATACTTGTATAAAGGATATACAATTCAACCATTTTCTCCTGCGGCAGGTACAGGATTAAGCTCTCATGAATTAAATATGCCAGGTTGTTATAGAGATGTAAAAGACACAACTATGGTAGCGCAATTCAGAGCGAAAAACCAAGAAGAAATAAAATCTAAGTACCTATTAGAACAAAAAGAAGACGTTTACTTTTTAGCGTGGACAACAACTCCATGGACGCTTCCTTCAAATACAGCCTTAGCAGTAGGACCTAATATCGATTATGTTTTTGTTAGAACATTTAATCCATATTCAGGACTTCCAATGATTGCAGTATTAGCAAAAGCATTATTAGGTTCGTTCTTCCCAGAAAAAAATGCAGATTTGCCTTTTGAAGAATATAAAGCAGGCGACAAAGCCATACCATTCCAAATATTAGCCGAATGTAAAGGTAAAGATTTGAAAGGTACAGAATACGAAGCCTTAACAGACTTTGTAAGCCCAATGGGTGAAGCATTCAAAGTGATAGAAGGCGATTACGTTTCAACAGCAGACGGTACAGGTATAGTACACATAGCACCAACATTCGGAGCTGATGACGATAGAGTTGCAAAACAAGCAGGTATAGTTCCAATGTTTGTTATAGATAAAGAAGGTAAAAATCAACCAATGGTTGATAGAGCAGGAAAATTCTTCCTTATAGAAGACTTAGATGAAAACTTTGTAAACAAATATGTAAACAAAGAATCATATAAAGAATTTGCAGGAAGATTTGTTAAAAATGCCTTTGATCCAACATTAACAGAAAAAGACCCAACTTTAGACGTTGATTTGTGCGTTTATTTCAAACAAGCAAACAAAGCATTCAAAATAGAAAAACACACTCACAACTATCCACACTGCTGGCGAACAGACAAACCAATTCTTTATTATCCATTAGATAGCTGGTTTATAAGAACAACTGCTATAAAAGATAGAATGATAGAGTTGAACAAAACAATAAATTGGAAACCTGAGGCAACAGGAAGCGGACGCTTTGGTAATTGGCTAGAAAACCTTGTAGATTGGAACCTAAGCCGTTCAAGATATTGGGGAACTCCTCTTCCAATATGGAGAACAGAAGATGGAAAACACGAAATCTGTATAAGCTCTGTTGAAATGCTTTCTAACGAAATAGAAAAGAGTATCGCAGCAGGATTTATGACAGAAAACCCATACAAAGATCATAAAAACTACGATAGTTTTGACCTACACAGACCATACATTGACTCAGTAATTTTAGTAGCACCAAATGGTGAAAAAATGAAAAGAGAAACAGACCTAATAGATGTTTGGTTTGACTCAGGTGCAATGCCATACGCACAAGTTCACTACCCATTTGATTGCGACGATAAGGAATTAGCAAACAACTTCCCAGCTGATTTCATTGCAGAAGGAGTCGATCAAACAAGAGGTTGGTTCTTTACACTTCACGCAATAGCAACACTTTGTTTTGATACCATATCATTCAAAAACGTTGTTTCAAACGGACTTGTGTTAGACAAGAATGGAAATAAGATGTCTAAGAGATTAGGAAACGGAGTTAATCCTTTTGATATTTTATCTCAATATGGTCCGGACGCAACAAGATGGTATATGATTACCAACACACAACCTTGGGAAAATCTAAAATTTGACCCAAGTGGAATAGACGAAGTAAGAAGAAAATTCTTTGGAACATTATACAACACTTACTCTTTCTTCGCTCTTTATGCAAATATTGACAATTTCTCTTATGCAGAAAAAGATGTAGAGTATAGCGAAAGACCAGAAATAGACCGTTGGATACTTTCAGAGTTAAATTCACTTGTAGAATATTGCGACAAAACATACGCAGATTACGAACCAACAAAAGCAGGTAGAGCAATAGCAAATTTTGTTGATGAATATTTGAGTAATTGGTATGTAAGACTATGTAGAAGACGTTTCTGGAAAGGAGAATACACGCAAGACAAAATTTCTGCTTATCAAACACTATATACTTGCTTAGAAACACTTTCTCAACTTATAGCTCCAATAGCACCATTCTTTGCAGAAAGATTATTCACTGACTTAAATAATGTAAGCAAACGCCACACAACATTCTCTGTACATGCAACAGACTTCCCACAATGCAATCAAGCATTCATAGACAAAGAATTGGAAGAAAGAATGCAAATGGCACAAAAAATATGTTCGTTAGTGCTTTCTCTAAGAAAAAGAAACAATCTAAAAGTACGTCAGCCGCTATCTAAAATCATGATTCCTGCAAAAGACAATCATCAACAAAGCCAAATAGAAGCGGTAAAAGACCTAATACTTTCAGAAGTAAACATTAAGAGCATAGACTTCTTGACAAAAGAAAACAACGTATTGGTAAAAAGCATAAAAGCAAACTTCAAAACATTAGGACCAAAATTTGGAAGCAAGATGAAAGCAATAGCTGCTGCCATAACAGCGTTCTCACAAGAAGACATAGCTAAAATAGAAGCCGAAGGCAAATACACATTGAATATAGACAACTCAGAAATTGAAATAGCAATAACTGATGTTGAAATAATCACACAAGATATTCCAGGTTGGGTTGTAACAAATGACGCAGACCTAACAGTAGCCTTAGACACAACTATCACAGAATCCCTACGTCAAGAAGGAATTTCAAGAGAATTAGTAAACAGAATTCAAAATATAAGAAAAGAACAAGACTTTGACGTAACAGACAACATAATAGTTGAAATAGAACAAAGCGAAGAACTTTGCCAAGCCGCAGAAACATTTAAAGAATATATTTGTAGCGAAACCCTTACACAAGAACTAAAATTTGTAGAAAAGATAGAAAATCCATTACAAACAATAGATTTAATAGAAGGCAAAGAATTAGCTATAAACATTAGAAAAGCATAAATATGCAACTAAACTTTGTTGATTGGGGCTTAAAGGCATACGATGAAGCATTGAGAGAGCAAGAAGCAATCTTTAACCAAAAAGTTAATCAAAAGCTTCTGAACACGGATTCTATCTCACAAGACTTTATTGTATGCCAACATCCTCATGTCTATACGCTTGGCAAACACGGAAAGGCAAGTAATCTTTTAGCAAATGAGCAATTCCTTAAACAAATCAACGCAAGTTTTCATCATATCAATCGTGGCGGAGATATAACCTATCACGGCCCGGGACAAATCGTAGGATACCCAAGTCTTGACATAGATAAATTAGGATTAACTCTAAGAACCTATATAGAAACTGTTGAAGAAAGTGTTATCCAACTTATGAAAGACTATGACATAAACTGCGAAAGATTAAAAGGAGCCACAGGAGTGTGGATAGATTCTCAAACAACAAAAGCACGAAAGATATGTGCCATTGGAGTGAAAGCATCAAGGGGAATAACGATGCACGGATTTGCTCTTAACATCAACACAGATTTACAATATTTCAATTACATTAACCCTTGCGGATTTACAGATAAAGGAGTTACTTCTTTGCAAAAAGAACTCGGATTGCAAGAAGAATTGAATATATTAGAAATAGAAAAAAAATTATACCAACATTTCTTAAACTTAATATAAATTAAAGATTATGAATAGGAGAGAATTAGTAGAGCTTATACGCAGAAAGAAAAGTTTCTTATGCGTAGGATTAGATAGCGATATAAACAAAATACCAAAACACCTTCTTACAAAAGAAGACCCTGTTTTTGAATTTAACAAAGCAATAATAGACGCAACATTGCCATATACCGTAGCATACAAACCAAACTTGGCTTTTTACGAATCAAGAGGTATAGAAGGATTGATTAGCTTAAAGAAAACTATGGATTACTTAAATCAACTCAAAGGCGAGTGTTTCACAATAGCTGACGCAAAACGTGGAGATATTGGCAATACCTCAGAACAATATGCAAAAGCCTTTTTGTCAGAAGAAGGAGATTTTAAATTCGATTCTATGACTATTGCTCCTTATATGGGAGAAGATTCAGTAAAACCATTCACTGTTTATCCAGAAAAATGGGTTATACTTTTAGCTCTAACATCAAATAAAGGAGCTAACGATTTCCAATTCATAAAAGATGAAAATGGAAAACCATTGTTTGAAACTGTATTAGGCAAAGCGCAAGAATGGGGAACAGAAGAAAACCTTATGTTTGTATGTGGCGCAACCCAAGCAGAGATGTTTGCAAGAATAAGAGAAATAGCACCAAAACACTTTCTTCTTGTACCAGGTGTAGGAGCGCAAGGCGGGTCTTTACAAGAAGTATGTAAATATGGACTTAACGAAGAATGTGGATTGTTAGTTAATTCTTCGAGAGGAATCATCTTTGCAGACACAACAGAAAACTTTGCAAAAGTAGCTGAAATCAAAGCAAAAGAACTTCAAGAAGAAATGGCTTCTTATTTAAAATAAGTCTTAGGTTTATTTTTTTTAACCTAAGAAAAAAAATAGCGACTCTTTGATTTGAGTCGCTATTTTTATGACTTGATATTTGGTTGTTATTCAACTATCAATTTTTGTGTGCTGATAGCATTGTCAGACACTACTCTGATGTAGTAAACTCCACTCGCAATATTATTTAAGTCGATTGTGTAAGTTGTTGTACTTGCACTTATTTCGTCTTGGCTTAATATTCTTCCTTGAAGGTCGCTGATTACTATCTTAGCGTCAGATTGTAATCCTACTAATTTCAAGGTTGCTTGTGTTGTTGCTGGGTTTGGATATACGCTTACTTGTAATGCGTTTGCCATTGCATCAGCTAAACTTGATAAAGTGAAGGTTTCTACTGCTCCGTACGCTGTACCAGCTTCGTTTGTTATGTAAGCACGGAAGAAGTATGTTTGTCCTTCTGCTAAGTCTGTTACATCTTGGCTGAATGCGTTATCTGTAAGTGTAGCAACTACGTTTTCTACTCCTGCTGTTTCTAATGTAAAGTCCGCTGTTGTAGCTAACGCAAATCCAACTGTGTAGTTTTCAGAATTTCCTGCATTTACAAAGGCACCATTCAATGTTGCAGAAGTGTTACCTACGTTAGTTGCAGATAGAGTTGTAACTTCTCCTAAAATAATTACTACTTGCTCTTCAAGAGTTGTGAAGTTTGTTGAAACCCATTCAGAAGTTTGTTCTCCACATATAGCTCTTACTTCAACAGTGTAAGCAGTCGCAGGAGTTAAATCCGATAACGATTTACTTGTTGCGGTAATCGTTTCAGCCTCTCCGCCGTTTACTCTTATTTCATAAGATTCTGCTGTTCCGTTCCAAATGATTTCAGCTGATGTTTCTGTGATATTGCTTGCTGAAAGGTCTGTTGGAGCATCGCAAACTGATATTGGAGTTATGAAGCTTACGCTTACCCATTCAGAAGTTTGTTCTCCACATATTGCTCTTACATCTACTGTATAAGATGAGTTAGGATTTAAGTTTGTTATTGTTTTATTTGTTTCAGTAACTGTTCCTATAAATTGAGCATTTACTCTTAATTCGTAAGATTCAGCTGTTCCATTCCAAGTAACTTCTGCTGTTGTTGCAGTAACGTTGCTTGCTGTTAATTCTGTTGGTGCATCACAAGGAATAAATTCAAGAGTTGTGAATTGGATTGAATCCCATTCCGATCTGTTTGCTGCATTACATACTGCTCTAACGTAAGCTGTGTAAGTAGTGTTTGGAGTTAAATCGTAGAATGTAACAAATGGAATTGTTGCATTTTCTATTGTGCCATTTTCCCCAAGTCTTACTTCCCAACCACATTCATTTGCACCAGCAGTCCATGATAATACTGCTGTATTTGCAGTGATATTATTTTCTTCTATTACTAATGAAGTTGGTTGAGCACAAGGATTTGTTGTTCCTGCTAAGTTTACTTCAAAGTTATCTAAGAAAATTTTCAAGTCGCTATTACCATATTCTGTTGAAGCATAAATTCCAATTTTGATTAAACCAGATAATGGAGCTCCTGACGCATCTTGTAACAACATTGTTTTTCTTGTAAATGAAGTTGTAATGTCAGCAAGATTGTGTTCAGTGTCTTCATCTGCGTTTGCAAAAACAACTGCATTTGCACTTGACCAAGTCAATCCGTTATCAGTAGAAACAACCACTGCAATTTTGTCATCATCCTCAAATGTAGCAGCACCAGTTGGTTGCCAGTCTATTGCTGCAATATCAAACGAGAATTCATAAAGTTGAGTGTTAGTTTCTCCTAAATCTATTGTAGGAGTAATAACCCATTTGTGTTTATTGCTTCCCCATAGGTTGTAATACATTTTGCTAGTACCATTATAGTCAATGTATTCGTTGTTTAATCCCCATGTGTTGTCAGTTATGTATTGAAGATTTGAGCTTTCAGCTAATACTCCGTTAGCATAATACCAACAATCTGATGTATTGTAAGCTCCTGTTTCGAATCCTTCTGCCCAAGGTGCAGTAAGATTTGCACAAGGTGTGTTGAACGATGTGCTAACGAATTGAGATGATGCAGTTTCTGAACAAATTGTTTTAACTCTTACATAATATTCTGCGCCTGGTTGAAGACCTGTTAATGTATAAGGGTTTGTTATTCCACTAACTGATGACCATGTTGAAGCATCGCTTAATTTGTATTCTAATAAGTATGATGCTCCTTGATTGATTGTGTCATTGAAGCTGATAACTGCTTGCATTCCGTCGTTACCCTCTGATGCAACTGCTGTAAGGTTTGATATTTCGAAGCAAGAACGTATATTAACCTCGATATTATCTACTGCCGCTGCTGGGTCGTAAACATAAGAGTCATTTATCCAGAAGAATACTAACTGATAAACACCATTAGCATATTCTTCTCCTAAGATAATAGATTCTCTTAGCCATTCTTCGTTACGGTTATATTGGTTTTGACCTATCTTATAGAAAGAATTGTATGTTGTAGGTAAGCTTTCTCCAAGTGGTAACAAATATACTTCCATATAATCATAACCATTTTCACCTTTACATTTCCAATCGAAAGATAATTCCCAAGACAAATCATCTCCAAATGTTAAATAAGTGCTAAGAGTTGATATTGTATATGATGCACTGTAATTATTTGTAACTCCATTGTCGTTACTTACATAATAAGCTCCGCCAGTTGTTAAATTACCTGCTTCATCTGTTGTATTGTTTACGGCAGTTCCATAACACCATTTATTGTCTGAGCTTGCGTAGTTAGGGTTTGGTGCTGTTACAGACCACTCATCTATTGACTCAGCGTTATCAAAATTTTCTGAATATGGGATTTGGTTTACTATTGGTACGAATACATTTACAGGATATGTCCAATATGCTCCATCGCAGTTTTGTTTTACTGCAATAGTGTAATTACCTCCATTCACATTTGTTGCAATTGTGAATGGGAATGATGCACCCGCAGGAATTGTAATTTGTGTTGCAGTTTCTGGATCAAAAGAAGATGAAGTTGATGCTGATGTTTGAGTATATGCTACTATCCATCCGTTTGGAGCACCAATAGTATCAAAATTTACTACTAATGAAGAACCGTCAGGAGTAGTAGCGGTTAATCCTTGAACATCAGGACAAGGAGGAGCTTGATTGATTCTAAGATTGTCAATATAGAATTTAGCTGCGTTATGACGTACTGCAAATGCTAAACGTGAAGTTGTATTTACGTTTGCTAATAAAACTTCTTTATTTCTCCAAGTATTACCTGCGATGTTAACACTTGTAATATATGTTGCGTTTGCTGTGTCTGCTACTGATGTTAAATCATTTTCAGAAACGTTTAATGCAAATATATCTAATGTAACTTCTCTTTCTGTTTCGTAATGTAAACGAGCTTCAAATTGTAATCTTTGTTCTCCATCAAAGTCAAATGCAGGAGTGAATAACCATTCGCTAACGATAGGTCTGCTATCTGCATAAGAATCTCCATTATATGCTAATACGTTTTCAGTACCATCTAATGAAGGTTCGCTAACAGTTTGTGAGTAAGTAGACCATCTGAAATTAGATTCAGAAGATAGGTTTATCCAACAAAGAGGTCCGTTTATTCCTATTCCTGTACTTGCAAATATTCCAGAGAATGTGTTTGTGTAAGGTAAATCTTGAATAGGCGCACACATTGTTACAAAAGTTCCATTTACATAGTTAGTCAATTCACCATCACATAAAGCAGCAACTTTGTATTCATATTCTGTTCCTAATTCAAGGTCTGATAAAGTAGTTGTTAATTCTGTTGTTGTTACACTTGCCCATGCTTCTGCTGATACAGGTTTGTATTCTATTTGATAAGTAGTTTCAGAAGGGTTTGATGAAGTAATGTTTATTATCATTTCAGAAGCATTTTCTGTTCTTTCGTAAGCAACACTTGCTGGCGCAATACAAGATAATGAACTTATTACTATGTTATCCACAGCAGCAGGAGGTATGTTCCCTACAGCATCGTCATTTCTCCACATAAACACTAATTTTTGCATAGTGCCTAATAATCCAGCAGCATCTAAGATTGCTTCTTTTGTATTCCACACAGAAGAATTTGATAATTGATCTGAAATTTTATATCTGTTTGCAGGAGCATTTGAATGTGATAATTCATAATCGGCAGGGACTAAAAAGGCTTGTAAATAGTCGTAACTTCCTTCTCCATTACACTTCCAATCAAATTTAATGCGAAAAGCGACAGAGCCGTCTGTTGGAAATGCTACAAGAGTCGAGAAATAGTTTCTTGATTCAGTAGTTAAGGTATAAGCATTAGTAACTCCGTTATCGTTACTAATGTAAATAGCTCTGCCTTCTGTGCTTGAAGGATTGTTTGTTGCTGTTCCAAGTATCCAAGCATTAGATGTCGCATTTGTAAATTGAATTTCAGAGATGCTATCTGAACCATCAAAATTTTGAGTATAAGGAACCATTGCTACTGTGCCAGGTTGTGGTAAAGTTAATGCTTTTGGAGTAGTAAATTCTCCACCACAGTTTTGTTTTGCACTAACATAATATGTTGTTCCTGCGGTTAAACCTTGAATTAGGTAAGGGAAATCAGCTGCATCGTTTACTGTAACAGTTGATGCTGTTGCAGGGTTGAATGCTTCTAATGAATCTGCTGTTCCATAAGCAATAACCCAACCACTACCTTCGTGATTTAAAGTGTTTAAGTTTACTTGGATTGCATCAACGTTAGAAACTATTGCATTAAATCCGTAAACATTAGGACAATCTACTTGTTCAACAACTACTTCTGGGATATAGAAATAAGGATTAGGCTTTTTGTTTACAAAAGCCAATCTACTTGTGTTTTCTATTTCAGATAATAAAACTTGGAATGTTTCACCTGATGGAGTATTTGCATCACTTGTTACAGTTGCAACATAAGTAAAGTTTGCAGTGTCTGCTTCTGATGTAATATCTCCATTAGTTACGTCTAAAACATAAATATCAAATTCAATATTGTCGCCTTCTGTTTTATCAATAGAAAATTTTACTGCTTCCATTCCTGTAAATTCCATTGCAGGGAATATTAACCAATCGCTATTTGTAGAAGTTTCGTCAGAAGAGAAGTATCCCCAAAGAGCACCTCTTGTAGCTGAGCCTCCCCAACGATAAGTTGAACTACCACCATTGATGTTTATCCAGCAATGATTAGGAACTGTACTACCAATTGTGCCTTGTACGAAGTTAGTTGCAAAGTCTTCTGTCCAAGGGAACGATTCCACTGGTGAACAAGCAGTATTGAAAGTTGCTAATGTAGGGAAAGATTGTTGTTCTCCACAATTTGCAAGAATTTGTACTTCATAAACTGATGAAGAAGTTAAGCCTGTTAATTGAAAAGTTGTATCATTTGTTGTTCCTACTTGAATAAATTCACCTCCTTCTGGTCTGTAAGAAACTGAAAATGTAGTTCCTTCTCCGTTAGGGTTAGACCAAGCAATTGTTGTTGAAATTTGGTCAGTATTAGAAAAGGTTATATCGTCAACAGGTAAACAAATAGAAGACCCTTCTGGTAATCTTGTGAATACAGCAGACGGTACTAATGTAGTTGTCAAGACTCCTGCTGGGTCTTCTGGTGTAACTGCTCTTGAATCCCTTGCAGCATATAAAGTACGTATTGCAGGGATGCTAAATTCTCCACCCATTCCCCATGTAGGACCATAGAACCAATTTCCCATTGTAGATTTTACTGCTACAACAAGGTTATTTATTCCTGTATAAACGTAAGGAATTTGAAAATCTACATTATGCCATCCTGAACTTTCAATTGTAAAAGGACCAGAATAAACACTTGTTAAATTTGCTGTTGGCAATAATGTTTCACTTGTAAAAGCGGATTCAGAAGTTTCGCCAATAAGTATTTCAATCTGAATAGTTCTTGTACCAGCAGAGTTTCCTGTCAAATACCATCCAATGTTTGAAAGAATACCTTGCGATACTTCTGATGAAAGGTAAATACTTTGAGAGTAAGCGTAGTTATACGTTGTGCTAATCAATGCTGTTGATTGATTCGTATAAGGATACGCCACAGTATCTCTCAAAGATGCTTCTTGGGCTTTAAGCCCCACGGCAACACATAGTGCCATAATCACTAAGAGAAATCTTTTCTTCATTTTCATTTATAAATTTATAATTTGGTTTGTTAATTTTTTCGAAAAACAAAGTTGCAAAAATACTGCTTTTTGCAGAATAATAGATGTTTAAAGGGGAATTATTTTAATAACTGTGCGATTTTTTCTGCTGCATTTATGCCGTCTATGGCAGAAGAAGTAATTCCGCCGGCATATCCTGCACCCTCGCCGCAAGGAAAAAGCATTGCAATTTGAGGATGTTGTAGGCTATCTTTATCTCTTAATATTCTAACAGGAGATGATGTGCGAGATTCTAATCCTATCATTGTCGCTTGATTACTAATAAAGCCTTTGATACGTCTATCAAATACTTTAAAACCTTCTCTTAAAGTCTCAGCAACAAATTTAGGTAAATAATCATTCATATTACAAGCATACAAACCACTCGGGTAAGAAGTTGCACCGATATTATGCGAAGATTTATTACCAATAAAATCACTTATTCTTTGCGCAGGAGCAATTTGATTTTGTATATACATCTTTCGTTCACACTCCTCTTGAAATTTCATCAAAGAAAGAGCAGGTTGTTTGCTATATTCTTTAACATCTTGTGGAGTAACACTCACTACAATTCCGCTATTTGCAAAAGCAGAACCTCTATTAGAAGAACTCATACCATTTACCACAAGAGCATTTCTTTCTGTCGAAGCTGGTATTATCATTCCTCCGGGACACATACAAAAAGAAAAGACTCCTCTGTTTTTTACATTGTGTACCAAAGAATAAGAAGCAGAAGGCAATAGATTTGCCAAGTTTTTATCATTATATTGTGAAGCATTTATCAAATCTTGTTTATGTTCCACTCTCACACCCATAGCAAAAGGCTTAGCTTCTATTGCCCAATTATTTTTTGCAAATAATTGATAAATATCCCTTGCAGAATGTCCAGTTGCAAGTATAACAGCCTTGCCTTCTATCGTAGTTTGTGCAGAAGTTTTCACGCCATGGATTTTATTATTCTTAACTATAAAATCACAAACCTTAGTATTGAAAAAATATTCTCCGCCATTATCAAGAATAGTCTTACGAATATTTTTGATAATTCGCGAAAGCTTATCTGTTCCTATGTGAGGGTGAGATTCACTCAATATATTCTCGTCAGCACCGTGAAAAACGAAAGTTTCTAAAACGTCATTTATATTACCCTTCTTTGTAGAACGAGTAAATAACTTTCCATCAGAAAACGTCCCAGCACCACCTTCTCCAAAGCACCAATTAGATTCTTCGTTCAACTCTTGATTACGAGCAATAAGGGCAATATCTCGTTTTCTTTCACTTACAGGTTTGCCTCTTTCTACAATGATAGGCTTAAAGCCCTCTTCAATCAATTTCAATGCAGCAAACAATCCGCAAGGCCCAGCACCAACAACAATAACCCTTTCCGCATTACTAACATCTTTATACTTGCGTTCAATATTTGTTTTTGGTATAGGTTTATCGCTAATCAACATCTTCAAACGAAAAACAGGTCGTTTCCTTGCGTCGATACTCTTTTTGATAATCTTATAGTATAAGTTTTGAGGTTTTATACCACAAGAAGAAGCTATATATTTTCTAAACTCTTCTTCAACAAAGAAAATATTACAAGGACAAGATGTCTCTATTATTTTTTCCACTGATTATTCAAAAGTAAGGTTAATATAAAATACCTGAGTCCTTATTTTATCCAATACATCTGAGTACATAGAATGATGTTCTGGGATAAGAATATTTGTAAGCCCGTAAGAAGTTTTTAATTCTATTCCAAACTTGAAATAAGGCAAATAAAAATCAAAACCAGCCCCCAAAGTATAGAAAAATTCTGAGTTATCTATTTTCAGCATTACTTCATCTGGATTAGCCTTTTTACGTTTTATAGAACCTAAGTCATAGGCATATTTACCCCCAGCAATAAGATAAGGACGCATATTGTTCCAACGTTTAGAACGAATCTTTAATTCCAAAGGCACTTCAACATAGATAGCCTCTAATGATGTGCTTTTAGTGAGGAATTCATCGTTTCTATACTCGTAAAAGTTTAATCTTCTATCGCCAAACGTTACACCTGGTGTAAATCTCAAATTAAGAAAACTCGATAAACGCAAATCAGTAACAAACATTAGTTGAAATCCGCTATTTCTGTCAGAGTCAAAACCCATAATTGTGTCTTGAAAAGGACGAAACTCCTTCTCAATCATATTAGAGTAGAATTGATTGTACCCAAAAGAAATACCGAAGTGCGCAATCTTTCCGTCATAATGAGGTATGTTAGGAGGAGCTAATTGAGAAAAGGCTTTGCTCATAAAACACACCATTACAACCAATAAAAATAATATCTTTCTCATATAGATTTTACTCTTTTCTTAATAATTCAACTAATAATTTATTCTTATCAATAGGAACAACTCCCACACTCTCGCAAACAAGACCGCCAGCGAAGTTGCTGATAGTAGCAATCGTTTCACTATCCAAACGAAGTGCCAAACAAAGACTAGCAAGACTAATAACAGTATCGCCAGCCCCAGAAACATCCGCAATTTTTCTTAAACAAGCAGGTAACATTGTTACCTTCGCTTCTTTTTCTGCGAAATCCATCATAAATACACCCCTTTCGCTGAGAGTAATAAACACCTTATCTATTTTTTGTTTATGATGCAATAACAAAGCTGCCTCAATAAGAATATCCTTATCTGCATCCTCAAAATCAATCTTTAAACCCTCTTTTAATTCTTTTAAATTTGGCTTAAACAAATCTACATTTCTATAAGCAGTAAAGTTTCTTTTCTTAGGATCAACCGTAGTAGGAATATTATATTTTTTAGCTAAATTGATAGTTTGAGAAATAATATTTTCTGTAAGCACACCCTTATCATAATCTTGAAATATTATAGCATTTATTTTCTTAGTATTGATAATTTGTTCAATCTTTTCAAAAAATACTTTCTCTTCCTCTGCTGAAATATTTGCGTCAGTCTCCTCATCAATTCTAAGCATCTGTGTTTTATTCCCTATGATACGAGTTTTAACTGTTGTAGGGCGTAAATCAGAAAACACAATCCCGTCAGTATCCATGTTTTGTGCTTCCATTAACCTACAAAGTTCGTGTCCTTGTATGTCATTCCCCACAACAGAACAAAGAATAGGATTAGCGCCCATCGCAGATATATTAAGAGCAACGTTAGCCGCTCCGCCCAATCTGTTTTCCTTCTTATGAACAGCACAAACAGGTACAGGAGCTTCGGGAGAAATTCTATTAACTCCGCCCCACCAATAAGCATCTATCATAACGTCGCCTATGATGAGAACATTCAAAGATTTGAACCTATCAAATATCTTTACAAAATCCATAGTCATTAATTGCTAAGCAGAGATTTCTCCCCTTAAATTAGACTTTAACATTTGTTTAATTTCACTATCATCATGATAATTGCCCAAAATAAACATCATTTTTGCAAGAGCAGCTTCGGTAGTTATGTCTCCACCAGAAATAACGCCCATTTCCAACAAGGCAGTCGAAGCTTCGTAATGTCCCATTACGACAGAACCAGCCTTACATTGCGTAACGTTCAAAACATATACGCCATTGCTTATAGCCTTCTTAATAGAATCAATAAACCATTTGCTTGTTGGGGCATTTCCGCTACCATAAGTTTCCAATATAACACCTTTTAGAGAAGGCATAGATAAGAAAATCTCTAAATGTTCCTTTTGTAAAGAAGGATGAACCTTAATTATAGCAACATCTTCACACATTTTATTATATACCTTCAAAGCCTTATCATCACTTTTGTGAATTAAATGTTCCTTATAGCTAATATTGATACCAACCTTTGCCAAAGAAGGATAATTTCCAGAATAAAACGCTTCGAAATGCTCAGCATTTATTTTTGTAGTACGGTTTCCTCTAAACAATTTGTTTTCAAAGAAAATACAAACCTCAGGAATATTAACATTTTCATTAGCTGCAATTTCCACAGCCGAAATAATATTTTCTCTACCATCAGTCCTAATCATTCCCAATGGCAATTGGCTACCAGTAATTATGACAGGCTTGGACAAATTCTCTAAAAGGAAACTCAAAGCCGAAGCAGTATAACTCATAGTGTCAGTACCGTGTAAAACAACAAAGCCATCATATCCCTCATACTGAGATTTAATCAAATCTGCCAATCTAATCCATACATCAGAACGCATATCAGAAGAATCAATAATAGGATTAAACTGAATAGTGTCAATCACACAATCCAATTCCTTTAAAACAGGCAACGCCTCGTAAATCTTCTTCATGTCAAAAGGGTACAAAGCCCCAGTATTCTTATCCTTTACCATACCGATTGTGCCACCGGTGTAAACGACTAATATCTTTTTCATACTAAAATAATAAGTAATTGGCAAAGATACAAAAAAACAATAGACAAAGCCCGAAAAACTAAAAAAAATCGGACTTTTACATTCACTAACTCTTGTTTTTATTTTTAAGGAGTGGCGCTTTGTTTTTTTTATTTTTAATTTTCCTTCTTTTTATCTTCTTTGTTGTTATATATCCTATGATAAAATATCAAGTTTTAATTGATAAAATGACAAGTAGTTTTGGTTGGGTAAAATAAGTCTAAGGATTAGCAAAATATTCCTTAGACTTAAAAAATTATTCCTTAGGATTAAAAAATTATTTCTTAATTTTAATTTTGCATACACATATATCATACATATTTTCTATGTTTTCTGAAAATCCTATGTTTGAAAATGATTTTTTTGTTTTGTATTACAAATTATTGTTGTAACTTTGCCTATTATATTTGTACAAATGAAATTTTCGAAGATAATATTAAGATTAGTTATTGTAGTTGTAGCATTTTTGTTTTGCGAAACAGCTAATTCTCAAACAAGGAGAAGTAATGACCCTATTGCGGAATTTGATATGGTGTCTTACGATTTTGGTAATGTTTTGCAGGGAAAGGAAATGGAGGCTGTATTTACCTTAACAAATAGGGGAGAATCGCCACTTATTATAGAGGATATTAAGGTTTCTTGCGGATGTACATTGGTGGAATGGACAAAAGATCCTATCCTTCCTGAGCAATCTTCTGAAATAATTGTGAAATATAATACTAATATCATAGGTACTATAAAGCGTAGCATTGTCGTTAATACTAATGACAAGAAACAAGAGAGAATTCTTTTGATGCTGACCGGTAATGTTGTTGCAACGTATGAGGAATAATAATTTTAAAACAATAAAACAATGAAAAGATTTCTTTTATCAGCGATTTTTGTATTCGCTTTAATGTTAGGTGCTAATGCACAACAAACAAAAACTCAAACTCCAACAGAAGTAACTTCTCAAGCTGAGATTACTTTCGATAAATTGGAGCATGATTACGGTGAAGTAAAACAAAATGGAGATGGTGTTTGCGAATTCAAATACACAAACACAGGTTCTGTTCCATTAGTGTTGTCAAAAGTTCGCTCATCTTGCGGATGTACTGTTCCAAAATGGAGCAAAGAACCATTGATGCCAGGACAATCTGCAACAATTACCGTGAAATACAACACAAGTAGCGTTGGACCTATCAACAAATCTATAACTGTTGAATCTAATGCAAAGACTGCAAGAGTCAGACTTCAAATAAAAGGTAAAGTAGTTAAATAAACAAGATATAATTATGTTAGAAATATCAAGAAAAGGACAAGTATTGCCTGCTTCTGCTATTAGAAAATTAGTTCCATACGCAGATGCAGCAAAGGAAAGAGGAATAAAAATTCACCACTTAAATATAGGACAACCAGATATTGAAACTGCACCTGGCGCTTTGGATGCTTTGAAAAATGCACCAAGAGAAATAGTTGCTTATACTCACTCTGCCGGAAATATGTCTTATAGAAAAAAACTTTGTGAATACTATGCTAAACACAATATCAATATTACACCTGATGAAATTATAATCACAGCAGGAGGTAGCGAAGCATTGCAATTTGCTTTCACTATTTGCTGTAACCCAGGTGATGAGGTATTGATACCAGAACCTTATTACACAAATTATAACTCATTCGCAATCCTTTCAGACGCAGTAATAAAAACTGTACCTTCAACAATAAAAGAAGGATTTGCTTTACCTTCAATAGAAGAGTTTGAAAAAGTAATCACTCCTAAAACAAAAGCAATCATGATTTGTAATCCAAATAACCCAACAGGCTATTTGTATTCAAAAGAAGAGTTGTTGTTGTTAGGAGAGATAGCAAAAAAACATAATCTTTATTTATTTGCAGACGAAGTGTACAGAGAATTCTGCTATGATGGAAAACAACACTTCTCTGTTATGGAGATGGAAGATTTATCTCAACACGTAATTTTGTTAGACTCTGTAAGTAAGAGATATTCTGCTTGTGGAGCAAGAATAGGCGTTATTATCTCGAAGAATAAAGCGATAATGAACGCTGCATTGCGTATGGCGCAAGCAAGATTGTGTGCTCCATATTTCGGACAGTTGTTCGGAGAAGCAGCAGTTGATACTCCACAAGAATATTTCGATAAAGTAGCAGCAGAATACGACCTAAGAAGAAAAACATTAGTAGAAGCGATAAACAAAATAGACGGATGCTTCTGCCCAATGCCAACAGGAGCATTCTATACCATATTAGAAATGCCAATAGATGACAGTGATAAATTCTGCCAATGGTTATTAGAAGAATTTAACTATAACGGAGAAACTGTAATGCTTGCTCCTGCAACGGGATTCTATTCAGATCCTGAAAAAGGACGTAAACAAGCGAGAATTACTTACTGCTTAAAGATAGAAGACCTTAAAGCAGCAGTAAAATGTTTGGAAGAAGCTTTAAAAGTTTACCCAGGAAGAACAAACAAATAGTAGATAAAATAACATTATTAAATGAAGGAAAGTTGAGTCATAAAGAGATTCAACTTTCTTTTTTATAAAACTTTGTTGTATATTTGCATTGAGATAATTTTATTTAAAAACCCTATGAAAAAAGTAATATTTAGCCTATTGGTGCTTGTAGTAAATTTGAACGTTTGTTTTGCTCAGAAAGCGGATTCTATATTAAATAAAGCAGTCTATTTGATAGATAAAGGAGAATTTGTAGAAGCTGAAAATGTAATTAAGCAATCGATAGCACAAGGTGTTGATACATTGCCGTTACATTATGAATTAGCATGGATTTATTACATTACAAAGGATTATGATAATTCAATAAAAGTTTTAGAGCCGTTATGCGATAGGGCAGATGTAACATCGGATGTGTATCAGTTGTTGGGAAATGCTTATGACGAAAAGGGCTTGTTTAATACTGCCATAACATCTTATAATAAGGGATTGAAAAAATTTCCAAATGCAGGTTGTCTTTATTTGGAGAAAGGAAACATATCTTATAAGTCGAATAGATATGAAGATGCCTTTTTTTACTATGAAAAAGGTATAGAAATGGAACCTGAATATGCTTCTAATTATTATAGAGCTTCGTTATTATTTTTTGCTTCTACGGAAATGGTTTGGGGAGCTATGTACGGAGAGTTGTTTATGAACTTAGAAAAACATTCGGAAGCAAGACGTAAGGAAATGAGCAAGACTTTGTATGATTGTTATTTTGACCAAATTAAATTTATTGGTAGAAAGGCTGAGGTGGATTTTGATAATCCTATAATAGTGTATTCAAACTCGCCAGAAAGACCAAATCTTTTTCCGGAGAGTTTTCGTTCTGCTATGACAAAGGCAAGTAATGGGCATAAATTTTTAGACCTTAATACTCTTGTGCAAATAAGAAAGAAATTCATTACAGAGTTCTATTCTGTATATTCTGATTTTGATAATGTATTGTTTGATTATCATAAGAAGTTAATGCAGGCTGGACATTTTGAGGCTTATAATTATTGGTTGTTTGCTTATGGAGCAAATGAGCAAGCAAATAAATGGATAAAGCAAAATCAAGGAAAATGGAATGCTTTCTTGCAATGGATAGAGAGTAATCCTATTAAAATAGATGCAAATAACGTTTTTACGCGTTATGCTATGGAATAAGGCGCTGAAATTAAGCGTTTTACCCCCCCCCTATTAAAAAGAACCAAATAAGAACCAAAATTTATTTGGTTCTTATTTAGTTTTATTTGTACCTTTGTCGCATTGTAAAATATCAATTTAAAAGACAATAAATATGAATAAGGAAAATAAAAAGAAAGATAATAAAATGGGATTTATTATTGCTTGTTCGTTTGTTGCCTTTGGTATTTTATTTTGCGCTGTCCTTGCTCTATTGTTTAGATAGGGTGTGATTTAATTTCAAATATTTAGTTTTGTGAGTTTATTTTAAGGAGATGTGTTTTATCTCTTTCGAATGCTTTGGGTATATAAAGAAAAAAGCGACTGTATCTTTACAATCGCTTTTCTTTTTGTGGGAGTAATAGGATTCGAACCTATGACCCTCTGCTTGTAAGGCAGATGCTCTAAACCAACTGAGCTATACTCCCCTTGTTTGCGAATGCAAAGATACGTCGTTTTTTAATATCCACCAAATTTTTTTAAGAAAAAAATGAATTTTTTTTGATTTATTTTATTTTTCCTAAGAAAAAATCCCCGTTTTCAAAGACTTTTTCCCCGTTTAAGTAGGTGGAAATCACTTTGTTATTGAATGTGAAATTTTCCATTGGACTCCACTTACATTTATAGTAAATATTTTCTTTTAATACTGTTGTTTTTTGCTTGGAATCTATCAAAACGAAGTCTGCAAAGTAGTTTTCTTTGATGAATCCTCTGTTTTTTATGTTAAATAATGTAGCTGGATTGTGCGACATCTTAGTTACTAGTTGCTCTAATGTTAGGATTTCTTGATTAACTAACTCTAACATGATTAGCAAAGAGTGTTGTATTGACGGCATTCCTGATGGTGCTTCAAAGTAATTTTTGTTTTTTTCTTCCCATCTATGTGGTGCGTGGTCGGTTGCTATGATATCTATTTTGTCTTCTTTGAGTGCTTTTCTTAGGGCTTCTCTGTCTTCTAAGGTTTTAATAGAAGGATTACATTTTATTAGATTACCATGTTTTTTAAAATCTTCTTCGTAAAACCATAGGTGATTTGGAGAAACTTCTGCTGTGATTGTTTTGTTTTTTATGTCGCCTTGTTCTAATAGGTCTAATTCTGCTTTTGAGCTAATGTGTGCAATGTGTAGTTTGGTGTTGTGTTTTTTTGCTAATTCTACGGCAAAGGCAGTTGATTCGTAACAAGCTTTAGTTGTTCTTATTAGATTGTGTATATTATATGGTGTTTCTTTTCCTTCGTATTCTTGTTTGTAGTGAGCTGTGTTTGTTTTGATAATATTTTCGTCTTCACAGTGAGCAGATATTATTGTTTTTGCTTGTGAGAATATGTTTTCTAATATGTTTTTGTTATCTACAAGCATATTTCCCGTAGAGGAGCCTAAAAATAACTTTAATCCGCAATAATCTTCTTTGTTTAGGTTTTTGACTTCTTCAAAATTGTTGTTTGTTAATCCGAAAAAGAATCCATAATTACATAACATATTTTCTTTTGCCAAACGAAGCTTATTTTGTAATGCCTCATTATTAGTCGTAGCAGGGCTTGTGTTCGGCATTTCCAATACAGTAGTAACTCCTCCTGCAAGAGCAGCCATAGATTCTGAACGCATATCAGCTTTTTGTTCTAATCCTGGCTCTCTAAAATGCACATGCGCGTCTATAACTCCAGGTAATAGAATTAGGCCTGTGCAATCAATATATTCGGTATTTAAAGGCAAATCGGATAAAGAAGACTTGCTTATCTTCTCTATCCGATTTTCTTTTACCAATATATTGAGAACTTCTTTTTTGCCTTCGTTTACAACTAAGGCATTCTCAAAATATTTATACATTTTCTTCTAATGATAATTCTGATTGTACTTCTGCTGCTATTGATTCGTCTACTAATATTCTACCACAATATTCGCAAACGATAATCTTTTTGTGCATTCTTATATCCATTTGTCTTTGATGAGGGATTTTATTGAAACATCCTCCGCAAGCATCTCTATCAACAGTTACAACTGCTAATCCGTTTCTTGCATTTGAGCGTATTCTTTTGAATGCTGTAAGATATCTTTCTTCTATTAAAGATTCGTTTTGCTCAGCCTTTTCTAAAAGAATTCTTTCTTTTTCTTCTGTTTCTGCAATGATTTCATCAAGCTCAGATTTCTTTTGTTCAAGATCTGCTAACTTTTCTTCGTATATTTCGTTGTACTTTTCTATTTCAGCATTGTAGTTATCTATGTGAGCGTTAAAGTCTCTTATTTTCTTTTCGCAAAGTTGTTTTTCAAGTTCTTGGAACTCTATTTCCTTTGCTAACGACTCATATTCTCTGTTGTTGCGAACATTGTTTTGTTGATCTGAGTATTTGTTAATCAAAGCATCGCATTCTTGCATTTGTATCTTTCTTTCAGAAATGGCTTCTTTTGCTGTTTCAATTTCTGACTTGATTTTACCAATTCTTGTCAATAAACCTTCTGTTTCATCTTCAAGATCCTGTACTTCCAAAGGTAATTCCCCTCTAATAATTCTAATCTTGTCTACTTGAGAACAAATTTGTTGCAATCTATAAAGAGCAATCAATCTGTTTTCTACCGCTGAATCGGCTTCCTCGCTACGAAGGAATGATTTAGGAGCAACTTCTTCTTTTACTTTCTTTGCCATTATGTGATTGTTTTTAAATATTCATTATATGATTGGCACTATTATCCAAAAATAAGGGTACAAAATTACAAAATTTTTCTGATAATAAAGAAATTAGATATTCTTTTATGAAACATTCGCTTTCAAAATGCCCAATATCTGCAAGAATTATTCGGTTTTCACAGTCAAGAAATTGATGATATTTAACATCTCCTGTAAGGAAACAATCAACTTCTGCTTCAAAAGCATCGTTTATGAAATCGGTTCCGCTACCTCCACATAAAGCAACGGTTTTTATGCTGTCTTTCTTACCTTTGACGTATTTTATGTTATGAATTCCTAAAATATTTTTAACTTCAAGAAGATAGTCTTTAATATTTTTTTCTTCTTTCAACTCACCTATTGCACCTAATCCGAAATAACCTTCGTCAGATATGTTTTCTTTGTGAAGAGGTCTAATGTTTGTTAAACCAATCTTTTCTGCTAACATAGTGTTTACACCCATATTTTTTGCAGAATCTAAATTAGTGTGAGCGCAATATAAAGCTATGTTATTCTTTATTGCTTTTATAAGAGCTGTTGTAACGTTATCGTTATTTGTAAAGTTCTTTAACGCTTTGTAAATTAAGGGATGATGAGATACGATAAAGTTGCAATTATTTTCTATCGCTTTATCTATTACTCCATTATTGATATCAAAACATACATAAATGCCTGTGCATTTTTCTTCTTTTTCTCCGTACAACAAACCTGCATTATCATAGCTTTCTTGCCACGATAAAGGTATTGTTTTATCAAGAAAATCTGCAATGTCTTTGATTCTAATTTCGTTATTCATCTTTATTTGGAATTTTTGTAAGGTTTGTTTATTGTATTAAATCCTTTTGGAGGATTCATTGTGATTTTGATTGATTTTTGTGTGAAAGGGTGAGTGAATTTTATGTTGTTGCAACAAAGTTTCAAAAAGTTATTTTCAAATCTCACATCTCCATAGGTTAAATCCGCAAGTATAGGATTGCCTTTCTCTGCAAAGACTTGTCTGCATATAGAACTATCTAAGCCTAATCCAGAAATACCTACAAGGTTAAAAGTTTCATCAAAACAGTCTAATGATTCAGCAAATTGATAGCTTATTTTTACTCTTTCATCTTCCTTTTCAAAAACGAAAGTCTCGTTTTTGTGTTTAAGAGGATTTTGTAATATACTAACATAGTTTAGCTCTACTTGTTTCCATTGCTCAGTCATTTTGATTTGAGCGGCTTTTGTTCTTGCGAAAATACACAACCCCGATTCTTGATTGTCCATTGAATGGATTAAGTATAAATGTTCGTGTGTTCCGTGTTTACGTTTTAGGTAGGAGAGGGCTAAATCAAATAGCGATTTACCTTTTCCATTTGTTTTTGAAGCATAATTTACTCCTGAGCTTTTGTTTACAACTATGAAGAACTCATCTTCGTACAATACAGGAAAGTAACTTCTTTCTTTTTTTATGTATTTGCCTCCCGTGTATTTCTCATAGACAATGCTTTCTCCCTTTTTGAGGACAAATTCAGGACTTTTAATTACGGCATCTTTGTAACTTACACAGCCGTACATTATCATTTTTTTTGCTTTTGTTACAGAGGTTTGCGGAAACTCTTTAAGCAATAATTTTAATAAAGAAATGTCTTCTTTTGCTGTGATTCTCATTTTTATAATCTTCTTTATGAAAAAATACAACGAAGTTTCAAAAGCGAGAAACTTCGTTGTATTTCAAGGATAAATGAACTTTATTTAATATTAAATAAGTTTTGCTAATCTTTCTGCTAAATCGCAAACTCTATTTGAGTATCCGTTTTCATTATCGTACCAAGAAACAACTTTAACAAAGTTTCCGTCCATTACCATTGTTAATTTTGAATCGAAAATTGATGAATGTGGATTTCCAAGTATATCACAACTTACGATTGGATCTTCAACATATTCTAAGATTCCTTTCATTGGACCTTCTGCTGCTTCTTTAATAGCTGCATTTACTTCTTCTGCTGTTACGTTCTTTTCTAATTCAACTGTTAAATCTACAACTGAACCATCAGGAGTAGGAACTCTCATTGATAATCCGTGTAATTTACCAGCTAATTCAGGAATTACTAAACCTACTGCTTTTGCTGCACCTGTTGAAGTAGGTATAATAGAACATGCCGCTGCTCTTGCTCTTCTTAAATCTTTGTGAGGAAGGTCTAATATATGTTGATCATTTGTGTAAGAGTGAACAGTATTCATTAAACCTCTCTTAATACCAAATTTATCGTTTAAAACTTTTGCTATTGGAGCTAAACAGTTTGTTGTACAAGAAGCATTAGAAACGCAAGTCATATCTTTTGTAAGTACGCTATCGTTTACACCCAATACAACAGTAGCATCAACATCTTCTGCTTTGTCTGCTGGAACTGTAAGGATAACTTTTTTAGCACCTGCTTTGATGTGCTTTGTCATCTTTTCTTTTGTTTTGAATATACCTGTTGATTCTATTACGATATCAACGCCTAATTCTCCCCAAGGTAGTTGTTCAGGATCTCTTTCAGAGTAAACTCTGATTCTTTTGCCATTTACAACTAAATATTCTCCGTCAGCTTTTACTTCTCCATCGAAACGACCGTGAACAGAGTCGTATTTCAATAAATAAGCTAATGTTGCTGCGTCTGTTAAGTCGTTGATAGCAACTACTTCTACGTTTGTCTTTTTTTGGATGTTTCTAAAAGAAACTCTACCTATACGGCCAAAACCATTTATCGCTACTTTAACCATGGTTATATGTTTTTTAGAATTGTTATTAAATAAAAAATTGTTGCAAAGTTATAACTTATTTTATCATTGCACAAATATAAAGTGATAAAAAGTAAAAATAGCTATCTTTCAAGCGTAATTTGTCTGAAAATCTTTTCTAAATTTTCTCCTGCTGCAAGATGTTTCGTCTCGTCATCCGCAACAAGTTTTCCGTTATTTATGATAAGTACGCGTGAACACACGGCTTCCACTTCTTGCATTATGTGTGTAGATAGCAAAACAGTCTTTGTTTGTCCTACTTGTTTAATTAAATCTCTTATCTCTACTAATTGATTTGGGTCTAAGCCAGTTGTAGGTTCGTCAAGTATGAGAACTTTTGGGTCGTGTATCAATGCTTGTGCTATTCCTACTCTTTGCTTGTAGCCTTTACTAAGCATAGATATTTTCTTATTAACTTCTTTGCTGATACCTGTAAGTTCAATCATCTCCTCAACCCTTTGCTTTCTTATCCTTTTATCAATCTTATGTATGCCTGCTATAAACATTAAAAATTCTCTTACATACATATCGTAATACAAAGGATTTTGTTCAGGAAGATAGCCTATATTTGCTCTAACTTGCATTGGGTCGTCAAAAATATCGTATCCACACACCTTTACTTCGCCTTCTGTTGGCGGAATAAAGCAAGTGAGAATTTTCATCATAGTTGATTTTCCCGCACCATTAGGTCCTAATAAGCCAACTACTTGTCCCTGTTCTATTTCAATATTTATATTGTCAAGAGCCTTTTGCTCACCATATATTTTCGTAAGATTCTTTATAGAAATTGACATAATCAAACTTGTTTTTCAATCTGCGAAATTACAAAATAAAGTAAACACAAAACATTTCTTTGATTTATTTTTTTATTTCTTTGAAAAAATTTATTTTTTCTTTGATTTATTTTTCTATTTCTTAGACTTATTTCTTATCTTTGCAGATTAAATAATTTGTAATAAAAAATCAATTAGTGATGAAACAGATAAAGGGAGCTTTAATTTCGGTCTTTTATAAAGATGGCTTAGATGAAATAGTTAAAAAGTTAGACTCGTTGGGCGTAGAAATATACTCAACAGGAGGAACTTATGATTACATAGTTAATTTAGGAATAAAGGCAAAAACAGTTGAAGGATTAACTTCTTATCCCTCAATCCTTGGAGGTAGAGTTAAAACATTACACCCAAAAGTCTTTGGAGGAATTTTATCAAGAAGAGATAACGAAACAGATATTCAACAAGTAAAAGAATATGATATTCCAAATATAGATTTAGTTATTGTAGATTTATATCCTTTCAAGAAAACAGTTGCAAGTAACGCACCTGAACAAGACATAATCGAAAAGATAGATATAGGAGGCATTTCTTTAATTCGTGCAGCAGCTAAAAACTTTAAAGATGTCGTAATTGTACCTTCTGTAAATCATTATGCAGAATTGTTAGACATACTAAACAAAAACAATGGCTTTACTACATTAGAAGAAAGAAGACGTTTTGCAACATACGCCTTTATGGAAAGTTCTGATTACGACACAGCAATTTTCAATTACTTTAATCAACAAACAGAACTTACTGCTTTCAAGGAAAGTTACAATGAAGCAAAAGTTCTTCGCTATGGAGAAAATCCACATCAAAAAGGAATGTTCTTTGGAGATTTAGATTCGTTTGTAGAACAACTACACGGAAAAGAAATTTCTTATAACAACATAGGAGATATTGACGCTGCGTGCAGATTGATTGATGATTTTGAAGACACAACCTTTGCAATCATCAAACACAACAATGCTTGCGGAATAGCAACACGTCCTACATTGAAAGAAGCCTACGTTGCAGCATTAGCATGTGATAACGTATCTGCTTTTGGTGGAGTTTTGGTTTGCAATAGACCTATTGACAAAGAAACAGCCGAAGAAATGAATAGTCTATTTATGGAAATATGTATCGCTCCTGACTATTCAGCAGAAGCATTAGAGATATTGAAATGCAAAAAGAATAGAATACTTCTTAAACGCAAAGCTTGCGAGCAAAGTCCGTTGCAATTCCGTTCTGCATTAAATGGAGTATTAGTACAAGAACAAGACAACAAAACAGAAAAAGCAGAAGAATTATCTTCAATCACATCAACTCCATTAACAGAATCACAAAAAGCAGATTTAATCTTTGCAAACAAAATAGTGAAACATACAAAATCAAACGCGATTGTACTTGCGAAAGATTTACAACTTTGTGCAAGCGGAACAGGTCAAACATCAAGAGTAGATGCATTACGTCAAGCAATAGAAAAAGCAAAGACATTCAACTTTGATTTGCAAGGAGCAGTAATGGCATCCGATGCTTTCTTCCCATTCCCTGACTGTGTAGAAATCGCAGACAAAGAAGGAATAAAAGCAGTTATACAACCAGGCGGCAGTGTTAATGACCAAAAAACAATAGACTATTGTCAAGAAAACCAAATAGCGATGGCTGTTACAGGTTTTAGACACTTCAAACATTAAAAAAGTACATTGTTTTTGTAACACTAACAAAAAATAAACGTAAAAAAACAGCAAAACAAGCAATAGATAAATGGGATTATTTTCTTTTTTGACCAAAGAGGTCGCAATAGACTTAGGAACCGCCAATTCAGTAGTTATCTGCAACGATAAAGTAGTTGTAGATGAGCCATCGATAGTTGCGGTAGATCAAACCACAAAAAAAATCATAGCAGTTGGTAAACGTGCTATGCAAATGGATGGAAAGACACACGAAAACATAAAAACCATACGACCATTAAGAGATGGAGTTATTGCAGATTTTGATATGGCTAACGATATGATTAGAGAGCTTATCAAAATGATAAATTTAAGAAAAACAATAGTTCCACCATCATTAAGAATGGTAATCTGTATTCCATCAGGTATAACAAACGTGGAAGAAAGAGCCGTGAGAGATGCCGCAGAACAAGCAGGAGCAAAAGATGTGCGTCTTATCCACGAGCCAATGGCAGCAGCAATCGGTATAGGCATAGATGTATTGGAGCCAGAAGGTAATATGATTATAGATATAGGAGGCGGAACAAGTGAAATTGCAGTCATAGCATTAGGAGGTATAGTTTGCAACAAATCAATCCGTATAGCAGGAGATGAATTCAATAGAGATATTGTAGAATATATGAGAAAACAACACAATATCCATATTGGAGAACGTATGGCTGAAAGAATTAAAAAATCAGTTGGAGCAGCAATACCAGATTTGGAAAATCCACCTGACGATTTCGCTGTTCAAGGACGAGATGTCTTGACAGGAATTCCAAAAGAGTTGTCTGTAAATTACAAAGAGATAGCACACGCTTTGGATAAGTCTATTGCAAAAGTGGAATCCGCAGTATTAGAAGCCCTATCATTAACTCCACCAGAATTAGCCTCAGATATTTACCATACAGGTATATATTTAGCAGGAGGAGGAGCTTTGTTGAAAGGCTTAGACGTGAGATTACAAAACAAAACAAAACTTTCTGTTCACGTAGCCGAAGATCCACTAAGAGCAGTCGCACGAGGAACAGGCATGGCCTTAAAACATTGGGACGAATACACATTCTTAATAAAATAAAAACAAAAAGCGTTGAAATTTTCAACGCTTTTTTTGTATGATTTATGCGAAAGATTTTAGTAATCGCTTAATAAAAAATGGTATCCTTTTGTTTGCAAACGTCCAAACAATCATTGGAATAAACAAAGACAAGAAAAAGTCTATTAAAAAGCAAGGTTTATTACTTAGTGCATTGAAAATAATTTTTGATTTCCAATTTTGAGATGCCAGAACCTTAACAAAATCATTATTTTCATTGATATGATTTTTCACAATCTCTAATTTTTCTTTTCTTTCTTTGGATTTACGATAGCGAGCATAGATAGAAAGTACTAAAAGTTTGAGATGAACAACTAACCATTGATATTGAAAGCGTGAGGAAAATGATTTTTTTAAGTTAGTTTCGATTTCAAGAAAATTTGTCATTTCTTTCTCAAAATCTTTCATAAATTTAGATGGATTAAAGTTGTTTACATAGTTATAAGGAAAGGCTTTGTCATTATATATCACACGATTTATATGTGCAGCATATTGCATTGTATAAAGTTTATCCCCACCATAGAATACATTTTCATTATATCTGATATTATTTTCAAGTAATCGTGCTTTCAAAAAGAGTTTTCCCCAAGTTGTTCCATTGTTTGATAAGAGTTGAAGCATAGTTTCATTGGTTTCTCCTGAGGCATAAATATTGTATTGTGGCTTTAAAGAATCTATACTAAAACCTTCTTTCTCTCCAACAATGTAAAATGTGTCTTCATTTAAGCCTTCCACAGCCATAAACGAAGAAAGATAATCTGTATCTACAAAATCGTCTTGGTCTATAAAGGTAATCCACTTTCCTTTTGCTCTATCTACTCCATAATTTCTTGCACTCGATTCTCCACCATTAGCTTTTGAATAAATTTTTACATTAGAAAATTTAGCATATTCTTGCTTTATAATTTCAAGGCTATTATCTTTGCTGCCGTCATCAACAATTACTAATTCAAAATCCTTGAAATCTTGTGCTAACATACTATCAACACAAAGTCTAATAGTCTTTTCTCCATTGTAAACGGGTAATATTATGGAAATAAATGGGTTTTGATTACTTGTTTTTCTCATTATTTTTAGTCTATCTTTAAAAAATAACTATCTGCAAAAGTAAGAAAAAAATAACTCTTTGAAATAATTTTCTAATTCAAAGAAATAAAAAAATAAAACAGCGGTTTAGAAAAATAAATCAAAGAAATAATTTCCTAAAACAAAAAAAAGGTGCGGAATGATTACCTATTATCAAACTATCTATTAGGGATATTTCTGTATCATATAAACTAATGTGATATTTTCTTTAACTTTGCATTGATGAATCGTATTTGTATGTAAAATAATGAGGAGACAAATTGCAAATATTATCACTGGATGTCGTATTCTCGGCAGTATTTTGTTGCTGTTCTTTCCTTTGTTTTCGTTAAAGTTTTATATTGCATATCTTTTCTGTGGTTTTAGTGATATGATAGATGGATTTGTTGCGAGAAAGACAAATACTATTAGTAGCTTTGGAGCAAAATTCGATACAGTTGCAGATTTTATTTTTATGATAGTTGTTTGCTATAAATTATTGCCTGCACTTCATCTTTCTCTATGGTTGTGGATATGGATTATTATAATTGCCGTTATCAAAATGAGTAATATTATTTTGGGATTTATTAGAACAAAATCTTTAATATCTGTACATAGTATTCTTAATAAGGTTACGGGATTCGTTTTGTTTATTTTACCCTTAACGATGCAATTTGTAGAATTAAAATATAGTCTATCGATAATATGTTTAATTGCAACCTTTGCCGCAATTAAAGAAGGACACTATATTAAACAAAGAAAATAAAACAAGACTTAAAAAAAGATAAATAAAAAAAGAGTTTCTGAATGTTCAGAAACTCTTTTTCTTTCAAGAGTGCGGGCGAAGGGACTCGAACCCCCACGCCTCTCGGCACTAGATCCTAAGTCTAGCGCGGCTACCAATTACGCCACGCCCGCTTTTTGCGATTGCAAAAGTAGCACTTTTTTTAATTCCCACCAAATTTTTAGTAAAAAATCTACTACTTTTGTAATCACAATATGTTTTCTACTATTGAATAGATAATTTTTTAGATAACAAACTTGTTATATCGTCGCTATCTGCTGCATACCATAATACACCGCTGTTTTCAAAGATGTAAGTATATCCATTCTCAGTAGCAACTTCTGCAGCAGCTGCTTTGATTTTTTCAACTATTGCATTCATCAATTCCATTTGCTTTTCTTGAATTGATACTTCTGATTGTCTTTGGAAATTTTGCATACGCTCAGCAACACTTCTTATTTCATTTTCTTTATTAGCTTTTAAAAGATCAGTAAGTTGGTCTTTTTTAGTTTCGTATTCTTGTTGTAATCTGTTTAACTCTTGACTCATCAATTCCATTTCTGCTTGCAAATCTGCAACATATTCTTGCAATTGTGTTTCTGCTTGCTTTGTTTCTGGCATTTTTTGCATCAATTCGTTAGAGTTAAAGTGTCCTAATTTGATTTTTTGTGCGAATGTGTCTGTTCCTAATAAACAAAGAACAGCCAATACTAATACTTGAAATGTTTTTTTCATATTTTTTACTATTTTTTTGTTTCTATTTCTTAATTTTAAATCGGTTTGCAAAATTATAATAAATTTGTGGATTATCTATTAGGTGTGTTAATTTTATAACCTAATTCAGCTAACACAAGGTTGCTAATATCAGTTTTACTGTCCACATAAAGAATTGTAGCTCCGCTTGCCTTATCAAATACCACAGAATAATTTTTTTCTTGTGCTACTTTTTCAATAGCATTGTAAATACGATCTTGGATAGGCTTAATTAACTCAGAGCGTTTTTTAGTTAAATCCCCATTATTGCCAAATCTTTTCTTTTGAATGTCCTTAGCCTCTTTTTCTGCTGCTATAATTTCATTTTCTTTTTGAGCCTTTAAATCATTAGGCAATAAAACAGCCTCTGCTTGAAAAGCCTTGTACAATTTATCTACTGCAACAAATTTTTCTTCCACTTCTTTTTGCCATTGTAAAGATACTTCTTCAAGTTCTTTTTGAGCTTGCTTATATTCAGGCATGCTGTTAAGAATATATTCCGTATCAACACAAGCATATTTTTGGCTAAATGCACTTACAGAAACGAAAGTCATTACCAATAAAAACAATAATTTTTTCATTTTTATAAATTTAAAAGTTACTAATCAATAGAATTACCAAATGATATATGGAAATGGCTTCCAGAAGCAGTAGCATTTCCTGGTATAGGGTCTAATCCATATCCCCAATCCACACCAAGCAATCCAAACATTGGCATATATATTCTCAAACCAACACCCGCAGAACGATACATTTTGAAAGGCTCGAAACTTTGGAAGTTTGCCCAAGAATTACCTGCTTCAAAGAAAGATAAAGCATAAACAGAAGCACCCTCACTCAAAGTTATAGGATATCTTAACTCCATTGTATATTTATCAAACACCATTCCTCCACCAGAAGGCGAGATAGCACCTTCTTTATATCCTCTTAAAGCAACTAATTCTCTACCATCCAAATTATATCCTGTTAAGCCGTCGCCCCCAACGTAAAATCTCTCAAATGGAGAGTAGCCAACCTTGCTGTTATACTGTCCTAAAAAACCAAATCTTGCTCTTGTAGAAACCACTAAGTCGTCAAAAAGATTAAAATACCAAGACGCTCTAACGTTAATCTTGTAATACTCTAACCATTTGTATCGTTCCTGAGGAGTTAAATTAGTATAATCTTTTCCATTCACCAAAGAATAAGGGAAAGTCATTTGTCCTTGAACAGAAATCTCAGAACCCTGTCTTGGATATATAAGTTGATCGACAGAATTTCTTGCAAGCGTGAAATTATAGTTAATATTATTAGAAATACCCGTAGGCATAGCAGTCAAATACTCATAATTCTTTACATTATACTGTTGGTAAGCAATACCATGCATGAAAGTAAAATAATCATCAGGCCATTTAAGTCTTGTAGCCAAAGAAACAGACCCTCCTAATATGCTAATATAATAGTCAGAAGTGCCAGAAGTGTTCCAGAAGCCGTCATCCTGATAAGAATAGTTAACACCCACACTCAAAGCATTAGGTTTCTTACCACCCAACCAAGGCTCAGTGAAAGATAACGAAACAGAGTGATAATAATCCCCATTTGTTGAGACTCTAAGTGCAAGTTTTTGTCCATCTCCTATTGGAAAAGGATTCCATGCCTTACGATTAAAGAACTTTTGTGTTGAAAAATTGTTCAAAGATATTCCTGCTTGGAAAATAACGTAACCTCCGCCAATACCACCACTTAAATCAAATTGAGAACTTGACTTTTCAACAAGTTGATACTCTATATCCACAGTCCCACTCTCAGGATTAGGTCTAATATCAGGCACAATCTTTTCTGGATCAAAATAACCCAGTTGTTGAAGCTCTCTCATAGAACGATAAACCGCATCTCTACTAAATAAATCCCCTGGATACGTTCTCAATTCTCTCATTATAACATAATCATTCGTAATAGTATTACCCACAACGTTTACTTTACCAACTCTTGCTTGCTTTCCCTCGAAAACTCTCATTTCAATATCAATAGAATCGTTTTCTATCTTTATCTCAGTTGGCATAACCCTGAAAAATAAGTAACCATCATCAGTATATAACGAATAAATATCAGTTCCAGTTGGGTCATAATTAAGATTTTTCTCCAATAACCCCTTATTATATGGGTCGCCCTTTTGTATTCTCAAACGCTTAGATAAATCTTCCGAAGAATACTTAGTATTTCCCACCCAAGTAATATCTCTAAAAAAGAATTTAGAACCTTCATGCACCTCTAAATCAATACAAACCTCCTTTATAGGTTTTTTCTTACCCCAAAAATTCTTCTTGAATCCGTCAATAACATACACACTATCCCTTAAAATTCTCGCATCCCTAAAACCCTCGTTGTTATATTCGTTTATTATCAATTCTTTGTCAGCTTGAAAATTCTCATCTACGAAACGAGAAGATTTCCATATTCTCCACCAACGGTAGATTTTAGTATCCTTCATTTTAGAGCGGATTTTCTTTTCAGCAATTACGTTATTGCCCTTCACATTGATTTGTCCGATACGGATTTTCTCGCCCTTATTTATTTTAAACTTTAAGAAGACTTCGTTTCTATTAAAATTAGTATCCCTAATCTCCTCTATCTCAGTATTAACAGAAAAGAATCCTTTGTCAATAAAATGCTCTGCGATAATATTTTTGCAATTCGATTTAAGATTTTCCGTAACCACATCACCGGCGTAAATCTTCATCGTTTCGCTTAGCTTATCCGCTTCCGCACGCTTAATACCCTCTATTTTATAACCCGATAATCTTGGTTTAGTTTTAAGATAATAAGTTAAGAAAATCGTTTTTCCCTCAACCCTTGACACAGAAATCTTGATGTCCTCAAAGATACCCTGTCTCCAAAGCTTATCTATCGCTATACTTGTTTTGTCGCTGGGCAAGAAAATCTTTTCTCCGACAGATATTCCCGACAATAAAATTACGGAATTCTTATCCAAATGATCAGCGCCTACAATTTCAATATCACCGACTTCATATTCATTAGGATAAAGATAATTTAGTTCTATTTTTTGTGCATTTAAAAATTGCAATGGTAAAAAGAATAATACTAATGCTATAAACTTTGCTATTCTCATCTTTATTTCTTTAACTAAATAAGTAACGTTAGAGTTTTATAATAATTTTATTTCAGATTTATTTTTTAATTTGTTCGCTTGTTTTACCGAAACGTCTTTCCCTACTTTGATAAGAAATAATAGCCTCATAGAGTCCCTCCTTATTAAAGTCAGGCCAAAGAGTAGGAGTAAAGAAAAGCTCAGCGTAAGCTAACTGCCAAAGCAAGTAATTGCTCAAACGATATTCCCCAGACGTTCTTATCAACAAATCTGGGTCAGGATAATTAGCAGTACATAAGTTTTTAGAAATCACATCTTGACAAATATCCTCAGTATTCAAATCATTATTTTTCACTTTCTCAGCAATCGTTTTCACCATTTCGGTAATCTCCCAACGAGAGCTGTAATTCAAAGCGAGAATAAGCGTCATTCTTTTGTTATTGCGAGTGTTGTAAATCGTATTCTTTAAAGCATTTTGAGTTTCCGTAGCAATTTGAGAAATATCTCCAATATATTCCAATTTAATATCGTTATCCATTAAAGTTTTTTCTTCCTTTGCGATAGTATCTACTAACATTGCCATAAGCGCATCAACCTCTTCTTTTGGTCTATTCCAATTTTCAGTTGAGAAAGTGTACAATGTAAGATACTCCACACCCAATTCAGCACACCCCTCTGTAACTTCTCTTACAGCATTCACGCCATTTTGATGTCCGAATATTCTTTCCTTTTGTCTTTGCTTAGCCCAACGTCCGTTTCCGTCCATTATGACAGCTATATGCTTAGGTAAATTTTCTAAGTTAATGCTTCCTTTCAAACTCATCTGCTTAATATTTACGTTATCAATGCTTTGATAGAAAAATAATCTGCAAAAGTAATGAATATTTTGTAGTTTGCAAAGCATAATGATAATTTTAAACACGTTTTTCTTAGTTTCTTGTGCTTTTTTCGTAACTTTGCCGCCTTATTTTTAAGAAAAAATTTATGAAAAGAACAGTATTATTTATTTGTTTGGCTGTTATCACAAGCCTTTCGTTTGCTCAAAACAACGATTTCTCGTTAAAATTTAACACAAGAGCAGATTACGATTACAATTACTTAGAAGGAGGGAAAAATGATCGCTCAGGATTTGCAGGAAAGTTCCTAAACATTATGTTAGATGGAAAGATAAATGACAAATTTGAGTATCATTGGCGTCAAAGACTAAATAAGACAAACATCACTTCAAACTTTTTTGAAGCAACAGACTGGGCGTATCTAACCTATCGCATAAACGACAACCTATCTCTTTCTGCGGGAAAACAAGTTGTTGCAATAGGAGGATTTGAATACGATTACGCTCCGATAGATGTTTATTTCTATTCAGATTTTTGCAACATTATGCCTTCTTGTTACGAGTTTGGAACAAGCCTTACATGGAATAACAACACACAAGACCAATTTCTAACATTCCAAATCAGCAATTCAATTTTCAAACAACAACCTTTTGACGGATTATATGCTTACAACCTTTTGTGGAATGGCAATATAGCAGATTGGTGGAAGACTTTATATTCAGCAAACCTTATAGAATACAACGAAGGCAATTATGTAAATTATATAGCCTTAGGAAACCAATTCTATATTGATAACTTCATAATAGACCTTGACTACACAAACAAATACATTGACGGACAAGACAATTTCTTTGCCGATTTCACATTAGCAACACAAATAAAATATCAATTACCTCAATTAAATATTTTTGCGAAAGTATCGTACGACCAAAACCAATCTGAATATTCACATTTTATATCTCCTAATTATTGGACAATGACCGTAGCTCCGGGAACAGATTATATGCTTTACGGAGCCGGAGTAGAATATTTCCCAATCAAAGACAGCAAAGACGTAAGACTACACGCTGTTGTATCAGCTAATGATAAAGCTCCTGCAAACCTATTCTTAAATGCAGGTATCACATGGAATATGAAATTAAAATAAATCAATAAAACAGAAATAAATAATGAAGAAAACGACAAAAAAGACGCTTGGAGCAATTCTCTTTTTGCTTATCCTGATAGGAGCATTCCTTGTATTAGGAAGCAAAATGGGTGCAGGAAATATGCTGAAAACCATAATGAACACAGCACATGACCTATTGCTTAACACAGTATTTTATTTAATGGGAATAACTGTGCTAACAGGAGCATTAAGTAAGCTATTCTCTGAATTTGGAGTCGTAGGGCTTTTAGAAAAACTATTAAAACCATTGATGAAACCCCTATTCCGTCTTCCAGGTGTTGGAGCTTTGGGAGCAGTTATGACATTCCTTTCAGACAATCCCGCAATTATCTCACTTGCAAAGGACAAAAATTTCAGCAAGTTCTTTAAAAAATATCAATTAGTATCGTTAAACAACTTCGGAACCGCATTTGGAATGGGCTTTGTCGTAATTATCACAATGGTTGGTTACGGACACATTTCAGGAGCATTAGTTGGGTTATTCGGAGCATTCGTTGGAAGTATCATCTCTACAAGATTGATGCAAAAATTCACACTTAAAGCCTATCCAGAAATGGATTCGCCGGTAGAAGTTGAAGAAAACGCAACAGCAGAAACCGAAGAAGTAGAAGAAAAGAAAGAAAGCCTTTTCATAAGAATAATGAACGCAATCTTAGACGGAGGTAAAAACGGGGTGGACCTTGGATTACAAATCATTCCTGGCGTTTTAATTATCTCAACCCTTGTGATGATGATTACCTTTGGGCCAAAAGACGCAACCGTTGGCTATGCGGGAGTAGCATACGAAGGAGTTCCTATCTTACCTTGGCTTGCAGAAAAAATAGACTTCGTATTCAAATGGTTATTTGGCTTTGAAAGCATGGAGTTAATCGCATTCCCGATGACAGCCCTTGGAGCCGTAGGAGCAGCCCTTGGACTTCTTCCAACCTTTGCCGCAAACGGAATCTTAGATGCAAACGCTATTGCAGTATTTACCGCAATGGGAATGTGTTGGAGCGGATATTTATCAACTCACACCGCAATGATGGATTCTTTAGGATACAGAAAACTTATTTCAAAGGCACTTCTTGCACACACAATCGCAGGATTATGCGCCGGAATCATAGCTCACTGGACATTTGTATTAGTTAGCTTAATCATGTAAAAGACAAAGGAAATTTTTTCTTAGAATCAGCAAAATAACTCTTAGGATTAGAAAAATATTCCTAAGAGTTATTTTTTTAATCCTAAGAAAAAATTTCACCAAGTGTAACAAAACCACTAAAAACATTGTCTTATATATAAGAAACACTAAAAAAAGGAGGAGAAAATGAAAAAAACGTTAATTCTTGTCTTAGCATTACTATCGTTAAACGTAGTATTCTCACAAAATTCTTTTACAATAGGAAATCTAACCTATCAAGAAATAAGTGAAGGGAAACAAGGTTTAAAAGTAATCTCGGGATTCGTGAGCGGAGATACACTTATCATACCATCCAACCTAACACACGATGGAAGAGATTACACAGTTACCACAATAGGAGTGTCAGCCTTTTCATATCTTAATGGAATAAAAGTAGTCGTTCTACCACCTACCATCACAACTATCGAAGGTTGGGCGTTTGCTCAATGCGAAAATTTAGAATCTATTAACTTGCCAGACAGCCTTGCTTACATTGGAAATAGCGCTTTCGAATGTTGCCACAGCCTATCATTCATTTCTATTCCTTATCGCGTAACCTACATAGGCGATGCAGCCTTTAAACACTGCGAAAGCCTAACACAAGTATTCTATAACGCCAAAAACTGCGATGATTTTGTAGGATTCAACACCCTTCCCTTTGCTCACTGTCCGATTGAACGCATTGGCATAGGCGATAGCGTGCAAAAAATTCCCAAAAACTTTGCTCCAAATCTACCAAACTTAATAGAAGTAACTATTTTTGAAGGATTAACCCACATAGGTGACGGAGCCTTTGCGCAAAATGACAGCCTTTCCATAATCAATCTGCCAACCACTCTTGTAAGTCTTGGAAATACAGTTTTTAAAGACTGCAAGAGCCTAACAAAAATCGTAATTCCAAACAGCGTTGATTCGCTTGGAAAATATCCTTTCCCATTTGAATCAGGCGTCTTTTCGGGTTGCACCGCCCTTACCGACCTTACACTTGGCGAAAACCTACAATTCATTGCCGAATACACATTCTTAGGATGCAACGCTTTGCAAACAGTAACCACTTTGGCACAAAATCCACCAGAGTTGGAGTGGGTAGATAATTGTTTCCCAAAACCAAACAACGCCGACTTGATTGTAGCTTGCGGGTCATTGACAGAATATGTAACCTCACAAGATTGGACAGGCTACTTCACGAATTCCATTTCCGAAATAGTATATAATGTAGATATTTCTTCAAATGACGAAGACAAAGGCATAGTTACAATGCAGAAAGGATGCGATACCGCAACCCTTACCGCAACAGCAAACACTTGTTTTCAGTTTCACCATTGGAGCGACGGCAATACAGAAAATCCTCGCGTAGTATCACTCGACAGCGACACGAATTTGATAGCTATCTTTGGAGAAATACTCACCATAATCGACACAACAATCAACCAAGGCGAGGTTTACACCGATAATGGTTTCAATGAAAGCGAAGAAGGCACATATTACCAATATTTTACTACCGATGAAGGATGCGATAGCACAGTTGTCCTTAACCTTTCAATACAAGTAGGCTTAAATGACGTAGAAGAAACCACCCTTTCTTTCTATCCAAACCCTACAAGCGGAGAAATCAACTTCACCGATAAGGTAGAAAAAATAGAAGTAATGGACTTGTCAGGCAAAACCATGAGAACATTTACCCACTCACAAACCATAAATATAGACTTCTTACCTTCGGGATTTTACTACCTAAGACTACTATACCAAGACAAGGTTTTGATACGCAAACTCATAAAGCAATAAAACAAATTTAAATACCCATAACATCAAAGCCCGAAATACTAAAACGATTTCGGGCTTTAAAATTTTTGTTCTTTGACTTAAAATACCTACCTTTGTGCCTTAGAAATATTTTTTAAAGAAAATGGAAATGAAAACACCAAAAAACCTAATAAAAATCACCCTTGCATTATTTTTTGTTTTGCTTGGCAGTTTTGCTTTTTCGCAAAATATGTCGGTTGAGTCGTTTCGCTATTTGGAAAACGACCTTACAGCCAGCTATGCAAAGGTTGAAGATATAAACAACCAAATTTGCGCATTGATAAAGGTAAGTTTACCATTATCAGGCGTTGAATTCTCAGGCACAGGCTTAGAATCCTATGAGCAAAAGACAGGAGAATATTGGGTATTCGTGTCGCCGGGGATGAAATTCATAACAATAAAA
>JAZRHI010000003.1:0-102331 GCA_045644685.1 Candidatus Onthomorpha sp.
GTGAACACCTCTTACCATTCCGAACAGAGAAGTTAAGCCCTGCATCGCCGATGATACTGCTACACCAAGTGGGAAAGTAGGTCGCTGCCAGATTAAACCGAGAGCTTCGCTGAAAAGCGAGGCTCTTTTTTTTGTGCTTGTAAGACTATGAGATAACAAGACAACAATACAACGAGAAGGAGTGTTGGAGTTTGTGGTGGGAGGGGTTTTTGATAGTATTTATAGTTGCAATGGGGATAAATTTTTTGATGCTTATTGCTTAGTAGTGAAAATACCTGGGTTTTTTATATAGAAAAACCCAGGTATTTTTATGTAAAAAAAACAGGTTTTTCTAATGCTTTGCACCGAGGTTTTGACCATTAGACCTAAAACTTAAAAGAGTGAAAGTATTGCCTGCAATGAAATATGGATTAGTCGCTTAAAAAGATGATAAATATTTTGTTAAACTGAATTTAAAGAGTAAATTTGCAAGCATAAAACAAATTAAATTAATAATTAAACTTGTCTAAAAACGGTGAGTAGTATATTTTTGGTGTAAACATACAAATTATCTCACGATATGCAAAATAGTAAAACCGAACATGTTTGTGATTTAAAAGTGATAACGAACAGATATCAATCTGGACCGATTGTTTTATTCAAAGGAATCTCATTTCTTGTTGCTCTGTATAATCTTTATCTTTTTGCCTTGATTAAGATAAAAAGAATCAAAAAGGCAGAAGTGTTTAAATGCAGAATTTGTGGAAGATATGAATGGAAGTGTCCATATTGCAATTCAGTAGAGGTATTGGATACCGTACCACGTTTACATAAATGTAAGGAATGTGATAAAAACTCTTATTTTGATCCATACCTTAATTCTTTTGTTCACTTCTTTCAAAATGGCAAAAAACCGTAGAAGTAGTATGGACGATAAGTTGTTTAACTGAATTTAAAATGTAAATTTGCAAGCATAAAACAAATTAAATTAATAATTAAACCTGTCTAAAAACGTGGAGTAGTATATAAAATGTTTGCCATATTCTTTATTACTGTCTAAAAGACGCATCTAATTTTTACTATTGTCCATGAGACTACAAGTCTAAGAGACAACAAAATATGACAAAGATATTCAAACTTTATAAAAGTCGTTTGATTCTTAGAGAATAAATATCAGAAATAAGGATTAAAACCGCAAAACAAGGCTTTTTAAAATTATCACGCCGATGATAATATTTTCTCATTAAGGAAAAATTATTTGAAAAAAGACTATAAAACTACCTTTGCAAGCTTTCTGTTAATAAAATCAAAGACTTATCAAGATGAATCTTTGATTTAGGAAATTGTTTCTTTGTTTCGTTTGGCTGAATCTTTGATTTAATTTCTTAAATAAATGATCAGAAAAACAATAATATATTATTAAGATTTGTCTCTATTCGTTTACTTTCCAAACTCTAATTGTTTGATCAAAAGATGTAGAGATAATTTCTTCGCCATTTGGATTAAACGATGCAAAAATTGAAAAATCTTCATGATCTTTTAATGTCTGCAAACAATTTCCTTTTTTTATTTCCCATATTTTTATTGTTTCGTCATCTGATGTGGAAATTAGATGTTCGTTATCATGGCTGAAAGAAACAGAATTAATATTACTACTGTGTCCTTTTAATGTTTGCAAACAATCTCCTGTCTTTGCATTCCATATTTTAATTGTTCTATCTTTTGAGCCACTTGCTATGTATTTGCCATCGGGACTATATGTTGCTGATAATACTGAATTGTAGTGCCCTTCTAACGTTTTGCTTAATTTATAATTATTCTTTTGCATTGCTATGTTTGTTTTTTAGTCTCTTTTGTATTCCCAAATTTCCGGGCATATACTTGGCTCGTAAATAAAAAGTAATTCTTCGCCATTTGGGTGCCATTTGACTGCACAAATAGGCTTATCCTCATCCTCCAAATAAAAAGTGTCTATACATTTTCCTGTGCTTGCATCCCAAATCTTAATTATTCCATCCCACGATGCAGAAACTATTTTATCTCCTGCTTTGTTGTATTCGACAGAAGCAATACCTTGATTATGTCCATCTAAGATTCTAACACATTCTGTTGTTTCCGTATTGAATATTTTAAGGTTATTTTCTATTCGTTTTAGAAGAGAGCCTGACGAACCGCTGATTATATGTATTCCATCGGGACTAAAAGTAATAGTTGTAATAGAAGACTTATGCCCTTGTATTACATTAAGGCATTTGCCTGTGCTTGCATCCCAAATTTTAATCTTTCCATTCATTAACCCTCCAACAACACGTTTCTTGTTACGATTATAAGCAATTACTTTTATGGCTTCTAACATTTCTGTTGTTAATATGGTGTTTGTAGGAAGTGTGTAGAAAACTTTTTCAAAATATTCTTTGTGAAAAGCCCTTAAAAAATCATTGACAACCTTTGTCTTGTATTCTTCTTTAGCATTGTTATACCTATAAACCCAGCACTTGCAAAATTTTAATTTGATTTGCGATAAGTCAATATAAGGCCCTCCAATTCTTTTACTTTGTTCATTGCACCATTTTTGCTCTTGCACAAGAATATTATGCAATACTTCTTCTTCTGTTCTAAAATCATCATTACCAATACTACAAGTAAGTTTATTGATAATTTCAAAAGCTAATTCTTTACAATATTCTTTTTGCTCAAAAAGATAAAGGTCTTTGTCGTACTCTTTTATAAATTTCTCTGTCATAATACTTATTAATTTTTGCTTCATTTATATATAAAATATAATAATAAATCA
Source organism: Candidatus Onthomorpha sp. (assembly GCA_045644685.1). Classification (GTDB taxonomy): domain Bacteria; phylum Bacteroidota; class Bacteroidia; order Bacteroidales; family P3; genus Onthomorpha. The sequence goes on from JAZRHI010000003.1 coordinate 2,774, forward strand.
TTAAATCTTTTTGATAGTTTCAAAATACTTTGCCTATGGGTTAGCTTGTTAGATTTCTATGTTACTTTTATCGCACTTCTTAATTGGTGCAAATATTTTATTGTCTTTTATTTGAACTTCTATATAGTATTTGTTTTTCTTCGTTTTATTTTTTTCTTCTAATGCTTTCTCTATGTGATTTCTCATAAAATTAACGGCAAATACTATAAACCTATCGTTTTGCGAATAGTTGAATTCTTTTGTTGCGTCTATCAACCCCGAATTTGTAATTTCAATAAGATTTAATAAACGATGCCTTGATTTTGATATTGGGTGGCAAGAGAAACAACATACCGTAAATAGATTTTAACAATTTTCTATAAGGCGTCTTCGTCCCTTTTTTAATTTTTTGAAGTAAAGCTTTTAATAAATTCAAGCTCTAAAACTCAAAACAAAAAGGCTGGATAATTAAATCCAGCCTTTTTTGATTTATGTTGTGAAATGGGCTTAATACCATATAAACATACCGAAGCTAAATGGTCTTGCTTGGAATTTATATGTGCTTTCAAACATATCTGTTAAAGCATAGTTAGCGTATAATGTGAATTGATTAAATGAAATCCCAAACATTGCGTCTAATTTGAAAGGGTTGAATTGGCTAAATGCAGAGCCGGAGTATTGGGATATTATTTCTCCGTTTTCTTTGTAGGAACGCACAAATCCGGTTCTTGACGTATTGTAATTGATTCCGCCTATTGCTCCAATATGTATTTTGAAATCTTCATTCAAGTTAAAGTCTATTGTCAATGGAAGTGTAATATAATGGGCGAAAAGATTGTTTTCTATTATTGAATAGTTGTTTGAAGCAGGGTTTGTTGTAAATTCATAGTTGTCAAATCCGTTTTTAAATCTAAAACTGTTGAATTGAATTCCTACACCTGTTGAGATAGAAATAAGACTTTCAGGAAAAATTATAAATTGTAAGATAATGTCTGATCGTATTCCGAAGTTTAATGAAAAAGGGTCAGAGGATTGCGGAACGGAATAAAAGCCATCCTTAGCCCAATTTAAATAACATGTTCCGATAGTAAAGTTCATATCTAATAGGTCTTTCTTTCGTGTGTTAATGTTTATGTTTATTTGATTCTTTTCTTCTTCCTTTTTACTATTATCTATGTATTTATTGAATACTTCCTTTAATTCTTTATTCAATTCTTCTTTTGGAAGGCTTATAGTGTCGTTATCTTTTAATTCTGTTGCGTTATTTGCAATAGTTTTCAATAATTTTGTTGCTATTGCATAAGTTGCAGCATCGGTTATGCTTACATCTTTTGCGTAAGATAAAGAATATTTGTGTCCATCTGTGAAAATAGCAATATATCTTTCATCTATCATTTTATCCTTGTGGTCAAATATTTTTTTCTCTATTTGAATAGAGTCAGCCTGAACAAAGATTGTGTCATTAGAATGGTTATCGCTATATAACAAATAGTAATTTAATTCTTCACCTAATTGTTTTAGGATAGGATTATCGGCAGAGGAGCAAGTTTTTACGTCTTTCAGATTCTTGGCTTGTTCTTTTGAAACTACCGAAACATAGTTTCCTAATTTTAAAGTTTCACCTTGATGAATTGTCTCTTTGTTAAACATCTCTTGTGCCTTGACTGCGTTGAACGCTGTAAAGAGGCTCACTAATGCTACTAAGGTTGTGATTTTCTTTACCATAACTTTTGATTTTTATTTATTAAACATTTATTTTTTCTTCTTGTCTTATTTCTGTCGTTGTGGTTTTTATTCGTTTGTTTCCAAGATTTATTGCAGTGTTTATAAACTCTCTTGTATTGGAAACAAAGTCTGAATTATAAAACTCCTTAATCTTTTTGTCTAAATTTATGCTTTTGACAATCCTGCTTGTAAGAGAAGGTTTGCTTTCTTTCTTTACCACTATACTCTCTACGTATCTCATATATATAATACGCTCTTGCTTTTTTATTTTAGGACTTGCAAGTTCTGTTTCTTGGAATGCAAGTTGGTGAATTATAGTGTCTTGCTCTTCTTCTATTGAGAAGTAAAAATTTTCCTTAGGATTAGAAAAATTTTTCTTTGCTTTTTCAAAATTTTTCTTTGCTTTTTCAGAATTTTTCTTAGGATTTTTTTCAGTAGTCATAGAGATAGTTTTTAATTCAGTATTTTGCTCAGTTTTAAACAAAGGTCTAATGAATAAAAACAATAAAATAACAGCCGCAACAGCCGATGACCAATAAATAAAACTTGGTTTAAAAACAATGCTTTTCGCTTTTTTGCCCGTTGCAAGAGAGAATAATTCATCCTTTTTCGTAAATTTTACGTCCAAAGGCTTATCTAAACCCTTGCAATCTTTGTAAGAAGAAAGCATTTGCTTGTATTGAGGATTGTTTTCAAGAAAATCCTCAACCTCCTTTTGCTCCTTAGGACTTAAATTGCCCTCTGCATAATCAAAAAGAATAACTTCAATATTATCTTTCGTTATTTTCATATATTTCTTTTAGTTTTAATTTTGCTCTAAATATATTTACCTTTACATCACTTTGGCTTAATTGTAATATCTCTGCGATTTCCTTAACCGAAAAGCCTTGCCACTCCTTTAACATTAAACATTGACGCATTTTTTCGCTAAGTTGTTCAAGTAAATAGTCTAAATATTGTTTGTTATCGGAGTTTGAGTAAATAGGAGTGTCGCTTTGAAAGTCGTTTTCCCTAACCTTGTTGTAGCGAAAGTGTTTTAACATATTGTTGTGAGCAGTAACAAAAAGCCAATTCCTTACCTTATCTTTTTCAACCTTTTCTTTATTGTTCCAAAGCGAAAGAAAAGTATCTTGAAGAATATCCTTTGAAGAATCCCTATCCTGTAAATTTTTTACAAGATAGGCAAATACCCCATCGGAATAAAGCTCAATTATTTTCTTATACTCCTTTTCGGTCATTGAAATTTAGTTTCCTTTTACTATAATAATCCCTTACCATATTATTTGGTTACAAAAGTAACGAAAAAAAATACTCTCAGTCGGAAAAAGTGTCAAAAATGACAGAAATTTCGAATAGGATTTTATTCGTTCTTTGTTTTATGAAATTTTTTCTTTATTTTAATTTACTGAAACAAAGTGTTTTAATATTTTTTCTTTAAAAAAACTTACGAAAATATTTGTTGGTTTAAAGAAAACGCTTATTTTTGCAACCGAAATCAAATTTGTAATGATTACAATTTTGAAAAAACAAAACAAAAAACAAGATAGTTAAATTAAGTGTTAAATATAAAAAAATAAGATTATGCACAACGCAAGAAAAATTACAAATGATTATTACTGGGTAGGTGGAAGCGATCGCCGTTTGGCTTTATTTGAAAATGTAATGCCAATTCCAAGAGGGGTTTCTTATAATGCTTACTTGTTAATGGACGAAGATAAGACTGTTCTTTTGGATACTGCTGACGCTTCTATCTCTGGTCAATTTTTTGAAAACGTTAAGCATGTTTTAAATGGAAGAGGTTTGGATTATCTTGTGGTTAATCACATGGAACCTGATCATTGTGCTTTGATTGAGGACTTAGTTTTGCGTTATCCTACAATGCAGTTGATCGGTAATGCGAAAACACTAACTATGATAAAGCAATTCTTCGATTTTGAGGTAGAAGATAGATTTGTTACAGTGAAAGAGGGTGATGTTTTTGAAACAAAAAATCATAAACTTACCTTTGTAATGGCTCCAATGGTACACTGGCCAGAAGCAATGTTTACTTACGATATTACAGATAAGATTTTATTCTCAGCAGATGCTTTTGGAACTTTTGGAGCCTTAAATGGAAACTTATTTAATGACGAGGTTAATTTCGACAGAGATTGGATTGATGATGCAAGACGTTACTATACTAATATTGTTGGTAAGTATGGCTCTTCTGTTCAAACGGTTTTGAAAAAGGCAGCAGGCATTCAAATTGATATGATATGTCCTTTACATGGTCCAATTTGGAGAAGCGATTTGGGATACTTCTTAGATAAATATAATAAGTGGAGTTTATATGAACCAGAAGATAAAGCGGTGATGATTGTTTATGGTTCAATGTATGGAAACACTGAATCGGTTGCAAATAAGACTGCAAGTCTTTTGGCAGAGGCTGGTGTGAAAGATGTAAGATGCTATGATGTATCGGCAACTCACGTTTCTTACTTGATTTCTGAGGCATTCCGTTGCAGTCATATAGTTTTAGCTGCTCCAACTTATAATGGAGGAATCTTTACTCCAATGGAAAATTTCTTATTGGACTTAAAGGCTCACGGATTACAAAAACGTAGTTTTGCTCTTATTGAAAACGGTACTTGGGGACCTGTTGCTGGTTGCAAAATGCGTTCAATTATAGAGGAAATGAAAGAAATGAATGTGTTAGAATCGACTTTAACTATTCGCTCTTCAATGAAAGATAATCAAATTGAAATGTTGGAGGCAATGGTTAGTGAGGTTGTGGCAGATTTAAATAAGTAATAATTTAAAAAGTCAAAGATATGAATGTGTTAGATAAGTTAGAATACGGACTATTTGTTCTATCGGCTCACGAAAATCAAAAAGATAATGCTTGTATTACAAATGTTGCGATGCAGGTTACTGACAATCCTATAAGAATTGCGTTCACTGTGAACAAGAATAATCTGACTCATGATATGATTTTTAACACAGGCAAGTTTACTTTAAGCATTTTGACAACCGATGTCCCAATGGAATTGATACAACACTTTGGTTTTAAAAGTGGAAGAGAGGTAGAAAAATTTGAAAACTATCCTTACGCTCAAAAGAATCAACAAGGTATGTATTACATCACTGAAAAATATGCAAATGCTTATATTTCGGGAACAGTTTTCTCTAAAATGGATTTAGGAACACATACATTATTTTTGGCAGATGTAGTAGAAACACAAGACCTTTCTGAAAAGAAATCGCTAACATACGAATATTATCACCAAAACATTAAACCGCAACCAAAAAGCGATAAGAAAAAAGCATGGGTTTGCAAAGTGTGTGGATATGTTCACGAAGATGAAAACCTACCACAAGACTTTATTTGTCCTTGGTGCCAACACGGTGTAGCGGATTTTGAACTTATGGAAATGTCTAAATAATATTGTTTAATTTTAAAAAAAGAATGAATTATGGAATTAAAGGGAACAAAAACAGAAAAGAATTTACAAGCAGCTTTTGCAGGAGAATCACAAGCTCATACAAAATATTTATACTACGCTTCACAAGCAAAGAAAGATGGCTATGTACAAATGGCAAATCTTTTTGAAGAAACAGCTTTGAATGAAAAGGAACACGCAAAAATTTGGTTCAAACTTTTACATGGAGGCGAAGTTCCTGAAACTATGACTAACCTTAAAGATGCTGCAAACGGAGAAAATTATGAATGGACCGATATGTACGCAACTTTTGCTAAGGAAGCACAAGAAGAAGGCTTTACAAGAATTGCTAAACTTTTTGAAATGGTTGCAAAAATAGAAAAAGAACACGAAGAACGCTATCGTAAGTTATTGAAAAATATAGAAGATGGTGTTGTGTTCTCAAAAGAAAATGATGCAGTATGGCAATGTGCAAATTGCGGACACATAGTTATCGGAAAGAAAGCACCACAAATCTGCCCAGTTTGCGAACATCCTCAATCATATTTCCAAGTTAGAGCAGAAAACTACTAATAGCCCAACGTATATGAGTGAGAAATGGACATTAAATACGGTAAAACAATATCTTCTTGAAAAGGATATAAAACCTTCCGTTCAAAGAATAGCGGTGATGACTTATTTATTGGAACATCGCACTCATCCAACGGTTGATGAGATTTACTTAGAACTTCAAGATAAGATACCGACTTTGTCAAAGACCACTATATACAATACTTTGAAGCTATTTGTTGAGAAGAAAGCAATACTTAGTCTAACGATTGATGAAAAAATGGTGAGATATGACGGATATAGACAAAGACATGCACACTTTTTTTGCCATAGTTGTGGAAAAGTAGTTGATGTACCTTTGGAATACGATGTTGAATTACCACAAACAGAAGAGACAAAAGGATTTGCTGACGTTGAGACACAAGTTTATCACAAAGGATATTGTGCCGAATGTTTAGAAGCAAAGAAATTATGAATTAAATAAACACAAAAGAAATGAAAAAGTATGAATGCACAGTTTGCGGATTTGTTTACGATGAAGCAATAGGTGATCCAGATAATGGAATCGCTCCTGGAACAAAATGGGAAGACTTACCAGAAGATTATACTTGCCCTTTATGTGGAGTAGGTAAAGAAGATTTCCAAGAAGTTAATTAGTAAAATAACAAAGGCACCAAAACGGTGCCTTCTTTTTTTGTTTTAGAATTCTACTTCAAAGTCTATTCTATTTATGTCTTGTTGGTCAATTATTTTTTGCAACTCTTTTTCTAATTTTCTCTTTTCTCTATTTTTCTTTCTCTCAGCCCTGTTTTCTTTCCAACGCTTCCAGAAAGGCTTTTTCTTTTCTTTGATTTTAGGAGTCTTTACTTCCTCAATTTTTTCCTTAGGTTTATCCAAATTTTCCTTAGGTTTATCAAATTTTTCCTTAGAATCAATTTCGTAAGTCTTAGAAATATCTGCTAAATCGTATAACTCAATAATATCTATCAATAATTGAGGATATTTAGGGTTAGTTGCATAGCCTGCTTGCTTTAAACCTTTTGCCCAACCTTTGTAGTCTGTGATTTTTAACTTAAAAAGCTCGGCGTATCTCTTCTTTCCAACAAGGAAAAGCGAATGGTCAATATAAGATTGCTCAGGATTGTCATATACTCTGAAACATTCGTTTTTAGCATCGTCGTCTTTGTAGATTTTTTTACCTTTCCACTCGTTATGACACTTAATTCCGAAGTGATTATTCGCCTCAGTAGCCAAGCGAGAACGTCCACTGCCAGACTCTAATATGCCTTGCGCAAGCGTAATACAAGCAGGAATTCCATATTCCTTTTCTTGCTCAATCGCAATTTTAGCATAAGTATTGATATAATCTTGGGTTGAATTACTTTTGTTTTGAGCCGTAACGATAACTCCGCTCAAAATGAAACATAAAAATAGTTTTAATCTCATAAATTTAATGTTAATTTTTTGCGAAGATACGATAAAATATTTATTTTTGCAGTTTATCTGTTAAAAATAAAAGTATGAGAAACGAATTGTATCTTTACGCAACTTATTATCAAAGCATGGGAATGAATATTTCCCCTGTTGGTAAAAGTAATTATAAGAAACCTATAATAGATAATTGGAAAAAATATACTAATGTTCGACAAGACGATATCCAAAGCTACAATTGGGAAGACAGTGTGGGAATTGGATTGATTAGTGGCTTCAATGAGTATCGCGCTTTGGACATTGACGAACTTTATTATTCATATTACGATAGGAGAGGACGGATTGATGATTTTGTTGCAAAGTGTCTTGCCATTTTAGGTTTGCCTCAGGATTACGCTTGGGTAATTGACAGCGGTAGTGGTAGAGGTTTGCATATTATTTTTCGAATGAACGATTTCGAATATTCGGAAGAAGTTTACTCTTATAGTGCAAAAAGACGAGAAGGGCATGAGTTGTTTAAACGAATGGAGTTACGATGGAAAGCATTCTTAGTTTTACCACCATCACAACACAAAGAAGGAGGACAATATCAGTTTAGAAATAACGCAATACCAGCCTACAAACCATATTATGTAACAAACGATCATGTATATAATCTTTTAAATTATTTTTGTGGAGAATACCACTTTGAAGATTGTAACTATAATGGCATGGACTTTAATCTTGTGAGAATAAGTAAGCAAGTCGCTACATCTTCTCATGAGAATTGTTACGATGAGGTGGAGGATAACTTAGCCTTTATCAAAGATTGTAAATCCAAAGATGCGTTAAACACAATGGGAACCTTCTATGCTATTGGACGAATGCTTGAATTGGATATGAATAAAGCTTTGAATTATTTTAATTTGTCTAACAATGATATGTCGCATTTTAATATTGCGTCTTTGATTTCAATAGGAGTGTTATCGGGAACTGAGACTGATATGATGTTTCATTTGACTTTCTGTTCCGATTTTCCACAAGACAAATTAGATTTAGTGAAAGCTAATTTCCATTCAAGAATTGGCAAAAAGGAAGTTAAAGAAAACCAAACAGCAGAAACGCAAATATTATTCTTTGACACAGAAGCAACAGGCTTACCTGATGATTACGATGAGCCAAGCTCAAACTTAGCAAACTGGCCACGTCTTGTGCAACTTTCTTGGATAACAACAAATGAAAAAGGCGAAAAGTTAAAAGAAAATGACTATGTAATATATCCGGAGGGCTTTACTATATCTAAATCTGCTATGGATTTACATGGCATTAGTTTAGAAAGAGCGAGAGAAGTAGGAAAACCGTTGAGAGAAGTGCTTGAAAAATTCTTGGCAGACTATCGTCAAGCAAAATATGTTGTAGGACATAATATCGCTTTTGATAAGAAAATTATCGGGGCTGAGCTAATTAGAATAGGGGAAACGGACATTATGGACGATAAGTTGGCATATTGCACTATGATTTTAAGCACTAATTATTGTAGAATACCGGGTTACTACGGCTATAAGTACCCTAAATTACAGGAATTACACAAAAAACTTTTTGGAATAGGATTTGACGATGCCCATAACTCTATTGCAGATGTTAAAGCTACGATTAAATGTTTCTGGGAAATGAATAGAATAGGTCTTATCCCAATAGAAGAAACAAAAGGTAAGCAAGAACATAGAGAATTAAAGTTAAATGAAGGTTTTGATAAGTCTAATATGAACAAAGAAGAAAAACCTGTCATTGAAATCAAGGAAGAAATTCCTCAGCCAATAGAATTTGTTGTTGAAGAGGAAAAAGCAGAACCTATTATTGAGAAAGAAGAAGTTGAAGTAAAAACAGAAGTAGAGGAAGTAAAGGTTGAAGAACCAACGCCTGTGGTAGAAACGCCTGAAATTAAGGAAGAACTTCCTATTAGTGAGAAATTGAAATTCTCTGTTAAGGGAGTTGATTTTAATATGGTATTTGTGAAAGGTAATACTTTCTTAATGGGCAATGAAAAGGAAGTTAGTGTTGGCGATTATTACATTTGTGAAACTGCCGTAACGCAAGCACTTTGGATTGCTGTAATGGGAAACAATCCTTCTTGGTATGAGGGCGATGATTTTCCTGTTGAAAATATTAGTTGGCACGATGCCAATGAGTTTGCACAACGTTTGAGTAATATAATAGGAAAAGAATTTAGACTTCCTACGGAAGCAGAATGGGAATTCGCCGCTAAGGGTGGTATTTATAGCAGAGGCTACCAGTATTCTGGTAGTGATGATTTGGAACTTGTGGCTTGGTATAAGGATAACTCAACTCGAAGAACCCATCCTGTGAAAACGAAACTTCCAAACGAGTTAGGACTTTACGATATGAGTGGAAATGTTTACGAATGGTGCGAAGATTGGAGAGATGAGAACTATAAAATTTTGCGAGGAGGATGTTGGGGAAGCATAGCTAAGGGATGCTCTGTGATTTATCGTTTTGACTCTGCTCCTGACACAAGTGGAGGAGACGGAGGCGTAAGAATTGCTATGAATATTTAATAAAAATGTAATAAATTAAAGAGAAAATTGTCTAAATAATAGATATTAACAAATAAAACTAAGAGTTATGAAAAGATTTCTTAATTTAATTGTAGTAGCATTTGTATTTATTTCAACATTGTTAATAACAAACGATACATTTGCAAGAAGATATTCACGTTCTTATACAAAGAATGTAATAAACAAAACAGCCTACATTATAGACCAAGCATACGATATTGCTTATACATACGATTATTGGACAGAACATAACCTTTCGAAAGCGGTTTATTACAATGATTACGCATATGACCTATATAGAAGAAAGTGTCTTAGCGCTGCCGTTCACTATTCATTAAAAGCGCGTCAGTATGCTTTAATCGTGATTGATAATTGCGACGATTACTGGGAGTATTTTTACTTTAACTATTTCGGATGGAGCATTTCTTTCGGCTACAACCCAAATTTTGCATACGCAAGCGGATATGCTAATGGTTATTACGACGGTTATTATGCTGCTTATTGCAATCGTCATGGTCATAACCCACATCATAATCACGGACACCAACCTCCACACCATAATGGACACAATCCTTCTCATGGAAACGTAAAACCAACTAACGGACACGTTATTGGTAGAGGCGAAACAGGAGCAACAAATCCTAATATTACAACCGGCGCCGGTGTTATTTCGAGAGCAAGTTTCAAAAACATAAACTACGAAGAGTATTTCACAGCTGAGGAATTAAAAGACATAAAAGACATACCTAATGACGATGCTTTGGAAAACAATTTCAAAAAAGAACGTCCTAATGTTAAGTTTGACAGCAAAGAACTTGCGAAACCAAATAACGAAGTAATGCGTCGTACAAAAGAAATCTCAAAAGACTATGAAAAAGAAAACAACGAAAAAGGTCAAACTTCAATAACAAGACAAATTGTGCCAACTGCAACTTTGACAAAGGAAGTTCAAACAAGCATTAACAAAGAAACAAAACCTGTAACTAATGGAGCTAAACCTATAACTAATGGAAAAAATATTGAACCTAAGAATGAGAAACCTTTGAATAGAGAGGTTACAACTCCTGTCAAAGAAACTAAACCAGCAAACAAAGATGTAAAGCCTACAACTAATAAAGATGTAAAACCAAATAAAGAAACTAAACCAGCAAATAAAGAAACTAAACCAGCAAACAAAGAAGTAAAGCCTACAACTAATAAAGATGTAAAACCAAGCAAGGAAACTAAACCTACAAACAAAGAAATGAAGCCTTCAAATAACAAAAAACCTAAAACAACTACGTCAAAATCAACAAAAAATACTAAGACTAATAATAAGACAACAAAGCCTTCAAAAAATACAAAGAGCACTCAATCAAATAAGGCTACAAAAAGCACTAATACAAAAGCAAAATCAGAAAAGAAAATAAATAGATAAATCTTATGAAAAGGGTTGTAACTGCATTGAGTCTTATATTCGCAATTCAAACTCTTAATGCGCAAACGCTAAAAGCGAAGATAGAAAATGTGATTGTATATCCTCAAATGGCTTTAATAGAGAAAACCGCAGAGGTGTCATTGAAAAAAGGAGATAATACTTTCTATATAAAAGACAATTCTCCAAGACTATATACAGAAGGCTTGCATTTTCAAACCAATAAAGACTTTCAAATAATCAGTTACAATCCTTTGTTACAATACAACGAAGACTACAAAGACTATGTTGCCACCTTGCCACAGTCAAAGCGTCAATACTATACTAATCTTCAAGACTCAATCCTTAATAGTGAAGAAAAAATAGCCGTAGTCAAAGAGAATATACAAATAACTCAAAGACAAATCGCTGCACTTGATAACTTCCAGCCAATTTCCAGCCCACAAACAATAGATACAGTGGCGAAAATGAAATCAGCCTTGGAGTATTATCAAACTAAGATGACGGAATTGAAAAAGAATTTACGCATTCAACAAAAACAACTCGCTACATTAGAAAAACAACACAAAGCCTTAGAAAAACAAAAGCAAATATTCCAACAAGAATATTCAGAAGAATTGCTTTCAAATGCTGAAAAAAACTATACAATCAAAGTAGAAATTTATTCGGAACAAGCAATAGACAAAGCAGAATTAAAATATTCTTATCCTGTTATTGCAAGTAATTGGAACCCTGTTTACGATTTGAAAATTAACTCAAACACAAATGATAATCAAATCGCCCTTCAAGCAAATCTTTATCAACTTTCGTGTGAAGATTGGCAAGATGTGAACCTTTCTTTCAGTAATGAAAACATAGGAAACAATACTTTCTTACCTGAACTTTCGCCATACGTTGCAAATACTGCTTCAAACAGAGACGGATTCTTAAAAATGGCAGCTAAAAGCGTTGGTTTAGTTGAGGAAGAAGAGGCAGAAATCATTACATCAGGCTTAATTGGAAGAGAATTTCATTTAGATAGAAAAATAACCCTTCCTTCTACATCTCAAAAGAAAACAATCAATATACTAACCCAAGATGTTAAGATAGAATATAAATACATCATTCGTCCAAAACTAACAAATAAAGCATACCTTCAAGCACTTATTCCAGAATGGCAAAGCCTTAATCTAATAGATGCACAATGTAATATTTACCATGACAACAAATATACATCTACAACTAAGCTTTTTCCTTCTGAAACGCAGACTGACACCCTTGTTTTGTCGGCAGGAGTAGATGAAAAGATAGCAGTGCAAAGAAAAGTGCATAAAACAACACCTGAAAAAGGCGTTTTCTCAAAGACATTAGAAACAACGGTGGAAATAGACATTGTAATCAAAAACAATAGTGAAAACACAGTAAAATTAGAAATAGAAGACCAAATTCCAATCATACATCACAATCCTGAAATCATTATTACGCCAATAGATATTCAAGGAGCGGAAATCGATAAAGACGGAATATTGCGTTGGAACAAAGAATTAAAATCCAAAGAAAGCCTAAACTTGAAAGTAAAATACCAAGCTAAATATCCAAAAGGCACAAGCCTAAATCTGAATTAAAGGAAGCGAAAAATAAGTCTTAGCTTTACGAAAATAATCCTAAGGAAAAATTTAAAATTCCTTAGGATTATTTTTTTATTCCTTAGAAATATTTTTTGTACTCGCTTTTTTTGTTATTATCAACATAATTTGTAAATTTGCTCCTTATAAACAGAATACTATGTCAAAGAAACTATTTATATATATATCATTTATTTGTGTTTTTCTTTTATCTTTTGCTCAAAATAAGGCTTTTCTGAGTGGAGTTGTGTTGGATGAGAACGGTAAAGGCGTTGAATTGGTAAATATCGGCGTTGTTAATTTGAGCAAGCCTATTGGTACGACAACCGACACAAAAGGAAGATATTCACTTTCTGTACCTGCAAATAAGGAGTTAAAACTTGTGATTAGTTGCATGGGCTATGCGACTGAGCAATTTAATATATCTTTAAAGAATGGAGAGAAAAAACAAATTGATTTCACGCTTAAAAAAACTGCTGAGACACTTGGAACCGTTGAAATCAAGGGAGATAATTCTCGAATAGAGGGTGTAACTCGTATCACTACGGATTGGGCAAAGCATGCTGCTGGTCCAACGGGCGGAGTGGAGAATTTGTTGAAGACATTGGACGGAGTGTCTTCCAATAACGAGCTTTCATCTCAATATTCCGTAAGAGGAGGAAATTTTGACGAAAACCTGGTTTATGTAAACGATATAGAAATTTTCCGTCCCTTGCTTGTGAGAAATGCACAACAAGAAGGGTTGAGTTTTATCAATAGCGATATGGTTGGAGATATAGTTTTCTCATCGGGAGGCTTTGATGCAAAATACGGAGATAAGATGTCGTCAGTCTTAGACATAAGATATAAAAAGCCACAAGAGTTTGGAGGAAACGTATCCTTTGGATTGTTGGGCGCAAGCTTGCATTTGGAAGGACTAATCGGCAGTCGCTTTACCTATCAAATGGGATATAGACGCAAAACCAATAAATACCTTCTTAATTCTTTGGAAACACAAGGGGAATACAATCCAACCTTTAATGATTTTCAAGTGTATTTAACCTATGACTTGAATGAAAAAACCGAAATAGCCTTTTTAGGAAACATAGCCGATAATCAATATAATTTTATTCCAGAAAACAGAGAAACATCTTTTGGAAACTTCTATGAGATGCTTAAATTAAAGGTCTATTTTGACGGACAGGAATTAGATAGGTTTTCATCCCTTTTCGGGGCTCTTATGTTTACTTATAAACCTCAAAAAGATGTTGTCTTAAAGTTAATAAGTTCGGGATTTACTACGGGAGAAAAAGTGAAATATGACATACAAGGACAATATTATCTTTCAGAAACAGGATTAGGTTTTGAAGATGAGGAAGGATTGGAAAGAGGTATTGGAACATATATCGAGCATGCGAGAAATTATCTTACGGCTAATATTTACAATATAGAGCATAAGGGCGTTAAGATATATGATAACGGAAACCTTTCTTGGGGTGCAAAATGGCAATACGAGTTTATTGAAGATAGGGTAAACGAATGGAAAATGGTTGATAGCAGTGGTTATAGTATTCCTTCAATTCCCGATAGTATTGGCGTATTTGACGGAGCGTTTCCACCAATGTTGAACAATGTCTTTAAGTCCAACAACCTTATTGTTTCAACTCGCTTGTCGGCATACTTGCAAAAACAATGGATTTTCGCGTATAACTATGGTAGTTGGTATGCTAACTTAGGTGTAAGAGCGCAGTGGTGGGATTATAATAAAGAGTTTGTGCCTTCTCCTCGTGCAAGCGTAAGTTTTAAACCTAATATAAAACAAGATATCTTGTTTAGATTTGCTTGTGGTATGTATGCACAAAGCCCATTCTATAAAGAATTGAAAGATGAGCATGGAACAGTTCATTCAGATGTGCTTTCGCAAAAGAGTTTGCACTTTGTTCTTTCTTCCGATTGGAACTTTACGATGTTGGAACGTCCGTTTAAATTGATGACTTCGGCATATTACAAACATTTATGGGACTTAAATCCTTATTATTTGGACAATGTGCAAGTTAGATACATGGCTGAAAACAACGCAATCGGATATGCGAAAGGTTTAGACGTACGTTTGTTTGGCGAAATGATAAAAGGAATAGATTCTTGGATAAGTTTCTCGCTTATGAACACAGAAGAAGATATTCAAGGCGACGGAAAAGGATACGTTCCTCGTCCAACAGATCAGCTATACAATGTAAGCATAAGTTTTCAAGACTATATTCCAAACATGCCCTTTATAAGAGCTTATTTAAGCTTTAATTACGGAAATGGTTATCCGTTTGGAGCGCCAAATACTCCGAGATATATGCACACAAATCGTATGCCAGATTATTTAAGGGCAGATATTGCATTTACTTTCCGTATAAAAGATGAGAATACGTCGTGGGCACAAAATAATTTCTTGAAATACTTCCATAAAATATGGATAAATGTAGAGTGCTTCAATATATTTTCAAATAAAAATGTGGTTTCCTACTTTTGGGTTGCCGATTACAGTAATAAATACTATGGAGTGCCAAATTATTTAACTCCATTCCAATTAAATGCTAAACTAACAGTAGAATTTTAACGAATTTTCTTATGATGAATCAATTACCTCAATTATTAGATGTTGATATTAACTTGTCTTGCAAGCCAGATGCAAACTTTACTTTAAGCAATGATGTTAAGATGTCTTGCTTTCACGATAAGGATTCTGAGATAATACGTTTGGAATTTATATTTAAGAATGCTGGAAGTGTAAATCAAAATAAGTTTTTTACTTCTGCTTCTGCTTCAAGCCTTATTACAGAGGGCTGTGCTAATATGTTGGCAATAGAAGTAGCAGATAAATTGGACTATTATGCTGCCTATGTTGAAAAGGTTACTGAAAGAGATGCTACAAGTTTAGTATTCTATTTCTTAAAGAAGTATCAAGAAAATCTTTTGCCACTTATAGAGCAAATTATTAAAGAGGCTAATTATACAGATAGAGAATTTGAACTTTATATTGCTAAACAAAAACAGAATTTCGAGATAAATGCTCAAAAAACTGCTATGATGGCATATAAAGGCTTTTATAGAACAATTTTTCCTCAGCAACATTCTTTGTCGTTGTTTGGAGAAAAAGAGGATTTCGATAGATTGACCGCCGAGGATGTAAGAGAATTTTATAGAATGTTTTACAATTCTTCTCAAAGTGAAATAGTGCTTTCGGGAAATTACACCGATGATTTTATAAAGCAAATAGAAAGATATTTCGGAACGGAAAAGTGGGGAAGAAACGAAAGCTTGGATTTAAAGGATTATACGATTTCTACAAGAAATTCAAGTGAGGGAGTTTTTAAGTTAATAAAGAAACCTGGTGCTGCACAATCGAGCATAAGAATGGGCTGTGTTAGTTTAAATCATAGGGATAAGGATTTCTTGCCGTTTAGTGTTGTAGTGTGTTTGCTTGGAGGCTATTTTGGTTCTCGCCTTATGATGAATATAAGAGAAGATAAGGGATATACATATGGCATATCTGCAAATCTTTCTTCTTACAGATACGCTTCTGTTCTTTCGATTTCTGCTGATGTAAAGGCGGATAAGGCAAGGGAAACTTTGAATGAGGTAGAGAAAGAGATAATTCGTTTGCAAAATGATTTAGTTCCGGAAAGCGAACTCTCGCAAGTGAAAAATTATTTGATAGGGGATTGTATAAGAAATTTAGATGGGGCTTTTGATAAAGCAGATAAATATTCTTTCTTGAATAAGATGAACTATGAATACGACTATTACAAGGATTTTCTCTATACAATAAAGAATATAAGTGTTAAAGATATAAGAGATTTATCGCAAAAATATCTTGATTTGCATTATATGTCAAAAATAATTGCGGGTGATGAAGAATAAACTTGGTAATTTTTGGTTTGCATTTTTTGTTTTGATAACAATAAGTCTTTGTGGTCAGAACTCAATAAGTGTTTATTGTGCGCAAGTTAATGAAGACGGAAGCACAACTCTTTATTATGAAACAGCGGAAGGCACAGGTTTTGTAGAATATGTTATATCTGCTTTTTCTGATGCGGATAATGCTTATTTAAGAGTGGGAGAAACAACTGATATAACCCAAAATTCTTATACGGATAACGTAAGAAACGCCAATTTTGAACAGATTCGTTATTTGGTAACTGCTGATTTTGGAGAGCAACGACGACCTTTCGGATATATAAGAACGATATATCTTACTTCTGTTTTGAATAATGATAACACTGTTTCGCTTTCGTGGACTTCTATGGGAGCTGATACTCCTCCTGGTAGCGAAAATAAACCTTATAAGGTGTATAGGAGATTGAAACGTTTGGAAAACGATTGGCAATTTATAACTGAACAAACTACTCGTACATATACTGATGTTTTACCTCAGATTTGCTCCGATACGGTATTGTATAGAATTGTTGTAGAAAACAATAACGATTGTTTTTCTTCATCTAATCAAGTTATGCACTTGATTGGAGATACCGAAATACCTAATATGCCAAATCTACAACGTATAAGCGTAGAGCAAAACTCACAACAGGTTTTCTTAGAGTGGACTCCGTCAAATTCTGATGACGTATTGGGTTATGTTGTGTGCAGTGGAAATCCTTGTGTTACCTTAGATACAATATGGGGCGCAGACGCATCTTCATATACTTGTGCTCAGTGTTCGTCAGAGCAAATAAACTCTTTGGCAGTTATGGCTTTTGATACTTGTTTCAATACTTCGTTGAGAACAGATAGGCATTCTAATATGGTTCTTGGCATAGAAAGAGCAGATTGTAGTGATGAGGTTAAATTATCGTGGAATGAATATGAAGGATTTGATGTTAGACAGTATGAAATCTATAAGAAAGAGGGTGCTTCTGCCTTTTCCTTAGTTGGAAATACTCAAAACACAAATTATCAGTTAAGAATAGATCCTACAATACAAACTCATGCTTTCTATGTTGTAGCGGTAGGAAATAATAATACAGTATCATATTCAAATGCTGTTAATTTAACTCTTACTTCCGCACAACAACCGGAATGGGTTGAGATAAGAAAAGCTTCTGTTGCAGAAAACAATAAAGGAGTTGAGTTAGAATTTTTCGTAGATGCAAGTATTGTAGTTAATAAGTATCGTTTGAAACGTTCAGAAAATGGAGGAGAATATAGGGTTGTAGCAAATATTCCTTATACTGGTAATAATACGGTGGAGTATTACGATAATATTTCTTTGGAAGGAAATAACAATATTTATTCTTATATATTTGATGCGCCGGATGCTTGTAATCTTGTTTATAAATCATCATCTCCTGCAACAATTATGCGCTTGGAACTAACAGAAGTTGATAGAAATACAAACGCTCTTTCATGGAATGCTTACAATTCATGGGAAAATGGAGTAGGTGTTTATGAAATTTATAGACAACCCGAATCGGAGCCAGCGCCTATACTTTGTGGTACATCAGGTTCGTCATCTTTTACCGATTTTATGGGAGATGTGATTACGGCTTCCGATAAGACTCATTATTTTGTTAGAGCTGTTGAAGCAGGAGCTGGCAATGACGGAAAGGTTCAAACAGCTAATTCAACAAGAGCAAGCATAAAAAGAGAAACTGTGATATTTATTCCAAATGCTTTTACACCAAGAGCAGCCGAAGGCGATAACGAAATATTTAAACCTGTATGTTATTTTGTTAAACAAGGAAGTTATTCTCTGAGAATATTCAATCGACAAGGCGGATTGTTGTTTGAAAGCCGAGATACTGAAATTGGTTGGGACGGAACTTTCAAAGGAGAATTTTGCCACCCTAATACATATATATATGTTATAGAATATGTAAATTCAGATGGTGAAAAAGTTGTTAAACAAGGTACATTCGCACTCGTAGAATAAAGAAATATCAAAACTTATGAATAAGATAGAAACCATATTAACGCCAGCCTTGTATCCTTTTCGTAAAATGAACGGAGGACACAATGTTGTAGTAGTAGATATTCTTCGTGCAACAACCTCAATCTGTACTGCACTTGCAAATGGTGCAAAGGCAATAATCCCTGTTCGTACAATAGAGGAAGCAAAGGCTTATAAAGATAAAGGATACCTTGTTGCAGGAGAAAGAATAGAAGATACATTTCCATTTGCCGATTGGGGAAATTCTGCTTTGGAGTTTACAAGGCAAAGAGTTGAAGGAAATGAAATTGTACACTCGACAACAAATGGCACAGGCGCTATTTGTTTAAGTCAAAGTTCTAATCCACATCAAATTCTTGTAGGAGCATTTTGCAATCTTACTACTTTGGCAAATTATTTGATTAAACAAAACAAAGATGTTCAAATTCTATGTAGCGGTTGGAATAATACCTTTGCATTAGAGGATGCAATATTTGCAGGAGCCTTAGCAGAAGAAATACTACAATCAGATAATTTTGAAAATAAGAATGATTCCACTCAGTGTGTCTTAGAGTTATGGAATGCAAGCAAAGGAAATCTTCGTCAATACATGGAAAAAGCATCGCATATTCATCGTTTGAGAAAGCATAATATGGACGATGTTTTTGATTATACCTTTATGTTAGATACATGCAAAGTTGTACCACTTTTTGAACAAAATAAAATAATAAATGTTGAATAATAACGTTGAATAAATACTAACTAAAAAATTTAAAAAAACTATGAAAAAAGTATTTTTTGCCTTAGCGGCAGTTTTGATGTTATCTTTAACATCTCAAGCCCAAGTTAAATTTGGAGCAAAAGCAGGTTTAAACCTTTCAAGAGTTACTGAAAACTTTGAAACTATGACACCAGGATTTCACGGTGGTATTTATGCTCAAATTAACTTACACCCAATGTTCTCTATTCAACCAGAAGTGTTGTATTCTATGCAAGGAGGAATGGAAAAAGATGTAGTTGATCTATCTTTTCAATCAACAGTTTACAAAAGAACTCTTACTACACACAATGTTATAGTTCCTGTTATGTTACAATTCTCTCCTGTTAAGATGATTACAATAGAAGCAGGTCCACAATTTGGATTTAATTTAGCAATGTCAAGACACACTAAAGTGACAGCAGAAGGCGCTATTAATACAGGAAATGAAGGTGATTACACTTATGATTCTGACCTATACAATATGTTTGATTTTGGCTTAGCAGCAGGATTAAAATTAAACGTTGCAAGCAATGTAAACGTTTATGCAAGATATAACTTCGGTTTAACAAATGTATTTGTTTACGAAGATGACGAAACATTTAACCAAAACTTAATGTTAGGAGTAGGATTCTCATTCTAAGAAATAAAAGGAAGATCATTTGGTCTTCCTTTTTTAATATCTTGTTTTGTCTTCTTTTGATTTCCACTTTTCAAAAGGCTTTTCAGCCAAGCAGTGTTTTAATTTTTCTATCGGAAGCCTACGGTCTTCTTCTTTAAGTGGTATTTCATCGTAAATATGTTGGTCATCAAATCCTGCAAGTGCAGCATCTTTTCTTGTAGCGGCATAATAAATGTGTTTAATCCTTGCCCAATAGATTGCAGACAAACACATAGGACAAGGTTCACAAGAAGAGTAAATCACACACTGGCTTAATTCAAATGTATTTAAAACCTTACACGCTTCTCTTATGCAATTAACCTCTGCATGAGCAGTAGGGTCGTTGTCAAGCGTTACACTGTTTCCACAACTTGCAATAATCTTTCCATCTTTTACAATAACTGCCCCAAAAGGTCCTCCACCTCTCTCAATATTTTCAACAGCCTTTTCAATAGCTTTTTCTAAAAAGAAATTATGTTCCATTTTTCTAAGAGTTTTTCATAGTAGAAACGTTTTTTTGTTATTTTTCTTATCTTTGCACCTTTAAAAACATTAAGAATATGAAGAAAGCATTAACATTATTGAGTGCAGTATGTTTCTTTTTCACACTTTCTGCACAAAAAGTAGTAGAGAATTATTCTCTATTCTCACAAGCCCAAATTCAAATGCCGTTTATGATAGACAGTGTTGATAACAACGGAAAATCATTCAATCTTTTGACAGATTTCAAAACACTTTCGGCAGATAAAAGCAAAGCACTAAAAACCTTAGTTGATGAAAACGGATACCTTATCTTTGATAAAGGAGAAAAAGACTATGTAGTATCGCTTGGCTTTAAAATGAAAAGCAATAAACGTCAAGAAGTAGCATTTAAAGTTATAACAAACTCTGCTTTTAAGGCAGATTTTGCTCAAACAAGCAAAGAAAAAGACTCACAAGACTTAGATACAATAAACGTTTTGGTTACTTACAATCAAGGGATTTATGATATTACTTTAAATCTTTTGATAAAAGAAAACTCTAAACTTAAAATAGAAACCGAAAACGATGTAGAATTTGGAGATTTCACAATGAAACAAGGTTTAGATTTAGAAACAATGTTACAAGGTCAAACAATGTATGAAGTAAGCCTTTCTCCAAACGGAAATTTCTATTTATTGAAAAGTCGCAACACCGACAATAAAGGAAAAAATCATTGGTATTGGGAACTTTACAATAAGAATCACAACTTAATATTCACCTCTAAAAACAATCACTCAATAGAATGGTTGCCAAAAAGCGAGTTGTTATACTACACAGAAAAGATAAATGGCGACAATTCTTTGGTTGTGATGAATCCACAAGACCTTTCTACAAACGTTATAGCAAGAAATATACCAAGTGGTAGCATTTATTTCTTAGATAACGAACAAGCCTTCATTATAACAGTTGCCGACAAATTTGAAGGAAAGAAAAAAGACGTAGAATTATTACAATCACCAGAAGATCGTTCTGATGCAAATTGGAGAGATCGTACAAATCTTTGGATATATCGTATTGGTACATCATCACTTCAAAGACTTACTTTCTCGAATCATAGCGTTTATTTATGCGATGTAAATTCTACATCAGACAAAATTCTCTTTGCCGTTTCATACGAACGATATACAGAACGTCCTTTTGGATACAAGAAATTCTATGAAATGAACCTTAACACAATGCAAACAGAACTAATATGCGAAGACAAGTTTGCTTTTGGAGTTGAGTATTTAGGAGATGATAAACTAATATTTATGACCTCTGCCGAAGGATTTAACTCAGTTGCAGCAAAGATTGGCAAAAAACAAATCGCAAATATGTATCACTACACATTAGTTGTGATGAACAGAGCAGACAAAAGTTTAAATCCAATTTTAAAAGACTTTAACCCATCTTTAAACTCATACGAAATAATAGGGGATAAACTCTATATGACAACAACAGACAAAGACTCTATCAATGTTTATTGTATGAACCTTACAACAAACGAAATTAAAAAGATAGACTTACCTTGCGATATGATTTCTTCTTTCTCACTAAACAAAGAAGGTACAAAAGCAATGTATATAGGAGAAAACTACAACAAGCCACAACGTCTGTTCGCATACGACTTTTCTGCAAGCAAACAACTACAATTCCCAAAAGAAGCAGAATATGCACAAATGGAATTAGGAGAAATGCACATTTGGAACTTTGATTACAAAAAGACTACAATAGAAGGAAGATATTATTTACCTGCTGACTTTGACTCTACAAAACAATATCCAATGATTGTTTACTATTACGCAGGTACAACACCAACCGATAGAGCTTTCGCTTGGCGTTACTCTCCATATCTTTACACAGCAAGAGGCTATGTAGTATATGTACTTAACCCATCAGGAACAATAGGCTACGGACAAGAATTTGCAGCACGCCACGTAAACGCTTGGGGAGAAAGAACAGCAGATGAAATCATAGAAGGAGTAAAACTATTCTGCAAAGAACACAGCTTTGTTGATGCAACAAAGATAGGCTGTATGGGAGCAAGCTATGGAGGATTTATGACACAACTATTAGTAACAAAAAGCGACATATTCGCTTGTGCAATCTCACATGCAGGAATCTCAAACATAACATCATATTGGGGAGAAGGCTATTGGGGATACTCTTACTCAACAGCAGCCTCTGCACACTCATATCCATGGAACAATCCTGACCTTTACACAAAACACTCTCCACTTTTCTCAGCCGATAAGATAACAACACCACTTCTATTATTACACGGCTCATCAGACACCAACGTTCCAATAGGAGAAAGCATACAAATGTACAACGCACTACGCCTATTAGGAAAAGATGTAGCCTTTATAAGCGTTAAAGGAGAAGACCACGGAATAGTAGATTACGAAAAACGATTAGAATGGAACAACTCAATCTACGCATGGTTTGACAAATATTTGAAAAACGACAAATCATTCTGGGAAAGCCTTTATCCATCAAACAATTTGAACGACTAAGCAACAATGAAAGAGAAATTATTAAAATACTTTCCACAATTAAGCCAACAACAATTAGAACAATACGAACTGTTGGCAAAAGAATTTCTTTCTTGGAATGAGAAAATCAATCTCATTTCAAGAAAAGATACAGACAATATCTTTGAACACCATATCCTACACTCGCTTGCAATAGCAAAGGTATGTAAATTCAAACCACAATGCGAGATAATGGATATAGGAACAGGAGGAGGATTTCCAGGATTGCCACTTGCGATAATGTTTCCCGAAACAAAATTCTATTTAGTCGATAGCATAGGAAAGAAAATCAAAGTAGTACAAGCCCTTGTAGAAGCCTTAGGATTGAAAAACGTAGAAGCCGAGCAAATAAGAGCCGAAAACGTAAACCGCCAATTTGACTTCATAGTATCAAGAGCCGTAACCTATTTGCCAGACTTTATGCAATGGACAAAAGGCAAGATTTCAAAAATCCAATACCACGACCTTGCAAACGGAGTATTGTATCTAAAAGGAGGCGATTTAACAGAAGAACTCTCAACCATTAAAAACAAGTATAAAATCTACGACATAGACCAATATTTTGAAGAAGAGTTTTTTGAAACAAAAAAAGTAATACACGTAAAAATTGCAAAATAAACAATAAAACAAAAAAGAAAACGTTTAAGAAATAGATTTTTTCTTTTTCATGGGCTTTATTTATCAGCGGGAGTTTTGAAAAGAACTTCCGCTTTTTTTGTTTTCTTTCCCCAAAAACTTAAATCATACTTTAAATATTTATGATTTTTCTTGATTATTTAAAGTATGTTTAAAATAATTCTTATTTTTGAAATCCAATAAAACAAATAATCATGACAAAGAAACAAGCCTTACAAGCCTTTGAAGAAAGAAACGTTCGTACAATTTGGGACGATAAGCAAGAAAAATGGTATTTTTCAATAATAGATGTAGTAGCAGTGCTTACAAATAGTGATTATCAAACTGCAAGAAATTATTGGAAAGTGTTAAAAAACAGACTCAAAAAAGAGGGTAACGAGTCGGTTACAAATTGTAACCAACTGAAATTGTCATCTACTGATGGTAAGTTGTATAAAACCGATGTTGCAGATACAGAGCAATTGTTTCGTTTAATTCAATCTATACCTTCTCCAAAAGCAGAGCCGTTTAAACAATGGATGGCAGAGGTTGCAAGTCAAAGAATAGACCAAATGCAAGATCCAGAGCTGTCAATAGAGCAAGCAATGGCAGACTACAAACGATTGGGTTACTCAGAAGCATGGATAAATCAAAGATTGAAAAGCATTGAAGTAAGAAAAGAACTTACAGATGAATGGAAACGTACAGGAGTAAAAGAGGGGATAGAGTTTGCTAAACTTACAGACATCATAACAAAAGAGTGGAGTAGTTTAAAAACAAGAGAATACAAACAATTAAAAGGGCTGAAAAAGGAGAATTTGCGTGATAATATGACAAACGTAGAATTAGCATTGAATATACTTGCAGAAGCATCTACAACTGAAATTTCAAAACAAAAAAATCCAAAAGGGTTTCAACAAAATGCTAATATTGCAAAAGAAGGAGGAAGTGTTGCAAAGGTGGCAAGAAAACAATTAGAAGAAAAATTAGGACGCTCAGTTATCTCTTCATCAAAAGCAAGTGATTTTCTACCACCAACAAAAGAAATGTTAGACTAATATTTTGAGAAATCAAAAAATCATTCTAAAATATGTGAAAAAATGTAATGTTTTATTCTTGTTTTTGTGAATGTAAATAATAACCCTATCTAAAATGCGGAGAGTAGTATAATTTTTAAAAAAAACATTATATTGATTTATGGGACATAGATGGACTTTTTAAGAATGTTATAACTTAGCAAAAGATTGCAAGTGCTCTTCTGAATTTAAAGAAAGAAATCCTCAATCATATAAAGCATCTCTTAAATATGGGTGGTTGAAAGAATTTACTTGGTTTATTCCTCATTATCGTACTATTAAATGGTCTTATGATACTTGTTGTAATGAGGCGAAAAAGTACACTTCAAGAAAACAGTTTCAAAATAATAGCGGAGGTGCTTACAGAAAGGCGTTGGAAGAAGGTTGGCTTGATGAATTTATTCCTGAAAAGAATGTAAATCAATATTGTAAAAAAATAAACGACCCAAATCAATATTCTATGTTTTTTGATATTGATGATAATGTATAACTATATAAAAACAATCCTATATATCTATTAAAATAAGTCAATATAATAGGAGTAGTTGATTTAATAAATATAATGTTGAATACTTAAAAGAAGTAAATGAACTGGTTACAAATTGTTACTAGTTAAAATGCCAACTTCTGATGGCAACTAAAATATGTTAAAAAGAGAGAAACGAATTTTTAACATATTTTCTTATTTATATTCGTTATAAATTTAAACAAGATATTAGTTGTTTATAATACATAAGATTTTTGAATTTTTTCTTAGCTTTTTTGAATTTTTCCTTAGGATTTTTAATTTTTTTCTTTGCTTTTTTTTTACTTTATCAAAGGGGGTGTCAATTTAACTGACAGAGGGGTATCAATTTCACTGATAGAGGGGTGTCAATTTGACTGACAGACATGAATAATAATATAAATAATATAAAAAATAATAATATATTTATAAAAGAGAGATTTTTTCTTTTTTTTTAAACATGAAAACATTTTTGATTTTACATGTCAAATATGCCTATTTATCAGGCGCAAAATTTTTCCTTAGCTTTTTCAGAATTTTCTTTGTTTTTTCGAAAAAATTCTTTGTTTTTTTTGGTGAAATTCTTTGTTTTTTTGAAGTGATATAAAGAGAGTGTAAATTGTATTAAAAATGCAGTTGTTTTTGAAGATAATATTTTTTGATTTTTACCTTGATTATTGCTAATAAATTACTATCTTTGAAACTTAAAAATAAAGTATAATATTATGCCAACACTAAATTGGATAGGAAAGGATGAGGTTGTAACACATCATCAAGAAGTGCCATATCGTGTATTGGAGCATTGGTATGGTTTTCGTTCTAATGATAAGGAAGATAAGAGTGAAACAAAGTCTGGTAATATGATTATTCATGGTGATAATCTTGAAGCATTGAAAGCCTTATTACCTAAATATGAAAATCAAATAAAGTGTATTTATATAGACCCTCCTTATAATACAGGAAACGAAAAGTGGGTGTATAACGATAATGTAAACGACCCTAAGATAAAGAAATGGTTGGGTGAAGTTGTTGGAGAACAAGGCAAAGATTTAAGCCGACATGATAAATGGTTATGTATGATGTATCCACGCTTAACCTTGCTTAGAAAATTGTTGTCCGAAGATGGTGTTATATTTATTTCTATCAATTATACTTACGAAAGTGCTAATTTAAGACTAATATGTGATGAAATTTTTGGTGGTAATAATTTTTTAGGTGAGTTAACTTGGGAATCTACTACGCAACCTATAAATTCCGGAATGGCAAGGTTTAAGCTTCAACAAAAAGTAGAGCCTATATTATTTTACGCAAAAAATAAAAAAATAAAGGATTCATTTATTTTAGAAGAAATAGAGTCTAATTTAAAATATCCACATAAGGGGAAATTAGGCTCTTGTAGGTTTGTAATAATAGAAAAATCAAATGCAGGAGGATATGAACGTCCTACTATGCAGTTTGAGATATTAGGGCAAAAACCAAGAAAAGGGAAAAGGTGGCAAATAGGATTAGATACGGCAGATGAGTTAATAAGAAATAATAGAATTGAAATTGTTGATGGAATTGTAAAAAAAGCAATATATCCAGAAGATGAACTAGAAAATAGAAAATTTAAACCTTTTTGGTCTCATTTTCCAGCAAGCGAAGTGGATACAGCAATGTATGGTAAAGAATTGTTGAATTTAATTATGGGGTATAGTGTTGGTTTTGATACAGTAAAGCCAACAAGGTTAATAGAGGCTTTAATTTCTTATTTACCTCCAAATTCTATTGTCCTTGACTCTTTTGCGGGTTCGGGAACAACGGCTCATGCTGTTTTGAACTTGAATAAAAGAGACGGAGGAAATAGAAAGTTTATTC
This sequence comes from Candidatus Onthomorpha sp., assembly GCA_045644685.1. Lineage (GTDB taxonomy): Bacteria > Bacteroidota > Bacteroidia > Bacteroidales > P3 > Onthomorpha. Next base: position 29,852 of record JAZRHI010000003.1, read on the forward strand.
TTGTGGAAATGGAAGATTATGCTGAGAATATTACGGCTGAACGTGTGCGTAGAGTTATGCAAGGCTATGGAGAGGGAACAAAAGCCGTTGAGGGAATAGAAGGAGAGTTTGATTTTTATGAGTTAGGCGAGGCTTTATTTGACGAGGAAGGTAATTTGAATGAGAATGTAGGGGAAGAAAAAATAAGAGATTATATTTATTATTCGGAAACCAAAGAGCCATTAGCAAGAGAACGTAAAGAAGAATCAAAATATCTATTAGATACATATAATGCAACAGGTTATTACTTCTATTATGAAAAAGATAGTCTAACAACTTTGAATCATGATACTCTTAATATAATAACAGAAAAAGCAGAACAATATGTTGTTTATGCTGATGTTTGTACGTTAGAAAAGGAGTATATGATTGAAAAAGGTATAGTGTTTAAGCAAATTCCAAGAGATATAAAAAGATTTTAGGTTATGGAATTAAAGAAATATCAACAAGAGGTTATTAACGACCTTTCTAACTTTATAGATGAGGTAGATAAACATAATAGTTTGAATGTTGCTTTTAGAGAGTTTTGGTTAAAGAAAGGCGTAGATGTAAATGATATAAATAATGATTACTTGCACCCATACGATAATAGTGTAAAGGGTGTGCCTCGTGTAACGGTGAAAGTGCCAACAGCGGGAGGAAAAACCTTTATTGCTTGTAATGCTTTGCAAACTATATTTAAGAATACTCCTATAGGAAAACCAAAAGTTGTTGCGTGGTTTGTTCCTTCTGATACTATTCTTAAACAAACATATAAAAACCTTAATAATCCATCTCATCCTTATAGGCAGAAAATAGATAGTTATTTTAATGGACGTGTTCAAGTTGTTGATAAGGAAAGCGCTTTAATGGGGCATAATATAAAACCTAATCAAATAGGAGAACAATTAACTATCTTTGTGTTAAGTGCACAATCTTTTGCTTCAAATACCAAAGAAGGTAGAAGGGTTTATAGAGAGAATGAAAATTTAGAGGAATACACAAAGTTATATAATAATATGACTAAACGTGTTGAAGGCTCAGATGAAACAGGTTTTATTCAAGTTCTTTCTTATTTGAATCCTGTTGTTATTATAGATGAAAGTCATAACTTTGAAGCTAATTTAAGAGTAGAGATGCTTAATGCTATAAATCCATGGTTTATATTGGATTTAACAGCGACACCACGAAAGAAAAGTAATATTATAACTTTTGTAGATTCGGTTGAATTGAAGCGTGCAAATATGGTTAAATTGCCTGTAATTGTATATAATCATCGTTCTACAAATGATGTAATTATAAAGGCAATAACTCTTCAAAGAAGTCTTGAAGCAAAGGCTATTCAACAAGAAATTGAAGGTGGTAAATATATTCGCCCTATTGTTTTGTTTCAAGCACAGCCACGCACTAATGATGATAATATTACTTTTGATAAAATTAAGCAAAGTTTAATAGAAATAGGCATACCAGAGGAGCAAATCAAAATAAAGACAGCAGATAAAGATGAAATCAAGTCTGTTGATTTAATGAGTAAGGATTGTCCTGTTCGCTTTATAATTACTGTGAATGCGCTGAAAGAGGGTTGGGATTGTCCGTTTGCATATATACTTGCTTCGCTTGCAAATAAAACTTCTCGTGTAGATGTTGAACAAATATTAGGTAGGGTGCTTCGTTTACCATATACAACAAAACACAAAGAAGATTTATTGAATTTGTCTTATGTGTTTACCGCATCTAATAATTTTAAAGATACCTTAGATAATATTGTTATAAGTCTTAATAAGGCAGGTTTTAGTAAAAAAGATTATCGTATAACTGAGGTGCAAGAAGAACAAATAGAGAATGGACAAGGACAAGAAGTGTCTTTGGAAGATTTGTTTGGAGTACAAAAAGAGCCTATTCAATATGGAAATAGTACGGAAGAAACTACAAGTGTTAAGGAGGAAGAAAATGATTCTTTTGATGTAAACGAAATTAAAGAAGCAATAGATAAAGAGGAAACTAAAAGTGATGTTGCAGAGTTAGAAGAGTTTGCAACAAAAACAAATACTCAGTACGAGGAAAATATAGCTGAGGAAGGTAGTGGAAAAAATAATGTGCCTAATGATATAAAGGATATGGTAAAATCTTATAAGATTAAAGATGTTTTTGTTGAACATGCAAGTAAAGTAGAATTACCTATTTTTGTTAAAAAGGTAAATACTAATTCTCTTTTTGAACAGGAGGGAAAGTATGTTAAACTTGATAAAAAAATGTTATCAGAAGGTTTTGAATTAAATAAACTTGATAAGGTTATTAACTTTACTCGTACTGAAGCAGAGGCAAGAGTAATAGATTTAGATGAAGATAATGAATATGTTCCTGTTGCAAAAAATATTGATTCAAATACCTTGAATACTATAAGAAACTATTTTAATAACTTAAATACGGAGGGGAAGAAAAAAGCACTTTCAGAAAAGATTGCTCAAAATCTAAAATTTGATGAAATACCTTCCAATCATCTTAAAAAGTATATCCGAGATGTTATAGAAGGTTATGATGATGAGGTGTTATCTGATTTGCTGTTATATGAGGGAGAAACATCTAAGAAAGTAAAAGAGAAAATAAAGTCTTTATTAACTCTGCATAGAGAAAAGAAATTTAATGATTTACTTGATATCGGAGATGTTAAGTGTGGAGAAGCATATACATTCGCTCATGATATTACATGTAAAAAGAAAATAATAGGTTTGAGTAAAGGGTTGTATACTGATGAAGATGGTGATATAAATGATTTTGAATACAAAGTTATTAGTGCTGTTGCTAATCTTGATAATGTAGTGTTTTGGCACAGAAACTTAGAACGTGCAAAAGGTTTTTGTATAAATGGTTTTATAAATCATTATCCTGATTTTATTGTTTATTTAAACAGTGGAAAGGTTGTTTTAGTAGAAACAAAAGGAGATGATAGAGATAATAGTGATAGTAAGCAAAAGATAGAGTTAGGACAAATGTGGGCAAACAAAGCTGGCGATAATTATCGTTATTTTATGGTGTTTGAGAATAAGGAAATGGAAGGAGCAATTACTTTAAGTGAATTTATAGATAAGATGAAGAGAATGTAAAAGGTGTTTAAAGTTAATTTAAAGCAAAGAGTGTAAGTTTTGTTACTTACACTCTTTTTCTTTTTGGCGGAAAGTGAGGGATTCTTTCTTACGAAAGCCTCTTCGACGATAACGAACCCTGGGGTTCGAACCCTCAAAAACAAAAAAAGGAAGTCATTTTTAATGACTTCCTTTTCTTTCAGCGGAAAGTGAGGGATTCGAACCCCCGGACCCGTGAAGATCAACGGTTTTCAAGACCGCCGCATTCGACCACTCTGCCAACTTTCCGTGTGCAAAGGTACGGCATTTTTCTTTACTGCCAAATTATTTCGGAATTTTTGTGTTTTCTTTTTTCTTAGTTTTTTGATTTATAGACTGAAAAAAAATATTTAATTCATTTTTTTTGAAATTTTGTAAAATAGGCAAATTTTTACTACCTTTGCAGTTTAAACTGAAAAATAATAAAAAAGATATAGTATGGAAAAGAAGGATTTATTAAAAGAAGTTGTAAAGCATGTAGATATTAAACAAATTGATTCTACACAAATTATTGATGCAATGCGTGATATGAGTTTCTCTTCAAGAGATACTGCTAACGCTGCTGATATTTTTCAAAGAATGATGAACGATAAGGAATGTTCTGTTATATTAACATTGGCTGGTAGTACTTCCGCAGCTGGTTGTATGCAAGTTTATGTTGATATGGTGAAAAATAAAATGGTAGATTGCATTGTTTCTACAGGTGCTTCTATAATTGATATGGATTTCTTTGAAGCCTTAGGTTTCAAACATTACAAAGGAACTCCTTTTATTGATGATAAGTATTTGAGAAGTAACTATGTTGATAGAATTTATGATACTTACATTGATGAGGAAGAACTTCAAAATTGCGATGCTACAATTAAGATGATTGCTGATTCATTGGAGCCTCGTCCTTATTCTTCAAGAGAGTTTATTTGGGAACTTGGTAAATGGTTGTCAGAAGGTAATGCTAAGAAAAAGGATTCTTTGATTCAAACTTGTTATGAACACAACGTTCCTATCTTTGTGCCTGCTTTCTCTGACTGCTCTGCTGGTTTCGGACTTGTTATGCACCAAGTTGCAAATCCTGAAAAGCATTTGTCTATCGATAGCGTGAAAGACTTTTTGGAATTGACTCAAATCAAAATCAAAGCTGGTACAACAGGTTTGTTTATGGTAGGTGGTGGTGTTCCTAAAAACTTTGCACAAGATACTGTTGTGTGTGCAGAGGTGTTAGGAAAAGATGTTGATATGCACAAATATGCTGTTCAAATCACTGTTGCTGATGTAAGAGATGGTGCTTGTTCTTCTTCTACTTTGAAAGAAGCTTGCTCATGGGGTAAGGTAGATACTACTTTTGAACAAATGGTTTATGCTGAGGCTACAACTGTTGTTCCTTTGATTGCTTCGTATGTTTATCACAAGGGTGATTGGCAAAAAAGAGAAGCAAAGAATTATGCTAAAATGTTTTAATTGATAAAAATACTTTAACGCAATATGGAAAAAAGCAAATTAGGCTTAGATTTTAATAAAGTAGCACACGCAAAAGAACTTGCAAAGGTTATTTCTGATCAAGTGCAAGATTTTGTTGATGGTTATTCAACCGTTGCTTGCGAAAGAACACTTTGTCGTTTGATGGGTGTTGATGGAATTGATGAAAGTGGTGTTCCTTTGCCAAATGTTTTGGTTGATTACCTTAAAGAAAAGGGTATGCTTTCAAATGGTGTTTTACCTGTGCTTGGAAATGCTGTTATGCAAACAGGAAAAACTCCAAACGAAATTGCAGAATTGGTTGGAAAAGGTGAGTTGGATTTAGCAACTTTGCCACAAGGTGATATGGAAAAAGCAAAAGAAGCTTTACAACCATTCATCGATCAATCAATGGAAAGAATTAAAGCAAATAGAAAACGTAGAGAAAACTATATTGAAACAATAGGTGAGGGTCAAAAACCATACTTATATATTATAGTTGCAACAGGAAACATCTATGAAGACGTTATCCAAGCTCAAGCTGGTGCAAGACAAGGTGCAGATATTATTGCTGTTATCCGTACAACAGGACAATCTTTATTAGACTATGTTCCTTACGGTGCAACTACTGAAGGATTTGGTGGTACTTTCGCTACACAAGAAAACTTCCGTATAATGCGTAAAGCCTTAGACGAAGTAGGAGAAGAAGTTGGACGTTACATTAGATTATGTAACTACTGCTCTGGTTTGTGTATGCCTGAAATCGCAGTAATGGGTGCATTAGAAGGATTAGATGTTATGTTGAATGATGCACTTTATGGTATCTTATTCCGTGATATCAATATGCAAAGAACTCTTATTGACCAATACTTCTCACGTGTAATCAACGGCTTTGCAGGAGTTATAATCAATACAGGAGAAGACAACTACTTGACAACAGCTGATGCATTTGAACAAGCACACACAGTATTGGCTTCTGATTTGATTAACGAACAATTAGCTTTCGTAGCAGGATTGCCAGAAGAACAAATGGGACTTGGTCATGCTTTTGAAATGACACCAGATTTAGAAAACGGATTCCTTTATGAGCTTGCACAAGCACAAATGATTCGTGAAATCTTCCCTAAGGCTCCATTAAAATATATGCCACCTACAAAGTTTATGACAGGAAACATATTCCGTGGACATATTCAAGATGCATTATTTAATGAAATTGCTATTTGGACAGGACAAGGTCTTCAATTATTAGGAATGATGACCGAAGCAATTCACACACCATTTATGTCAGATAGATATTTATCAATAGAAAACGCACAATACATATTCCGTAATATGAAAAACATAGGCGATGACTTAGAGTTCAAGAAAGACGGAATAATGCAAACAAGAGCTAAAAAAGTATTGGACGATGCTATTGAGTTATTAGAAAAGATGACAGAAGAAGGATTGTTCAAAGCATTAGAAAAAGGAATCTTTGCGGATATAAAACGTCCGTTTGATGGAGGAAAAGGATTAGCAGGAGTATTCGCAAAAGGAGAACACTACTACAATCCATTTATTGACTTAATGAAAGGAAAAGGAGGACAACAATAATGAGTGGCGGATTATATTCAATGGAAGCCAAGAACTTCGATACAGAACTTGACTTAACCAAAGTAAAACCATACGGAGATACAATGAACGATGGTAAAACTCAATTAAGTTTTACATTACCTGTTCCTTGTGGAGATGAAGCAATAGAAGCTGCAAAACAACTTATGAAAAAGATGGGATTTGAAAACCCACAAGTTGTATATTATAAAGAATTAACAGAAGGCTTTACATTCTTCAACTGTTACGGAAGCACAGTGCATACAGTAGATTACTCTACAATCCATGTTCCAAAAGTAGAATCTAACGTTATGGATATGCACGAAACAGACGAATTTATCAAAGAAAGAATCGGAAGAAAAATCGTAGTAGTAGGAGCATCAACAGGAACAGATGCCCACACCGTAGGAATCGATGCTATTATGAATATGAAAGGCTATGCAGGTCATTATGGATTGGAACGCTATGAAATGATAGAAGCTCTAAATATGGGAGCACAAGTATCAAACGAAGAATTCATAGCAAAAGCCATAGAATTGAAAGCCGATGCCCTTTTAGTATCACAAACCGTTACACAAAAAGACGTACATATCCAAAACCTTGTAGAATTAGTTGAAATGTTAGAAGCAGAAGGCCTAAGAGACAAAGTAATTCTATGTTGTGGAGGAGCAAGAATCTCTCACGAACTTGCAAAAGAATTAGGATACGATGCAGGCTTTGGAATGAACACATACGCTGACGACGTAGCTTCATACGTAGTAGAAGAGTTGGCAAGACGTATGGGAAAATAAAACAAACCAAGAACAAAACAACAAACAAATATGGATAAGAATCAAGTAAGAGAAGTCATAGCAAAGCGAGCAGCTTTGGAACTTCAAGATGGATTCGTAGTAAATCTTGGTATCGGAATACCAACCCTAATACCAAACTACCTAAAACCAGGAGTAAACGTATTACTTCAAAGTGAAAACGGATTGATAGGAATGGATTCAGATGCTAAACCAGGAGAAGAAAACCCGGAATTGATAAACGCAGGCGGTGGATTTATCACAATGATAGACGGAGCCGCAACCTTCGATTCAGCAACTTCATTTGCTCTAATCAGAGGAGGACACGTAGATGCCTCAATCCTTGGAGCAATGCAAGTAGATGAAAACGGCGACTTGGCAAACTGGATGATACCTGGAAAGAAAATCCCAGGAATGGGAGGAGCAATGGACTTGCTTGTAGGAGCAAAAAGAGTAATCCTTGCAATGGAACACACAGCAAAAGGAAATCCAAAAATCCTTAAAAAATGTACATTGCCATTAACAGCAAAAGGTCAAGTAAATATGATAATCACTGAAATGGGCGTTATGGAAATCACACCAAAAGGAATAGTATTGACAGAAATACACCCAGAATTCACAGTAGAACAAGTTCAAGCCGCAACAGAAGCAGAACTAATCATATCAGAAAACCTAATCCCAATGCAACAATAAAAGCATTAAGCATAAAAAAGAGAAAAGGAGACTAAATTGGCCAAACCTTTTCTCTTTTTTATGTGTTATTACAACTTAACTAACTTTAGTTTTTTTATATAGTTTCAAATAATAATAACTTACAGAAAGTACTATAATATTATTGCGATATTATTACAATGATAATTGAATATTGTTCGTTTATATCAAAGTTTGGTGTCATGTGTAATATATATTAGTAAAACAAATGTGTATTATATATTGTTGTAATTATATAATAAATGCTTTGCTATCAGTGCTTATTTAATAAGATAGAGAGTGTGCAAGTTGTAAAAGTATAAACATGTCATAAAATTAGTTGCATAATCAACAAAAAAAGTATAACTTTGCAACTTGGTTAGATTGTGCAGTATGCATATAGTATAGAATAAAAGGATTATTTATATGGAAAAAGTGTATGAAAAATTACTTAAAGATATAAGTAAAATGACTCCTGAACAAAAAAAAGAAGAGTGGGAGTGTTTAAAGCGTTTCAATGATGTTGGTCCTACTGTTGAAGAATATCTAATTATGGCTAAAGAAATTTTAAAAGATGAGATATTGATAACTATTGGCGTATCAGAACAAGAATCGTTATATTCTAATTATTGTTTTTGTCTTGCAGCATAGATTCAAGGTTATGAAAGAAGCAGTATTTTCCTTAAAAGGATATAAATTCCCTATGGTAAAATTAAATTTTATGGATATTAAACAAGGGAATAATAATTTAAAGCTTAGTATAGAGCCGCAGGGAGTATTTTCTAAAGCAAAACATTCTTTTTTATTAACTTTTAATTTTATTGCATTTTCTGAAGGAGATTCTCCTTGTGTTGAAATTTTATGTGAAGGAGAGTTTATTTTTAAAGATGTTAATTCTATCGATGAAATTCCATCCTATTTTTATGCAAATAGTATAGCTATTTTATTTCCATATATTCGAGCTTTTGTTAGTATAGTAACATTACAGACAAATTATCCTCCTATAGTATTGCCTACAATGAACTTATCTGCATTGAGCAATACTTTAAGAGATAAAACTTGTGTAATTGAATAGTATGCCGATAAAAAATAATATTTATCAAACTGTTCGTGATAAAAATAACCCTGATGAAGTTGAGGAAACGGGCCCTTTTTTATGCTCTGATAATCCATGGCTTGGTGAAGGATACTATTTTTGGGATGATGTGTTAGATAGAGCTCATTGGTGGGGTAGAATACATTATGATCGTCAATATATGATATGTCAAGCTCGTGCTGATATTGAAAATGATAAATATTTAGACTTGGCAGGAAATATGGAACAATTGAAATTGTTTCGGAAATGTTATGATGAGATTAATAAATTACATAATGGTAAGGTAAAAACAGTTCAATTTGTAATTGAAAAATTGAGAAGAGATAAGAATTTTCCGTATCAAGCAATTCGAGTTTTAACAGAAGGGTGTGGCGGTGATGAAAAAGTTAATTTTGTTGAAAATAATCGTAGATCTTTTCTTAATTATAGTCCTCCGATGCAGATATGTATATATGAAAAATCTATAGTAAAAGATTACCATGTTATATATCCAGATGAGTGTATTCATTATGAAGTTGTTTAGTATGCTTTTATCGATAATTTATATGAAAAAAAGTTTTTTTTGAAATAAATCATAATTTAGTAACTAAAACAAAAAAAAGAAAGTAATAAAAGTGAGATGTAACTTTTTAAGTATATATCATGAAAAAATATCATATCAGAAAACCTAATCCCAATGCAACAATAACAGCATTAAGCATATAAAAAGAGAAAAGGTTCGGTTAAATCAACCGAACCTTTTTTTATTATGTGTATATGCAATAAAAGATTTTTTTTTGCGTTTTCTTAATAAAAGTTGTATATATTTTAGTTTATGTTGAGTTTGATTATAATTCTTATTGTTCGTTTTTTTTAATATATATTTTATATGTAAGAATAAATTCATTTGACATAGCTTGTGTTGTTTCAAACTTATCGATACTCAACGTTATCGTTATATCGTAGCAAGCGTATAATACAAAAGAGCAAGGATATTTATAAATGAAAAAGTAATTTAATATGAGTAAAATAGAATTTAACGGATTTGAAATATACACGATAGGAAATGCAAAAGTTTCTATAATTGATGAACGTCTTAGAGTAGATGGGATTACAGAAACTGGTTTAGATGGTATTATAATCAACGGAACAGATAAAGGTGATTATACTATTAATTTTGCAGAAATGCCTCAACTTGGAAATGATGGTGGAATATTAAAGGTCGCTAAATTGGCTAAGAACAATAAAGGACAAATTACAACATTATTAGAGAGTTTTAAGGCGTATAATGAAAAAACAAAAAAAGTTAATGTTGGATATACATCTTCGTATTTGACCGATAATGCTAGAATTGTTGGGAAATTAAAAGGTGAAAAAATATTTGATAAACCACTATATGATGTCACAGAAAAAGTTATAGGGCTCTCTACAATAATTGGTATTGCTGGGTTGGTTGTCTCTGTTATATCGTTAGCCTATGCCATATGGAGCGATTTGAGAACAAAAGAACAACAATTAGTGCTTGTAAGAAAGGATGAAAAGGGCAATGCTTATGTTGAGGTAATTGCTTATGAAGATCCTGAACCTTTTGAAGTTGAACTTGCAGATGGTAATAAATATTTAATTGATGAGTATGGGATTGAATTGCGTAATTATTGTCAGGGAGTTCTTGATGATGATTATATTGCGTATATTCCTGTTGGAGAGCAGATCACAGCTAGTAATATAGGTTATTTTGATATACTATCTATTAAAAAGGAGGTATAATATGAACTGTAAAAAATGGTTGATAGTATCTTTTGTCTGTATAATATTATTATCGGCAACACTTATATGGAAAGTTGCATTTGATAAACCAGATGTTGCAAAAATTTTACATCGTATTATAGGAGAGGAAGGTTTTGATAAAACAGAGTATGACAGTATTGTAATAAAATATGATACGATTTATATACATAAAGATGGTAATATAACAAATAACTATCCACTTTTTAATACAATAAAGCATTAACCTTATAAAAATCAAAAAGGGAACTAAATCATTTAGTTCCCTTTTTTTTATCTTCCGCCCATAAGGAAGAGGGTGGTTTTGGGGATAAGGCGTTTTAATATATAGAAAAGTCCTAATCCTATGATGATTGTAAGGATTGCCCAAAGAAAATAAAGTATTGTCATATTCGCATCGCAAGTAGGGGGAATGATAGCGATTAAAACCTTCTTGTATAATGGTAAAAGAATAGCGTGATGTAGATAAAGAAAGAAACTGCTTGTGGTTAGAAACTTGTTTTCTTTCCATTTTTCATTTTCAACGAATTTTGCAACCAAGCTAACTACAAATCCCATGCCTATTACAACGCTTATTCTTCTTATATAAATCCAAAAGTCAAAATCTTTTACGCAAAAGGTTGTGATTACGAGCAAAAGATAAATTACTCCTAAAACTAAAAGATGTGGTTTTACTAAATCGGCAAAGCATTTTTTGTTAATAGAAAAGAAAGCACCCAAGGAGAAAAAGAAAAATGCTTCAAATTTCCAACAAATACTACTGCTAAATAGCCATAAAACTCCTAAAATCAAAGCAAAGACAATCTTTAATCTTTTTGTTAGCCAATAAATGATAGGAGTAAAGAGAATAACCCACATTAAATCGCCAATAAACCAAAGGGGATAATTAACGGGGTGATGATTGCAATTTACTCCAAAAGCCTTTAACCAATCTTTCATTTCAAAACCTTTTCCGATAATATAACCATCGCTCAAAAGGTTATTGATAATAATGAATAATATGTTCCAAATCAAAAAAGGAATAAGCAATGATTTAATTCTCTTTTTCAATTTATTTAAATAGGTGTTAAAAGAAAAATCACTTGTTTTGTAGAAGAAAAGAAATCCCGAACAAACAAAGAATAAAGGTACTGCAATTCGTGCTATGATGTTAGAAAAAATAAATCTCGTACTCTCATAGTAAACGAAGTCTTCGTTTGAGTTAGGTAGTTGAGTGTGAATTAAAATCACTCCAATAATTAAAGGAAATCTTAAAAAAGAAATAACCTTAGATTGTAAAGACTCGCTTGAAACCTCTTGCATTGTTTTGGAATTATGTTGAAGTAATTATCTTGCTTTAATGGTTTGAAATTCAATTCTTTTGTATTTCTCTTTACATTTTACGCAGTGCAAATATAAAAAGAATAAATTGACTAACAAAACATTAGTAATCAATAAATAATTCTTTGTTTTAATTTTTTCTTTCTTTGATTTATTTTTCTCTTTCTTTGCTTTATTTTGCGTTTTCTTTGAAAAAAGGTGAGTGAATATCAAAAAAAAATGTATATTTGCAAACTTAAAGAATTTAATTTTTTATTTAATAATCCAATATTTTAAATATAGTAATATGAAAAAAGGATGTAGATACGGTACTCACCGTGTGATTGAACCAAAAGGAGTGTTGCCTCAACCAGCAAACAAGGTAGATAACAATATGGATGAAATTTATGATAATGAAATCCTTATTGATGTTCAAACTTTAAACATTGACTCTGCTTCATTTACTCAAATTGAAGAACAAGCAAAAGGCGACAAAGAAGAAATCGCAAAGATAATGATGTCTATCGTTGAAAAACAAGGAAAACATCGTAATCCTGTAACTGGTTCTGGTGGTATGTTACTTGGAACAGTTGAAAAAATAGGTGATGCTTTAATTGGAAAAACTGATTTAAAAGTTGGTGATAAAATAGCTACTTTGGTTTCTTTATCATTAACTCCACTTCGTATAGACAAAATCAAAGATATTCGTCCTGATATAGACCAAGTAGATATAGATGGTAAAGCTATTTTATTTGAATCAGGAATTTACGCAAAAATACCTGCTGACTTACCTGAAAACTTAGCTTTATCTGCATTAGACGTTGCAGGAGCTCCTGCTCAAACTGCAAAACTTGTTAAACCAGGTGATACAGTTGTTATCATTGGAGCAGGTGGAAAATCTGGTATGCTTTGCTGCTACGAAGCTAAAAAACGTGCTGGCGTAACAGGTAAAGTAATCGGAATATGCCACAGCGAAAGAAGTACAAAACGTATGATGGATTTAGGATTCTGTGATGAAGTATTCTCAGCAGATGCTACTCAACCAGTTCCTGTAATGAAGAAAATAGAAGAATTAACTAACGGACAAATGGCAGATGTTTGTATCAACAACGTAAATATCCCTGATACAGAAATGACATCTATCCTTGTTACTAAAAACACAGGAGTTGTTTACTTCTTCTCTATGGCAACTTCATTCACAAAAGCAGCCTTAGGAGCAGAAGGAGTTGGTTCTGACGTTACAATGATAGTAGGAAACGGATATACAAAAGGACACGCTGAAATCACTCTTCAAGAATTAAGAGAATGTGAAGCGTTGAGAAAAATATTCACAGAACTATACGCTTAATTTTAAATATAAAAAACGATGCAAGTTAATAGACGTCAAGAGTTGTTTCCAAACGTATCGGACGAACAATGGTTCGATTGGAAATGGCAAGTTAAAAATCGTATAGAAACCTTAGAAGACTTAAAGAAATATATCTCTTTAACTAAGGAAGAAGAGGAAGGAGTTGCCAATGCTTTAAAAACATTAAGAATGGCAATCACTCCATACTATCTATGTTTGATTGATGTAAACAATCCAAATGACCCTGTACGCCGTCAAGCAATTCCAACAGGAGCAGAATTACATCAAGCAGATGCAGATTTGTTGGACCCACTTCACGAAGATGAAGACTCTCCAGCACCAGGACTTACTCACCGTTATCCAGATAGAGTATTGTTCCTTATAACAGATATGTGCTCTATGTATTGCCGTCACTGTACTCGTAGAAGATTTGCAGGACAAAACGACTGCGAATCAACACAAGACAGAATAGACAAATGTATAGAATACATAGCAAAAACTCCACAAGTAAGAGACGTATTACTTTCAGGAGGAGATGCACTTATGGTAAATGACAAGATGTTAGAATCAATCATTCAACGTCTAAGAGCAATCCCACACGTAGAAATCATACGTATAGGATCTCGTACACCGGTTGTATGTCCAATGAGAATAACTGATGATTTGGTAAATATGTTGAAGAAGTATCACCCAATATGGTTAAATACTCACTTCAATCACCCTAATGAATGTACACCAGAAGCAAAAGCAGCTTGCGAACGCTTAGCAAATGCAGGTATTCCATTAGGTAACCAATCAGTTCTTTTAAGAGGAGTAAACGATGATGTAAGAGTATTCAAAAAACTTGTACACGAATTAGTTAAAATGAGAGTACGTCCTTACTACATCTACCAATGCGACCTTTCAATGGGATTGGAACACTTCCGTACACCTGTATCAAAAGGTATTGAAATCATAGAAAACCTTCGTGGACATACATCAGGCTATGCAGTACCTACATTCGTAGTAGATGCACCAGGAGGAGGCGGAAAGACTCCTGTAATGCCACAATATGTAGTTTCTCAATCACCAAACAGAGTAGTGTTAAGAAACTTTGAAGGAGTGATAACAACATACACAGAACCTGAAAACTACATACCAGGTGAATGTGATGTAGATTTCTTAAAAGGAACTGAAATCAAAAATGATGGAGTTGCTTCTTTATTACAAGGAGAAAAACTATCATTAGAACCATCACATCTTGCACGCCACGAAAGAGTGAAAAAGAACTAAATAAATCCTTGAAGGAATGCCTTTTATTGAGGAAGTTCTAAAATACAAAAGCATTTCCTTCGTAGGAATGGAAAAAAATGCGGGGAAGACTCAAACACTAAACTATGTGCTTGGTCGTCTCCGCACTTTTTCTAATATAAAGCTTGCATTGACTTCAATAGGAGTAGATGGAGAAACAGTAGATATAGTAACCTCTACCTCAAAACCAGAAATAGAAATCTATCCCGATACCACCTTTATAACCTCACAAGCCCTCTATGCACAAAAAGAAATCGTTAGTGCCATAGAAGAAATCTCAAAAGAAACAACAGCATTAGGCAAACTCATTACAGCCAAAGCCATAACAAGAGGAAAAGTCCTACTTGGAGGGCCAAGCAACAACAAAAGCCTAAAAGAATTTATAGAAAAACTCACACAAACTCACGATATAACCCTTGTAGATGGAGCCTTATCGAGAAAATCCTTTGGAAGCCCCTCAATCACGCAAGCAATGATACTCTCCACAGGAGCATCACTCTCAGCATCACTTCCTGTGGTAGTAAAAAAAACCAAATTCATCTATCAAATGACACAGCTCCCACAATATAGAGAGCATTACGAAGACTTGCAACAAATAGAAAGCGGAATATACGCCATAACCCAAGAAGGAATCATAGACTTGCAAATCCCTTCCCTGATGATGATAGATAAATACAAAGACAAAATCTTTGCAAAAGGCACACGCATCTATGTAGCAGGAGCATTGAACGATAAATTCGTGCAATTCCTCAAAATACAAAAAAACATAAAAGAAATAGAAATCATAATCAAAGACTTTACCAAAATCTTTGCACAAGAAGACAACGTATTACAATACCTAAACAAAGGAGGACAAATCAAAGTCCTTGAAAAAACCAACCTAATAGCCATCACTGCCAATCCAATTTCGCCAACAGGCTATAATTTCAATAACGAAGAAATGTTAGAGGCCCTTAGAAAAGAGATACCAATCAATATATATAACATAAAACAAATATAAAAATGACATTTCAACAAGCCATAAGCCAAAACCCAAGCCTAAGAACCCTATATAGCCAAATGGAAATCCAAACTCCAATGGCAAGGCATTTACTATTAAACACCCCATTCTCCACAAGCAAACAATGGATAGAACAACAATGGCAAGAAATAGAAGAATGTCAAGCTCATCTCCACACCCTAAACCACCAAAACTCCCAACGCTTCTTTATGCAACTATCAAACATACACGACATAAAAGGAAGCATAAAACTCTTACAACAAAACCAAATCCTTGATGACGTATCACTATTTGAAATCAAAGCATTCTCACTAAATATCAAAAAACTAAAAAAAGACTTTCCAACAGAGCTATTTCAACTGCCAGACCTACAAGAAGTAATCAATATCCTTGATCCAGAAAAATTAGAAAACCAACAATTCTATATATATTCAGCATACAGCGAAGAACTAAGCCAAGCACGCAAACTATGGCAACAAGCCAAAAACGAAGAAAACGAACAAAAAGCCCATAGCCTCTATGTCAAAACCCTTGAAATAGAACACCGCATAAGAGAAACCCTTGGCATAAAACTATTCCCATATATCCCAGCTCTATTGAAAGCACTTGACACCGTAGCCAAAATAGACCTCGCCTTCGCAAAAGCAAAACTAACAATAGAATACAACTTCAAGACAGCCACAATCACAACCGAGAAAAAAATAAAATACCAATCCATCTTCCACCCACTAATTAAAAACTACCAACCAATAGATGTGGAAATAGGAGAGGAAAACTACCTAATAACAGGAGCAAATATGGCAGGCAAAACAATGATACTAAAAACCCTTGCCCTAAATCAACTCCTATTACAATACGGCTTTATGCTCGCCTGCGAAAAAGCCGAACTAACCCTTGTAGAAAACGTCTATACCTCCATAGGCGATGGACAAAACGAAATGCAAGGCTTATCCTCCTTTGCTTACGAAGTGAAGAATCTGCACAATATCATACAAGAAGTAAAAACAAATAAAACCTTCCTTGTACTTGTAGATGAACTTGCACGCACAACCAACCCAATAGAAGGAAAACAATTAGTAGAAGGCTTTCTAAAAGTATGCAATCAAAAAGGAAGCTTCATAGTAGTAACAACACACTATTCCAACATAGAAGCCCCATGCAAACGAATGAGAGTAAAAGGCTTTAAACACCAAGAACTAACCCCACCAATCAAAATAGAAGATATTTCAAAACACATAGACTACTCCCTAATAGAAGACAAAACCAACCAAGTCCCAACCGAAGCCATAAACCTATGCAAACTCCTTGCCATAGACCAAGATTGGCTTTCCTGTTGTGAAGAATAAAGAAACATAAACCCTTTGCTTTATTAAATTTTTTCTTAGCTTTATCAAATTATTCCTTAGCTTTATTTTTCTCATTCTTTGACTTCGTAAAATTATCATCCGATGATAAAGTTTTATCATCCGATGATAATCGTTTTTCATCCGATGGTAATCGTTTTTCCTCCGATGATAATTTCTGTTGCTCCGAGATGATTTTTTCTTTCTTCGATGTGAACTTCTTTAAGTCTTGTTTTGTTTTATTTTCCACTTTAATAAAAAGTTTATTACCTTACAATCAAAAACCGCAGATTAACCCTGCGGTTTTTTTGTGCTTATAAATATTTATTTTATCTTTGCAAGCAGAATTTTAGCGACATAAAAAAGCGTTTTTGCTTATTTTTGGTAAATTGAAATCCGCAAAATTTCATAAGATACACCAATAAGATAAGTAGAAAACGCCTGCGAGTATATCGTGGGCTTTTCTTATTTGGTGTATAGGTAATTGCGGAACCTCAATTTACGATAAGACAAAGTCCACGTCTTTTTTTATATATTTTCATTGAGCAATAAAAAAATTAAAAACATAAAAAATTTAAAAAATGAAAAGAACATTATTATTTATTTGCACTCTACTTTGTGCAAATGTGCTTATGGCACAAACAAGGTTTTGGGTTGAAGATTTCCAATATCAAGTAACCAATTCAGCCTCTTTGGAAGTTTCTGTATATAATGCTTCAAGTTCAATTACTGATGCTATAATTCCGGATACAGTTGTGTATTACGGTTCAACTACATATACTGTTACTTCTATAGAAGCTTCCGCTTTCTCTAATTGCAACAATTTACATACTGTTACTATTCCTAAAACTATTAAGTCTATTGGAAGTTCTGCGTTTCAAGGTTGTAATAATTTGACTACTTTAAATTTTAATGCAGTAAACTGTGAAGAGTTTGGAAATTATTATGGTGATAATTATCACCCCTTGAAGAATTGTCCTATTACTACAATAAACATTGGAGATAGTGTACAAAGAATACCAAGTTATTTTGCTTCTAATTTAGATAGTTTAGCATTTATTACTATTCCAGAAAATGTTACTAATATTGAAGATTATGCTTTTAGAGATTGTGATAATCTAACAACTTTAAACTTTAATGCGATAAATTGTGAAGTTGCATATAGCAGTTATTTGGAGAATTGTCCTATTACCACAATAAATATTGGAGATAGTGTTCAAAGATTACCTAATTATTTTGCTTCTAATTTAGATAGTTTAACTTCCATTACTATACCTAATAATGTTATTTCTATTGGTAATTCTGCATTCTCTAATTGCGGTAATTTAACTTCTATTACTATTCCGGAAAGTGTTACTACTATTGGAGGTTCTGCATTTCGTTATTGTAGTAGTTTGACAATTATAAACTTTAATGCTGTAAGTTGTACAGATTTTGATAATTACTCTAATCATTTCGATTATTGTCCTATAACTACAATAAACATTGGAGAAAGTGTGCAAAGAATACCTGCATATTTTGCTTCTAATTTAGATGGTTTAACTTCTATTACTATACCTAATAATGTTATTTCTATTGGAAATAGTGCGTTCGGTGGTTGCAATAATTTAACTTCTGTTACTATTGGTAATAGTGTTATTTCTATTGGAAATAATGCGTTCTTTGGTTGTAGTAGTTTAACTTCTATTGACATTCCTAATAGTGTTACTTCTATTGGAAATTCTGCGTTTGAAGATTGTAGTAGTTTGACTTTGCTTAATATTGGTAGTGGAGTTAATCATATAGGAAGAAATGCTTTTGCTTATTGCAACTTTTTATTAAATGTTAATTGTTCAGCAGTTAATCCTCCTACTATTTTTGATAATACTTCATTCCCTTATCCTAATTCTGCTTCTTTAACAGTCCCTTGTGGTAGTTTAGAGGCTTATTCTAATCCAAGTGCCTTATGGAATGTTTTCTTTAATAATAGAATTTATGAAAATGGTTTTGATGTTAATGTTTCATCAAATAACACTTTGGCAGGTCATGTTGAGATTGAAAGTAATTGTGAATTAGCTGTTCTTACTGCTATTGCTAATTCGGGTTATAGGTTTGTAAATTGGAATGATGGTCATACAGAAAATCCAAGAATAATAGAATTACAAGGAGATACAACTCTAATTGCTAATTTTGATATTATTATTTCAGGTGCAGAATTATCTGCTACAATTTGTGAAGGTGCAAGTTTAAATTTTGGAGGTATTAACATAACTAATACGGGAGTTTATACTCAAACATTTACTGCTGTTAATGGAACTGACAGTATTGTTACTTTAACCGTTACAGTTAATCCTTCATATAATATTGTTATAGATACAGTTCTTAATGAAGGTGATGTATATACTGAAAATGGATTTAACGAAAGTGAAATTGGTACCTATGTTCAATATTTACAAACAATAGACGGTTGTGATAGTATTATTACATTAAATATTTTAAGCAATGTTTCTTTACTTGACGTAGAAGAATCAGACTTCTCTTTCTATCCTAACCCAACTGACAGCAAAATAACTTTCTCTTCAACAATAGAAAGCATAGAAGTAATAGACCAAACAGGTAGATGTGTTCTTACTTTCTCTAATGCAAGAGAAATAAACATTGAATCATTGCCTGCTGGTGCGTATTACTTACGCTTAACAAATAACGACAAAGCAATAATGCGAAAAGTGATTAAGGAATAAAAAGAAATTAAAAACAAAAAATAAAGGTTCGGCTAATTTAGTCGAACCTTTTTGATTTAGTAATAAAAAATAAGTATAAATGGATTTATTATTGCTTGCTGATTACTTTTGTTGGGCAGGTGAAGGTTTCAAAGTCTAATACGTAATTGCCTGCGTAATCAAACACAAAACATCTGCCGTTTGATGAGTAGTCTTTTGCGTCTGTGATGAAGATATTATTTTCATCGTGAGAGATTTTATAAGGACTCATTATTGATTTATCTGCTGGCATATTTGCAATGAAGTCTTCTGCTGCTGCGTTCAAGTTGTTGGTAGGGATAGTCTTATAAGATGTTGTATAAGTGGCGTAATCGGTGTTTGTGAAAATGATTTTGTCGCCTACTATATCGAAAGAGTTGATGCTTATATTTGCTCTTTCTTCTATTTCATCTGTTTGAGTATTTATCTTTATAAGTTCTTGTGGAATATCTCCATAGTTTCCTCTTATTTGTGCGTAGATGTATCCGTCTTTTGCTATCATATTTCCTGGGTTTATGCCAGCTTCTATGGTTTTTGTCAGATTTAAAGTTTCCAAGTCGTAAACTTCTACTTTGTTATCATAGTTTGGATAGTCCAATCCTCCGTTGCAAGCAACGTATAGTTTGCCATTGCTAATTGCCATTTGCTCAGGATTTCTACCTTGTGTAGTTATAGTTTTATCTATCTTATTTGTTTGTAGATTTATTATGCAAATGTGTCCATCAAAGCAAGATACATATCCGTAAGCTCCTTCTGTTACTATGTTTCTTGGTTGAGGATTTTCGCTTGTTGTAATAGGTATTAGGGCTATTTTTTTAGCGTCTTTTTTGTTTACTACCATTACGCAGTTTGAGCCATTGACTACTATGTATAGTTTTCCTTTTTTTTCTATTACGTCATTGGCTACGTCTCCTAATGAGGCTCCGTTTTGTTCTTGGAAAATGTCTATTGTGGTTTCGCTTTTTGTTATGTCGTAAAAGTCAAGGCTTGCATTGTTTCGTCCCCAAAGTCCTTCGCATACTACATAGTAGCCTTTGCCGATTTCTTTTGGTTCATCGTTTTGTGGTGGGTTTGGTTCGCATGCGTAAAATGTTGCAAGCAGTGCAAATAATACGCTTAATCTAAATGTTTTTTTTATGGCTTTTTATTTTTTAAAATTTATATTTTATGCTTAAATTATAGTTTCTTCCACACATTGGGTAGCTTTTTATGATTTCATATTGTGCGTTGGTTAGGTTGTTGCAAGAGATTTTTATTTCCCAATGTTTAAAGGTTTTGCTAAGGCTTAGGGAGTGTTCGCAATATGGTGCAAGGGAATTTCTATCTGTGTTTTCGTTCATTGTGTAGCGTTTTCCCACGGCGGAAAGTGTGTAGGCAAGGGAATAGTCTTTTAGACTTATTGTTGCAATTGCATTTGCACTATGGCGTGGTGTGTATTGTATTTGATGTTGGTATGTATTGCTGTTTTTATCGCTATCTATGGCTTGTTGGTAGTTATATATTATGTTGAGATTTATTTTCATATTTTCTTTGTTTATAAATCTTTCGTGTGTGTAGTTTAATTTAATTTCTAAGCCGTTTATGGTTACTTGTCCGTAGTTTACCATACTCCAAATGAATAGGTTGTTTCTTGGTACGGCTACTATTTTGTCTTTTACTTTGTTGTGATATAGGTCTATGCCTAAATAGATGTTGTGATAGCTTTCTTCTCCCCAATGTGTAAAGTAGGCTGTGTGTAGGTTGTATTGTTTGGCTTTTTCGGGTTTTAGGTTGGGTTCTCCAACAAGGTTATAGTATAGGTCATTGAAGGTTGGAATGCGGAATATGTCTTTGTAGAATAGGCTGATTTCATAGTGGGAGTCTTTTAGTAATAGGCTAAGAAATGGGCTGAAATGGTTTTGTGTTGCAAAGGCTTTGTGGAGTGTTGCCCAGTCTTTCGTAAGGGTGTGAAGTAGGTTGAAATCTAATCGAAGTTTTTTGTGCTTAAATGCACTTGTTATTGCACTTATGCTGCTGAAACGTCTTGGGTCAAATTCATAGTTTGTTTTTGCGTTAAGGGTGTTTAGGGAAAGGTCGTTTGTAAGTGAAAAGCTAATTGTTTTCTTTTTGTTTTGCCATGCTAATATGTTGTTTAAATATGCTTCTTCTTGGTTGTAAATATCTTCTTGAAAGCCTTGTGCGTTGTTGTAGTAAGGGTCGAAGTATCGGGTGTGGTTTGTGGAGAGTTTTATGTGGTTTTTGTATGATAGGTTTTGATTGAAATGGTGTGTAAAGACGTTTTGGAGAAAGAAATCTCTGTTCCAAAGTCGTTGAGCTGAGGATAGGTAATATAGTGTGGTAGGGCCTGGTAGGCCTTTTTCGTCATAGTAGAAATAAATCTTTGTTTTAAGGGAGGATTTGTTTGAAATGTTTGCGTAGATGTTTGATTCTATTTTTGTAGATAGTAAGTCGTTGTTTTGTCTTTTTTCTTTTGAGGTGCTATCGTTTGTTCCATTGCCATAGTGTAGGGTGTAAGGGTAGGAGCCTTCATAGTTTATGAATTCTGAGTTAAAGTTTATTATAAGTTTTTCGTTTATCTTTTTGTTAAGGTTTGTGCTTATGTTAAAGAGGTTGAAACTTCCGTAAGAAAGTGATAGGTCGCCGTTAGTGTTTCTCTCTGGACTGAAAACGGGTCTTTTGCTTGTGAGTGAAAGTACGCTTCCGCTTGCAAGGCTTTTAGCTGTTTGCATATTCATTATGCGATTGCCGTTGTCGAGGCTTAGTTCTTCAACGTTGTTTACCGAGAATTTTGATAGGTCTATTTGTCCGTTTTGTGTGTTGCTTACGCTTATTCCATCGTAAAGAAGGTTTGTGTGCATTGAGCCTAAGCCTCTAACGGATATTGTTTTTAAGCCGTTTGTTCCGCCATAGTCTTTGATTGTTACTCCGGGAAGAAATTTTGCGGCTTGACCAATGTCGTAAACTGATAGCTTTTTTAGTTTCTCTATTTCTAATTTGTGAGAGGAGGTTTGTTGATTGTGATTGTCCAAAGAGGAGTCTATAACCTCAAAGCCTTCAAGAGTAATTACTCGAAGTGTGTCTTGTGAAAATGCTACACAAGAATATACGATTGATACTAATATTGCTATAATTTTCTTGTTCATAATTTAGTCCTTTCCTCGAAGACTGAAATTTATTTTTTAATCTTTGCATGGCAGGTCTTCTGACTTGTTCTTTTGAATAACGCCTTCCCATTATTGAAAACAGTGGCTAAGATTGTTATTCAATTTTTTTAGAACTTACAGCAGCGGGACTGTTCAGGATTCTCACCTGATTCCCTTTTAATCACTTTGCAAAAACCTTGCATTAGTGAACCATTGCGAGTGCAAAAGTAGAACAAAAAATTGAATCTGCAAATTTTTTCTCAATTTTTATGTTTTTATTTCATTGGTTTAAAAAAATGTTATAAGTTTGCAAAAAAAAATAGAGTAATAACAATTAACAACAACTTTTAAATTTTATCGTATGGACGATTTAATGAATGCTTCAGAAAATCTTGTTGAGCAAGATGAAAAAATGGAACAACCTATTGAAGAAAACATTGAACAAGTAATGCAAAACTATCAAACTCTTGATAGAGAAGATTTATTAAAAGAATTTCAAAATTTGCTAAATGCAAATAACTTTGATGTGCTAAAACAAAGAGCAAGAGCTATTAAGGATATTTTTGATGCAAAGAGTAAAGAGATTTACACAAAGGCTTTTGAGAAATTCTTAGAAGAAGGTGGAGTAAAGGAAGAGTATAAGAATGAGTTAGATCAGTTAGATATAGACTTCCGTAAACTATATGGTGAGTATAGAGAAAGAAGACAAAAATATTTGGAAAAACAAGAACAAGATAAGATAGATAATTTAGAAAAGAAGAAAGCAGTTCTTGAAGAATTGAGAGTGTTGTTGCAACAAGAAGGTTCTTTAAAGGAAATATACGATACGTTTAATCAAATTCAAAATAAGTGGAAAGAGATAGGTGCGGTTCCTCGCTCGGAAGCTAATACTTTATGGGAGTCTTATCATTTCTTGATTGAAAAGTTCTATGATAAAGTAAAAATAAATAGAGAACTTTTGGAAATTGGAATGAAAAAGAAGATTGCTCTTTGTGAAAGAGTAGAGAATTTATTATTGGAACCTTCAATAAATGATTCTTTTAGGCAATTGCAAGAATGTCATCAATTATGGAAAGAAATTGGAAGAGTATCTGCTGATAAGAGTGATGAAATTTGGGAAAGATTTAAAAAAGCTTCTGATGCGGTAAATAAACGTTGTCAAGAGCATTATGAAAAAATAAGAGAAGAACAAAATAATAATCTTCTTGCTAAGACTGCTTTATGTGAAAAATTAGGAGAAATATTGAAACTGGAATTTGCTACTATAAAAGAATGGAATGAAGCAACAGAAAAGGTTGATGAGTTATTCGAATTATGGAAAACAATTGGACCAGTGCCAAAAGAAGAAAATGAAAAAATCTGGGAAAGATTTAAAAAACCTATTGATAAGTTTTATGAAGATAAGAAGGCTGCTTTTGCAAAGATGAGAGAAGCACAAGATGAAAACTATCAAAAGAAAGTTGAACTTTGTATGCAAGCAGAACTTATTGCAGAAAGAAGTGATTGGAAGCGTGCAACAGAAGATTTGTTGAAATTGCAAGAAGAATGGAAAAATGTAGGATATGTTGCTAAGAAACAATCAGATAAACTTTGGTCACGTTTCCGTGAGGCTTGTGATAAATTCTTTGAACGCAAATCTCAGGATTATCAAGAACGTAAACAATCGGAAGGCGAAAATATCGCTAAGAAGGAAGCTTTAATTCAAGCTGTGAAGGAGTTTTCTTTTACCGAAGATAAACAACATAATTTAGATGTTATTAAAGATTTTCAACGTCAATGGTCAGAGGTAGGTTATGTTTCAACAAATGAAAGAAATCGTTTGTATGCAGAGTTCCGTAAGGCTATCGATGCTCATTTTGATAAACTTCAATCGGATTCTATGGAATCTAATTTAAATAACTTTAAAATGAAATTAGAATCTTCGGAAGGAGGAAAGAGAAATTTGTCTAGAGAAAAGAGTGCTTTGCATGAACAAATCCAAAAACTACAAAGTGATTTGATGATTTGGGAAAATAACCTTGGATTTTTAGCAAATAGCAAACAAGCAGATTTATTGAAAGCTGAATTTGATAAAAAAATAGAAAAGGCAAAATCAGAAATACAACTATTAAAAGCAAAAGTTAAATTGCTAGAAGAAAGTGAAAAAAATAAAAACGAATAAATTTTTTAATATTTGTATTGCTATCTGATATAATTGTTGTATCTTTGCAAACCGAAATTAAAATAGTGTTTAACAACCCGTTTAGTAAAAATGGGCTAAACGGCAAAAAAATTAAGAAATGAAAAAAGATATTCATCCAAAAACTTATAGACTTTGTGCCTTTAAGGATATGTCTAATGAACAAGTGTTTATAACAAGAAGTTGCGCGGCTTCAAGAGAAGAAATAGAAATAGACGGAGTTAGCTATCCTCTAATTAAAATGGAAATCTCTAACACATCTCACCCTTTCTTTACAGGTAAAGTTAAGTTAGTGGATACTGCAGGACGTGTTGATAAGTTCATGAATAAGTATAAAAATAGAAAAACCACATTAAAATAATTTTTTAAGGTTTATTCTTAAAGAAAAACGTTCTACGATTAAAAAGTTAGAACGTTTTTTTTATATTTATATGATAATATTTTCGTACTTTTGTAATCTTATACAATATAGGAGAATTTATAAATAAATAATACAAAGAGATATGAATTATATTTTGTTTGATGCATCAAGAGAATCTTTAAAACCATTAACTTACACACGTCCAGTTTGCGATATAAGAATAGGGATTTTAACAATCAGAGAGAAATGGGAAATATATTTAGGAGAAAAGACTTCAACAGTAACAGAAGACTATCTGTCTGTAAAATATCCAATTATTCATTCCGATGAAATGATGCTTATCAATGGTTCTATTTGCCCAACCCCTGTATTGGTTAAAGCAATAAAGAAACTGCAAATAGGACAAACCTTGGTTAGTGATAATAATATTATCGCTATGTACAAAACAAAAGAACAATTCTTATCAGATGAAGAAGAAAGTTCTAAGGAAATAGAAATAAACGAAGATTTATTAAAAATTACTAATCCTTGGGATGTATTCGTTTATAATGATAGAGCCTTGCGAGAAGATTTTAAGCTGATTACAGAAGGAAGAAAATCAGCACCTCTTAGCGATACAAATAGGGTTATAGGCGATAAAGAAAATATATTCATAGAAGAAGGAGCAGTAGTTGAATGTGCAATACTTAATGTTAAAGATGGGCCTATATACATTGGAAAAGATGCTGAAATAATGGAAGGAAGTGTGGTAAGAGCGCCATTTGCAATGTGTGAGCATTCAGTATTGAAAGTGGCATCTAAGATTTACGGAGCAACAACATTAGGCCCATATGTGAAGGTTGGAGGAGAGGTGTCTAATGTTGTGATTTTTGGATATAGTAATAAAGCACACGATGGATTTATTGGTAATTCGGTAATAGGAGAGTGGTGTAATATTGGGGCAGATACAAATGCTTCAAACTTAAAAAATACTTATGAAGAAGTGAGAGTATGGAGTATAGAGAAAAATACTTTTGTGCCAACGGGACAAACGTTTTTTGGAACTATTATGGCAGATCACTCAAAGTGTGGAATAAATACCATGTTTAATACAGGAACAATTATAGGTGTTAGTTCTAATATTTACGGACATGGTTATCAAAGAAATTATATACCATCTTTTGTTTGGGGTGGTACGGTTGGCTTAAAAACTTTTGATATTGACAAAGCAATTGAAGTTGCTGAAAAGATGTATCAAAGAAGAAATATAGTAATGTCTAAGGAGGATAAAGATATATTAGTCAGTGTTTATAATCAAACTTTAAAAAATAAGAAATTAAGATAATGGTTAATAAAGATTTGGTAGATTTAACAGAAATGATGGGAGCGGGAGAGCCTGAGATTATTCCATTGCTGACAGAAGAGAATGTAAAAGACTTATCAGTTTCTGAAATGCCAGAGCTGTTGCCTATTTTACCTTTGAGAGGAAATGTGTTCTTTCCAGGGGTTATATTACCTATAACTGCAGTACGAGAAAAATCAGTAAAACTGATAAAAACGGCATATAAAAACAAACAAATCATAGGAATTGTAGCACAAAAAACACAAAAAAACATTGCTATTGACGATCCTGAGAATGGAGATTTGTATAAAATAGGAACAATGGCAAAAGTAGTGAAAACACTGAATATGCCAGACGGAACTACAATGGTAATTCTTCAAGGGTTAGATAGATTTTGTCTTGAAGAACTTACGCAAACAGAACCATATTGGTTTGGAAAAGTTAAAGAATATCCAGATAAAGCAAAAGATTTGCCTGAAAACTACATGGCTATTGCGGAAGCGGTAAAGGATACTTATCTAAGAATTTTGAAAATGACTCCTAATATTCCGTCAGATCCAAGTTTTGCTATACAAAATATAGAAAATCCATATTTTTTACTTAACTATGTTGCCGCTCATTTAGATATAGGAGTATCTGAAAAGCAAAAATTATTGGAATTAAACGACTTTTCAAAACGAGCGAACAAAGTTTTATCAATCTTAAACAAAGAATTAGAACTACAAAAGCTTAAATTAGAAATTCAAAAGAAAGTTTCACACGATATGGATAAGCAACAAAGAGATTATTTGCTTACCCAACAGTTGAAAACTATTCAAGAAGAATTAGGCGGTTCGCCAAGCGATTTAGAAATCGCAGAATTAAGAAAAAAGGCTCAAAATAAGAAATGGACATCAGAAGTAGCAGAAACTTTTGAAAAAGAAATTAGAAAACTATCTAATATGCACATTAGTTCACCTGACTATTCTATTCAGTTGAACTATTTGAATTTTATGATAGATTTACCTTGGAATGAATTTACCAACGATAATTTTGATTTAGATAAGGCTCGCAAGATTTTGGACGCAGACCATTATGGATTGGAGAAAGTAAAGAAAAGAATAATAGAATACCTTGCTGTCTTAAAATTAAAAGGTAATATGAAATCTCCTGTTTTATGTTTGGTAGGTCCTCCGGGTGTTGGAAAGACTTCGTTGGGGAAAAGTATTGCAAAGGCAATAGGGCGTAAATATGTGAGAGTTGCCTTAGGTGGATTGGGTGATGAAAGCGAGATTAGAGGACATCGAAGAACTTATATAGGAGCAATGCCGGGTAGGATATTGAAATCTATTTCTAAATCAAAGAGTTCAAACCCTGTATTCGTATTAGATGAAATTGATAAAGTGGCGGGAATGAGTGCTCATGGCGACCCTGCTTCTGCAATGCTTGAAGTGTTAGACCCAGAGCAAAATACAGCATTTCACGATAACTATTTAGATATAGATTATGACCTATCCAATGTAATGTTTATTGCAACAGCAAACAGCTTGTCTAATGTACACCCTGCTTTGATTGATAGAATGGAAATTATCGACGTGTCGGGTTATATAGAACAAGAGAAACAAATGATTGCAACAAAGCATTTGCTTCCAAAACAATTATCAGAACACGGCTTAAACAAAAAACACATATCTCTTTCAAGCGATACGATAAGTGCTTTAATAAATAATTACACAAGAGAGTCGGGGGTGCGTCAGTTAGATAAAGTAATAGCAAAACTTGTTCGTCATAGAGCAGTTCAAATAGTGAAAGAAGAAGACTATAATAAAGTAGTGAAACCTTCTGATTTAGCAGAAATATTAGGATTGCCTATTGCAACTCATAATCTTCATTTAGAAAAAGATATGATTGGCGTTGTAACAGGCTTAGCATGGACTTCGGTAGGAGGAGAGATATTATTCATTGAAGCAAGTAAGGGAAAAGGAAAAGGAAATATCAATCTTACAGGAAATCTTGGAAACGTGATGAAGGAATCTGCAACTTTAGCATACGAATACATAAAATCAAACGCCAAAGAACTCGGATTAAACGAAGAAGAGTTTGAAAACCAAGATATTTATCTTCACGTTCCAGAGGGGGCAACTCCAAAAGATGGTCCAAGTGCAGGAATAACAATGTTTACCGCAATTTACAGCTTATTTAGTGGTAGAAAAGTCAATTCCAAATTTGCAATGACAGGAGAAATTACTTTAAGGGGTTCTGTATTACCCGTTGGTGGAATAAAAGAGAAAATACTTGCTGCAAAGAGAGCAAATATTACAGACATCATTCTTTCTGAAAGTAATAAAAAAGACGTAGAAGATATAAACTCTGAATATTTAGAAGGATTGACATTCCATTATGTGAAAACAATGGACCAAATACCAGATTTAGTATTAGAGAAATAGTGCAATGGATATAAAACAAATAAAAAAAGACTTTCCAATTTTGGATATCAAGGTAAATAATAAACCACTTATTTACCTTGATAATGCAGCAACTACCCAAAAACCAATACCAGTAATAGAGGCTATAAGCGAATATTATCAAAAGTATAATGCAAATGTTCATAGAGGAGTCCACACTCTAAGTCAAATTGCAACCGATAAGTTTGAGCAAGTACGAGAGCAAATAAGAAAATTTATAAATGCAGAATATAGTTCGGAAATAATTTACACTCGTGGCACAACTGAAAGTTTGAATTTATTAGCAACAAGTCTATCGCACTATTTAGAAGAAGATGATGAAATAATCGTATCGGAAAGTGAACATCATTCAAATATAGTTCCGTGGCAAATGGCTTGTGAAAGAACAAAAGCAAAACTTAGAGTATTGCCAATAAATGAAGACGGAACCTATGACACATCCAAATTAGATAGTTTGGTGAATGAAAAAACAAAAATACTATCCCTTGCACAAGTATCAAATTCGTTAGGAATAATACACGATATTAAAAAAATATTTCAAAGAGTTAGAAAAATAAAGCAAAGGAATATTTTTTTAATTGCCGATGGCGCTCAGGGGATACCGCATTTAAAGGTAGACGTACAAGACTTAGGATGCGATTTCTATTGTTTCTCTGCACATAAGATATACGCTCCAATGGGTATAGGAGTACTTTACGGAAAGAAAGAGCTATTAGAACAAATGCACCCTTATCAAGGCGGAGGAGAAATGATAAAAGAAGTAACTTTCGCAAAGACTACTTATAATGTTGCACCATATAGATTTGAAGCAGGCACACCTTCTGTTGCAGATGTCATTGGATTTGGAAAAGCATTAGAATATATAGAACAATTAAACTTTGATAATATAATTGCTCACGAAGATAAGATAATGCAATACGCCACAGAACAATTAGAAAGCATAGAAGGATTAAGAATAATCGGTAACGCACCACACAAAGCAGGAGCAATATCTTTCTTAGTTGGAAAATCCCATCCATTTGACGTTGGAACTTTATTAGACCAATTAGGAATTGCAATCAGAACAGGACATCATTGTGCTCAACCAGTGATGCAACATTACAATATACCAGGAACAGCAAGAGCATCATTTGCTTTATATACCGATTTTGAAGATATAGATATATTTATTAAATCATTGAAGAGAATAGTTCCTATGCTACAATAGAAAAATCATAGAAACAAAATGGCAGAAAACTATTTTACTATAAGCAAAGCAGTAGAAAGTCTATATAAAGAAAAGGGTAGTAAATTTCTATCCTTTCTTTATCCTGTAACCTCTGTGGATGAAGTAAAAGAAATTTTGACTCAATTAAAGAAAAAATACTACGATGCAACACATCATTGCTATGCCTATATCATAGGAGCAGATAAAGAGCAATTTAGAATGAATGACGATGGTGAACCTTCTTCCACAGCAGGCAAACCAATATATGGGCAATTACAATCAAATAATTTAACAAATGTATTGTTAGTTGTAGTAAGATACTTTGGAGGAACGAAACTCGGAGTAAGTGGATTGATAAAAGCATATAAAGAATCTTCCGCCGAATGTATTGCTCAGGCAGAAATAATTGAGAAACAAGTAAAAAATAAGTATTGTATATATTTTGCTTACGAAGATATGAATTTGGTAATGAATATATTAAAGCAAAACAATGCGGAGCAAAAGCATCAAATCTTTGATTTGAACTGTCAAATAGAAGTATTGGTAGAAAAAAGAAACGTATCAAAATTTGAAAATTCTATTCCGCCAACTTCAACAATTAGATTAGAATTTCTTTGCGAAGAATAACAAAAAAAATGCTTTTTTTAGAGATTTCAACATCGAATATGTTGAAAAAAAACACCAAAATATTTTTTTTTCTTGAAAGAATTATATATGGAAATTGTAAAATTGATTTTTTTTAAATTTTATATTTGGATGTCTATGTTAATGAATGATTTAGTATAGTTAAGCAATGATTGTCCCGAAAAAGGACAAAATGTCTTAAATGTTACATAATATAAATAGTTGAATAAGTCAAAAAAAAATCGATTTTATTTTTAAGAAATAAGCATGTAATTTTGCTACACTAAAAAAATACGGGAAAATAGTATCATTTAACTAGGTTATGAGAAAAGATTGTAAACAAGTTTGGGAAAATTGTTTGAGTTTTATCAAGGATAATATATCTGATAAAAAATTGTTTGAAACATGGTTCAAACCATTAGAACCATTAAAATTAGAAGAAGATGTATTGACCTTGAAGGTACCGAGTATGTTTTTTTATGAGTTCATAGAAGAAAACTATATTGACGTATTGAAGGCGTCTATAAGAAAAGAATTAGGACATAATGCTCGGTTAATGTATTCAGTTGTTTTAGATACAGGAATCAAAAACACAGGAGGAAATTCTGTGTTGCCTTCAAATAATATTACTGCAACCCAAAACTATGCTCAAAATGTACCTGTTAATTTAGATGCTCAATCAAGAGATTTGCCAAATCCTTTCGTGATACCAGGAATTCGAAAGGTTAAAGTTAATTCTCAGTTAAACGAAAACTATTCTTTTGATAATTTTGTTGAGGGAAGTTGCAATCAATTAGCTCGTTCAGCAGGCTATGCAGTTGCTCAAAATCCAGGAAAGACAGCTTTCAATCCTTTATTCATACATGGTGCCGTTGGTTTAGGTAAAACACACTTGCTACATGCAATAGGATTGGAAACAAAAAGGAGATATCCTGAAAAAACAGTCCTTTATATAAGTGCAGAGCAATTCTTCCAACAATTTGTTGATAGCACCAAGAATAATACTCGTAATGACTTCTTACAATTCTATCAAATGATGATAGATGTTTTAATAATAGATGACATTCAATTCTTCGCTAATAAAACAGGTACGCAAGAAGTATTCTTTCAAATATTTAATGGGCTTCATGCAGCAAATAAACAGTTGATTATAACATCGGATAAATCACCGGCAGACTTGTCTGGTTTGGAGCAAAGAGTGATTTCGAGGTTAAAATGGGGGTTAAGTGCAGAAATGCAAATGCCTGATGCGCAAACAAGAATGCAAATTATAGAGAAGAAGCTCTTTAAGGATGGTATTACAATGCCACAGGATGTAATAGAGTACTTAGCATACAATATAAATTCAAGTGTTAGAGAATTAGAAGGAGCTTTGATTTCATTGATTGCGCGTTCTAGTATAGCGAAACAAGAGATTACTTTGGATTTAGCAAAAGATATGATTGATAAGTTTGTTAGAAGTAATAATAAAGAAATATCAATCGAATACATACAAAAAGTAGTTTGCGATTATTTTAAAATACCTATTGAAACAATGCTTTCAAAAACAAGAAAAGGTGAGGTTGTTGCGGCAAGACATATTTCTATGTTCCTTTCTCGTAAACACACACAATCTTCATTGGCAACAATAGGAAATAAATGTGGAAATAAGGATCATGCAACAGTGTTGCATGCTTGCCGTTCAGTGCAAAATAGTTATGATACAGACAAACAATTTAAGACAAATTTAGAAGCGATAGAGAAAAGAATAACAGAGTAACCAATTCATAATATATATTTAGAAGGATTCAAATGATTTTTGAGTCCTTTTTTTGTTTACATTATTTTGAAGATTAAATCAAATAGTTGTATCTTTGCTCCCAAATTTTTAAAAGGAAAAAATAATAAATTAGAAGATGGATAACTTACTAAAAGTATTAGAAATTGTAGGAGCAATAGGATTGTTCCTTTATGGAATGAAAGTAATGAGTGATGGCTTGCAAAAGATTGCAGGAGATAAGATGAGAAGCATACTTTCAAAAATGACTTCAAACCGTTTCAGCGGAGTATTAACAGGAGCAGGTATTACAACACTTATACAATCTTCCTCGGCCACAACCGTAATGGTAGTAAGCTTTGTAAATGCTGGCTTATTGAGTTTGACAGGAGCTATTGCCGTAATCATGGGAGCAAATATTGGAACAACAGTAACAGCTTGGATAGTTTCACTTTTAGGATTTAAATTCTCAATTGCAACAATAATCTTCCCTGTAATAGCAATTGCAGCACCATTCCTTTTCATAAAAGGCAAAGAATCGATAGGAGAATTTTTAATAGGCTTTGCCTTATTATTTATGGGTCTTGAAGCATTACAATCAGGTATGCCAGATTTTAAACAACCTGAATATTCCTCTGTATTAAGTTTTATAGCATCGATGTCAAATTATGGATACCTATCATATATATTATTCGTATTGATAGGAACTGTGATGACAGTTATAATACAGTCTTCTTCGGCGATGATGGCCGTAACCTTAGTAATGTGTGCCCAAGGATTGATAGGCTTTGAAGTAGCAGCAGCCTTAGTATTAGGAGAAAACATAGGAACAACAATTACAGCAAATATATCAGCTCTTATGGCAAATTCAACAGCTAAAAGAGCAGCCTTAGCACACTCAGTCTTTAACCTTATAGGTGTTGTATGGGCATTGATACTCTTTAAACCATTCTTATTTCTTATAGGAGAATTAGTAGAAGTTATAGAAGGAGCAAATCCATTAGTGCAAGCAACAGCAGTACCTGTGGCATTATCACTTTTCCATAGCTGTTTCAATATTATTAACACATGCGTATTAGTTTGGTTCATTCCTTCAATAGAAAAATTAGTTAAGAAGTTGATACCAACAAATGAAGAAGAAGAATTTAGACTTAAATTTATTCCAGCAGGCTTTATGTCAGCAGGAGAATTAACAATAGAACCTGCAAAACAAGAAATACAAGCATTCTCAAAACGAGTAGTTAGAATGTATGACTTTATTCCGGAATTATTCGAACTAAAAGACGAAAAGAAATTTGACCAATTAATGAGTAGAACTAAAAAATACGAAGAAATAACCGATAGAATGGAAGTAGAGATTGCGAACTATCTAACAAAAGTATCAGAAAAAGGATTAAGTCTTGGAGCATCACAAGAAATCAGTGCAATGCTACGAATAGTAGATAACCTTGAAAGCATAGGCGACTCTTGCTATCAACTATCACTTACAATAGAAAGCAAAAACAAACAAAACATTTCTTACAATGAAGAAATGAATGGAAAATTGCAACGTATGTTCACTTTGGTTAGAGAAGCAATAATAGAGATGAATAACAATCTTTCAGGAAATTATCACACTATAACAGTAGATAGAGCAAAAGAATTAGAACATCAAATCAATGAATACAGAGATAAACTAAGAGCAGAACATACAGAATCCGTAAAACAAAATGAATATTCTTATCAAACAGGAATTTCATATAGCACATTATACGCACAATGTGAAAAGTTAGCAGATTTTGCAATAAACGTAACAGAAGCAATAGATAAAATTAAAAAATAATAACGATGAAATTTGACGTAATAGTAATAGGTAGCGGTCCAGGAGGATACGTTGCAGCGGTGAGAGCATCACAATTAGGATTTAATACAGCAGTTGTAGAAAGAGAAAACTTAGGAGGAATATGTTTAAACTGGGGTTGTATTCCTACAAAAGCCCTTTTGAAATCTGCACAAGCCTACACATATATGAAACACGCAGCAAACTATGGCATAGAATTAGATGCCACAGCTGCAAAGCCAAATATGGAAGCGATAGTAGAACGTTCACGCACCGTTGCTACAAATATGCGCAAAGGAGTTGAACACCTAATGCAAAAAAACAACATTACAGTAATAGAAGGCGAAGGAAGACTAAACGCAAACAAACAAGTAGTTGTTAAAAACGCAGAAGGAGAAGAAACAATCTATGAAGCAACACACATTATCTTAGCAACAGGAGCGCGTTCACGCAACCTACCAAATATGCCACAAGACGGAAAGAAAATCATCGGATACCGTCAAGCCATGACATTGAAAGAACAACCAGAATCAATGGTAGTAGTAGGCTCAGGTGCGATAGGAAGTGAATTTGCACACTTCTACCAATCATTAGGCACACAAGTAACTTTGATAGAGTACATGCCAAACATAGTTCCTAACGAAGACGAAGAAGTAAGCTCAATATTACAACGTTGCTTCAAGAAAAACGGAATGAAAGTCCTTACTTCAACCTCAGTAGATAGCGTAGATACGAGCGGAGACAAATGCTTAGTAAACATAAGCAGTAAAAAAGGACAACAAGTAATAGAATGCGATGTAGTTCTTTCAGCAGTAGGAGTAAGCACTAACGTAGAAAACTTAGGATTAGAAGAAGCAGGAGTAAAATTCGAAAGAGGAAAAATAGAAGTTGATGACTACTATCGCACAAACGTAGAAGGCGTATATGCAATAGGCGACATAGTACACGGACCAGCCTTAGCACACGTTGCAAGCCGAGAAGCAGTAGTATGCGTTGAAAAAATAGCAGGCTTAAATCCTGAAATAGTAAACTATTCTAACATACCAGGCTGTACATACACTACACCAGAAGTTGCAAGCGTAGGATTAACAAAAGCAAAAGCCGAAGCCGAAGGCAGAGAAGTAAGAGTAGGCAAATTTATGTATATGGCATCAGGCAAAGCAGCAGCAAGCGGAAACAGAGACGGCTTTGTAAAAGTAGTAATCGATGCAAAAACAGATGAAATCCTTGGATGCAGTATGATAGGCGACAACGTAACAGAAATGATAGCCGAAATCGTAGTTGCACGTCAAAAAGGACTTACAGCAGAAGAAGTAGCATCAAGCGTACACCCACACCCAACAATGAGTGAAGCCGTAATGGAAGCAATAGAAGCTGCATACAACAAAGCAATACACGGATAAAAAATGAAAATACTACAAACAGAACTACCAGGCTTGCTAATAATAGAGCCAGATGTCTTTCGAGATGAGAGAGGTTACTTTTGCGAAACCTACAATCAAGAAAAACTCTCTCAACTTGGCTTTAAGCAAATATTTGTGCAAGACAACGAATCAATGTCCTCAAAAGGCGTATTGAGAGGCATACACTTTCAAAAGCCACCCTTTGCACAAGCAAAATTAGTAAGAGTTGTTAGAGGTAGTATCATAGACTTTGCAGTAGATTTACGAAAAGGCTCACCAACATACGGTAAATATAAAGCAGTAGAATTAGACAGTACGACAAAGAAAATGCTATATCTTCCAGAAGGCTTTGGACATGCTTTTCTAAGTTTAGAAGATAACACCATTTTCTCATACAAATGCTCTAACTTCTACAACAAAGAATCCGAGGATGGCATACTTTGGTCAGACGAAGACTTAAATATAGATTGGAAAATAGACAATCCTATATTATCCGATAAAGATAAAATTTTAGGAAAGTTAAAAAACTTTGACTCTCCATTTACTTTTGAGGAATAAATCAATGCTTGAAAGAGCGAGACAAGTATTAAAAACATATTGGGCTTATGACTCCTTTCGTTCAATCCAAGAACAAGTCATAAGCTCAGTTCTTTTAGATAACGATACCTTAGCCCTAATGCCAACAGGAGGCGGAAAAAGCATTTGCTATCAAGTACCCGCACTTATGAAAGCAGGAATTTGCATAGTAATTTCCCCACTTATCTCCCTAATGAAGGATCAAAGCGATTCGCTTGAAAGAAAAGGAATAAAATCATGTTGTCTTAGCGAAGAGATTTCCCATAACACACTTGATAATGTATTGAATAAAGTAATAACAATGAAGTATAAATTCTTGTTTATTACGCCTGAACGCATAAAAAACAAAGTATTTCAACACTATCTCTATCAAATGCAAACCTCACTCATAGTAGTAGATGAAGCACACTGTATTTCAGAATGGGGACACGACTTCCGCCCAGAATATAGAGAAATTTCCACCCTGCGAGCCTACTATCCACAAGTCCCAATCCTTGCCTTAACAGCCACAGCCACCAATCAAACCATAGAAGACATACAAACGAATCTTGAATTCAAAAAAAACAATTGTCTAAAAGGGAGTTTTCAAAGAGAAAACCTAAACTACTATGTATTTGAAGACAATGATAAAATCGGTAAAACGATAGAAATAATAAAAAAATACGATAGCGCAGGACTAATCTATGTAACCACTCGCAAGAATGCAATACTCTACGCCGAAGAACTAAAAAAACACAACCTTAGCGTAGCAGAATACCACGCGGGATTAAGCAATTACGAAAGAAAAACCCGACAAGAACAATGGCAAAAAGGCGAAATAAAAGTAATGGTAGCCACAAAAGCCTTTGGAATGGGCATTGACAAACAAGATGTTCGCTTTGTAATACACTTAGACTTACCTTCCAGCATAGAAGAGTATTATCAAGAATTAGGAAGAGCAGGAAGAGATGGAAAAGAAGCCTACGCAATACTCTATTGGCACGAAAAAGACATCAATAATCTAAGAAAACGAGTACTGATGTCCTATCCCGAAATGGAAAAAATAAAAGAAATCTACAACGCATTATACACCCAATACAACATAGCATACTATGACGGAAAGAACTACGAAAAAGACTTTTCGCTAACAGAATTTTGCTACAAATATCACTTTGACTTTATTTCCGTATTCAATACCATACAAATCCTATCACGAGAAGCCATACTCCAATACAATCAAAGAGAATACCCCGTTTCAAAAGTAAAAATCCAATCCAATGACTTCGAAATAAGAAACATACTAAAAATATCCGATGACTACTCATCCCTTTTAGCAGCCTTACTCAGAATTTGCGAATGCAATCACATAGAATACACATTCATAGACGAACAAAAAATAGCCAATTATTTAAGGTGGGAAAAAGAACAAGTAATCATTAAACTCAAAAGTTTAGAAAAAATGGGCGTTATAACCTACCTTCGATTCAAAGCAGGAGAATACATAATCTTTCTACAAGACCGCGTAAAGAAAGAAGAAATATACATATCCGAAAAAAACTACCAACAACTAAAAGAAAACTCAATAGCAAGATCAGAAAAAATGATAGATTACTTAAAAAATGTTGAATGTAGAGAACAATACATACACCAATACTTCGACATAAAAACCGAAAAATGCAAAAAATGCGACAGATGCCTTGAAGCCCACACCGAGCATCAAACCTTAGAAGAAAAAATAGTAAAAGCCCTTTTACAAGGCGAAAAACCAATCACCTATTTTGAAAATAACACAGACTTTCCCGAAGGAGAAAGAACCATAAACTTCATAAGACAAATGTTAGATGAAGGCATATTCACACTAAACGGCAATAAAATCCGTTTTAATAAAAAATAGAAAAAGATGCACAAAAAACCATTAGTATCAGTCATAACCGTGTGTTACAATTCAGCACATTTATTGCAACGCACCATAAAATCACTACGCCTACAAACCTATTCCGAAATAGAATACATAGTAATAGACGGAGCATCGAAAGACAATACAAAACAAATCATTAAAGAAAATCAAGATATCATCAATTTATGGATAAGTGAGCCCGATAACGGACTTTATTACGCAATGAACAAAGGCTTAGACCTTGCAAACGGAGAATATGTTATTTATATCAATGCAGGAGATATGTTTTACTCTCCCGATACCTTAGAAAAAGTCTTTGCCAATCACCAAGACGATGTAGATATTTACTATGGTGACACAATGATACTTGCAGAAAACCAAAAAGAAATAGGAAGTCGCAGACTCGGACCACCAAAACAACTCACCAAAGACTCATTTCGTTGGGGTATGACAGTCTGTCATCAATCCATATTCATAAAACGCACCATAGCACCAAAGTACAACACCTCTTATCGCATAACAGCCGACTACGATTGGGTGCTTACATCCATTGAAAACGCAAAAAAAATAGTAAATACAAACACATACATTTCCAAATTCCTATCAGGAGGATTGAGTAGCAAACACATAGTGAAAGCCAACAAAGAAAGATTTCGCATAATGCGCAATCACTACGGCTTAATCACAACCTTATGGTATAATTTCTTAATGCTATTTCGCTTGATTATCACCTACATAAAAAAAGGCAGACTATAAGCGAAAAAAAGCTAAGAAATAATTTAATTTTTCTTTGCTTTATTTTTTTAATTCAAAGGAATATTTCTATCTTTGCAAGACATATTCAAATATTATGCAAAATCATAAAAGCATAACCTACCTTTGTAAGAACAATTTAAGCAAATAACGATGTTTGCTTTCGCTCTTGCTTTGAGCAAACATCGTTAAAATAAAATCAATCAAAGCAAAAGAAAAAACAATTAGATTTACAATTTTCAAAAAAATAAGAATATGAAAAGAAGTATAATATTACTATTGGTATTATTACCAATATTCGCATTTTCACAAATGCAACAAATAATGAATCAAAATAGTACAGCAACATTAAAAAGAAATACGAGTTTTACTATAGGTGGGATTTATTATGATTCAATAAAAATCAGAAATATTGATAAAGAAAATTTAGTATTATCAATACCTTTTTCAACAAGTGGTACCGAATTTACTTTGTCTATGAATAATAATGGAGGAAAAGGTGCTTATATTGGATTGAAGGTTTGTGATTTTAAAATTTTTGAAGATTATATCTACTTTTGTGGCACTAATAATGGAGTAGGATTTATTGGTTGGACAAAAACTGAAAATATGTTTTCTTCAAGCCCTGATCCTGCTCACATAGAGTTAATAAACGATCCAATAATTGTTGGAGAAGTCAGCGAATTAGAAGTATATGAATTAGACGAAAAAATACATATAGCGGCAATAGCAGATGAAAGATTTTTAATACACTTACATAGAGATGCTAATACATCATACCAAATAATAGAAAGTCAATATAGATTTAAAACTCTATCAGTTGGAACGAAATATATATCGACTATTGAAAGAATAGATAATAGCACATTGATAATATCTTCATTTTACGGAGACGATATTCAACAATACACAGGTTCTATCTTCTCTCACCCAGATTTATCATACAATAAATATCTATTAGAAAACCTTGTGGATGATGTATTTGCATTAGCATACACTCACGAAGCACCAACATTGCACAAAACCTATAAAACAGATTTTGCTATTTATGATGCATCATCGGGAATCAACATAATAAATAAACAATGTTTAGAAGTAAATAATGCAAAATTAAGACCAATTGATTTGGAGTTTTGTAAAGAAGATGACAAATTGTTATATCTTGCAAATGGTCATTATGGGTACGATGAGATATTTGAGATGGAACCATTTAATCAAAGTGCGTACATTGCTAAATCTGTACAACCATCACCTGAATCAAATGGAGGGATTAAGTTATACAATAGTTTAACAAGATATGACGATTATTATTATGCCGCAATCACTAAAGATACTGCAAATGGTGTTGTAATATTTGATTGCGAAAGGAATTCTTCACAGCCATATAATTGTGCTACAATTTTCAATCAGAAAATTGTGATAACATTTCATTTAAATCAAATATCAGGAATACCTTCTTATACTTATATTGTAGGACAAAAGCATAATACATTAAGAAATATCACACCTAATGCAATTAACTATAACATAATATGTCAATAATAAAAATAAGTAATAACAATAAAAAAACAAATTGATATGAAAAAATCAGTATTTATTTTAGTAGCAGTTTTAGTTTCTTCTTTTGTTGTGAAAGGACAAAACTCTAATCCACCAAATAATTATTTCCTTCCAGATTATATAGATGTAGATTTCTGTTCATCTGCTTTTAATTATTATAATGAAAATGAACACAATAGATTAACAAGAGGACATTTCCATTTTCTGGCTACGGGTATAGGGAATAGAATAGTTGATAGAGCACAGCCTTGCTATACAGATACATTATTAACAATTCAAGGCGTTGCAGTAGGAGTTAATTTAAAGTTGGCATTAGCGGAAGATCTTTCAAATGATTATAGTTTAACATCTCAGCAAAAAAAACAATTAATTTGTCCTTTTGAAAATCAAGAATTGATAAATGCCCCAAAAGGAAAACTTAAAATAATGAATAATACTTTAGATAGAGAAATAGCATCGGTAGATATAGATACTAATTTTATATTAACATGTAGTCCAAATTACTCTTATATAGAATTTTATTTTGATAATCCTATAAATATGAATGGATTGTTCTATATTGTTGAAGATGTAACAATTACTTCTACACGTTTAAATAGAGTATTGTTTGTAAAAGATTGTGCAGTCTACGACCCATCTTTGATAAGGACAGCAGAAGATACAGCAGCCACACCTTGGATGCTATGGGATCAACATCCATTCCGTGATTCAGAACGTTTTGGTTTTGGTTATGACTATTGGAATCTTTGGGGAAGTGAACCGGGAAATGCATCCGCTCCTATTCCAAACACTTGTCAAATGTATTTCTTTCCAATCTTTGCAGAAACAGACTCTACTTTGGGAGATGGTATAAATTTTGATACAAATGACACAACAGATATGTCGCTTTATAATGCTACGGTTGATAGATATTCTAACATTTACCCAAATCCTGCAAAGGATATTGTAACAGTGCAATCATCTTTTAAGGTAAAGGAAATAGAAATACATAATGCCTTAGGACAAGTTGTACTTAGAAAAGAAGGCAGTCAAAACATTGAAACAATAGACGTATCAAATCTTCAAAGCGGAACATACATCGTAAGAATAAAAACCCAACGAGGCTTTGCGAACAAAAAGATTGTGATAAGATAGTAAAGAAAGCGAAAAATAAGTCTTAGCTTTACGAAAATAATCCTAAGGAAAAATTGAAAATTCCTTAGGATTATTTTTCTTTTTCTTAGAAATATTTCTATCTTTGCAAGACATATTCAAATATTATGCAAAAACATAAAAGCATAACCTACCTTTGCAAGAACAATTTAAGCAAATAGAGATGTTTGCTTTCTACTTGCTTTGAGCAAACATCGTTAAAATAAAACCAATCAAAGCAAGGAATAATTAATAATAAGAATAGAAATAAAAAACGATAAATTATGCAGAAAATAATAATATTATCATTCTTGCTTTTATGTATTACATATACACAAGCACAAGATTGGATATCAAATGAAAGTACATTACTTTGTGAAGATAGTTTAAAATCATCAAAAAATGTTCAAAACATAGAAGAATATTACCCAAACATGTTATTAACCACAACAAATAAAATAGGAATCAATCATTATGCTTTCAGATTATGGGAAAATGGTAATCCTATTTTTGAAGGATTTCTTAATGACACGAAATGCGTCGTTTCAGATGTAGAATTAGTAAATGATTCTGCATATTTTTGTGGATACAGAACAGTAAATGGAAATGATGTAGGCTATATAGGACGGTTTAATGTACATGAATTTTTAGGAAATCAAAATTGTGTATATGAAATAATGGATATAAATCCAAGTTCTAAACTTAAAAAATTAGTTGCATACGAAACATACGGTAAAGACCATGTAGTAGCTATCGGAACTACGCAAACAAATACAGCAATGATAGTAGATATGTTTCCAGATTCGGTTTGCAATATTTTTGGTAGTACATTGTTTCCTTATGAGCAATTATCCGATATTGCAGTTGGAGCTAAATATGTAATAATTGTAGGAGAAGATACAGGAAGTGCAAAAATAACAGTTAATAGGTTTATGAAACATAATTTATCTTCCACATCTTTTTCTTATCAACTACATTACAAATATAATTACAATACAATAACAAGTTTAGCTCCTGATGCTATATTTTCAGACCAAATTAAAATTAGTTATATAGGAAATAACGAAATGGCTATAACGACTACTGCAATAGGGATGAATACTAATGATTTTTATGTATTAAATAGCATATTGAATGAAGGTAATTTAACTATTACAAACACCCAAGCAATTCCTCACAATGATAAGATGATGTATTTAAAAGATACAGAATATGATACGCTTACAGGAAAACTATATATTTTAGAAGATAATAATTTAGACAATACAGGAAAATATACCTCGTATATTATTCCAATAAACCCAAGAGCAGAGACACCTTATAGTATCAATGCAATAAAACCAGAAAAAGGCTATATATTAAATGATATTATTCCATTCTCTCATGATTGTAAAGTTATAGGAGCAGGGGTTAATAGTTACTCTATGCAAGGTTTATTTGCAAAAAATATAAATAGTAATATTCAATATTGTAATACGAGTAGAAAATTAAGACCTTCCTTTTTAGGACAAATTCCTTTTGTTTCGACTTTTTTATATCAACTACAAATACCTAATTTTCCAATAAATTGGATGCCGAATCAATTTCAAGGGAATGTTTTGCAACAAACAATAGAATGTGAGTCAAATTAGTAATAACCAATAAAAATAATGAGATATGAAAAAGGGATTATTTATAATTTTATTAAGTTTAATAGCACATTGTTCTTTTTCTCAACCATCAGACACAATAATTGTACAGCCGATAGTAGGTATGAATAGTATAGATACCATAACCTATACTTATATACTTCCTGAAATAATGAATGAAAATATTTGTTATAATAATGGACATTATGATAATTTAATGTATCTTCCGCAAGGTTGTGAAATTAGTCGTTTGGCTTGTGATAATCAATCTTTGAAATCAGTTGCACAAGGCTTTATGTTATATGATACAACACCAGTAGAAGGGTTTTATGCTTTAATAGGTCAAACATCAGCTTATGACCCACTTTCTCCTGCGGGATTTAAAATAGGTGTAATGGATGCTTCTTTTAATGTTATTTATGAAAAAGAATATCTAATTGATATAGTAGATGGATATGGTGCGGGAGGAGGAGTATGGGTTAATTTTGTGTATTTGCCTTTTGATAGCATATTGAATTTAAGTAATTTTATATATGCTTATTTTGAATGGCCCGATAGTGCTTGTGTTGGCGGATATTTTGGAATAGGTTTATATTCTGATGATAAAACAAGAATGAATTTAAATGCGTTTACAGAGCAACGAGCTCCTGTGATGATGACAGATAGTGAATGTATGGCATGTGCTGTAAAATATGAACCGCTATTTAAATGGTATGGAGAAACTTCTTGGACTAATTTATCTTCTTTACGATGTGATCTATCAGATTGGTATGCTTATGGGGTTGAAAAAGCAGACGAGTTTATAACGACACTTTATAGTCCTCCTATTGGAGTTTCATTGTATTATACAAATAATAATGGCGATAACGGAGGAGGCGATAATGGAGGCAATAACAATAATGGCAATAACAATGATGATAACAACGAAGAGGGAGGGGAAAGTGGATTGTCTGATATAGATGTTTCGCATCTTGTAAGTGTTTTACCAAATCCGGCGGATGATATTTTAAAAATACATTCGTCTTTCAAAGTAAGGGAAATGGAAATCTATAACGCCTTAGGACAAGTTGTGCTAAGGAAAGAAGGCAGTCAAAATATTGAAACAATAGATGTATCAAATCTTCAAAGCGGAACGTACATCGTAAGAATTAAAACCCAACGAGGATCTGCGAACAAAAAGATTGTGATAAGATAGTAAAGAAAACGAAAAATAAGTCTTAGCTTTACGAAAATAATCCTAAGGAAAAATTGAAAATTCCTTAGGATTATTTTTTTATTTCTTAGGAATATTCCTATATTTGCAAGAAATAAATTTTGAGATGAAAAGATTAGTATTATTTTTCTGTTTTTTGATGAGTTTATCTTTTGTGATAGCTCAATCTTTCAGCTTAAATGGATTGAAATATAGCGTTATAGAAGGAAGAAACGAAGTTGGAGTGAGTGCAGGCGAAGGAAGGCTTGCTAAAAACCTTGTTATACCAACGGAAGTTAGTTTTGAAGGGAAAAATTACTTGGTTACGAGAATAGAAGACAAGGGCTTCTATATGCGAAGCGAGATAAAGGAATTAACATTGCCTGATTGTTTGGTGTATATTGGCGAAAAGGCTTTTTATATGTGCAACGGAATTGTGGATTTGATGATGCCACATTCAGTTTTGTCTATTGGAGA
The DNA here is from genome assembly GCA_045644685.1 of Candidatus Onthomorpha sp. Taxonomy (GTDB): domain Bacteria; phylum Bacteroidota; class Bacteroidia; order Bacteroidales; family P3; genus Onthomorpha. The sequence goes on from JAZRHI010000003.1 coordinate 74,840, forward strand.
AGAGGCGTTCTTTATGTGTAAGAGTTTAACTACGATTTCGCTTTCCAATTCCTTGCAAAGGATTAAAGAAAGAACCTTTTGGAATTGCTCATCTCTAAGCAAGATAAAAATACCTAATGAAGTTAAAATAATAGAAAGGGAAGCCTTTTTTGCGTGTTCGGCATTGAGTTCAGTAGAGTTTGCAGAGGGGGTTGAAACTGTGGGACGTTTAGCTTTCGGTTCTTGCTCTGCTTTGATGAATCTTGATATGCCTACTTCATTAGTGATAGTTGAAGAGCAAGGCTTTTGGAATTGTTCTTCATTGCTAAGCGTTAAGTGTGGAGAATACATAGATAGAATAGGGGATAGTGCTTTTGGTCAATGCACTGCCTTGAATAATGTCGTTATTCCTGCAAAAGATGTGATTATGGGTAAGAATGTGTTTGAGTATTGCCCTAATTTAGTTACCTATACAAAGGGAGGAGAAGTTATTAAGTTAATTTTCACTTTGGAAGACATGTAAGGCTAATTCGTATCCTTTGATTCCAAATCCGAAAAGGCTACCTTGACAAACGGGAGAAAGGAAAGATTTGTGTCTAAACTCTTCTCGTGCTAAGATATTGCTAATATGTACCTCTATTACGGGAGTTTGTATTGCAGAAATCGCATCTGCAATCGCTATTGAGGTGTGAGTATATGCTCCGGCGTTGATAATGATTCCGTCTTTTGAAGAGTCTTTTTGTATTTGCGTTACTATCTCTCCCTCAACGTTAGATTGGAAATAAGAAATCTTAAATTCAGGAAATTTTTTTCTTAATACTTCAAGATATTCCTCAAAACTTATGCTTCCGTATATTGAAATCTCTCTTTGTCCTAAAAGATTAAGATTAGGACCGTTAATTATACTTATTTCTTTCACGATGTTTAAAATCTCTATTTAATACAATTTTGTCTTTACTTATAAGAAAAAGTGTTGGGACTGTCCAAATATAACTCTTTGTTATAGGCTCGCAGTCCTCACAGTAAGAATTTATCCAATTTTCTGGCACTTCACTTCTATGCTCTTGCCAAAGCTTAGGCTCAACCTCAGGAGCAACAGCAAGAATTGTCAGTTTGTTTTCTGCAATCAAAGAATTGAGCTTTTTTGACTTTGACATCTTCTTTTTTAACGCCTGACAATCCTCACATTCCGGGCTGTAAAACACAACTAATACGTTTGTGTTTCTTTCTTCTATTAAAGAATATAAATCTTGTACGCCTTTGTCATTCACAAATGTGAAATTAACCGCCGTATCGCCTATTTGATTGTCGTTTTCCTTGTCGTAGCTTTGAGCAAACAAAGAATTAGAAAACAAACTCAATAAAAAACAAACGATTATACAAGCTCTAAACTTTCGCATTTCGATGGAATATAAACGTTTTCGTAACCTCTTTCATTCAAAGTTTTAGCAAAATTTTCCTGTGTTTTGCTTTCCCCGTGTACAAGAATGATTTTTTTGATTTTCTCTTTATCTTGACACGATAAAAACTTAATCAACTCTTCGTAGTCGGCGTGTGCAGAATAGGAGTCAATAGAACGAATTTCTGCTTTTACATAATGAGTTTGTCCGAATATGGAAACAACTTTATCACCTCTGAGAATTTTATACCCAAGCGTAGTTGGTGCGCAATAACCTACGCCTAAGATTGTCGTTCTTGGATTTTCTATATTGTTTGCAATGTGATGCTTAATTCTTCCCGCTTCCATCATGCCCGAAGCAGAGATAATAATACATGGAGTTTTAGTTGTGTTTAGCTTTTTACTCTCTTCCGTACCACGAATATAGTGTAGCTTTTCAAATCCAAACGGATCGGGGTCGGTTTGCATAAATTCTTTCATCTCATCATTGAAACATTCCGAGTGAATACGCATTATATTTGTTGCATTAAGGCTTAAAGGACTATCCACATAGACATCTATCATTGGAAGTAAGCCACGTTCCCACAACTTATTGAGTGCAAAAATTATTTCTTGTGCTCGCCCTATCGCAAAGGAAGGAATAAGAAGCTTTCCTTTCTTTTTGCAACAAGTATCTATCACTGCCTTCAATAATTCTTCTTCGCTCTTATCTAAATTGCTGTGAAGTCTATCTCCGTACGTCGATTCCATAATTATATAGTCAGCTTGCTCAAAGGCTTGCGGAGCTCTAAGAATTCTTTTTTGATAACGTCCAACGTCCCCTGTGAATGCAATCTTTACCTCTTTGCCATCTTCCTTTATTGTTATATTACAAGTAGCACTTCCTAAGATATGTCCGTTGTCTGTAAACTTTAAAGTAATGTTTTCATCTACAAAAATTCTCTTTCCGTAAGGTACAGAAACAAAATAGTTCATTGCCTCTTGTGCATCTTTGGTAGTATAAATTGGCTCAACGGCTTCAAGGCTCTGTCTTGCACGTTTCTTGTTGAAAGTACGAGTATCTAACTCTTGAATGCTGGCAGAATCCATTAACATTATAGAACACAAATCCCTTGTGGCAGGAGTAGAATATATTGTGCCTTTAAAACCCAATTTTACAATGTAAGGAATTAGCCCAGAGTGATCTATATGAGGGTGAGAAAGGATTAAATAATCTATCTCTTCGGGATTGAAACCTAAATCACGGTTTAAAGCATCAGTTTCCAAACCCTTACCTTGATACATTCCACAATCCAAAAGTATTTTCTTTCCTTTATTAGTTGTAATCAAATGTTTACTGCCCGTAACTTCCTTTGCAGCACCTAAAAATTGTATTTTCATAGCCGTCTATTTAATATTCAAAAGCAAAGATACAACAAAGAAACAAAAAAATAAGCAAAAAGTATTAAGATTTCTTTGTTTTGCAAAAATAAAGCTAAGAAATAACTCATCGAATTCATGTTGTTTTTTATAAATCGATGAAATGGATTACTAATACTTTTATTAACTCAAATAAAAATTATAAATTTGCATTTGATAAAAGTTGTTTTTGAGCTTATGAAACGAATAAAGATATTCATCAGTAGTGTTCAAAGTGAGTTTGCAGAAGAACGAGCAATGCTTTGTCATTATATCCGAACAGATGTTTTGTTGGGTAAATTTTTTGAGCCATTTATATTTGAGGAAGTGCCAGCTAATGAATATCCTGCAAGTCATGTGTATTTGAAAGAAGTAGAACTTTGTGATATTTACTTAGGTCTGCTTGGTAATCTTTATGGTTACGAAGATAAGGAAGGTATTTCACCAACAGAAAGGGAATATGATTTAGCTACAAAGCTTCATAAAACTCGTTTAATCTATATTTATAGTAAAGAAGATTTAAATAGGCATTCAAAAGAGACGGCTTTTATAAGAAAAGTTGAAAGAGATATTGTACGAAAGACCTTTGTTGATATTGACGGATTAAGAACCTCTGTTTACGCTTCGTTAATTCGTTATTTAGAAGAAAAGGAATATATACGTTGGAAGCCATTTGATACATCTAATGATAATGATGCAACATTAGATGATTTAGATGAGAATAAAATGAAAAACTTTATTCACATGGCACGCTTGAAACGTAATTTTCCTCTTACGATTGAAACATCGCCTACAACATTGCTTACACATCTTGACTTAATTGATGATAAAGGACGCTTAGCTAATGCAGCAATATTGTTGTTTGGTAAGAAACCTCAAAAGTTTTTTGTTACATCTGAGGTGAAATGTGTGCAGTTTTATGGTAATGTAGTTGAAAAACCAATGCCTGCATATCAAATTTACAGGGGAGATGTTTTTGAACTTATAGATCAAGCTACAAGTTTTGTGATGAGTCGTATCAATAATTGGGTTGGAACTCGTTCAAACGGCGAAAAAGCAGATGTTCCTACGCGTTCCGAATTGCCAATTGATGCAGTAAAAGAAGCAATCGTTAATGCAATTTGTCATAGAGATTATACGAGTAATGCAAGTGTACAGATTATGTTGTTTAGAGATAGGTTAGAAGTATTGAATCCAGGAGTTCTACCATACGGTCTAACAATTCAAAAATTATATGGCCCTCATAAATCGTTGCCAACTAATCCTTTGCTTGCTGATCCAATGTATTGGAATGGCTATATCGAAAAAATCGGTACGGGAACGTCAGATATTATAAATAAATGTAAAGCTTATGGATTGAAAACGCCTGAGTTTATACAAGAAAATGATTTTAAAATTATTATTTGGCGTGCAAATACAGAATGCGATCCAAAGTGTTCCAAAGATGATCCAAAGATGATCCAAACTGATCCAAAGAATGAAAATAAAATTTTAGAAATTATAAGGCAGACACCAGCAATTTCAAGGGCGGATTTGTCAAAAACATTAAATATTAGCGAACGTCAAGTAAGGAAAATAATAGATGGATTAAGAAATAAAGGCGTTTTAACACGAGAAGGAGGCAAAACAGGAAAATGGATTATAAATTAGTAATATTTATTTCTTTGTTTTGTAAAAATAAAGCTAAGAAATAATTTTCTAATCCTAAGAAATATTTTTCTAATTCTAAGAGATATTTTTGTGAAGTTTGATGAAAAAAATGTAACTTTGCAATATATTAGTTTAAGTCAAGATTTCTATGAAACGATTATTTTATTTTTTAACTTTTTCTGCTTTAATTTTTGCTTCTTGTGGTAAGAAGGCTGAGCAAAAGCAAGAAAAGAATGATACGAAACTTAAAACGGTTGAAATAAAATTAAATGAAGATGCACCAACTTATATGTTGCAAACTCTAACTATAAGTGGTTTTTCTATAAATGATACGGTTAATGGAATAAAGGCAAAGATGCTTGTTCCTATTAAAAGGGTTAAGGAAGAAACTCGTTCGTTTAAACTTATTGCTTCAAAGGCTGAACAAATTTTTAAGCAATCTGTTGAAGAGATTAAAAAGGTTGGGAAAAAGGAAACGCCACATCAATTACTTGTAAGAACGGTTTCGGTAGTTGCTTACAATAATTTGGTAAGTGCTTTAATGGAGAGAGAAATCGTTTATGCGGAAAGCAATCAAAAGGATAGCCTATTTTTTGGTGTAACTTATAACGTGGCTAACGATACTCCGTTAAAGATAAGAGAGATACTTGATATTGACGAGAAGAAGTTTGAAAAGATTTCGTCATATTTTACAAATGTTGAAGCAAGTCTTGGTTTTGAGGAATTTGTTAATAGTGAATTCGCAATAAGTAAGGATAATATTTTAGTTTATCCTATAAAAGACTCAAAGCAATACGAGGTTTCTATTCCTATTCAAGCGATTGAACATTACATAATCAATGACAAGTAGAAAGAAAAAAAGAGTTATAATAATTATCTCTGTTTTTTTGTTTTTGATTTCTTGCGTAATAGTTTGTAATTATGGAATAAATTATTACAGAAAGTACTATGCTTGTCCGGGTGTAATGATTGATTCTTATCGTTTCCCCGTTGTAGGAATTGATGTCGCATCTCATCAAGGTAAAATCAACTGGAAAGAAGTTTATTCTTCAAAAATCAATTTTGCATTCATAAAAGCAACCGAGGGAGAAACGTTTGTCGATAAGAAATTCAAGTATAATTTCTCACAGGCAAAGAAAAACAAAATCATAGTAGGGGCTTATCACTTTTTTCGTTTCAATAAAGGAGGCAAAGAGCAGGCTTACAACTTTATAAACAACGTTAGTTTAACTCCAATGGACTTTCCGCCGGTTTTAGACGTGGAATTGTATGGAGGAAACAAGTTTTCAAAAGAGAAACGAAATAAAGTAATTAGCGAAATATATAATTGTTTGCGTACCTTAGAGAAACACTACGACAAAAAGCCGATTATATACACAAACATACAGACATACAATCATTATATCAAAGGAAATTTTGACGATTACGACCTTTGGCTTTGTAAACTTTGCAATGAGCCAAAGGCAATTAAGTGGAAATTTTGGCAATACTCACATCAAGGCGTTGTTCCGGGCATTCGCTCCGAAGTTGATTTGAATGTGTTTGGCGGAAGTTACGATGAATTTATAGAATACTTATATAAAGACAAATAATGAAAAGAATACTTGTTTTAGATAAAGGACACGCAGTTTTAGAAGAAATCTTATTAGAAGCAGGCTTTGAAATAGACTATCAACCACAAATAACAAGAGAAGAACTCTTGGAAGTGATTGCGGGTTATCAAGCCTTGATAGTTAGAAGTAAGCTTTTGATAGATAAAGAAGTGATAGACAGAGCTGTAAACCTAAAAGTTATTGGAAGAATTGGCGCAGGAATGGATGCAATAGACGTGGATTATGCCGAGGAAAAGGGAATTGCTTGCATCAATTCACCCGAAGGAAATCGCGATGCAGTAGGGGAGCATTGTCTTGGTTTACTTTTGTCTTTGTTTAACAAGATTTGCATTGCCGATATGCAAGTAAGAAAAGGGCTTTGGCTTAGAGAAGAAAACAGAGGCTTGGAAATCAAAGGCAAAACCATAGGAATAATAGGATATGGCAATATGGGAAGAAGTTTTGCTCAACGATTATCGGGTTTTGACTGCAAGGTAATAGCCTATGACAAATATAAAACAAATTATTCTGATGCTTTCGCGCAAGAATGTAGCTTAGAGGAAATTTTTTCTCTAAGCGATGTTCTATCTTTTCACACACCTTTGACCGAGGAAACAAAGTATATGTTCAACAAAAGCTTTATTCAAAACTTTAAAAAGCCGTTTTATCTTTTAAATACTTCAAGAGGAAAGGTTGTAAACACAAAAGATTTGCTTGAAGCTTTGAATGAAGGAAAAATTCTTGGTGCTGGATTAGACGTTTTAGAGTTTGAGGCTTTTTCAAACGAACTTCAAAATACTCCGTCTGAACTTCAAGATTTGTTTTCAAGAAATAACGTTGTCTTAACCCCACATGTAGCGGGTTGGAGCGTGGAATCAAATTACAAACTCTCTTATTTCTTAGCTAAAAAGATAGTTTCATCCTTATAATTCTTGAAGTTTATTGTTCAAGGCTTCAATATCTATCTCTACCTCTGCAAGTTTTGTTTTGCAAAGGGCGATTAACTCTTTTGCTTTCTCGATTTTTTTGCATAAGTCTTCAATATCAACATCAGAAGACTCCAAAGAATTTACTATGTCTTTCAATTCTGTATATGCTTCGTTGTAAGTCATTCTTCTTTTTTTGTTTATTTTACAATAGATTTTACTTCACCTTCTGCAAGCTTAGTTATCAAACAATCTCCCTTTTTAATATCTTTTTCACTCTTTAACACCTTTCCGTTAAGGTAGGTAATAGAATAGCCTTTGTTTAAAAGATTTTGAGGATTAAGCACATTGATATATTTTTCCATTAAATCCAACTGCTCTTTCTCTCTTTCAATCCTGTAATTGCTTTTTATCTTTATCAAACTCTCCATTCTCTCTAAATTTTCCATTGCATTTTGAAAACGTTTTATGATAAAATCTGCAACATCCGTAGGAGTTATTCCATTATGATAAGAAACCATTTCGCTAACTGTTAGATTTGTAGAATGCCCTATGCCGGTTATTACAGGAAGAGGGAAAGTTGCTATTGTTTTACAAAGCTCAAAATTATTATAACAAGCCATTCCAATATCGCCTCCGCCACCTCGAATGATAAGTACGGCATCGAAGAAATCTTTTACTGCTTTTATTTTCTCTAAATTATTGATTATTGTATTGATTGCCCCATCTCCTTGTAGCAAAGAAGGGAATAATTTATGGAAAATGCCAAATTCATCATGGGAATTTATGATATTGATAAAATCTTGATAGCCTTTGCCTGTCTCAACCGAGATTACAGCAAGCCTTTTTGGCAAATCAGGCAAAATAGTCATCTTATTCAACTCAAAAATCTTTTCTTCTTTCAGCCTTTCTATTGAGGCGTTTCTCTCTTTCTCCAATTCGCCAAGAGAAAACGAAGTGTCAATATCGCTAATTCTTAGACTTAGTCCATAGAATTTATTATATTTTATACTGGCTTTAAACAAAATTGTTGTTCCGTCAGTGAGTTCAACCCCCGCACGAGTGAATTTTTCGTTTATTCTTTTGAAATCGCTCGACCAAATAATAGCACGCATTTGCGTTACTATGATTCCATTTTCTTTTTCCACCAAATCAGGAAAAGCATGTCCGCTATAAGTATAGTAATTAAGCTTTAACATTTCGGCTTTTACCCAAAACTCTGAACTATACCTTGCATTAAGGGTACGTTCTATACTGTTTGTTACCTCGGTTAAAGAAAAAACTCTTACATCCTGATTCATACGAAAATATATTAAAAAAGGAGAGAGGTGAATACCTCCCTCCGTATATTGTTTTATAACAATAATTATTCAGAAATTTGTTTTAAAACTCTTGCAGTAAAGTCTTTTTCTATTGCTTCGGCTTTATCAACTATTGCTTGACCTTTTGCGATTATGTCTTTAACGAATTCTTTGTCGTTTAAGCTACCGCAGTTTATTTGCATATTCATAAATGCTCCTATACACGCAGCTCTTGCACATAAAATACCAACTGCTGCATCTGTTACAGAGTTTGGATTTCCTATTTCAACCATTTTTTGACATACTTCAAACACTTCAAATGATTTGCAAAGGGTTCTGTAAGGTACTTCAATAGCATATTTTGTTGCATCTTGAATAGCTTGTGTTCTTGCTGCTTTTTCTTCGTCTGTCTTTTTAGGTAAGCCAAACGCTTCCATGATTAAGTTGAAAGAACGAGTGTCTTCATCAACCAAGAACAACAATTCATCTTTTATAGCTTGACCTTTTTCAGCCACAACAGAGAATTTTTCCCATCTTTCGTCCCAACCGGCTTTGTGAGATGAAAGATTAGCAACCATTGTTCCCAAAGCAGCACCCAAAGCTCCCATATAAGCTGAGATACTTCCACCACCGGGAGCAGGACTCTCAGAAGCAGTTTCGTTAGCGAAAGCAGTGCAAGTCATATCCACTAATTTCTTGCTACCTTTGTCCTCAATCATATATTCAATCACCTTTTCTTGTGGGTTAAATGGCTTTAAGTCGTCAAGACCCATTGATTTCACAGCGATTTTTATTAACTCTGCTTCATCAACTCCAAGAGAACGTTGTTGTTTTGCAAGATAATATTTTCCAGCATCAATCAAAGTTTTCTTTGGAACTAAACCTACGATTTCAACTCCTGTAACTCTAACTCCTCTTGCTGCGGCTTTTGCACTTACTTCATCAAAACAAACGTGTAAAGGTGCAACCTTTGCATCAGTAATATTCATTGAAACTTGTGCAATGCCGTATTCTTCAATAAACCAACCAATAGCCTTTGTTCCTTTCAAAGTTCCAGGAATCATAATAGGATTTCCGTTTTCATCCTTCATAGGTTTTCCATTAGGTTTGCCACCTTCTCTCATCGGACGACCTTTTTCTCTGACGTCAAAAGCAATAGCGTTTGCTCGACGTGTAGAAGTAGTATTTAAGTTATAGTTTACAGCTAACAAAAAGTCTCTTGCACCAACTGCTGTCGCACCACTGCGCGCTACTCCTTCGCTCCAACAATTTGGACCAAAGCAAGGCTTCCATTCATCAGTGATAATTCTTGTTGCAAGCGCTTCATATTCTCCCTTTCTGCAAGAAGCAAGATTTTTTCTCTTATCTTCAAACGCAGCTGATTCGTAGCAGTAAACAGGAATGCTTAATTCGTTTCCTATTCTTTCGCCTAATTTTCTTGCATAGCCAACAACCTCGTCCATAGTGATGTTTGCAACCGGAATAAGCGGACAAACGTCAGTTGCACCAAAGCGTGGGTGATCTCCGTGATGATTTCTCATATCGATAAGCTCTTGTGCTTTCTTTACAAGCATGAAAGCAGCCTCGCAAACTTGCTCTGGCTCTCCCACAAAAGTGATTACAGTTCTGTTTGTAGTCGCTCCCGGATCTACGTCTAACAATTTAACGCCTTCAACCTTTTCAACTTCGGCTACAACTTGGTTTATGATATTCATATCTCTACCTTCCGAAATGTTAGGCACGCATTCAATTAGTTGTTTCATATCTTAAAAAATTTTTTTATTTGTTACACATTACTAAAACTTTGCAAAGGTATGAATATTTCTTTGTTCTAAGAAATAATTTCAAAGAATTAGTTTCCCAAACCAAAGAAGAAAAACAAAATAAAAAGCTTTCCCCAAGAGTTAAGCCCAAATGCTTGCGATATTTTCAAACAAAAGATTTCCGACTGCAAATTTTAAAAATATAAGCCATTATTAAAATACATAAAATCAAAGACTTAACTTTTTGTAGCCTTAAAAACGCCACATTTTTCTTTAATTTAGCCGATTTTTTCCTTTGTTTTTTGAGCAAAAACTCTTTGCTTTTTCAAATTATTTCTTTGCTTTTTTCAGATTTTTCTTTGAATTATTTTTCCAAAGCTTAAATCCGTAAAAATTAACCCCAATTTTCGTCAATTTTTCGCAAGAATTTTTACAAAAATCCCAAAATAAAATTTCTGTAAAATAAAGGTTTTTCTCTTAAAACTTTGAAAGAGGAAAATAAAGCGTTTCTTTAATGTTTTGTTGTACTTTAAGAAATTTGTTATACCTTTGTGAATAGAAATTAAATCGCACAATAAGGCAAATAAAATGAACATAGATAAAGAAAAATTAGAGAGTATTGAAGCGAACACCTCTGTAATATTAGATGAAATCAAAGAATACAAAAAAACATTTGAAAAGAAAATAGACGTAACCAAGTTTAAATGCCTTAAAACCTTAGAGGGACATTCAGATTGGGTCAATTCCGTAGCATATAGTCCCGATGGTACAAAAATAATCAGCGGTTCATTGGATAATACCGTTAAGATATGGGATGCAAACACAGGAAAATGCCTTAAAACCTTAAAGGGACATTCAGAAACTGTCTATTCCGTAGCATATAGTCCAGACGGCACAAAAATAATCAGCGGTTCATCTGATGAAACCATTAAGATATGGGATGCAAACACAGGACAATGCCTTAAAACCTTGGAGGGACATTCAGATTGGGTCCTTTCCGTATCATATAGTCCCGATGGCACAAAAATAATCAGCGGTTCAGGTGATAAAACTATTAAGATATGGGACGCAAACACAGGACCATGCCTTAAAACCTTGGAAGGACATTCACATGTTGTCGATTCCGTAACATATAGTCCCAACGGCACAAAAATAATCAGCGGTTCATTTGATGAAACCGTTAAGATATGGGACGCAAACACAGGAAAATGCATTAAAACCTTGGAGGGACATTTATGGTCCGTCTTTTCCGTAGCATTTAGTCCCGACGACACAAAAATAATCAGCGGTTCAGCGGATGAAACCGTTAAGATATGGGACGCAAACACAGGAAAATGCCTTAAAACCTTGGAGGGACATTCAGATATGGTCAATTCCGTAGCATTTAGTCCCGACGGCACAAAAATTATCAGCGGTTCATTTGATAAAACCATTAAGATATGGAATGCAAACACAGGACAATGCATTAAAACCTTAAAGGGACATATAGATGAAGTCCTTTCCGTAGCATATAGTCCCGATGGTACAAAAATTATCAGCAGTTCATATGATAAAACCATTAAGATATGGGGAGAGGAATAAGGGATTGATTTTCTAATATAAAGAAAAACGCTCGTGAGTCTTTGTTTTATTTTGACTTACGAGCGTTTTGTTTTTTATTTTCTTTGTTTAATTCCAAAGTTCCCATGATAATCCCCAACGGAAGTTAAGTCCTGAGTGAGGATAGTATGGAGTGGAGAAATAATTGTTTGAGAATAATCCTGCGTATGGGTGTTCAAGGCAGATGAATAGGTTGCATTGTGATATTTTTATATTGGCAAAAATATCTGCATACACGTAATTACCTATCAATTCTTCGTCTTGACGCACAAAAAAGCCAGTTTTTGCATTGTAAACATCAGCATAGTAGGCTGAGAAGTAGTTTAAATTTACTCCGAAAAGGCTTGTCATTTTTCCTCCAAAGAGATTGAGTTTTATTGCAAGGCTTGCTTTTGCTTGAAATTCGGGTAGGCGTATCGCTTCTTGATTATCGGTTTTTTGATACAAGACTTGTGCTTTTGTGTTAAAGATTCCAAAGTTGTAATCGCAATATGCTTTGGCTTTAAATAGGTTTGCTTTTTCGTTTACTTGAATGATTTGTAGGTTTTCATCAATATAGGTTGCGTTTTCTACTTGATTATAAGATAGGTCTATGTTTAAATTCTTTGTGTTGTAGTTTAATTTTAGGCTATTGGTGAGTGTTGGGCTTGTTTTGCCGTAATATTGAATGTAATAGTTGCCGTAGGCTTTGTTTTGTTCGGCTTGTAGAGTGATTCTTTTTTTATAACTTGCTTTTACAAAGGCTTGGTGTTCGTTTTCTTTGCTTTCGGAAAATATTTGTGTGTATCGTCCTTCTAAATCAAAATTTTTTACGTTTAATCCTACACTTGCAAATGGCAAAACTTGATTTTTGAAATAGGTGTCTGTGTTGCTGTAAGATAAAACTCTATGTGTGATTCCTATGTTTAGGGGAATGAAAAAGTTTTTGCTTGATGTGGTTTTGTTTGTCCACGAAAGAGTGTTTTCTATATTGGTTTGAGTGATGGAATCTCCTTTTTGTGTTTCTAAATTGTTGAATAGTCTTGTTAAATCCTCATAGATGATTTGATGACTTATTGCTCCAAGTTTTTTTTCTTTGCTTAAAAGGTAGTGTTGTGTTAATGAAATGTTGTAATTCTTATATTTGCTATATGCACTTGTGTAAAGGGTAGGGTAGGTTTCGGGTTTGGAATATGATTGATTTAACCAAAGGGTGTCATGTAAGATTCCGCCGTTTTCATTCAAGTAAACACGGTTTCTAATGAAAGAAAACAAGGCTCTATATCTGCCATTTTTTGAAATATAGTTTGTAGTTAAATCAAAAAATTGGTTCATTACTTGCGAGTTTGCAAAGATTCCGTCTGCGTAATTCACGTCATATTTCACTGCAATGTTGAGTCCTTGTGCTAAGTTTTGAGCGTGAATTATTGTAAAGTATTGTGAGGAATTTATGTCGCTTGAATATTGCAACAAGCTATAAGGATTGCTTAGCTGAAAGAAGTTTACGTTTTCTAATGTGTGGAAATAGGGTAAGAAAAGATTGGGTAGAAAGTTGTAAGTAGGGCTTTGTGGATTGTATTCTAAACTTTGGCTTGCTCCTCCAAGGGTTGAGAGTGTTTGAAAGAAAGGAGCGTTGATTTGTTTTGTTGCATCTACTCGGTGAGTGGAGTAAATATCGTTTTCTATCTTAAATACAGAGTCAATTAAAAAAGACTTGCTATCGGATTTAAAGTAAATATTCGATATATGCAGAGAGTCTTCCTTTTCTTTTTGTGCAAAAATTTGAAAAGGAAGACTAATTGCAAATATTATTAAAGATAAGATAAATCTTTTCTTTGGGTGCATTTATCTATGCTAAAGGATTAGCTAATAAGAAACGTTCGCAATCCATTGCTGCTTTACATCCGCTTCCTGCTGCAACGATTGCTTGACGGTAAGTAGGGTCGCAAACATCTCCTGCTGCGAAAACTCCTTCTATGTTAGTCTTTGAGCTCTTGTCTTGTGTGATTATGTATCCTTCTTTATTCAATTCTATTTGTCCTGCTAAGAAATCTGTGTTTGGTTTGTGTCCTATCGCTAAGAAAATACCAGTTACAGCTATTTCTTTTAACTCTCCTGTTTGTGAATGTTCTAAACGGAATGCTGTTACACCGCTATCGTCTCCCAAAACTTCGTTTGGTTTGTGGTTCCACACAACTTCAATTTTTGGATTCGACAAAACTCTTTCTTGCATCGCTTTTGAAGCTCTCAATTCGTCTCTTCTAACAATTAAATACACCTTTGTGCAAATGTTTGCAAGGTAAGAAGCTTCTTCACACGCAGTGTCGCCACCGCCAACCACAGCAACCTCTTGATTTCTGTAAAAGAAACCATCGCAAGTTGCACATGCAGAAACTCCCATTCCCATGAATTTTTGTTCGCTTTCAAGACCTAACCATCTAGCACTTGCACCTGTTGCGATGATTACCGATTCTGCTAAAATTTTGCTTCCATTGTCTGTTTCAATTTTAAAAGGGCGTGAAGAGAAATCGGCACTTACAACTACTTCTGAACGAACTTCTGTTCCGAAACGCATAGCTTGTTGTTTTATTTGTTCCATCATTTCGCTTCCTTCTACGCCTTCTGGGTATCCAGGAAAGTTTTCAATTTCTGTTGTAATAGTTAATTGTCCTCCTGCTTGCATTCCTTCTAATACAACAGGTTTTAAATCTGCTCTTGCCGCATAAATGGCTGCTGTGTAGCCACCTGGGCCAGAGCCTATAATCAAACATTTTATTCTTTCAAATTCAGACATAATTATTATAAAGTTTTGTTGTTTTCAAACTGCAAAAGTAGTAAAAAATGCGTTAATTCAAAAAAAAATATTATTTTTGTAGGATAATTTTCTAAGGAATCTTTATGAGGAAACTTGTCTTATTCTTATTATTTGTTTGTTGTTTTGCATTCAACTATGCTTTTGCGTTTTCAGTTGAGCAGATAAATAATCCTAAAACAACATGCGCTAAATGTTATGTGGCAAATCAAGACTTAATCCTTTCAGATAATACAGTTAATTCTTTAAATCAGCTTTTAAACGACTTAAATAAAAAAACAGGAATAGAGATTGCTGTTGTTGCAGTTGAGGGTGAGGAAACTACTTCTGCAAGAGATTTGTCTATGGAACTGTTTGATAAATGGCAGATAGGGAAAAAAGGAGAGGATAACGGAATTATCGTTATGCTTACAAAGACTTCAAGAGAGGTTTTCATAAGAACAGGTTACGGGGTTGAGGGAATTTTAACCGATGCTTTATCTACAAGAATTGTAAACAAGTATATGATTCCCTATTTTAAGGAAGGAAAATGGGATGAGGGCTTTCTTGCGGGTGTTTCTCAAGTTGTAAGTTTACTTGATAAGGATTACGAAAATAACTCTAAGGAAAATAAAAATAATCCTAAGGAATATTTTATTTTTTCTTTGGTTTATTTAATTATCTCTTTGATTTATTTTGTTGTTGCTTTGATTGCGATTTCTAAACAATACTCTCACATAGACAATAATTATAAATTAGAAAAAATTAAGGCGATAAAACAAAAATCTTTGCCGTGGTTAATTATCGGAATTGTGTTTTTGCCAGGCCTATTGCTTTTGCTTGCTTGGATTTATCTTTATGCTATAAAAAGAATTAAAAGAGCGAGCGTAAGATGTAGCTGTTCTAATAAAATGAGACTGCTATCGGAAAAAGAAGAAGACGCATATCTTAGCCGTAAAGCACAGATTGAAGAGGAGGTTGGTAGCAAAAATTATGACGTTTGGCTGTGTGAGCAATGCGGATTAACGGTTATTTATCCATACGACAAATTATTGACAAATTATAGCGAATGTCCTTCTTGTAAGGCAAAGACTTATTATAAGGAATCAGAGAAAGTTTTGAAATATCCTACATCTTTCAGAAATGGAATAATGAGAAAGACTTATCGTTGCAAGAATTGCAATCATGTTTCTAATATTGATAGCGAAATTCCAAGAAGTGGAGGAATGATTGTTGGCGGAATGGGACACGGAAGTGGCTTCGGCGGAGGATTTTCTGGCGGAGGAAGTTGGGGAGGTGGCTTCTCTGGTGGTGGAGGCGGTGGCGGACGCTTCTAAAACAATGAATTGATAACTTAATATAAAGAAAGAATATGAAGAAAAAGTTTATCCCTATTATTATTGTCGTTGCAATAGTTGTAATACTTGTTGCATGGGGCGTAAGTGTTTACAATGGTTTAGTAGTTAAAGACGAAAATTGCTCGAAACAATGGAGCAAGGTGGAGAGTCAATATCAAAGAAGAATGGACTTAATACCTAATTTGGTAAATACGGTAAAGGGTTATGCTTCTCACGAAGAGGCTACTTTATTAAAGGTAATTGAGGCAAGAAATCAGGCATCGCAAGTTAAGATTGATGCAGAAAATATGACACAAGAGCAATTAAATAATTTCCAACAAACACAAGATAATCTTTCTTCTGCAATTAGAGGATTGAATATCGTGGTTGAGCAATATCCTGACTTGAAAGCAAATCAAAATTTCTTGGAATTGCAATCTCAACTTGAAGGAACAGAAAACAGAATTGCAGTTGAAAGACAACGTTATTCTGATGTAGTAAATCAATACAATACAAGCGTAAGACGATTTCCAAATAGCTTGTTCGCAAGCATGTTTGGATTTGATAAAAAACCATATTTTGAAGCTCAATCAGGAGCAGAAAATGCACCAAAGGTAGAATTTTAATATCACTTCTAAAACATGGAAGAAAATACTCATAAAATAACTTCTATAAGAGGTATGTTCCAAGATTGGTTCTTGGATTATGCTTCTTATGTCATATTAGAGCGTGCCGTTCCTCATATAAACGACGGCTTAAAGCCCGTTCAGCGACGCATTCTTCATTCTATGAAAGAATTAGACGACGGAAGATACAACAAAGTCGCTAATATAGTCGGAAATACCATGAAATACCACCCTCATGGCGACTCTTCAATAGCAGGAGCCTTAGTTACAATGGGACAAAAAGACCTTTTAATAGATTGTCAAGGTAACTGGGGGAATATTCTTACGGGAGATGGAGCAGCCGCACCGCGTTATATTGAAGCAAGACTTTCAAAATTTGCATTGGAAGTCGTATTCAATCCAAAAACTACAAGCTGGCATCCATCGTATGACGGAAGAAATAAAGAGCCTGACACATTGCCTGTGAAATTTCCTTTGTTGCTTGCACAAGGAGCGGAAGGTATTGCGGTAGGTCTTGCTTGTAAAATACTACCTCATAACTTTAATGAATTGATTGATGCTTCCATTGCGATATTAAAAGGAGAGGATTTTGCAATCTACCCAGATTTCCCAACAGGTGGGCTAATGGACGTAGAGAAGTATAACGATGGATTGCAAGGTGGGCGTTTGAGAGTGAGAGCTCGCATAAAACAAGTGGATAATAAAACACTTGTTATTACGGAAGTGCCTTTTACCGTTACGGCTGACTCACTTATTGATTCCATTGTAAAGGCTTGCGATAAGAATCAATTAAAAATTAAAAAGATTGACAACAATACTGCAAGCGAAGTTGAGATTAGAATTTCTCTTCCAAACGATACTTCTCCTGACCAAACGATTGACGCACTTTATGCTTTCACTGATTGTGAGATTAGCCTATCTCCAAACTCTTGTGTTATTGAAAACGAAAAACCACGCTTTGCTTCGGTTTCAGAAATCTTAAAAGTATCAACAGAAAACACCGTAAACCTTCTCAAAAGAGAGTTAGAAATAGAATTAAACGAGCTAAACGAAAAATGGAATTGGATTTCGTTGGAGAAAATCTTTATAAAAGAAGGCGTTTATAAAAGAATGGAAAAATGTAAGACAGACGAGGAAATAGATTCTGAAATAGACAAGGGATTAAAGCCGTTTGTGAAAAATCTTCTTCGTCCAATTACAATAGATGATATACATAGATTAAGAAAAATTCCGATAGATAGAATTTCAAAGTACAATAGCGATAAGGCAGATGACACACTTCTTGCAATAGAAGACGATATTAAGGCAGTACAACACGATTTGGAAAATCTTATTGCTTACGCTATTGCTTATTTTGAAAGAATTAAAACAAAATTTGGTAAGGAAAGAGAAAGAAAAACAGAGATTCGTTCATTTGATTACATACAAGAAGCAAATGTTGCAGTAGCAAACGAAAAGCTTTACTGCAATTACGCAGAAGGATTCGTAGGTTACAAACTTAAAGGTGATGAATACGTTGAGGATTGCTCTACTCTTGATGATGTAATTGCTATAAGAAAAGACGGAACCTTTGTTGTAAAGAAAGTACAAGAGAAAGAATATCTTGGAAAGAAGCTAATTCATGTTGGCGTATTTAGAAAAAATGATGATAGAACGACATATAATTTAATATATCAAGACGGCGCTTTTGGAAAGTTTTATGTTAAGAGATTTAATATATCATCTGTCATCAGAGGTAAGGAATATGATTTGACGCAAGGCACAAAGGGTTCAAAGATTGTTTATTTGAGTGTAAATCCTAACGGAGAAGCAGAAAAAGTTAATATAAATCTTAAACCAGCACTAAGAATGCGTATAAATAAAATGGAGTATGATTTTGCAACTCTTGCAATTAAATCGAGAACTTCAAAAGGAAATACTCTATCTTCAAGAATTATCACTTCTGTTACCAAGAGAACAGAAGGTGTATCTACACTTAGTGCAAGAAAGATATGGTTTGACTCTGCTATTAAGCGATTAAATGCTGACGGAAACGGAATGTATCTTGGCGAATTTAGCAAAGACGATAAGATTCTTACATTCTACGCTTCGGGAGCATACAGAATAACAGGCTATGACTTGTCTTTGCATTTCGATGACGACTTAGTGATTATTGAAAAGCTGGTTAAAAATAAGCCTTTATCGGTTTTCTATGTTGAAAAGGAGACAAACAGTCTTTACTTAAAGAGGTTTATCCCTGAATTAAGCAATAAGAAAGTTGATATATTCGAAGAACAAGAGGGAGCTAAGTTTGTAAATATTAGTTACGACTGGTTGCCTGTTGTTAAGGTGGGAGAAAAAGAGTATGAGGTGGAAAAACTTGACGATATAAAGAAATATAGAGCGAAAGGTAAGAGAGTGGAAAAAGACGCAAACGTTCAATTAGAGTTTTTAGAACCATTAGAATATATAGTAGAAGAAGAAATCGAGGAAGTAAACGAAGAAATAATAGAAGTTAATAGTGAGCTAAACGATGGCGACACTATACAAGGCTCTTTGTTTTAAATAAAAAAAAGATTATGAAAAAACTAATAGTGATTTTAGCAGTTGTCAGCACATTCTTTACAATAGAACTGCAAGGACAAGAGATTGTAAGAAAATTCTTAAAAAATCAAGAAACAACATCTAAGAATGAATTGATTTATATTACATTTGAAGATGAAATAAGCTTACTTAATGATAATATAAACCGAATGATAGGATTTGAATCCTTAGAACAAGATTTACAAGATGAGTTAAGACAAAAATATACTCGCATTATAGATAAAGTAAAAGCGGAAGAAATATTAAACATCTATAAGAAGAATTTTGTAAAAGAGTTAAGACGCTATGGATTTACCGTATATCAGCAAGCCTATCAAGTGAATAAAATTAAGGGACGTTTCAATACGTTAAATGTTTCTCAAATAGAATTAGAAGAATTCACGGTTGTAGATAGCCTAACAGGAAAATACTATACCGACTCAACTGTTTACTATAAAACTCTTACAGGATTGAGAATGAATATATGGTTAGAATATAACTTTGCTGACACAACAAGCAGAAAGTTATTATTTATTAGCCACGAAATAACAGATGACTTTAACGGATACACAGAAGACGTTGAGGGAAGCAAGTATGCCGATTACGAATTAACACTTCTAAATCCTAATGACGCATATACGTTGAGCGACCAAATGTCTGCTTTATCTGCACGTTACATGTACAATTTCCTTTTAAACAAATACGTTCAGCAAAGAACGAAAGGAACACATCCATATCACTATACAATAGGAGAAAACAAAAAGATAAAATACTCTTTGTTTAAAACAGATTATTTTGAAGAGCTTCCGATAGAAGAATAGTTACTTTCGTCCGAAGTCGGCAGGGATTTCTCCCCACGAATCAGTATCCCATTTAAGTATTTCAGTGGTATAAGAATTTGTTTCTAACCATTGCTCTGCTCGGTGTATGTAATCGAATAAATCCTTGTTAGACTCGTTTTCTTCTAACTTAGTTTTACATTTCTTTTGCTTTACCCAAGCAATAGCAGTCTTACTATCCGTATATAAAGGAGTAGAAATATTATGCCTTTTCAAATAAGAAAGTCCGTGAACTATACCAAGAAATTCTCCAATGTTATTAGTGCCGTGATTATGTTTATAATAGAATAAAGTATCTCCTGTTTTTGTGTAAACACCTCTATATTCCATTACTCCGGGATTACCACTGCATGCAGCATCTGTTGAAATACTTTCATAAATCGGTAGATTTGCAGTAAGAGATGATTGCAATGCTTCAACCTTCTTTTTACCTTTTGAAATAAACTTATAAGGGCTTTCCTTATACGCTTGTTCTGCTTGCTCCAATGTTTCAAAGGATTTATATTTTGCACCCTCTACACCCTTAACACTGCTTTCGCAATCCTTCCAATTATCAAAAACTCCCGTATGTTTACCACTCCACACGACGTAATACTTATTCTTTTTTGCCATTGTTTATCTTATTAAAGTAATATCGCCACCCTCTACAAATTTCTTGCCACCTGCACAATTAACACTCAGCCTATAAAAATAGACTGCCGCATCGCATAATTTACCTCTAAAAGTTCCGTCCCAACCTTCGTTCAATTTATCAGTAAAGAACACACTCTCACCCCAACGGTCAAAGATTTCAAATTCAAAGCTTTCAATCCATTCACCCTTTACGAAAACCATATCATTCTTTCCGTCATTGTTAGGAGTAAATACATTAGGTACATAAATATTTGGGCGTTCGCAATTCACAATATCAACCTCTATAAAAACACTATCCTTAACCTCGCAACCATGATTATCAGTTACCGTTACAAAGTAAAGAGTCGATTCATAAACCGTTGCATCAGTTTGATGAGAAAGGGGAGAAGACAACCCATTTGTTGGAGTCCAATAATAATACATGCCGTTTATATAATCAACACTAAGACTAATTTCCTCACCATCAAAAACCCTTGTATGACTTGCTTCAATTTCAACATTAGTTAGCATATCAACAAAAGATATTTCTACACTATCTTTTGCCCTACATTGATTTGCATCAACAATTTCCACATAATAAGTTCCGCAACACAAATCCTCAGCCACAGAACCATTATCCCCATTACTCCATTGATAGATATAAGGCGTAGAACCACCACTTACATCCACCGTTGCAGTCGCTCCACAACCTTGTTCGCAATTATTCAAAGTGCTTGTAATACTTGAAGAAATATTATACAAACTCTCTATAATTATAGTATCGCTTACCTTACATCCTTGCGCATCTTTGACAGTGAAAGCATAAATCCCGTCACATAAACTATCCAAAACAAAACCTTGAA
Organism: Candidatus Onthomorpha sp.; assembly: GCA_045644685.1. Classification (GTDB taxonomy): domain Bacteria; phylum Bacteroidota; class Bacteroidia; order Bacteroidales; family P3; genus Onthomorpha. The sequence goes on from JAZRHI010000003.1 coordinate 96,056, forward strand.
GCGTATAATCTTCCCACACCACTTCGTATGGCTCAACTCCATTTAAAGGAGAAATATTTATTCCGCCCAAACAAGTATTTCCACACACATTTGTATCAACCGAAATATTGAGATTTAATTCCGAAAGCGTACTTACCGTAAAAGTCTTTTCGATTTGACAACCATAACTATCCTCTACCAAAACAGAATACTCGCCTACGCTTAACCCACCAATAGAATCCACATTACTTTCTCCATTACTCCAAGTGTAGCCTACAATTAAGCTATCCAAATCACTACTTACCAAAGCAAAAGCATCATTCTCTTGCGGACAACTCACATTTTGAACAATTAAATCCACATCCTGCAAAGGCGAAGTCTTAATTTCTTGTCTTAAAGTATCGCTACAATGAGGCGTTGTAATGATTAACGAATAAAAAGCATTGCCAGAAACCTCTAAATACGGATTAGGAATATTTGGATTAGTCAGTCCATTTTCAGGAGTCCACTGAAAACTTACACTATCTTGCGGAAAAGATTGTATTCCTATCTGTACCAAATCCCCCTCGCAAGCATAAATTGTTTCCAACGTATCTACATTTGAGTCAAGCAAGATAACCTGTTTCGTAATCGTATCTGCCGCAACGCAACCATAATTTTTGTAAGCAATTAACTTAACATCATATATCCCTGCTTCACTATAATAATGCGAAGGCGAAGGAAGAGAAGAAAAAGTACCATCGCCAAAATCCCAAAGAAAGCTATCGCCACGTCCAATATTGACAAAACTTACAGAATCAGGGAAACAAACAAAATCTGGCACGCTAAAATCTGCCACAGCAAAGTCATCGTGAATTTGAAACTTATATGCAGCCATGTTACAGTTGCTTGCTCGGTTAGAATCGCTCCATGCGTTTGGCGTAACAGGGAAATTCTGACTTCCCATACAAGAAGCACAAACCACTTGATAGAGATTAGAATATTTATCGTAGCGAGAAGTACCACCATCCACATGGTCGTTTCCGTAAGTCGAAGAATAAGAAATCTCACCAAAGAAAGTAGCATATTCAAGTGTAGAAGCATCGTGCGTAATTGACATTATATAAAAATCCTGTCCGTCAGTTTGAGATTGATAAGCATCATTCGTTACTTGCATATTCATAGTACCAAAAATATTCATTGAAGAAGGTACAATATACTTAAACAAACGTCCCCAACCAGCGGCATATACTCTACCACAAACATCAACCGCAAAACTCGTTGGCGAAATATTTATTTGATTATCGCCAGTTCCAAACACCGTACTCCAAACCAACGAATTTAAATCAGGATAAAATTTCGCAATAAACTGACCGCTATTAGGAATATTATAACTTGCATTATAAATCAAATCACTTCCCTCAGCCTTTGTTTGTCCAAAAATATGCGGATAGCCATTTCTATCACACCTTACAAAATAAGACAAATCAAACTTATTACTTCCAAAAAACGTAGAGGCGATTAAATCATTCCCATCGTAAGACACCAAAGCAAGAAAGCCGTCCGTAGCACCACCATCGAAAGCCGTGTCATAAGCATTAGCCGTTACAGGAAAATTCTCCGAAACAGTACCACCCGTAACATAAAGATTATAATTCGTATCCACGTCAATAGAAAACACAGCATCGTCTTCGCTACCACCAATGAAAGAAGAAAAAATCATAGATCGTAAAGAATAATCCAATTTGAAAACAACACCCTCTTGTCTTCCACCAAACGAAGTCTGAAAAGCGTTTTCCGTTACAGGAAAGTCAGCACTGAAAGTAGTAGTCCCTACATAAACATTATTTTGGTCGTCAGTAATCAATTCACCCCTTGCTCCGTCGCCATAATTTGCGTAAAGAGAATCATTACCAACGTAAGCAAGCATCTGACTCGCGTTATAAATTTCCCTGTAATTTAATCCGTCATTATTAGTTCCGCCAACGTATGTAGAAGCAGGCAAAGCAGTACCGTCAGCCGAAAACCTACTAACATAAATATCCACTCCAAAAGGAAAACTCACAGTACCATCATAAGTAATAGTAGAACCAGCAGAGAAAGCCTCAGCAAAAGCATACTCAGTCGTAGGAAAATTATAACTACCCGTAGTTCCCATAACCACCAATTCCCCATATTGATTAACAATCATGCTATGCGGCATCTCACTTTGGTCACCCCCGTAATAAGTTGAAAACAATAATTGGCTACCATCCGAAGAAAATTTACTAACAGCACAATCCCAAGAAGCAGCATAGGTATCTACGAAAGCTCCCAACGTAGTTGGATAACCAATATCATCGACAATACTTCCCGAATAAAGGTTTCCGTAAGCATCATAAGTAGAAGTAAAACCCCAATTATCAGCCGTGCTACCCGAATAAGTAGAAAAAATCAACGCAGGGTCAATAACCAAAACATAATCCTTATTATACTCTCCCAATTTATAAGAAACCCTATTCCCATTCAAAACAAACTCAACCTTAACCTCCACTTCCTTTCCGTCAATCACTTGAAAAGCATAAGGCTTCTCCTCAATAATATCACCCAAACACGTTTTCAAAACCAGCTCACCGTCCTTCAACCTAATATTATCAAGCCCCACATATTCCAAAGCAATACTTTCCGCAACCCCATTCGGATTAACAACGAATTCATGCTTAACATCACCATCCTTTGAATAGATTCGCCAATCTACCTCATTAAAAACATTCTGATAAACAACCTCTTCGTAAGCCCTTACATTACTTGCCCAATTCTCCTCTTGCTTTCCCTTAAAGTAATTAGAATAATCCGTAAAACAACTCTTAGGAATAATTTTCTCATCCTTAGGAATAATTTTCTCATCCTTAGGAATATTTAACCGAATCTTAAAAGCGTGAGCAGAATTCTTTTCTTTCACTTGATGCTTCTTTAAATCGTTCAAATAAAACACCAAACCATCGCTCTCAACGAATAAAGCACCCTCCTGTAAACGAGCCTTATACATAATATTCCTATGCCATTGCCCTTTATTTTCCTCAAAACGCAAGGTTTGGCAATGACTTTCCGAAACGAAAGCGAACAATAAAAACACAACTAAGAGTTTCTTCATACTACAAAAGTAAACAAAAAAAATTAAACTTAAAGAAAAAACACTATATTTGCACAAATAATATCATTTTAACAAAGAAAATATGATACCAAAAGGTAATAGCAAAGAAGAAATTAAAGAAAGAGAAAGAATTATTAGAGATTTCTATCGCGATTGGAAAGAAAAAAATCCCTCACAAAGAAAATACAATCTTTCTCTCAAAGAATATATAAACATTCGTATGGTTTCTATTGTAGAAACAAGCGAACATGCTGCCAAAAGTTACCTTTCGACACTTGCAGTCTTACAATTAGACGCAATACTTGTAGGAGCAAAAAAAGTTTCTATAAAAAAGACAAAACAAGGCAATAAAAATCAAGAGCCCTTTGAACGTATTATGATTATGGAGTACGAGCTTGTAGAAATAGGAACGGTAAAAATGACTGTTGGAATTAAGAGACGTAGTCATGAAAAGGTACAATATTGCATTACTGCTATAACAGGATAAAAAAAGCACCTCATTTGAGATGCTTTTTTTATCTGCCCCTTTTGCGTGAAGGAGGTTTACATTTTTAATGTGATGCCATGCTGGCGGGGTCTTCGCACTACCCATTACATCGTCCGTTCACGACTTACTATGTTGCAAAATTACGTCTATTTTTCTAAACCACAAACAATTCTCTTTAAAAAAAGTTCAAGTAAACTTATACACCCATTTTCTCAAATATGAAGAAAGCAAAGTTTGACAATGACTTTCCAAAGCGAAAGCAAACAATAAAAACACAACTAAGAGTTTCTTCATACTACAAAAGTAAACAAAAAAAATTAAACTTAAAGAAAAAACACTATATTTGCACAATAAAAAAAACTATAACAATATGAAGAAGACATTATTTTTAGCATTGTTTACATTAACCACCTTTTTGTCCAATGCACAATTAGACGCCTTTCGCACAGGCGTGATGTTAGGATTTTCGCCACAAGCAAACATATTAGAAACCGCACCAATAAATGGAGGACTTATGGCAGAATTTGTCTTACCCGTAGTAGGCGTAGGAGCAGAAGTAGATTTGGTTTACGAAAACAAAGCCTTTAAATATCAATCAGGTACATTCTCTGAAAGATTTTCAAACTTCAAACTCCCAATGTACCTAAAATGGAGAATAGGTGTGCCAATGTTCAAAGGATTTCTTGGAGCGGGAGCCACATATTCCCTTTCTTGGAAAGAATTAAGTGAATACGGAATAAGCAAGCGCACATTCGACACATGGAGTCTATCAGCCATGGCAGGCGTTGAGGTATTAAATAAAGTACAATTAAGATTTGGTTACGATTATCACTTCTATAAATCAGAATTGAAAAACATTTTTAGAGGAAATTCCGTAATCGTTATAAGTTTAGGCTATTGGTTTTAAATAATATTATGAAAAAATTTACAAAAATCACATTTGCGATATTCGCTTTACTAATTAGCAATATCCTTTTCGCACAATCGATTTCAGTAGAGTCGTTTCGTTGCTCCAAAAAAGAAGATTTAGCAAAAAAATCAAACATTAGAAATTTTAGCAACCAAGTTTGCGCCTTGATAATCGTTGAAACACACGAAGAAAGTCTTGAATTTATATGTAGAGACATAGAAAAGCAAGAACAAAAACAAGGAGAAATTTGGCTATTCGTGTCTCCGGGAATAGAAAGGATAACAATCAACGACAGAAGCTTTGGTCCGATGATAAATTACACCTTTCCAAAAAAAATAGAGTCAGGAAAGACATACCGAATGAAGCTAAAAACCGATTTGCCTCAAAGATTTAATAAACCGAAAGCCGAAGAAAACCAAGCAGAAAAGGCGTTAAAAGAAAGAGAAAAGGCGATTAAAGAAAAAGAAGACGCAATTAGAAAAAGAGAACAAGAGATTAGAGAAAAAGAAAGATTGATAAAAGAAAGAGAAAAGGCAATAAAAAAACAAGAAGTTGAGATAAAGAAAACGGAACCTTTATATAAGAATATAAAAACTATAAAGATTTTCGATGGTTCTATGGAGGAATTCTCTTTTAACAAAGAAAGAACAAAACTAATCTACAAAGATTGTGAGGAAAGCACTATTGGCCCACTTACTTTGTTTGACATAACAAATGGAAAGAAAGACTCTTTACTGGAAGTATTTGTATTATTTGATTGTGTCTTTACTCCCGATGAAACAAAAGTCGTATATTCTGGTTTAGATGAAGGAGTTGGAACAATAGATTTAAGCAATAAAGAAATGAAAGGCATTCAAGGATGTCCTCCTTTTAAGTTTCAATATAGTAAAGACGGCACAAAATTATTGCTTGGCTATGGAGTAGGTCGTCCTTGGTTTGATATAATGGATGCAAACACCTTTAAAGTCATCAAAACGATAGAAAGAGAAGACTTAGAACCAAAAATAATTTCTTTAAACCCAGATGCAGATAGAGTAGTAGTAGTTTCAAATCAGAAAGACTTAGTAATATTGGATTGGGCGAATGAAAAATATTTACAAACCTTAAAAGGGCATACCGATACTATACGCTCCGTATCGTATAGTCCGGATGGAAGAAAAATTATCTCCACATCACAAGATAAAACCATAAAGATATGGGACGCAAACACGGGAGAATGTTTGAAAACCTTTACAAAACATATAGATATTCCTTATTTTGCAGAATTTAGTCCAGACGGAACAAAAATACTTTCAGTATCACATGATGGAGCCATAAAGATATGGGAAGCAAACACAGGAAGAGTCATTCAAACCATACAAGAAAAAGCAGAAATTGAAGAAGGAAGATATGTTGGTCATATGTTGGTGCGATTTACTCCCGACGGAAAAAGAATTGTAGGCGTAACAATAGACAATTTCTTAAAGATATGGGAATTAGAATAAAAAATATATTTTGAAAATAAAGAAAGAGATGAAGAAAATACTGAGTTTAGTTATTTGTTTGCTAATTGGCGGATACCTTTCCGCACAACACATGTCTGTTTCAAGCTTTCGCTATTTGGAAAACGACCTTTCTGGTAGCTATGCAAAGGTAGAAGATATAAATAACCAAATTTGCGCATTGATAAAGGTAAGTTTACCATTATCAGGCGTTGAATTCTCAGGCACAGGCTTAGAATCCTATGAGCAAAAGACAGGAGAATATTGGGTATTCGTGTCGCCGGGGATGAAATTCATAACAATAAAA
>JAZRHI010000004.1:0-93652 GCA_045644685.1 Candidatus Onthomorpha sp.
CATATTTCATCATCTCCTTCTAATAGTAAGGATGGTACTTTTGGTACTATAACTTCTATTGTTTCGCTTTTTTCGCAGTATTCTGCATTTTCTTCTTCAAAGTTTTCTGATGAACGTACTGTTCTTGTGTATGTGTATGTGCCGTGTGTGGCATAGGTGTGCAAAATTCGTTCTATGCTTCCTGTGGCATCGTATTCAAAAGTGGTTGTTGGGTTTTGGTCTGCGTTTATTGGAAGCCATTTGTAGGCGTTTACGTCAAAGCGGTATTCTATTTCGAGTGGGGTTGTGCCATCGCCAAAGTCGTATTTTTGCCAATACAATGGTGCTGCTGAGGCTTGAACATCGTTCACAAAGAATATGGTTTGGCCTAGTGGACTAGTTGGTGTGGCTTGTGTGTAGGTAAGGTTATCGAAGATTGGACGTATGTCATTGATTTTTGTTGTAATGTAGGCTACACAGTTTGGACGTGTGGTTTGTGTTCTTGGAGATACTAATTTTACAGCATAGAATTTTTCTTGTGCATTGCCCATCATCGCTTCGGTTACTATTAGGTTTCTGTCTGTACTTAGGGGTTGTGAGTTAGCATCTAACTCTACTAATTCGTCTTGTGATAGGAATGTAGAGGATACTTCAAACCATTTGTATGTGTCAAAGCCGTCTGGGGCTGTGGCTATTGTTACTGTGTCGCCGTTCCCTGCACATCCTGGTGTGCTAATTAAGGCTGGTTCTGCTCGCGCTACGAAATATCCATATCCTCCGTGTCCTCCGTGAGAGCAATCACTTACTCTTGCTCTTATTGTTACTCTATCTCCTATGAATTTCGCAAGATTGATTTTAATTTCTTGCCATTCGCTCCATACTCCCCAAGAACCAGAAGAGTGCCATACATCTGGATTAGTTGTTGTTAAGTTTTGAGTTCCTACTTCTTCAAAAAAAGCACAAGGATCAACTAATTCTTCTAACATACTTCCGTTTTCAGAAGAGTGTTTCATAACATCTATTTGGAATTTTGGTAATCCAGAATGCGTAGGTGATTCCAATACCATTGCGTAATTAAAAGTTAATAAACAGTTCTCTTGTGTTACTTCCATTGTATATTGAAGTTGTGAACAATCATTACCACCTGATGCATTGTTTATTTGAGATGCGTGAGTATATCCCGCAGGAACTCTTGGTAATTGCCCATTAGAATATGGGTCTGGTGTACTTGAATTGTCATACACCATAAAGAATCTACCGCCTTCATCACTTGCTAATGTAGGATCGGACCATGTAGTAGGGAAATGAAACTGCACGTCATTATGATCGGTTACTTCTCCCGTTTTTGCAATCCAATTTATATAGCCTCCTGTTGAGAAATCCAAATTGTGCCCTGTTGGAACTTGGGCTTTAACACCTAAACTTAATAGCATTAAGAATATAACTGCTATTGTTCTTCTTAAATTGATAAACATATTATTCATATCTCCTATATTATTCTTGTATGACACTATTTCTTTGATTTTTGTTTTTTATCTTAGCTTTATTTTTGTTATTCCTTCTCCTCCAAATTCTACTGCTGCGGCTTTGAAACTCTCTACTTCGGAATGTTCTTTTAAATAGTTCCTTATAACTGTTTTTAGTATGCCATCTCCTTTACCATGCAAGATTGATAGTTCGCTTTCACCTAATAACCTTGCTTGGTCTATATGTTTTGATAGTTTATTAAGGGCTTCATCTGCTCTGCATCCTCTTAAATCGAGTTGATAACTAAATTTGGCTCTTAAATTATTTATATCATCAAATATTGTATTGATCTGAGTATTTTTTGTTTTTACGGATTTATTGCTTTTTTGTTGCTTTAAATATGATTGTTTGTTTACTTTTTTTATTTTTGAAAGCGGTAAACTTAATTGCAATTCTCCACATTCCACCTCAACTTTATTACGTCTTATCTCTTTTATTGTGCCGTAATTATTACTATTTTCTATTAGTACAACATCACCTACACTTATTGGAGTATTGTCAAAAGGGATGTTTTGCGGAGTTTGTTCTTGTTGTTTTATAGGTTCTATTTGTTGTTCTAATTGTTGTATATCTTTCTCTATGGTTTTTACTTCTTCTTGTAAGGATTGACGTGCTTGTTGAGTTTGTTGTTTCTCTGCTTTGGCTGTTTTGATTTGCTCTATGGTGTTTTCTATTTGTTTATTAGCCCCTTGCAGAATTTGTTTTGCTTGATTTTTTGCTTGATATATTATTTCCTTTTCTTTTTGTGTGATTTCCGCAAGTTTAGCCTTGTATTGATTTACTAAATCGTTTAATAATTCGTCTTGAACCTTTATAATCTCTTGCTTATTCTTAATTTCTATTTTATCTACTTCGAGTTGTTGAAGGCTTTGTTCAAAATCCATAAATCCTTGTCCTACTTTATTGGAAGCAGACTCTATAATAAGTGGATGAAGCCCGATTGTCTTTGCTATTTCAAAGGCAAAACTACTGCCAGGTTTACCTATTGAAAGTTGGAAAAGGGGTTTCATATTAGTGGTATCGAAAAGCATTGCACCATTTACTATGGATTCGTGTTTTTCTGCTAAGAGTTTAAGATTTGAATAGTGAGTTGTAACTATTCCATACGCACCTTTGGAATTTAAATACTCCAAAACAGATTCTGCAATCGCACCTCCTATGCTTGGATCAGTACCTGTACCACATTCATCTATAAGAAAAAGACAACTACTATTTGCCTTTTCTGTCAAATTCTTCATATTCAAAAGATGAGACGAATATGTACTTAAATCATTCTCTATACTCTGCTCATCTCCCATGTCAATAAAAATTCTATCAAAGATAATAACTTCGGAAGTCTGCTTCATAGGAACAAGGATTCCACATTGCAACATATATTGTAATAATCCTACTGTTTTTAAACAAACAGATTTCCCACCAGCATTTGGTCCTGAAATTATAAGTATTCGATTTGATTCGCTAAGTTCTATCTTTAAAGGTACTATTGCTTTGTTATTTGCCTTTAAGGCTTCTTCTAATAATGGGTGTCGTGCATCATACCAAACAAATCCTTTACTTTCTGTTTTTATTATCGGCTTTCCTGCCTTTATTTTATAGGAATATTTTGCTTTTGCTTGAATAAAATCTATGCGAATTAAAAATTTGTAAGCATGAATTAAGCAATCAATAAATGGTCTTAGAGTTTCAGTAAATTGAGTTAAAATTTTAGCAATTTCTCTTGCTTGTGCAAATTCTAATTCTCTTAATTCGTTATTTAATTCTACTATTTCAGCAGGTTCAATATATGAAGTTTGTCCCGTAGATGACTCATCGTGAACAAAACCTTGAAGTCTGCGCTTGTTGGAAGAAGTAATCGGAATAACAGGTCTACCATTTCTTATTGTAAGTTCCGCATCAGCAGGAGTCCAACCTTGTTGTTTAGAATGATTTAATAATTTTCTTATTCTCTTTTCTACTTCTGCTTGCTTACGTCTTATATTTACTCTTATAACGAAAAGCTCGTCCGAAGCATTATCTAATATTTCTCCATCTTCTGAAAGGATTGTTCTGCAATTTTTAAGTATCGCATCATCTACTTCTACTCCCTCACTTAAAGAATAAAGTAATGGGAAATTTTCTTGTGAGTTTGAAAGGAATTTTAACCAAGTTGTGATAGTTTTTAGCGAACGCCACAATTCGAAAAGTCCAATTTGAGAAATGAAAGTGCCGGGAATTTTTATTCTAACAAGCTCTTCCGTCATATCAAAGTAGTCTTCGGTAGGGTATTGTTTGTTAGAAAAAATCATATTAAGGAATTCTTCTACTAATCCTAACTCTCTTTCAATCGCATCTTTTGAACGATTGAATTTTATCTTATCTACAAGGTGTTTTGCAGAATTAGAAATACAGCATTCCTTAATTGCTTGCAGTATTTGTTCGAATTCTAATTTTTCTTCTAATTTATTTTTTCTTTTCATTGTTCCTTGTCGCAAAGTTCTAACCACCTAAATTCTTTTTCCTCAATTTCGCTAAGTAGCAATTGATATTCCTGTGTTTTTTCTAAAAGAGTTTCATTATCCAATTCGCCAGAAGATAATAACTGTTCTATTTCTTCTTTGCGCAATTCTAAAATTGGCAATGCTTCTTCTATAGCTTCTTTTTCTTTTTGTTCTTTATATGTAAGTTTAATTTTGGGTTTAGTTTCTTTCTTCTTTAAAAGAACAGGATTTTCTTTCTTTTCTGTTTCTTGTTTTATTTGTTTATTACGCTCTTTCTCCTTTATAAGATAGTCAGTGTAGTTACCCGGAAATTCTCTTATCTTTCCCTCCGCTTCAAACACAAATAACTGAGAAACTATTTTGTCTAAAAAATGTCTATCGTGGGAAACAATCATTAAACATCCTTGATATTGTTCAAGGAATGTTTCTAATTTCATTTGCGTGTAAATATCCAAATCATTTGTTGGCTCATCGAGTATAAGGAAGTTTGGTTTAGCAATAAGAATACAAAGAAGATTTAAAAGCCTTTTTTCTCCGCCTGAAAGATTTCCATAATGTGTGTGTTGTTTGTAAGGAGGTATTCCAAAATGTGTTAGGTATTGACTTGCGCCCATTGAAGTCCCGTCAGCCAATTCTATACTTTCGCTTATTTTCTTTACAATGTCTATAACCTTTATATCGGATTTTTCTTCCAATGGGTTTTGTGTATAATAGCCTATTTGAATTGTTTGTCCAAGTGTTACTTTCCCTGAATCGGGTTTTATTTTTTCTGTAATAATATCTAATAAGGTTGTCTTACCACTGCCATTTTTTCCAATAATTCCTATCTTATCTCCTCTTTTGTATATATGTGAGAAATCATTTATTATAGTTCTTTCTCCAAATGACTTATTGATATTGTTTATTTCTAATATTTTTCCACCTATTCTTTGAGCCTTAACAGTAAATTCTGCACTTTGTGTGATAGTTGTATTAGATATTGTCTCTTTTAGTTCATTGAAAGATTCTATTCTTGCTCTTGATTTAGTGCCTCTTGCTTGTGGCATTCGGCGTATCCATTCTAATTCTTTTTTGTAAAGATTCTTGGCTTTGGCTAAAACAACCGATTCTTGTTGTTGGCGTTCTGCCTTTTTCTCTAAGTAATAATCAAACTTGCCTTCGTACTTGCAGATTTGTCCTCTGTCTAATTCATATATTTCTGTGCTAACTCTATCTATAAAATATCTGTCATGCGATACGAATAGTATAGTTTGGTTTGCTGTTGTTAAATATTCTTCAAGCCATTCAATCATTTCTATATCTAAATGATTGGTTGGCTCATCTAAAAGTAATACTTCGCTTTTACTTATTAAGACCGCACAAAGTGCTACTTTCTTTTTTTCTCCTCCTGAAAGGGTTGCAACATTTTTTGTTAAGTCTGTGATATTTAATTTCCCTAATATCTCTTTTATTTGACTTTCATAGTTCCACGCATTTTGACAATCCATTTCGGAAATGGCTTCACTTAATTCTTTTTCCGAATTTTCATCTGCAAATTGCGTGCTACGAAGTAAAGCTTCTTCATAACGCTTAACCGTTTTCATCAAAGGTGTAGGCGAATTGAACAAAACGTCCATTATTGAAGAAGTTTCGGATTGTAAAGGGTGTTGTTCAAGATAGGAAACGGCTATTCCCTTTCGGAAAGAAACTATTCCGCTATCGGCATCTTCTTTATTTGCAATTATTTTAAGCAATGTACTTTTTCCGCTACCATTTTCGGCAACCAAAGCTATTTTTTGTCCTTTGTTTATGCCAAAGCCGATAGAGGAAAAGAGTTCTTTTTCTCCAAAACTCTTACTTACATTTTCTAATGTTATGTAATTTTCTGCCATTGCTTAATTTACTTTAAAAGAAGATGGTATATTAAAAGGATATTGCTGGGTTTTATCGTATTCTATTGCTTCTTGCAAAAGATTAAGTTTGTATTTGGATTTGTTTAGCAAGGCTTCAATATTGAAGTTCTGCTGTTGCTTTTCGTAAGTCTTATTCAGCTTTAATTCTATTGAAGGTTTAGTCTTAAAAACAAAGTGTTTTTGTATTGGTATTGTGTCTAAAATAATGTGTTCCAAAGATTTATTATCTAAATCCTCGTTTAACAAAGGTGCGATTTCGTTTTTGGAACGCCTATACACCTCTTTGTTTATTTTATTCATTAAGAATAAACTGTCTTTTGTAATAAGCATTCTGCCAGCCTCCATAGACATAGCGCTAAGGCTACACCAAATCAAGCTATCGTGCTGAACTCTAAACTGAACCTTGAATGGAATTCCGTTATAGTTACCCTTGTAACGAGCAGTGAAAGTTTCGTAACTTGCTTCCTCCTTTTCAACTTCTTGAACTATTGTTTTCTTTGTAGAAACACAAGATGCAAAGAAGCAAATTACGAGTATTATTAAAATAAATCTTTGATTAAACTTATTCATTTATGATAATAGTTGTTTTACTAAGGTAGATACAAGTTTGTTATCGGCTCTTCCTGCAAATATTTTTTGAGCTTGTCCCATTACTTTACCCATATCTTTCATTGAAGTAGCATTTACTTCTGCTATTATTTGTTTTAAAGTTTCTGTTACTTCTTCTTCGCTTAATTGTTCTGGAAGGTAAGCTTCTATAACTCCTTGTTGGAAAAATTCTTCTTCATAAAGGTCCTCTCTTCCTTGTTCTTGGTACAACAAAGCAGACTCTTTTCTTTGTTTCACCAAGCGTTGTAAAAGTGCTATCTCGTCTTCTTGAGTTATTTCTTTGCCTGTACCGTTTGTTTTTAATAATAAAAGTGCTGATTTTACAGCTCTTAATGCTTCTAACTTTCTTTTGTCTTTTGCTAACATTGAGGCCTTAATGTCAGCGTTTATTTTTTCTTCTAAACTCATTATTTTATATTTTTTATTCGTTTACTGATATTTCTAATAGTTTGTTTTTTATCAATTCTTTTAAGGCTTTTTGAATTGTTATATTCGTTATAGGCAAGCCTTCTAAGATATTTTTAATTTCTTTTGTGTCAAAAACATATTCTCCTTTGTCTGTAATATGCTCATACTTTAAGTCTATGTTTTCTTTCTTTGTGCAAGCCATAAGAATAGTTGTTTCTATATCTCCTAATGGTGGTCGGTCTATATTATCGTGTGTAAACCAATAAGTTAATTTAGTTCCCTTTCCGTAATCACTTGTTATATTCATCCATCCTGCACATTGCTCTGTTTTCATCTTTATCAGAGCTAATCCTAAGCCGACTTGTCTTTGTTTTCTACTTGTAAAAAAAGCATCTGTTACCTTTTCTATATCTTCTTGCTTTATTCCGCAACCATTATCCTTAATTTCAAACAAATAAATGTTTTCTTTCAAGCTATCTTTTACCCTTATTTCTATTTCATTTGCCTGAGCTGAAACAGCATTTTCAAGTACGTCTAAAAGATGTAGCGATAAGGTTTTCATATCTCTTTACTTTAAGAAAATAAAGCACGCAAATCTCCAGCTAAATCAAAGGTTTCTTTTTCTGAACCTAAGAGAATTATTTTCTCCTCTTCTGCTTTCAAAATTGTATCTTCATTTGGCGTTAATCCTTTAACCAAAATGACACACGATAAACCTTTTAAATGAGCTACTGCTACGATATTCTTGTGGGTTTGTAAAGTAATCCAAATTTGATTCGGCTTCGCATTTCCTAAAACATCGCTTAACAAATCCGATACATAAACTCCTTCAAATTCTTTTTCTAAAAGATATTTGCAAGAAAAGACTTGAAGATTTAGAGTTTCAACTAAATAGTTTAACCTCATCTATTGAAATCTTTGTTGAATCTCTTTTTTCAAGAAGTTTTGAGCTAACTCTATTTGACTTTCCTTTCCAGCCAACAACTCAAACAAAGCTCCCGCAAAAGCAGTAGGTGTTAAACTTTCTTCTTTGCTTTTAGGTTGTATTGAGTTGATTGTGTTAATCATGTCTTCTTTTGCGTTTTTGATATACACCCAAGCTTGTTCAGAAATATAAAGCTGTTGCGATAAATTATGTTCAAACTCATCTCTTATGTTTTGAATCATTACGTCTTTTAAGAGTTGAGTTGTCATTCCTGCTTGATAGCAACGCAAAACTAAGTTGTTTGGAGTCATTCTTTCTAAAAAAAGAACTAAACGTTCGTATGCTTGAAGTTGAATTGGAGTAACAACTTTTCTTACTTCACTTTCTTGAATTTTTTGAATTTCAAGGATAGTTTTCTTTTGCTCGTTTTCTACAAAAGTCTTAACTGTTGAGTTGTTTTGATAAAGAAATACTATAAGTATAACAACTAAGGCAACAATAATTAAGATAAATACTAATAATTCTGACATATCTCTTTTTTTATTTTTTAATCAAGTTTTAAAACTGCAAGGAATGCTGATTGAGGAACCTCAACGTTACCTACCTGACGCATTCTCTTCTTTCCTTCTTTTTGTTTTTCTAACAATTTACGCTTTCTCGAAATATCACCACCATAACATTTTGCAGTAACGTCTTTTCTTACCGCTTTTACTGTTTCTCTTGCGATAATTTTTGAACCTATTGCTGCTTGCACAGCTATATCAAATTGTTGTCTTGGTATAAGCTCTTTTAATTTTTCACACATTCTACGTCCCAAAGGATAAGCATTATCAAAGTGAGTCAAAGTAGATAAAGCATCAACCCCGTCTCCGTTAAGAAGAATTTCTAACTTCACTAACTTAGAACGTTTAAAGTCTGATGGGTGATAGTCAAAAGAAGCATAACCTTTTGATATAGATTTCAATTTATCATAGAAATCAAACACAACTTCACCCAAAGGCAATTCAAAAGTTATCTCAACTCTGTCTGTTGAAAGGTAGTGTTGATTTTTCAAAATTCCTCTCTTGTCTATACAAAGTGTCATAATAGGTCCAATGAATTCTGTCTTTGTTATAATTGAAGCATGTATATAAGGCTCTTCAATATAGTCTATATAATTTGGTTCTGGCAATCCAGAAGGATTGTAAACATCTATTACCTCTCCCTTTGTAGTATATACCTTATAATTAACGTTTGGCACAGTTGTGATAACGTCCATATTGAACTCTCTTGTCAAACGTTCTTGAATGATTTCCATGTGTAACAATCCCAAGAAGCCACAACGGAAACCAAATCCCAAAGCCAAAGAGCTTTCTGGCTCAAAAGTTAAAGAAGCGTCATTAAGTTGTAACTTCTCAATACAAGCTCTTAACTCTTCATAATCATCAGAATCAACTGGATAAATACCCGCAAAGACCATAGGCTTCACGTTTTCAAATCCCGCAATCGCATTCTCACAAGGATTAGTTACGGAAGTAATAGTATCCCCTACCTTAACCTCAGAAGAAGTCTTGATACCAGAAATAATATATCCCACATCACCACAAGAAAGAGTTTGTCTTGGTATCAATTTCAATCCTAAAACCCCAATTTCATCGGCATTATACTCTCTTCCTGTATTAACAAACTTAACCTTATCACCTTTCTTAATGCTTCCATTCATTATTCTAAAATACGAAATAATACCTCTAAAAGAGTTAAACACAGAGTCAAAAATCAAAGCTTGCAAAGGAGCTTCAGGCTCTCCTTTTGGAGGTGGAATAACTTTAATAATTCTTTCCAAAATAGTCTCAACTCCCATTCCTGTCTTACCACTCGCTGGAATAATATCCTCAGGCTTGCAACCAATCAAGTCAATTATTTGATCCATTACCTCCTCTGGCATAGCAGCAGGCAAATCCATTTTGTTAAGAATAGGAATAATTTCTAAATCATTATCTATTGCTTGATACAAATTTGAAATCGTTTGAGCTTGAATACCTTGTGTAGCATCTACGATAAGCAAAGCACCTTCGCAAGCTGCAATAGAACGAGACACTTCATAAGAAAAGTCCACGTGACCTGGGGTATCAATAAGGTTAAGAACATAATTCTCTCCCTCATATTTATAATTCATTTGAATAGCATGGCTCTTTATCGTAATTCCTCTTTCCTTTTCCAAATCCATATCGTCCAAAACCTGAGCTTCCATATCTCTTTGAGAAATTGTATTGGTAAATTCCAATAACCTATCTGCCAAAGTACTTTTGCCGTGATCAATATGTGCTATAATACAAAAGTTTCTTATGTTTTTCATTCGTTAAATCAAAAATTTTAATACAAATCACTATTTCTCATCTTGGCAAAAATACAAAAAAAAATGCAAACTTATTCTGTTATAAAAAAATAAACTATCTTTGAATCTTGAAACAAGCAAAATTAAATGAAAAAAGGCGTTGTAATTAAAACCACTGGAAGCAATTATATCGTAAAAAACGAAGAAGGAAAAGAAGAAAATTGCTACATAAAAGGCAAGTTTAAAATAAGCGGAATAAAATCTACAAACCCTATTGCCGTTGGAGATAAAGTAGAATACATTCCTGAAACAGAAACTTCCCAAGGACTTATATGTAAAATAGAGCCAAGAAAGAACTATATCATAAGAAAATCTGCCAAACTCTCAAAACAAACCCACATAATCGCATCTAACCTTGACCAAGCCTTATTGATAATAACCTGTGTCTTACCAAGAACAAGCACAGGCTTTATAGACAGATTTCTCCTCACCTGTGAAGCATACGGAATCCCTTGCATAATAGTTTTTAACAAAATAGACCTTTACGAACCCGAAACAATAGAATACGCAAACTACTTAAAAAGCATTTACGAGCCCTTAGGATATAAATGTATTGACACTTCCGCAATCACAAAAGAAGGAATAGAAAACCTAAAAGCCGAAATGCAAGGTAAAATCAACCTATTATCAGGACATTCTGGTGTAGGAAAAAGTGCATTAGTAAACGCCCTTCAACCAGGATTAGATTTAAAAACAGCCGAAATATCACTTAGCAACCTAAAAGGAAAACATACCACGACCTTTGCACAAATGTATCACTTAGACTTTGGAGCCGACATTATAGATACGCCAGGAATACGCTCGTTTGGCATGGTTGATTTCAAAAAAGAAGAAGTTGCACTCTATTTTCCTGAGATGAAACGCCTTCTTTCCGAATGTAAATTCTATAATTGCACACACATTCACGAGCCAGGCTGTGCAATAAAACAAGCAGTAGAAGAAGGAGAAATCTCAGAAGAAAGATACGCAAACTATATCAGCATAATAAACACCGAAGAAGTACAACAAGAAGAATGGAAAACACGATAAAAAAATGAGAGCAGTAATACAAAAAGTAAAATACGCCAACCTAAGAATAGAAGACAAGATTTATTCCCACATAGACGAAGGATTGATGGTGCTTTTAGGCATAGAAGACATAGATAACGAAGAAGACATAGAATGGTTGAGTGGAAAAATCTGCAAAATGCGAATATTCGATGACGAAAACGGAGTTATGAATCTATCGGTCGAAGACATAGGAGGAGAAATCATGGTTGTAAGTCAATTTACCCTACACGCAAGTTGCAAAAAAGGCAATCGCCCAACCTATATTCGTGCATCAAAACCCGATTTTGCAAAACCTATGTACGAAAAATTCGTAGAAAAAATGCAACAAACCTTTGGAAAAGACGTTAAAACAGGAGTTTTCGGAGCCGATATGCAAATAGAAATGATAAACAACGGCCCTACAACAATAATAATAGACACAAAAAACAAAGAATAAAAGAATGAAAACAGTATTAGTAGTATTTGCAATAGCCGCAATAGTATTAGGATTGAGTTTTTGCGGAATAGGGATAAAGATGTTTTTGAAAAAAAACGGAGAATTTAAACGCCGTTGTGCAAATGTAGACCCTTACACCGGCGATAGAAGCAATTGCGTTTGCGGAAAACAAAACGTATTTAAAGATAAGTGCGATTCACATCACAAATACTCACCTTTGGAAGTAAATAGAGAGCTTTTAGAAGAATAAAAGCATTACCAATTATATACACTTGGATATTTTATTTGCATAAATTTAAAACCATTATCCATTAACTCATGGTGTGTTGTGGTTTGATTAGCCATATTTGAAGGAGTTGTTAGCATTGCAAGCATATTGCTATTAACATCTCCCCTTTTTGCAAATACGGGGTCGTCTGGCACATTATTATCTCTCCATGCAAACAAACAAATTTTTTCTGTAAAAGTCAATATATTAACCCCTGTTACACTTTTTTGAAGAAGTAATTCTCTTGACGCCTTCATTTGTTCTCTTGCTCTGGCACGTTTTCCTTGTGGATATACACCTTCATTTGGTTCAACATATTTTTCTTCGCCACAAAACAACTCACAAAACACTATTTTTCTTCTATTTTTTCCACTATCTGCTAAAATCCTATCACAAACTTTTGTAGCTTTAAATGAATTTTGATTTACGTATTCTTCAAAATCTACGACATCAATATCTTTACCATTATTATTGACCAATAAAATTTCTTCATTACAATTTACACGAAATTGCTTTTTCCGTTTACAGTCAATACAAGCCTTTTTATCTAACAATGAAAATGGTTCATTTTTAGTTACCTCAGATAGAACTATTCGATTATTATCCAATCCACACTCAATCGGATACAATTCTTTCAAGATTTCAACTATCATATATCTAGTTCAAGAAATTCATTGTAAATATTACCCATAATTTCTGATAAATCATAACTATCTACAATCCAATTCCCCTTTGCATTTTGCATTAATAGATTTTGTAATTTACCTTCATAAAGTCTATAAGCAACAGTATTTTCATTGCTTAATTTAGCTCTACCTTCTTTTGTTTGGTTAAGTACTATATTCAAATAATTTAATATATAAGGACTATGTGTAGCAATCATCATATTTAGTTTTCTATCTTCTTTCGCATGAGTCGCTGTATAAATTAAATCATCTATCATACGACATTGTGCATCAGGGAAAAGACTTAATTCAGGTTCTTCTATATGAATATTTATAATTTTTGGTAATTCTGTAGGCTCACTTACTGCTTTAAAATTTTGTAGATTTTCCATTTCATACAAATAAGTCATTACAGAACGATTAAAAGCGTCCTTAAATGAAAAATCTTTAGAAAAATAATTAACAATCAATGCAAGAGGAGCTGATGTCTGAATACCTGATGAAGTTTCTGTTAAATCTATTGGGCCATGTCTATTATCATCTGGAATAATTTGATATTTAGTTGGTTTCCCTTTAGGATGAGTTATCTCTAACTTCATTCCAACATAATTCAAATTTAATTCTTTATCTCCATCTGAAGCTGCAACAAAATCACTATTGGTTTCATGAAAATAAAATCCAAGAGTAGCACCTCTTCCTTTATAAGCATTTTGTGCCCAAGTTGGTATTATATTACGATTCTCCGATATATATGAATTTTTACTAAAAACTAAATGTTCTTTTTTGATAATAGGCAAAGAAAGTTTTCCATTTTCTATGCGTATTTCATAATCTATTTCATCTTCTGTTTTAATACGATATATAATCAAAGTATTTTTCTTATCAAATATTTTGTTCATACCTTGTCGCGTCATCATATCATATAATCGCATTCTAAATGGAGTTCTTGTAATTTTTGAATGACGTAAATAAGAACGTATATTAGCCATTTTATACAAGTATCTCATCATGACAAGTACTTTCATTAACGTACTTTTTCCACTTGCGGATTCCCCAATAAGAATTGTAAATGGAAAAATACGGATATTATCTATATCTTTTAAAGGGCCAAAATTCTTGATTGTAATATATTCCTTCATATTAAGTCTATTTAACTTTTACCGATTTTATAGAAACTTAAAATTAATAATCATTTATTTTTGCAAATATACAATATTTATCAAGCAATACAACAATTATGTGTTTAAATGATTCAATTTACTCCTTTTAAAGACAGTCTAAGGGAGTTGGAATACTTTTTATTCTCATAAATCGACTATCAAACTCGAATTTGCTTCATTGGAATTAAGATGTTCTTGAAAAAGAACGGAGAATTCAAACGTCGCTGTGCAAATGTTGACCCTTACACCGGCGATAGAAGCAATTGCGTTTGTGGAAAACAAAACGTATTTAAAGATAAGTGTGATTCACATCACAAATACTCACCTTTGGAAGTAAATAGAGAACTCTTAGAAGAATAAAACAAAGAAATAAAAAAATAAAACGCTCGTTTGTCAAAATAAAACAAAGACTCACGAGCGTTTTTCTTTGAGTTAAGATTACTATTTTTAGTTATTATTTTATATTTATACTTTCTTTTCTTCTATCCCTTAACTGACTTTTGCATTATGTTAATATTATTTTGCAGGATTTTCCATTTCCTCTATTTTGTATTTACCCCAATATGATTTAGTATAAGCATCTTTGCTACCCTTAGGAACATATATAATTAACTTGTCTTCTTTTGGATCAAAAATACTTTCCTCAGTATCAGGAGGGGTAGGTGACAAAAATTTAATTGTAGCTATTTTCTTGTCTGTAAAGCCAAATGCAGTAGCTCCAATAGTAGTTACATTTTTCCCTACAACTACTTCATTTAAATCACACATTGCAAAAGCTTGCTCCCCAATAGTAGTTACACCGTTTCCGATAACAACAGAACTTAAATACTGACATAAAAAGAAAGCAGCTTCACCTATTTCGGTAACACTATTTGGTATTTTTACAGATTGCAAGCTAACGCAAGCAGCAAAAGCACCATACCCTATATATTCAACTGTATTTGGGATTATTACAGAATTTAAGGCTGTACAATTTTCAAATGCTTCTGCTCTAATAGCAATAACATTATAGTTTACTCCAGAGTTGGTAACTTTTGCAGGAATTTTTATACTTGTTATTGATTTGTTAGCATCAATAACAGCCACTTTATTTGGTCCGCATACTTGATAAGTTAGATTTCCTATTGTAAATCTTGCTTGTGCCAAAAGCACGTTTGCACATAATATCGTGCAAATCAACATTAATATCTTTTTCATATTTATTTTTGTTTTTGTTCTACATTATTAAAAAGTGCTATTCTTCCTTCAAATATTTTTTTAGTTGCTCCTTCTATAATTTCTATTTTTTCTTTTTTATTTTTCCCTTTACAAATTTCTACTTTCTTTTCATATTTTTCCCATAAATCATTATTTTCTACATTGATTAGTTTAAGTAAATGTTGATATTCTTCTTGATACTCTTCGTCTGTTTGCATAAAATATAATCGAGAAGTATTTCGAGGTTCTTTTCTAATATGTATTGTTGTGTCATTAAATTCGCATTTATCTGAAATACATATAATAATATCTTTTTTGGGAATAAATACTTTTTCTGCTTTATATGTTATACATACTTTCCCTTGCTCCTTATTGAGTTTAAAAATGTCAAAAACATTAACCCCTCCATAAGTAATGTTTTCTTCTTTATCAAAAAAATCATCATTTAAACCACAAGCCAAAGCAACAACTTTATGTTTTGCAGTATCAATGTGTTTAATCATTAACATCCATTTAACCTTACCTTTATTATCTTGACTCACTTCTCCATCGTCAAGAAGATAAAGATAATGATTACCATTATCTGCTTGATAAAGGTTTATTACCTCGTGACCAAGATTTTCTCTTAGGTATTCTCCCGAAAACATTCTATTTATAACAATACCATTATAATCTTTTTCCATTTTTAAAGATTTTAATTTTTAAATACTTGTTTACCCAAGTCCCAAATGGCGATTAAATGATTTCTTTCTTGACTTCAAGGCATAAAAAAACGTGGGACTTTTTTCTTATCATAATGTGAGGTTCTGCAATTACCTAATCAATGGAATAAGAAAAGCCCACGATATTACTCGTGAGCGTTTTCGGCTTAACTATCCATTGATTTTTTTGAAATTTTGCAGATTTCACATTATCAAGTATAAGCAAAAACGCTTTTATGTCGTATTAAAATTTACTCAGTCCAAATTATAATTATTCTTTTTCTCCTTTTTGTCCTCCTTTTTTTAGGGTTAAAAACTAAATCTACGAACAAAAGTATATAAATTCTTTATTATAGCAAAATTATTTCCTAAGAATATTTGAATAAAACTTGATTAAAAAAAATTCCAAACGAGTTGTAATACTATTACAAACGCATTGGAGAAGTATTACAAACGCGTTGGAATACTATTACAAGCGCGTTGGAATAATTTTTTTCAAAGAATTATTCCCACAAAGTTTCTTCTACAAGTCTATCAAACGTGATTTCGTAACCATATTTTGCAAATACTCTTGCAATATAGGCTTGTTCAGTAGGGCTTATCCCCTTTTCGCCATTTCTTCTCACATAATAAGAGCCATTTCCAAAGTAAGCGTTCAAAGTTTTCCTTATTTCGGCAATATCTTTGGCTAAGACCTTCTCAAAAGACTTCTTCATTCCGTAAGCCATTAAGACTTTCTTGTTTTCAAGGTAGAATTTACAATCCTCTCCGCTGAATTTAGCCGAATTAACAACCCTCAAAACATCTTCCTCGTTTTGATTCAATTCAGCAACCTTACGTCTTAAACAACTATCTTTAAGACTACAATCCTCATTGTAACAAACTATGAAACCAGAAGGCTTTTTCTCTAAATCAATATCCACTTTCCCCATAGCAATTAAATATTTAAAAATTTGATTTTCAAATATACAAAAAGTTTTGATATTATGGGAAAATAATATACCTTTGTAAGTTGATTATTAACCCTTAAAAAAGTAATTTCTATGAAAAGATTGTTTATTCTATGTCTAATTATTGGTTCATTATCTTCTTGTGCTCCTTCTTTTTATTATCAAGTTTATAATGTGGAGTCTGATAACGTAATGAAAACAGAAAAGGATTTCATTTACAAAGATGAATATTGTAATGTGAAATATGATTTGTGGGCAGAGGGTGGTGAATTAAACTTTATGTTTACTAATAAAACCGATACAGACATCTGTTTAGATATGGAACGTTCTTGTTTTATTAAAGACGGACTTGCTTATAATTATTCCAATGAAAATACAGATTATCTAAATATAGAAAGTAATTCAAGCGTTTCTACACATCTTATTTCTGCTAAAACTTCCACTACTTTTGTTTCAAAAGAAATACCAACTAAGATATGGATACCTGCAAATTCTTCAAGAATTATTTCAGGATTTAATATATCTAATTTAACTTATCTTGAATGTGATAAATTTGATTTAAACTTTCCTAAAAAAACTTCTGAAACAATAAGATATGATGTAAATAACACTCCATTAACTATTAGAAACAGAATTGTATATCATTTTGCTAATGACGAAAAAGATAGAATAGTAGAAAATAAATTTTGGATTATAGATTACACTAATTATAGGGAAAAAGAAATGTTTGAACGAGAAGAAAATTATAACTGTTTAAGTGGAATAACTACAAAACTACAAGTGTTTAAACATCAAAAAACTTATAGATTTTACAACAAATATAAATTTATATATAATGAGGGTTATAATAAACAGGTCTGGTAATAGACCTGTTATGTTTTAATTTTTGCAGTTGCGAAACCGCTGTTTCGGAAATGGCTGTTTCGGAACTAAAAGATTAAGAAATAAAGAAAAGAAAGAGCGAAATCGGTTTTGATTTCGCTCTTTTATTTTAGTATGCTCTTTTGTTGTTTCCTTCGTAGTAGTTGATAAAGGCTTTGTTTACTACTTTGTTTCCGCCTGCGGTTGGATAGTTTCCCGTGAAATACCAATCGCCTGTGTTGTTTGGACAAGCTTGATGAAGAGATTCTATCGTGTTGAAGATGATTTCTACTTCTGCATTTGAGTTTGTCGGTGTCAGCATTTGAGTTATTTTTGCTGTTATTTGATCATCGGTAAACGGTGCGTAGATTTCTTTCACATAGTTTACGATTTCTTCTTTTGGAAGCATTTCTTGTGCTTTACATTTGCGGTAAACCTCATCTATTATGTGCGCTTGGTTGGTTTCTTTCAATAGTTCTATTGTTGCATTGAAGGCTATAAATTCGTTTAGTCTTGACATATCTATTCCATAGCAGTCAGGGTAACGTATTTGTGGCGCAGATGATGCAACGATTATTTTCTTTGGTCCTAAGCGGTCAAGGATTCGTAAGATTGATTGTTTAAGTGTTGTTCCTCTTACAATGCTATCGTCTATTACTACAAGGTTATCTACATATTCTTTTACTTGTCCGTAGGTTACGTCATAGACATGGGCTACCATATCGTCTCTTTCACTATCGCGTGTAATGAATGTTCGTAGTTTTACGTCTTTTACGGCTATGTATTCACGGCGTGTCTTGATTGAAAAGATTTCTTGTAGTTTTTCTTCTGTGAGGTTTTCTTTGTTTGCAAGGATTTCTTGTATTCTTAGTTTGTCTGCGTGTTCTGCAAAGGCTTCTGCCATTCCTTGAAAGGCTACTGAGGCGGTATTTGGTATGTATGAGATTACTGTGTTTTTAATATCGTTATTGATTGCTTTGAGTACTTTTGGTAGGATTAGTCTTCCAAGCATTTTTCTTTCTTTGTAGATGTCTGCATCTGTACCTCGTGAGAAGTATATGCGTTCAAATGAGCATTGTTTTGGCTCTGATTTTGTTTCTTTGATGTTTTCTATTGATATATTGCCATTGCGTTTGATGATTATGGCGTGTCCTGCTGGTAGTTCTTTGATTTCTGTGAGTGGTTTGTTGAATGTAGTCATTATTACAGGACGTTCTGAGGCTACTACTGCGATTTCATCGTCTATGTAGTAGAAGCATGGGCGTATTCCGTTTTCATCTCT
Source organism: Candidatus Onthomorpha sp. (assembly GCA_045644685.1). Lineage (GTDB taxonomy): Bacteria > Bacteroidota > Bacteroidia > Bacteroidales > P3 > Onthomorpha. The sequence continues at coordinate 18,762 of JAZRHI010000004.1, forward strand.
TAGCACAAAGGCGTCTCCGTGTCCCATCATGCCGGCCATGACGTATCCTCCGTCCCATTTTTTCGCTGAAGAGGTAAGTATGGTTTTTATATCTAACTCTTCTGCTATCTTTTCGGAGATTTCTTTGTTTGTTAAAATTCTTTCGTCTTTGTATTTGCGGAAAATGCGTTCTACTTCGCGGTCTAAGAATTTTCCTATCTTCTCTAAAACTATTGCTGTATCGGCTACTTTTACTGGATGTTGTCCTAAGCTTATTAACTTATCTAACATTTCGTCTATGTTAGTAAGATTGAAGTTTCCTGCAAGGACAAGGTTTCTTGTTTTCCAGTTATTTTCTCTTAAAAATGGATGTAGATTGTCTATTTCGTCTTTTCCGAATGTTCCATAGCGAAGGTGTCCTAAGAAAAGCTCGCCTGTAAATCGTGCATTATTCTTTAACCAATTTATGTCTTTGGCTTCTTCTGGATTTGTTTGTTTTAGGGCTTTCATGTCTTTGAAGGCCTCTGCAAAGACATCTTGTATTGGTGTTGATGTATTGGATTTAGTTATGTTGATATAGTGTTCTCCTGGTTTTGTATCGAATTTTATGTTTGCAAGACCGGCTCCGTCTTGTCCTCTATTGTGTTGTTTCTCCATAAGGAGATACATTCTATTTAATGCCCAAGTATTTCCGTATTTTTCTTGGTAATATTCTAATGGTTTTAGCAATCTTAACATTGCTATACCGCATTCGTGTTTGATTTGGTCGCTCATATTATTTATATTATGATATTGGCATTATTCTATCTATTCCTAATGCACTGTTTGACATTTTCAATGCTGGGGCTACTTGATGGCGTTTCCATTCATTGATTTTAACTAATCGTAAAACTTTATCTACTATTTGTGAGTCTATGCCCTCATTTATTATCTCTTGTCGGCTTTTGCTTTGTTCTAAATGTAAGAAAAGAATTTTGTCTAATATGTCATAGTCTGGCAAAGAGTCTGTGTCTTTTTGATCAGGTCGCAATTCGGCAGATGGTGCTTTGGTGATGGAGTTCCAAGGGATTATTTCTTCATTACGGTTAATCCATTTTGACATTTCCCAAACGTCTGTTTTATATATGTCCCCTATTGTGCCTATTGCGCCATTTGTATCACCATAAAGTGTTCCGTATCCTACTGAAAGCTCACTTTTGTTTGTGGTATTTAATACTGCTGCTCCTATTTTATTGGCAATTCCCATTATTATCAAACCTCTTATTCTTGATTGTAGGTTTTCTTCTGCTACATTTGGTTCTTTGCCTTCAAAGATTGGTTGCAATGATTTTAATGCTGTATTAAAGTTTTCTTTTATAGGGATTGTATGGTATTCTATGCCTAAATTTTCCGCGCTTGCTTTTGCATCTGTTATGCTATGCGAGGTTGAGTATTCGCTTGGTAATAAAATTCCTATTACGTTTTCTTTTCCTAAGGCTTCTACTGCAAGTACTACTACTAAGGCAGAATCTATACCTCCTGAAAGACCTATTATTGCTTTCTTTATATTGTTCTTGTGGAAATAATCTCTTATTCCAAGTATCGCAGCTTGATATAATTTTTCTATTCTCGCAAGTGGAGATTGATTATATTTGTCTGTTTTTTCTGTATCTATTTGTAGTTTTTTTTCTTCAAAGAGTGGGAGTTCTTTTGACAAGTCTCCATTTGCTAACATAAAGAAACTACTTCCGTTAAATATATAACTGCCTTCTGCTCCACATCTATTTACTAATATTATTGGAGTTTTTGCTTTTCTTATTTTAGGTTGTAAGGAAGTTAATAAGTCTTTTTGTCTTTCTGGGGTAAATAATACGTTTGAACAACATATTATAATATCTGATTTATCTTCTTTTTTTAAGAATTCTTCTAAATCTTCCAAGAATCCAAAGGCTATGGTTTGTTTTTTGTATTCTATTAAAGCAAACCCTTCGCCTTGTGTAAATCCTTTATCAAATTGATTTAGTTTCTTTTTAGTTGATAGTGCTTTTAGTTCTCCATTTTCTATGAAAGCAAGAGAATTGAATAATTCTCCGTTTTGATGTATTGGTAATCCAAAAATAAAGTCTTTCTTTTCTTGCGATAAGGTTTCTGCAAAAGAAAGACTGTCTTCGTATGTTTGTGTATATTTTGTTGCATCATAAAGTGGAGAACCACTCAAAGCTAATTCAGGAAATATTACCAAAGAATCAACATCTGATTCTTGTAATCTCTCCTGAATAAGCGTAAAATTATACTTAAAATCTAAGGTTTTTGGATTTATTTGTGATATTGTTATCTTCATTTTATAAATCTAAGTATATTATTCTGTCTTTTCTTTTAAGTATTCTCTGATTTTTGTTTCGATTTCTTCTTGTAGTTCTGGATTATCTGCTAATAGTTGTTTTACTGATTCTCTTCCTTGTCCTAATTTTGTTTCTCCATAACTAAACCATGAACCGCTTTTCTTCAAAATACCTGCTTCTACACCTAAATCTACTATTTCTCCTATTTTGCTTATACCTTGTCCAAATAATAAGTCAAATTCTACTTGTCTAAATGGTGGAGCAACTTTATTTTTTACAACCTTTACTCTTACTCTGTTTCCTATGTTTGTATCACCTTCTTTTATTGCTTGTATTCTTCTTATATCCATTCTAATTGAAGAATAGAATTTCAAGGCATTACCTCCTGTAGTTGTTTCAGGTGAACCAAACATAACTCCAATCTTATCTCTTAATTGGTTTATAAAGATACAACAACATTTAGTTTTACTAATTGTTGCTGTCATTTTTCTTAAAGCTTGACTCATTAAACGAGCATGTAATCCCATTTTGCTATCTCCCATTTCTCCATCTATTTCGCTTTTTGGAGTAAGGGCTGCAACAGAGTCTATGACTATTACATCTACTGCTCCTGAACTAATCAAGTTTTCTGCAATTTCTAAAGCTTGTTCTCCATTATCTGGTTGAGAAATATATAAATTATCTACATCTACTCCTAATTTCTTTGCGTATGTGCTATCAAATGCGTGTTCTGCATCTATAAATGCAGCAAGTCCTCCTTGTTTTTGACTTTCTGCAATAGCATGTATAGCTAAGGTTGTCTTACCTGATGATTCTGGTCCATAGATTTCTATTATTCTTCCTTTAGGAAATCCTCCCACTCCCAAGGCTGAGTCTAATGAAATAGAACCTGTGGATATTGTTTCTATATCTTCTACGGCTTTATCTCCTAATTTCATTATGGAGCCTTTACCATAATTTTTTTCTATTTTTGAAACAGCTGCCTGTAACACTTTTAATTTTTCTAATTTCTCTGCTGATAAATCTTGTTCCTTTGCCATAGATTATTTATTTAACGTATATTAAGACTACAAAGGTAATAAAAAATCGTTTTACTTTGTATAAAAATTTAAATGTTTTGTTTATTTGATAGATTTTCAAAGAGTTATTAAATTGTTTTTAAAATATTTTTTTAATTCTTTAAAAGAAAGGATTGAATGTAATATTCTACTTCTTCTTTAGACATAAAGCCTTGCATCATTATAGGCCTAGTGGGCGGAAGTGGGAAAAAGATTAAAGTAGGTATAACAGAAATATTTAAAGTATTAGCTAAATCAAGAGAGTTATCTACATTTATTTTGTAAACATAAAGAGAGTTTTTATATTTCTTGGATAATTCCTCCAATATTGGAGTTTGCTTCTTACAAGGTCCACACCAAGTCGCATAAAAATCTATTATAGCAGGTTTATCTCCTAAATAAGTAAGTCCATCATCTATCTTAGCAATTTTTTCAATAAAGAACTTTGTATCGACATCTATTATATTTGAAGTAAGTTTAACTTGTTTTGTTTCTTCTTTTAATTCTTGTTTTGAATTACAAGAAAAAAATAAGGCAATCAATAGAATTAACTTTACACTATTTAATATCTTCATTTTTTATAACCATTTTTCTTTTTTATACCATTGAATAGTTTCTTCTATTCCTTTTCTTAAATCATATTTTGGTCTATAGTCTAAATCTCTTTTTAAATCTTCAATATCACAATCCCAATTTCGTGCTGACAAAATAGCGTATTTATCTTTGTTGAGAGTAAAATTCTTACCTATTATTCTACCAAAAAAATCCAAAGTATAGGATATCCATTTTACTATAAAAAGAGGAAATTTAATCTTTACAGTCCAAGTTGATAAAACTTCTTTTGAGATTTTTGCATATTCAGAATCTAAATACATATTTCCATCACTAACAAAGTATGTTTTGTTTGAAACTTCACTTTCAAAAGCTCTTATACATAAATCTACCAAATCATTAACATAAACAAAACTCAAATGTTGTGAAACAAAACCTAAATACGGTTCTATATGATTATCAATAGTTTGAAAGAAAAGATAATAATCTGTTTCACGTGGACCATACACACCAGTCGGTCTTAAAATAATAAATCTACCTTTAAAATTAGAATTGATATATATTTCAGATTTCAATTTTGAATGACCATAAGCAGTATTAGGATGATTTTCATCTACAACCTTTGCTTTTACAAAAGTTTTTTCATTTCCTGGTCCATGGGCTGCGAAAGAAGAAAGATAGATTAACTTTGTCGTTTCTGGATTTATTGCATCTACAAGATTTTTTGTGTTATCAAAATTAATTTTATCAAAATCTTGTTTTTTCGCTTTGGTAACACCAGCAAGATGAAACACACATTGAAACTTATATTCCTCTAATTGTTTTTTTAGTTTTAAAGTATTAGAATAACATAAATTTATAAAATTAATGCGAGTATCTTGCAGATATTTTAAATTTGAGGATTCTCTTACCCCAGCATAAACTTGATATTTTCCTTCTTTAAGTAATTGCTCTACCAAACTACTACCTATGAATCCATTTGCACCTGTTACTAAAACCTTGGGACGATTATCAAGAAATATATCTTTCATTAAAGTCATTTTTATATTTAAATAATATTTTAATTAAAAGACTTATATTTCTTTTATATATGCACGTCTTCGTATTGCAATATGTGCATCTTCGTATTTCTCCCAAATTCTTGCTGCAAGATTAGTTTCTAATTGTGGATTTGCTATTGCTATTTTAGAACCTAATTTTATATACTGTTTATTCATCTCTGCATAATAGATAGAGTGGATTCCTTTATTCTGCCATTTAGGATGAACTCCATTAAACACTAAATCAATATTATCAAACTTGCGTATAGCTTTCAAAAAATAATACCACCCAAAAGGAAATAATCTTCCTTTACTTTTTCTTAAAGCTTCTGTCAAAGATGGCATGGAAACACCAAAGGCAACTATATCATCATTTTCATCTACTATCAAACAGATTAGTTTCTTATTTAAAAATGGAAAATATTGGTCTATGTAAAATTTTACTTGTTTTTCATTTAAAGGAACATATCCAAAAAGATGAGAAAAAGCTTCATTAAGTGTGTTAAATAATTTAACACCATATCTATCTGCTATCTGCTTTACAGATATATCATCTATTATTTTTAAATTATACTTTTCTTTTATCAGATTATTTATTTTTAAAATCTTTTCTGGAACTTGTTGATCAGCTTTTAATTTATATTGTATCCAATCTACTTCTTTTCTATAAGAAAGCTTTTCTAATTGTTTTGGATAATACGAAGGATTATAATAAGTAGATATAGAACAATCTTCATTAAATCCTTCTACTAGCATACCCTCTTTATCCATATCTGTAAAACCCATAGGTCCTACTATTTCTTTCATACCTTCTGTTCTACCCCAATTTTCTACTGCTTCTAATAATTTTTGACAAACTTCCATATCATCTATAAAGTCTATCCAACCAAATCTAATTCTCTTTTCTTTCCATATTTCGTTAGATTTATTATTTATCATACCAACTATTCGGCCTACTACTTCAGAACCTTTATACGCTAAAAAGATTCTGTATTCACAAAACTCTAATGCTGGATTTTTCTTTTTGTTAAAAGTGTTTTTTTCGTCCATTATCAAAGAAGGAACCCATTTTTTGTCATCTTTAAAGAGTTTATAAGGAAAATTTAAAAATGCTTTAAATTCTTTCTTTGTAGTTACTGTCTTTATAGTGATAGTACTCATATTATCTTTATTTTATTATTTTTTTAATAATTCTGATTGTATTTTGTCAAATAACTGACTGCAACCTATTCTGAATAATTCATTATTTGGATTTTTAGATATAAAATACTCATATAGGTTTTTATATTGAATAGCTTCTGAAATAGTTTTTACTCCACCCGCAATTTTTATTCCTTTTAAGGTTTTTGTCTCTTTATAATATTCCCTTAACACCATTAACATTACTATTACTGAATATATATCTGCGCCTTGTGATATTTTTCCAGTAGATGTTTTTATAAAATCTGCACCTGATTTAAGAGATAAAAGAGATGCTTTCATTATATTTGAATAAGTTTCCATCTCCCCTACTTCTAATATTACTTTTAACAATACTTTCTTTTCTGATTGTTTAAGTAAATCTTTTATTGCAGAAATTTCTTGACTTACTTCTTTATATTGTCCACTTAAAAAAGAACCTCTATTTAAACAAATATCTATTTCATCAACATTATTCTCAATAGCATATTTTATTTCCTCTAATTTAACAGATAAAGGTAACTGAGAATGAGGAAAACCTCCTGTTACAATTACAGATTTTACTTGTGGAGAAGATTTATACTCATTTATTTGAGGTAAAAACTTAGAAAAGCAACATATTCCCCCAACATTATAAGTTTCGCCTTTAAATTTAAAAGAAGAACTCTTTATAAAATCAATAATATTAATAGAATTATCTGTTGTTTTCAAAGAAGTTAAATCCAAATACTTTATTAAAGAAAGAATTTCCTCACTACTATAAAAAGATAATTCTTTACTACAAAATTCCTTATTAACATAAGTATTAAATTCACTTACATTATTATTATAAATTAAGTCTAATAATTTATCTTCATTTAATATTTTATTGATTTTATAGTCCATCTTTATTTTCTTTCTGTTTTATTTGATAAAATGTTTTTTTAGAAAAACGAGGTAATTGTATTTGCTTTTTTACTGACTTAGGAAGAACTTTTCGTAATAAAAACCTCTTTAACCAACCTCTTTTATTCATAATTTTTCTATTAAAGAAGAATTTTTTAAAACTAAAAAATAACACATTATCTTCGTAATCCATCATCTTAAAATCAAAGAAATATCTTCTATTTTCTATAATTAAATTAGAAATTGGTATATTCATTGGACAAATATTAGAACAATTACCGCAAAGTACAGAATTAAAACTCAAATGTCTATAATTTTCATAATTTTCTAAAAAAGGTAACATTACATTTGCTATTGGTCCTGTAAGTGAATTATCGTAAGGTATATCTTTTATCGTTTGATAAACTGGACATACTTTTTTACATGCTCCACAATTTATACAGCATAAAGATTTTCTTTGTTCTTTTAAAGATAATAAGTTACTTCTTCCATTATCTACTATAAATATATGAGTTTCAGACTTAGTCTCATTAGAATTTGGCGTAAAAATATTCGATATTGATGGAAAATTATAATTCTGCTTATATATAGAAAAAATATGTGTAAAAATATCAATATCAGATATATTACAAATAAATTTGTTAATAGGAATAATAAATATTTTATATTTAGAATCCATAATTAGTTCCATTTCAAAAATAGAATTAAAAATAGAAAATAAACTACCTGTATCTACTATTCCTAATAATGGTTCATATATTGAACAAATATTTTCTTTTGAAAAAAAAGAAATTCCTTCTGATTTTAACATATTATTTAAGTTTAACTCTTCGCTAAAATCAGAAGGAAAAAAATTAACGTTCTTTATTTTTTTTCTATTTAAAAGTTTAATTAAACTTTCAAAAAAATCATCATAAGATAAACACCAATTAACATTTGCTTTATTCTTAGTAACATTTTTTTCAAATAATAACAGATTATCAACTATGTTATTAAGAAACTTTTGTCGTACTTTTGAAGCTTGTAATTTAAGTTTATCTATATCATCAAAGGTAGAGTGAATAATATCATTTACATCTAATAATTCTAACTTAGAATTATCAATATTTTTACTACAATTATGTAAAAATCTCTTATATTCACTCGTATTCATCAAAAAACTATTTAATAGAAATCTTATCTACTCTTTTTTGATGTCTACCTCCTTCAAAATCAGTCGTTAAAAAAGCATCTAATATTAAAGAAGCTTTTTCTTGAGATATGAAACGAGCAGGTAAAGATATAATATTAGCATTATTATGTTGTTTTGCTAATTTAGCAATCTCCTCTTCCCAACAAAGAGCACATCTTACATTAGGATATTTATTAGCAACCATTGAAACTCCGTTAGCACTACCACACATAATCACACCAATTTCATAAACTCCTTCATTAATTTCTTTTGCTAATGGATGAATCATATCTGGATAATCCACAGAATCAGAAGAATAAGTACCAAAATCTTTAATTTCATAGCCTTTTTCTTCAAGATATTTCTTTAAATACTCTTTTAATTCATAGCCAGCATGGTCACATGCCATTGGAATAATCTTATTACTCATAGTTAAGCTTTATTTAATGTTATAATAGTCGCAAAGATAACATATTTTAAAAAATAACCTCATAATTATTGTAAAAAATATCAACAAAATAATTGTGAATTGTTAGTTAATAACCATTTAAAATCTAATAATAATTTCTATTTTGTTAATATTTAACGATTATTTAACATTTAAACCAACATATTTTTAACAAATAAACCTCTATTAATTTATAATAATTTTATTAACAAAAAGAATAAATAAATAATTTGTTAATAAAATAGATAAAATACTGATATATACACTTTTAAATTGTAGATAATTTACCTTGTTTTGTTAATAAAAAATCGTATATTTGCATTCAATTTTATAAAGAAAAGAATTATTAACAAAATTAACAGAGTTATTATAATAATAAAATAAATTAAAAAAATATATAATAATATGGATAGAAGCTATTTTTTTGAAAAAGTAGAGAAATTAAAAAAAGAAAAAAATGCAGTAATATTAGCACACTATTATTGTTTACCTGAAATACAAGAATGCGCTGATTATGTGGGTGATAGTTTAAATTTAGCTCAAATTGCTAAGAATACAACAGCTGATGTTATACTATTATGTGGAGTTCACTTTATGGGAGAAACTGCAAAGATACTAAACCCAAATAAAAAAGTAATTATACCAGATTTTAATGCAGGATGCTCATTAGCAGATTCGTGTAAATATAATGAATTCAAAGCATTTAAAGAAAAATATCCCGATCATATTGTTATTTCTTATATAAATTGTTCTGCTGAAATAAAGACTCTTTCTGATATTATATGTACTTCTGGAAATGCTGTACAAATAATAGAATCTTTACCTGAGAATCAAAAAATTATATTCGCACCAGACAGAAATTTAGGTGGATATATAAACAGAATAACTAAGCGTGAGATGGTTCTTTGGGACGGTTGTTGCGAAGTTCACGAGTTATTAACAGCGCAATATGTGAAAAATTTAAAAGAACAATACAAAGATTATACCTTAATTGCGCATCCAGAATGTAATGATTCCGTTTTACAACTTGCAGATTTTGTTGGCTCAACACAAGCTATGATAAAATTTGTTAAAAATTCTAAAAACGAAAAATTTTTGGTAGCAACAGAATCTGGAATCATACATAAATTAAAACAAGACAATCCAAATAAAGAATTTATTGTAGTAACACCAAATGAAAATACTGCTTGCAATGATTGTCGTCATATGAAATTAAACACAATGGAAAAAGTAGTAGATGTTCTCGAAAATTTAAATAATGAAATAGTGTTATCACAAGAATTGATCTCGGTAGCCGAAAAACCAATATTAAGGATGTTAGATATATCAAAAAGCTTAGGAATAATATAAAACACATCCATTTTCGGAAAATTTTGAAAAATGATTTTTTTCCTTTTTGTTAAACTTAAATATTAGAAAAACAATTTGTTAGAATATAATTTTTTGAATTTTTTACAGTTTTAAGTGCAAATAAATTAAAAAAATTCGGTCGTAATGTATAAACCCCTTGTTTTTTTGAGTATTTTAGAGTTAAATAAAGCATGAAAAAAATCATTTTTTTCTTTGGGTTATTATTTTTTTTCTTTGATATATTTTCTCAAAACAAAGAATTATTTTTTCAAAGTTTAAGTTTGAAAGATAAGTTTTGGGTCTTAGGAAATTTTAATACAGTTTCCAAATCTTTAAATATATCAAATGAAGTTTTGATAACGATTGATAGTTTATCAAATGTTGATAGCAATTTTTATAATAAAAAAATAGAATCTGGAAAATATGATGCATTCAGACATTTATTGTGGATGTATAAATTATCTTCAAATATTGGAGTTGAAAAAGCAAGGCGTATAGGTTGTATGTATGAAAATTATAATGCCTATGTATATAAAATAAATCCGCAATCGGGATATGATGAAACATCTATGAATATGGATTTGTATAATAACGAAGTTGGAATCTATTTATATTTAAAGCATGGTAAAAATAATGATTTAATTTTCAGTTATATAAGAAATATAATAGATAAAGGCTACGTTAAGATTGTATCTAAAAATAAGGACTTCAAGAATTTAGACAAAAATAATTTAATATTAGAAGACAAAGACTGGAAAGGTAAATGGAAAAATCAAAGATATTTAATCAATTCAAACAAATCGTTATGCGAGTAAAAATTTTACTATTATTATTGATTATTAGCACATTAACTTATGGTCAATCTTATAAATATGCAATTTATTGTAAGGATACTTTAAGTAGTGCATACATGGCAGGCAGGGCTTACACAGAAAATGGAGATAAAAAGGCTGCAAATTTTATTAAAAACGAATTATCAAAAAGTGGAGCTAAGTTATTAGGAAACAATGGTTTTCAATCAGTAAATTTTCCTATAAATTCGATTTTAGATTTAAAATTATCGCTTTCTAACACAGGAGATAGCTTACAAATAGGAAAAGATTATTTAGTTTTTGGCTCCTCTCCTACTACTAAAATCGAATTAAAAAATATTAAACCTTTAATTTTCAATAATAAAAATGATATTGATAAAGTTAATCTTAAAACTTTACAAGATAAAGTATTATTATTCAATATACAAACTACTGAATATTCTGATATAATAAGATTTTTAAGAGGATTAAAACAAGAGAAAATTTTACCTAAATTAGCTGTAATTCAGGGATATGACAAAATACAATATTATACTGGAAGAAATACAATGGATTTCCCTATCTTGCAACTCAAAGGTTTACCAATACAAAAGAAAATTGAATATTTATTTTTAGATATTAAAAGTCAATACAATCCTTCTTATGAATCTCAAAACGTATGGGCGAAAGTAGAGGGAACAAAGTATAAAGACAGTTCATTTGTCTTTATTGCGCATTACGATCACTTAGGAAAAGTAGGAGATGTTTACTTTCCGGGCGCTAATGATAATGCCAGCGGAGTAGCAGTTCTTTTAGATTTAGCCAAATATTACGTAAAAAATCCAGCCGAACATTCAGTTGTATTTATATTTGCAACAGGGGAGGAGATAGGTCTTTTAGGCTCTAAATTCGCTGCGGAGAATCCTTTGATAGAATTAGATAAAGTTAAATTCTTATTTAATTTAGACATGTGCGGAACAGGTTCTACGGGAGTAGCTGTAATAAATGGATTAAAAGAACCCGAAGCAGGCAAATTATTACAAGAAATAAATTCAGAGAATGATTGGTTTATAAAAGTCTTTTTGGGCGAAGAATCTTGTAATAGCGACCATTGTCATTTTGTAAAGCAGGGAGTTCCCGCTCATTTTTTGTTTACATATGGCTGTGAATACAATGAATATCACACTATTTACGATGATGGTAAGGAATTGCCATTTACGAAACATGTAGACTTTTGTAATTTACTTAAAGCATTCATAAAAAGATATTAGTCATCGATTATACAATCAAGTTTAAATAAATTTTGTAATTTTGCAAAGAGAAAATAAATAGAAACACACAATAATATGGATTTTGTAAAAGCAATTCAAGAGGGTATCCCAGATTATTTACCTGAATTACAAGAGTATGATAATACAGTAAGTCATGCTCCAAAGAGAAAAGAGATTCTCACTAACAAAGAAAAGAAATTAGCTTTAAAAAACGCATTAAGATATTTCGATCCGAAATTTCATTCTGTTTTAGCGAAAGAATTTGCTGAAGAATTAGAAAAATACGGTCGTATTTACATGTATCGTTATCGTCCAACTTACGAAATGTACGCAAGAGGCATAGAAGAATATCCAGCAAAGTGCGAACAAGCAGCTGCGATTATGTTAATGATACAAAATAACTTAGACCCAGCAGTAGCACAACACCCACACGAATTGATAACTTACGGTGGAAATGGTGCAGTCTTTCAAAACTGGGCACAATATCGTCTTACAATGAAGTATCTTTCAGAGATGACAGACGAACAAACACTTGTAATGTATTCAGGTCATCCAATGGGATTATATCCTTCGCATAAAGATGCTCCAAGAGTAGTTGTAACAAACGGAATGGTTATTCCAAATTATTCAAAGCCAGATGATTGGGAAAAATTCAATGCTTTGGGAGTTAGTCAGTATGGACAAATGACAGCAGGTAGCTATATGTATATAGGACCACAAGGAATTGTTCACGGAACTACAATTACAGTTTTAAATGCTGGTAGAAAAATAGGAGGAGATGGCCTTGGAGGAAAATTATTCGTTACTGCAGGTTTAGGAGGTATGAGTGGAGCTCAACCAAAAGCAGGAAACATAGCAGGATGTGTATCAATCACAGCAGAAGTCAATCCAGCAGCGACAAATAAACGTCATTCACAAAAATGGGTTGATGAAGTATATTCTGATTTAGATGCTTTGATGACAAGAGTTCAAGAAGCACGCAAAAATAAAGAAGTAGTATCATTTGCATATCAAGGAAACGTAGTAGATTTATGGGAATATCTTGTAGAACATAATATTTCAGTAGATTTAGGCTCAGACCAAACATCATTACACAATCCTTGGGCAGGAGGATACTATCCAGTAGGAGTTTCTTTCGAAGAAGCACAAGAAATGATGGCTAATCAACCAGAATTATTCAAAGAAAAAGTACAAGAATCTCTAAGAAGACATGTAGCAGCTGTTAATAAACTAACAGAAAGAGGCATGTATTTCTTCGATTATGGTAACGCTTTCTTATTGGAATCTTCAAGAGCTGGTGCTGATATAATGAAAGAAGATGGTACATTCCGTTATCCTTCATACGTTCAAGACATAATGGGACCTATGTGTTTCGATTATGGATTTGGACCTTTCCGTTGGGTTTGTACTTCTTCAAAACCAGAAGACTTAGACCTATCTGACCAAATTGCTATGGAAGTATTAGAAGAAATAGCAAAAGAATCTCCTGTTGAAATCCAACAACAAATGCGTGATAACATCACTTGGATTAAGGGAGCTAAGGAAAATAACTTGGTTGTAGGTTCTCAAGCAAGAATTTTATACGCTGATGCGGAAGGAAGAACAAAAATAGCTTCTGCATTTAACAAAGCAATTAAGGAAGGAAGAATTTCTGCACCTATAGTATTGGGTAGAGATCACCATGACGTATCTGGAACAGATTCTCCTTTCAGAGAAACTTCTAACATATACGATGGATCTTCATTTACTGCGGATATGGCTGTTCATAACTGCATTGGTGATAGTTTCCGCGGAGCAACTTGGGTTTCTATCCACAATGGTGGTGGCGTAGGTTGGGGAGAAGTTATCAATGGTGGATTTGGTATGGTGATTGACGGAAGTGATGATTCTGAAAGACGTTTAAGAAGTATGTTATTCTGGGATGTGAATAACGGAATAAGCCGTCGTTCTTGGGCAAGAAACGAAGGAGCAATTTTTGCAATAAAACGTGCAATGGAAGCAGAACCTAAGTTAAAGGTAACTTTACCTAACATTGCTGATGACGCTTTAATTGATAGTATTTTTTAAAAATAGATAACAAAATGAAAAGGACGTAATTTGTTTTGCGTCCTTTTTTTATTTCTGTTTTTGTCTTTCACGTGAAACTGAATGATAAAAAACAAAAAATCAGTAAATTATATAAATAAATCTAAGAGAAATATTATGAAAGCTTTTTTTAAATTTATGTTTGCTTCATGTTTGGGATGTTTTATTTCATCTATGTTGATTATTTTCGTGCTTATAGGAATCTTTTCTTCGATTTCTATTACCGATACTGAACAAACTGTTGCGATTGATAACAATTCTATTCTTTATATTAACTTAGATACTCCTGTTTTCGACAGAGAGGTTGAGGATTTGGAGATTTTTTCTAACAACTTATTGTCAGATGAAATTGTAAAGCCGATTGGCCTAACCGAATTTATGGAAACAATTCGTAGAGCAAAGACTGATGATAATATTAAGGCAATATTTTTACAGATGTCTATTTTGCAGACAAACGGATGGGCGACTGTGGAAGAGATAAGACAGATTTTGGAAGATTTTAAAGCGTCTGGTAAAAAGATATACGCATATAGCGATATGTTTGCTACACAAGATGCTTATTATTTAGCTACGATAGCAGATAAAATCTTTCTTAATCCGGCAGGAAATTTAGCTTTGACAGGTTTAGGTGCAGAGGTAATGTATTACAAAGACCTTTTTGATAAATTAGATATAGATGTAGAACTTATTCGTCCGAGAAACAATTCTTATAAGAGTGCAGGAGAAACATATATCTCTAATAAAATGTCAGAAGAGAATAGAGAACAAATCAAATCTTATATTTCCGATATTTGGGACTATGTTTCTCAAAATATTGTTGAAGCAAGAAAATTGCAAAGTATAGATACTTTCAATGCAAAGGTGTCAAGACTTGAATATTTTTTACCACAACAAGCCTTAGCGAATGGTTTGGTAGATTCTCTTACTTTTAAAACAAATGTAGAGCAAATAATAGTATCTGATGTCAAAAAACAGTTTTCTATAAATGCACCTTCTGCGAGAGTAAGTTTTGTGAAATATAATAAATATCGCAAAACGATTCCTTCGGTGTTTAGAAAACAAAAAGATAATATTGCTGTGATTTACGCATACGGGGATGTAAATCAAGGAAAGGGTAGTTCTTTATCAATAGGTAGTGAAACCTTGGTGAGAGCTATTGAAAAAGCAGCAAAAGACAATAGTGTGAAAGCTATTGTTTTAAGAGTAAATTCTCCGGGTGGTGATGCTATAGCCTCAGAGCTTATTACAAATGAAGTAATCAAAGCTAAAAAACTTAAACCTGTTATTGTATCAATGGGAGATGTTGCTGCGTCTGCTGGATATGAAATGAGCTCAAATGCAAGCTTGATTGTAGCTTCTCCAATTACGATTACAGGTTCAATAGGTGTGTTTGGAATTATGCCAAATCTTGCTCGCTCATTGAAAAACAATGTTGGGCTAACTTTTGATACGGTAAAGACTAACGATAATTCGATTTTGTCTTTAACAACTCCGCGTTCGCAACAATCAAAGCTTATGTTACAAAAGAATGTTGAGAATTTCTATGATAATTTCATTACAAAGGTTGCTCAGGGACGTAAGTTAGAAAAAACATATGTAGATTCAATCGCGCGAGGTAGAGTTTGGTCAGGAGCAGATGCAAAGGAAATTGGTTTAGTTGATGAATTTGGAGGATTAAACAAAGCCATTACCATTGCAGCTCAAAAGGCGGGATTAAATCAGTATGGAATAATTGCTTATCCTAAACAAAAAGATATATTAACTCAACTATTAGAATCTGTATCTGAAGAATCTGATTTACAAGAGCTTGTAAATAAAAAAGATATGTTTGAACAATTTACTGAAAAGATAGAGAAACTATCTCAAAATCAAGGAGTTCAAGCAAGAATACCATATATTATCAATTTACGATAAAGAGTCTTTAAAATAATTCTTAGGTTTAGGATTTTATTTCTTAGGAATAATTTTCTAAACCTAAGAATTATTTTTTTAAACCTAAGAAATATTTAGCTCTCGTTTGAAATTCCAAATTTTAATTGTAATTTTGCAAGATTATTTTAAAATTTAATATAAATTAACAAAATAAAATAAGCGATGTCTCAAGCTATAAAAATTACTAAGGGCTTAGATCTCAAATTATATGGGGAACCTAGGCCTGAGGTTGTGGAAACATTTGTGAGCGAATACGCTCTCAAACCAAAAGACTTTATCGGCTTAATACCAAAGCTTTTGATTGAAGAAGGCGAAAGGGTAAAAGCTGGTACTCCTCTCTTTTATGCAAAAGGCAAAGAAAAGATTATTTTTACTTCTCCTGTTAGTGGAACAGTGAAGCAAGTAAAACGAGGAGAAAAAAGAGTGATTGAAGAAGTGATAATTAGTGCTGATGAAACAATTGAGTATTTAGATTTTGGCGCTTCAAGCATTAGCGAATTAAATGCGGAACAAATCAAAGAAAAATTGTTAGTTTCTGGTGCTTGGACTGCACTTCGTCAAAGGCCTTATTCGGTTGTGCCAAATCCTGACACAATGCCTAAATGTATAATGGTAACAGGATTTAGTTCTGCTCCATTAGCACCTGATTATTCTATACTTTTGAAAGGTTTAGGTGCAGAATTGCAAGTCGGTGTTGATGCTTTGAAAAAAATGACAGGCGTTACAATTCATGTAAACGTGCCTGCTGGACAAGGAAGAGCAGAAGAGTTAGCTAAATTGAATAATGTTGAAATCAATACTTTTGAAGGAAAACACCCTTGTGGAAATGTTTCTGTACAAATTGAAAAATTAGATCCTATAAACAAAGGAGAAAGAGTATGGTTCATAGATGCTCAGGATTTAGTTGTTATAGGACGTTTGTTTTTGGAAGGAAGATACAACACAGAACGTTTAGTTGCTTTAACAGGTCAAGAAGTTTCTCATCCACAATATTACAAAGTGAGAAAGGGAGCAAGCATTTCTTCTTTGATTTACAACAATACAACTTCTGCTGAATTAAGAATAATAAGCGGAAACGTTCTTTCAGGAACAAAAATCGAAAAAGAAGGATTTATTTCAGCTTACGATAATCAAATTACCATAATTAAAGAAGGTAACGAAGCAGAATTTATGGGTTGGTTAGCACCTGGAACTAAGAAATTTAGTTTTTCAAGAACATTCTTAGCAGGATTCTTAACAAATTGTTGTAATCGTAAATATGAAGTGAATACTAATCTTCACGGAGGAAGAAGACCTTTTGTTGTAACAGGAGAGTTTGAAAAAGTATTCCCAATGGATATTTATCCAATGCAACTAATAAAAGCTTGTATTATAGAGGATATTGATATGATGGAGCAATTAGGAATCTATGAAGTAGACCCTGAGGATTTTGCTTTATGTGAATTGATAGATTCTTCTAAGACAGATATTCAAGAAATAATAAGAAAAGGTTTAGACCTAATGAGAAAGGAGATGGGAGAATGAAATTTATAAAAAATACATTAGATAAAATGAGGCCAAACTTCGAAAAAGGTGGGAAACTTCACGCTTTCCATTCTTTATTCGATGCTATTGACACTTTAATGTTTGTTCCTGCTACAACAACTACAAAAGGTTGTCATGTAAGAGATGCGGTAGATAACAAACGTACGATGATTACTGTTTTTATAGCATTGATACCTGCTTTGTTGTTTGGTATGTACAACATAGGTTATCAACATTATTTATCAATAGGTGATATAGTAGCAGGAGATTATTGTGCTAACTTTTGGAATAACTTATGGTATGGATTTTTAAAGGTTCTTCCTTTATTATTAGTTAGCTATATTGTTGGATTGGGTATAGAAGTTATCTTCGCTCAAATAAGAGGACACGAAGTTAGCGAAGGATATTTCGTAACAGGGCTTTTGATTCCAATGATATGCCCTCCTGATGTTCCATTGTGGCAATTAGCTTTAGCAGTTGCTTTTGCAGTTATCATTGGTAAAGAAGTTTTTGGAGGAACAGGTTACAATTTCTTAAATCCTGCTTTGGTAGCAAGAGCATTCCTTTTCTTTTCTTATCCTATTCAAATGTCGGGAGATACAGTTTGGATTGCTGAAAAAGCAGATGCTTATTCGGGAGCTACTCCTCTTGGAGAAATGATAGCAGGAGCAAGTCTTCCTTCAACATCTATTATGGATATGTTTATAGGATTTATGCCTGGTTGTGTTGGAGAAACATCTGTTATTGCAATTCTAATAGGAGCGTTAGTATTATTAGTATCAGGAGTTGCATCTTGGAGAGTTATGCTGTCAATATTTGCAGGTGGAGCTATAATGGGCTTGATATTTAATGCTGTTGGTGCTAATGATTACATGAATATGCCATTCTATTATCACTTCTTAATAGGTGGATTTATGTTTGGAGCAGTATTTATGGCAACAGACCCTGTTACAGCTGCTCATACTAACACAGGAAAATATATTTACGGATTCCTAATAGGTATTATGGCTGTTTTAATCAGAGTTGTAAATCCTGCTTATCCAGAAGGAATGATGCTTGCAATATTACTTATGAATGTGTTTGCTCCATTGATTGATTACTATGTAGTGGAAGCAAACATAAGAAAAAGAGCAAAGAGAGCAAAATTAGTTAATAACAAATAAAACCAAGAGAGATGGCAAATAAAGAGAGTAATTCATACATATTTATGTATTCAACCATTTTGGTTGTCGTTGCTGCTGCTGTCTTGGCTGTAGCAGCAGTTGGTTTACGTCCTTTTCAAAAGAAAAATCAAGAAATTGAAAAAATGCAACAACTTCTTACGGCTGTTGGAATAGAAAATGATGTAAAAAATGCTGAAGAGTTGTATAAAAAATACTTTGTACAAGAATTAGCTGTAAACAAAAAAGGAGAAATTCTTTCTACATACGAAAATGAGACATTAAAAGGAGAAGTAAGACCATTCAACGTTGAATTATCAAAAGAACTTGCAAAAGGAGAAGAAGCAATGCTTCCTATTTTTATCTGCAATCAAGAAGGTAAAACAGTATATGTAGTACCTGTTCACGGAAAAGGTTTGTATGATGCAATTTGGGGTAATGTAGCGATAGAAGAAGACTTAAACACAGTTCGTGGAGTGCTATTTGACCACAAAGGAGAAACTCCAGGTTTAGGAGCAGAGATAACAAATCCTGCATTCCCAGCACAATTCAAAGGTAAAAAAATATTTGAAAACGAAGAAGTGAAGTTAGCAGTTGTTAAAGGTCAAAAAACTGAAGAAGAAAAACAATATCAAGCAGATGCCGTAACAGGAGCAACAAACACTTCAAATGGAGTTTCTAATATGTTGAAAGATTGCTTATCAAATTATGTAGAATATTTCAAAACACTAAAAACAAAGTAATATGGCAAATATGTTAAAACTTATAAAGAATCCTTTAAGTAAGGAAAATCCAATAGCAGTGCAAGTTTTAGGTATTTGCTCTGCTTTGGCGGTAACTACTCAATTAAAGCCTGCAGTTGTTATGGCATTATCTGTAACTGTTGTAGTAGTTCTTTCAAACGTAATAGTATCATTACTAAGAAATACAATTCCTTCTCGTATTCGTATTATAGTACAATTGGTGATAGTATCTCTAATGGTAATTCTTGTGGACCAATTCTTAAAAGCATTTGTTTATGATGTAAGTAAGCAATTGAGTGTCTTTGTAGGATTGATTATTACTAACTGTATAGTAATGGGACGTTTAGAAGCATTTGCATTAGCAAATAAACCACTTCCATCATTTTTTGACGGAATTGGAAACGGATTAGGCTATGCTGTAATCTTGATTGTATTAGGTTTTGTCAGAGAATTATTTGGTCAAGGTTCTTTGTGGGGATATAAAATTATGCCTGAAAGTTTCTTTGAAATGGGATACGTAAACAATGGACTTATGACAATGCCTGCTATGGCCTTAATCTTGGTTGGAGTAATAATTTGGATTCACAGAAGTCGTAATGCAGACTTATGCGAAAAGTAGTTAATGAATAAAAAATAAATTTATGCAAGAAATAATAAACATATTCGTAAAGTCTATCTTCATAGATAATATGGTGTTTGCATTCTTCTTGGGAATGTGTTCATACCTTGCTGTTAGTAAAACAGTAAAAACATCTATGGGATTAGGTTTGGCTGTGGTTTTTGTACTTTTAATCACTGTGCCAATAAACTATCTTATAAATGAATTCATATTAAAGGAAGGAGCATTAGCTTGGTTAAGTCCGTCTTTAGCTAGTGTAGATTTAAGCTTTTTAAGTTTTATATTGTTCATTGCAGTAATTGCTGCAATAGTTCAATTAGTTGAAATGTTCATAGAAAAAGTTTCACCTTCACTTTATAGCCAATTAGGAATTTTCTTACCATTGATAGCTGTAAACTGTGCAATCATGGGAGCATCATTATTTATGCAACAAAGAGAATATGCTAACATAGGAGAAGTATTTTCTTTCTCTCTTGGTAGCGGAATAGGTTGGTTACTTGCTATTGTTGGTTTAGCTGCAATAAGAGAGAGGATAAGATACGCACAAGTTCCTGCTCCATTAAAAGGATTAGGTATAACCTTTATTATAACAGGACTTATGGCTATTGCATTCATGAGTTTCATCGGTATTAAACTATAAAACAGTATAAGAGATGGGAAAAATAGTAATAATAAGTGTATTAGTTTTTTTAGTCATCGTTCTTTTATTGGTATCTATTTTGCTTTATGCAAGAAAAAAGTTGGTGCCATCAGGAGATGTTAAAATAAACATAAACAATAAAAAAGACATAGAAGTACAATCAGGCTCTTCTATTTTAGCAACTCTTGCAAACGAAAAAATATTCTTACCTTCTGCATGTGGAGGACAAGGAACTTGCGGAATGTGTAAATGTAAAGTAATAGAAGGTGGTGGAGAAATGCTTCCAACAGAAAAGCCTCACTTTACAAGAAAACAACAACAAGAAAACTATCGTTTAGGTTGCCAAGTTAAAGTTAAAGAAAATATGAAAATAGAGATACCAGAAGAAATATTTGGTATCAAAAAATGGGAATGTGAAGTGCTTAGCAATGACAATGTTGCTACATTCATCAAACAATTCGTTGTTAAATTACCAGAAGGCGAAACACTTAATTTCAGAAGTGGTGGATATATCCAAATAGATGTGCCAGCTTGTACAATCAACTACAAAGATATGGACATAGATCCTAAATATCACTCTGATTGGGATAAATTCAAAGTATGGGATTTAGTAATGAAAAACCCAGAACCATGTTTCAGAGCATATTCTATGGCTAATCACCCAGCAGAAAACAACATTATCATGTTGAATATACGTATTGCAACACCACCTATTGACAGAGAAAAAGGCGGTTGGGCAAATGTAAATCCAGGTATATGTTCTTCATACATTTGGTCATTGAAACCAGGAGACAAGATAACAATTTCTGGACCTTATGGCGAGTTCTTCATAAAGGATACAGACAAAGAAATGATGTTTATCGGAGGAGGAGTTGGTATGGCACCAATGCGTTCTCATATCTTCGACTTATTTAAAACACATCACACAACAAGAAAAGCTACATTCTGGTATGGAGCAAGAGCAATCAAAGACTTATTCTACATGGACGAGTATGAAGAAATTGCAAAGAACAATCCAAACTTTGAATACAACGTAGCACTTTCCGCACCAGATGAAGGAGATAATTGGACTGGATATACAGGATTTATTCACGATGTTATCTACAACAATTATTTGAAAAACCATAAAGAACCAGAAGAAATAGAATACTATTTGTGTGGACCACCTCCAATGATTGCGGCAGTTATCAAAATGTTAGACTCACTTGGAGTACCACCTGAAAACATTTTGTATGACAATTTCGGAAGTTAGTTTCTAATTTCTTAGAACTAGAAAAGTAATATCGGGCAGTAATTTACTATTGTCCGATATTATTTTTTTAAAGCTAAGAAAGAAAAAAATAAAGCTAAGAAAAAAATTATTGATTCAAAGGATTAAAAAAATAAATCAAAGAAATATTTTTTTGTATCTTTGTTTTAGAAAACGGTTGTAAAATGAAAGCAATTCTTAACTACATATTGTTTTACGGATTTCTTATACCCTTATCACTTTTGCCGATGAGGTTTCTTCATTTTTTGGCAGATATTGTTAAATTTCTTCTTTATAACCTCGTAGGTTACAGGAAGAAAGTAGTTATGGATAACCTTTCAAAATCCTTTCCGGAAAAGACACAAGCAGAGCTAAAACAAATAGCAAGTAAGTTTTACTCACATCTTGCCGATTTGTTTTTAGAAGCAGTGAAAATGCTAACAATTTCCAAGAAAAACCTAATGAAAAGATACAAATGCCTAAATCCAGAAATAATATCTGACTACTACAAAGAAAACAAAAGCATTATATTAGTTTCTGCACACTATAACAATTGGGAATTTATGGTTGCAAGTCTTGGAATGCAGTTTGACTTTCATGGAATAGGAGTTGGCAAAAGAATGAGTAACAAAACCTTTGAAGAACTTATGCACAAAAAACGCACAAGATACACTACAGAAGTTTGTTATGCAGATAACTCTCGCAAAGTCTTTGATAACTACCACAATACAAAGACTTGTGCCTATATGCTTTTGTCAGACCAAAGTCCAAACGACAGAAACAAATGCTATTGGATAGATTTTCTCAATCAAAAGACAGCATTTATTTACGGATGCGAGTATTTTGCAAAGAAATACGATTATCCTGTATTTTTTTACAAAGTAAGAAAAGTAAAAAGAGGCTATTACGAATTTGAAATAGAAGAAGTAACAACCTCTCCACAAGAAACAGAATACGGATTTATAGTAGAAAAATCCGCAAGCATATTAGAAGAACTCATAAAAGAAGCACCACAATATTGGTTGTGGAGTCATAGACGTTGGAAACTTAAATACGAACAAAATAATTAAGCAATATATTATGAATAGTTTTACTCATCTTCATGTACACACACAATATTCCATATTAGACGGAGCTTGTAATATCAATAAGCTACTTGACAGAGCCAAAGAGTTAGAACAAGAAGCCATTGCAATAACAGACCATGGTAATATGTTTGGAGTATTAGAATTTCACAATGCTTGCAAGAAAAAAGGCATAAAACCCATTTTAGGATGTGAAATGTACGTTTCTCCACAAAGCCGATTCATAAAAGATGGTAAAAATTTTAGTGGACACCACCTTATATTGCTTGCAAAAAACGAGAAAGGATATCAAAATTTAGTAAAATTAGACTCCTTAGCCTTTGCCAAAGAAGCAAAATATCGTACATCAAGAATAGATAAAGAACTATTATTTCAATATTCCGAAGGCTTGATATGCTGTTCAGCCTGTTTAGGAGGAGTTTTGCCTAAATTGATAGAAAATAACGACATAGAAGGAGCCGAAAGAACAGCCTTAGAATACAAAGAAATCTTTAAAGACGATTATTACATTGAACTACAAAACCATGGCATAGACCTACAACAACAAGTCAATAAAGAGTTAATCAGAATTGCAAAGAAATTTGACATAAAGATAATAGCAACAAACGATGTACACTTTGTAAACGCAGATGACTTTGAAGCACACACGATTTTGATTTGTTTAAATACAGGAAAGACCCTATCAGAATATGACAGTAGCAAAATGTCCTACACAGGCAATGAATATTTAAAATCAATGGACGAAATGCTACAACTATTCCCAGACCTACCAGAAGCAATCTACAACACACAAGAAATAGTCAATAAAATAGAAGTCTATGAATTAGAACGAGGGCCCATATTGCCTGTATTTGATATTCCATCCTCCTTTGGAACAATAGAAGAGTACTATACAAAATTTCCAAAAGAAGAAATATCAGAAAAACTCTATACAGACTTTATCAATAGTCCTAAAACAAAAGACGAAGACAAAGACCCAGCAAAGAAAAGCGAGCAAATAGAAAAACTACTCAAAGAAAAAGGTGGCTATGAGAAAATAATCCGTACAAAATTCGATGCAGCATATTTACGCCACCTAACATTAGAAGGCGCAAAGAAACGTTACGGCGAAAATCTTGACGAAATAGTACTTAAAAGAATAGAAAGCGAATTAGGAACCATAGAATGGATGGGATTTCCTGGTTATTTCCTAATCGTACAAGACTTTATAAATTATTCAAGAGAGAATTTAGGAGTTATAGTTGGGCCGGGGAGAGGTTCAGCCGCAGGAAGCGTTGTCGCATACTGCTTAGGGATAACCGCAATTGAGCCTTTGAAATACGGATTGCTTTTCGAGAGATTTTTAAATCCAGATAGAATTTCCTTACCCGATATAGACGTGGACTTTGATGACGAAGGAAGAGCCAAAACCTTACAATATGTACAAGATAAGTATGGTTCAGATCACGTTGCACAAATCACAACCTTTGGAACAATGGCTGCAAAAATGTCAATCAAAGACGTAGCCAGAGTTTTAGAACTACCATTAGCCGATTCCAATAGATTAGCAGAATATGTTCCTAACAGACCAGGAATTTCCTTAGACCAAGCCTTCAATGAGTCGCCAGAACTAAAACAAGAATTAGAAAACGGACCAGAATTAATTAAAAAAGTTCTTACTCTTGCAAGAAAATTAGAAGGCTCTATTAGAAGTACAGGAATACATGCGTGTGGCGTAATCATAGGTCCCGATGATATTTCCAATTATGTGCCAATTGCTGACAGTAAAGACTCAGATATGATGGCAACTCAGTTTGAAGGAAAACTGATTGAAAGCGTTGGAATGATAAAAATGGACTTTCTTGGACTAAGTAACCTTTCTATCATAAAAGATGCTTGTGAAAATATCTACAAAACACATGGCATAGTAGTAGAACCAGATAAAATAGAATTAAACGACCAAAAGGCATTAGAATTATTCCAAAAAGGATTAACCGTTGGTACATTCCAATTTGAATCTGACGGAATGAGCGGGCATTTACAAAACCTTAAACCCGACAGATTTGAAGATTTGATTGCGATGAACGCACTTTATCGTCCAGGTCCAATGCAATATATTTCCAACTTCATAAACAGAAAACACGGAAAAGAGGAAATCGTTTATGAATTTCCAATAATGGAGAAGTATCTTGCAGAAACCTATGGGATTACAGTGTATCAAGAGCAGGTCATGTTGCTTTCCCAAGCCCTTGCTAACTTTACACCGGGCGAAGCCGACAAATTAAGAAAGGCAATGGGTAAAAAGCAAATCAAGGTAATGGAAGAATTGGAGAAGAAGTTCATTGTAGGATGCGAAAACAACGGACTAGACACCGAAAAGGTTAAAAAGATATGGGAAGACTGGAAAAAATTTGCTGAATACGCATTCAACAAATCACACTCCACATGTTACGCATACGTTGCTTTCCAAACAGCATACCTAAAAGCACATTACCCTGCTGAATACATGTCTTCTGTTCTTACTCACAACCTTTCTGATATTAAAAAGATAACAAAATATATCGAAGAGTGTCAAAATATTAACCTTCAAGTATTAGGGCCAAACGTAAACGAGTCTGACCTTAACTTTATGGTAAATAAAAAAGGCGAAATCCTATTTGGATTAGCCGCTATAAAGGGAGTGGGATTAGCCGCCGCAGAAGAAATCATCAGAGAACGAGAAGCAAATGGCCCTTACACATCTGCCTTTGACCTTATTAAGAGAATAAATCTCAGAATTATAAATCGCCGTTGTTTAGAGGCGTTAATAAAAGCTGGTGGCTTTGATTGTTTTGCTGATGTGCACAGAGCGCAATATTTTGTAAACATTGATAATGACTTTACTGTATTAGAAAAGATGATAATGCTGTCTAACAAAATTAAAACCGACAGTATGTCTGCCCAAGTTTCATTATTTGATGAAGAAGAAATAAAAATAGACGATATAATAGAGATTCCAGACTGTGAACGTTGGTCTCAAAGCGAGAGTCTTGCGTTTGAAAAAGAAATGATAGGCTTTTACATTTCTGGACACCCATTAGATGAATACGAAACAACAGTAAAAACATTTGTTGATACCAAATTAGAAAGTTTAAAGACACTTTCATCCTTAAAAGACAAAGACATCTGCATTGCAGGCGTAGTTGTAGGAGCTGAAAATAGGGTAGGTAAAAATGGAAATCCGTTTTCATCTCTTACAATCGAAGACGAAACAGGAGCATATACGTTTAGATTTTTCGGAAACAACTATGTTAAATTCGGAAACTTTTGTAAAGAAGGCTTATACCTTATAATACATGCTTCAATTAAAGAAAAATCTTGGCCAAAAGACGCAATCACAAAAGAACTTGACGTTTATGTAACAGATGTTGCGCTGTTGAGCAATTATATGGAGGAAAATGCCAAAGAATTGGAAATAACAATAGAGTATAACAATGTAACGCCTATGTTTATCAGCGACATAGTAAAAGCATGTAAGGAAAACAAAGGCAAACTCGCGCTAAAACTCAATCTTATATCTTCAACAGATAATTTGAAGCTAACAATGCATGCAAAGAAATTTAAAGTAGATCCGTCTTTTTTAAAAGAAATCAGAAAATTAGCCTCAGTCTATGGATTGAGTTATAATGTTTTGAAAAGATAATGAAGTATTTACCCTTAGAAATCGTAAAATCAAAGGCCATTTCCTTAGGATTTCATGACTGTGGTGCAGCAAAAGCAGAACAACTCTGTTCAAACATCTTTGATACTTGGATCTCAAAAGGTTATAATGCAGATATGGATTACTTATCTAAGTATCACACACAACGATTCAACGTAAAAGAACTTTTAGACGACGCAAAAACAGTTTTTTCCTTTCTTATATCCTATAATACTGAAAATAAATTAGATGAGAGTAAATATAAAATAGCCTCATACGCACAAGGGCTTGATTATCACAAAGTAATCAAAAACAAACTCTATGCCTTATTAGAAGAATTAAAAGACTTATTTCCAGACCTTCAAGCAAAAATATGTGTAGATACAGCACCCGTAATGGAAAAACATTGGGCAGTGAAAGCAGGCTTAGGTTGGATAGGCAAAAACACCTGTTTCATAAGTCCAAAATGGGGAAGCAAAGTCTTTTTAGCCGAGATTATCTGCAATTATGAAAGCGATTACGCACAAGAACTTAGAAATCAGTGTGGTAATTGTAGAAAATGTATAGAATCTTGCCCAAATGGAGCATTGAATGACCAAGAAATAGGACTTAATTCAAACAAATGTATTTCTTATCAAACCATTGAAAACAAGGAATCTATACCTTTGAAAATTAAATTAAACAATTACATTTATGGTTGCGACATTTGCCTAAATGCCTGCATAAGAAACAATAAAGCAATCAAAGTAAACAATGAGTTTTCTCCTATACAAGAAATTAAAACCTTGATTTCAAAAATAGAAAATGGAGAAATAGAAAAAACAGACTTCAATAAAGTCCGCAAAATCTCCGCAATGGAAAGAATAAAATTTGAGAAACTTATTTCAAATAAAGAATCGCAAAAATAACTCTTTGATTTAATAAATTATTCCTTAGGTTTACTAAATTTTTTCTTTGATTTATTTTTCTAAAACAAAGAAAAAAAAGACTTGAATGAACGCTTTGAATTCTTCAAGTCTTTTTTCTTTGAAATCTTTTTATATTTTATTTTTTGTTTACTAAGATTTCGTCAATTATTCCGTATTCTAAGGCTTCTTTTGCTGTTAGCCAATAATCTCTATCACCGTCTTTTTCTATTTTCTTAATAGATTTGCCTGTGTGTTTAGCGATAATTGAATACAATTCTTCTTTTGTTTTAAGTATTTCTCTCGCTGCGATTTCTATATCTGAGGCTTGTCCTTGCGCTCCGCCAAGAGGTTGATGTATCATCACTCTTGAATGTTCTAAGGCAGTACGTTTTCCTTTTTGTCCTGCACATAAAAGCACAGAACCCATAGAAGCGGCTAATCCTGTGCATATTGTAGCAACGTCAGGCTTGATATATTGCATTGTATCGTATATTCCAAGACCAGCATTTACATATCCGCCAGGTGTATTCAAATAGATTTGAATATCAGATGTAGAATCAACGCTTTCTAAGAATAACAACTGAGCTTGAATTATGTTTGCAACATCGTCATCTATTGCTGTACCCAAGAAAATTATTCTATCCATCATCAGACGTGAGAAAACGTCCATTTGAGCCACGTTTAATCTTCTTTCTTCTACGATTGTAGGATTTATATATGCACTTTTAGTACTGCTAACCTTGCTATATTTGTCAAAAGTCAAACTACTAATTCCTCTATGCTTAATGGCGTAAAGTCTAAATTCTTTGTCTAAATTATTCATATCGCTAATTATTTATTTCTATTCATCAATTTCTCTGAAAAGAGCATAAGATTTTCTTTTTTCTCTTTGCTTAGGTATATTTTCTCTAACGATTGAATTGCTAAATTATGATAATGTGTCATTTCTTTTTTAGCTAATTCTTTTATTTTTAAGTCTTCGTATATTGATTTTACGACTTGTTCTTTTTGTGTACTTTCAAAATTTTTAGAAGAGTAAAGTTCTTTTAGTATGTTTTGTTGTCTGTTGTTTCCTATTTCGAGAGCTTTTAGGTAAAGGAAGGTTTTTTTATTATCAACTATGTCTTTACCTGTTACTTTGCCGAAAACTTCTAAATCACTCCAACAATCTAAAATGTCATCTTGTATTTGGAAAGCTATTCCTATGTTTTGTGCAAATTCATCAAGTAATATTAGATTTTCTTTTGTGCAGTTTGCTGTTACAGCTCCTAATCTTAATGCGCAAGAAAGCAAGACTCCTGTTTTTAAACGTATCATATTGATGTATTCTTCTATGGTTACGTCGTTTCTTGTTTCAAATTCCATATCAAAGGCTTGTCCTTCGCAAACTTCTATTGAGGCTTGTGTTAGAATTTCAACAAGGTCTTTTGCTATGTCTTTGTCATAATCAAGTAGGTATTTGTATGCAAGTGCAAACATAGTATCTCCTGATAGTATAGCTTTGTTTGAGTTGAATTTTTTATAAACCGTTTCTTTTCCTCTACGAAGTGGGGATTGATCCATTATGTCATCGTGTAGCAAAGTGAAGTTATGTAGAATTTCAACAGCTACTGCGGCAGATTTTGCTTTGTCAAAATTGTCTGAAAACATATCTGCTGCTATTAAACAAAGGAGTGGTCTTATTCTTTTGCCACCTTGTTTCATTCCATATTCGATTGGCTCATATAGCGCCAAGGGCTCTTTTAAGAAAGAGGCTTCTTCTATCAATTTTACTGCCTCTTGTTCGAGTATTTCTAATGTATGCATATTTTTATTTAGAGTTTTATTATTTGTTCACATATAAATTTAGCCGCTTGTCCGTCTCCAAATATTGGAGGGTAAGATTGTGGCGGATTATTCAAAAATTTGTTTGTTTGTTCTATGATTAAAGAATAATTTGCATCGCATATTGCGGCATTTCCTACCTCTACGATTTCTTTCCATTCGGTTGTTGAACGAAGGATTACGCAAGGCTTTTTCAGAAAGAACGCTTCTTTTTGTACGCCTCCCGAATCTGTAATGATTAAGTCGGCATTACTTTCAAGTTTTATCATTTCCAAGAAAGAAACAGGCTCAATTATTTTGATAGATGAGGTATTATATATTTGATTTACGTATTCTTCTGATAGCATTTGCGGTAGCATTTTTTTAGTTCTTGGGTGTAGTGGTATAATTATGTGTTTTTGTTTTGCTATTTCAAGTATTGCATCAAATATGTTTTTGAGTCTATGTTTGTCGTCTGTGTTTGTGTTTCGGTGAATGGTGCATAGTATGTAGTTTTTGTATTCACACTCAGTTTTTTCTATTTTTTGAGAAAAGTATGTAGTGTTATCATACATTATGTCTCCACAATGATAAATGTTTGGTTTGTCTGCTGTTGGTTTGTCTGTGATTTCAGCAGAAAATCCTTCTTTTAAGAGATTGTTATATCCGTGAATTGTAGGAGAAAATAGTAGAGTAGAGCAATGGTCGCAAAGTATGCGATTTATTTCCTCTGGCATTGCTTTGTCAAATGAGCGTAAACCTGCTTCTATGTGTATTATTGGAATGTGTATTTTTGATGCGGCTATTGCTCCTGCAAGGGTTGAGTTAGTATCTCCATATACTATGATAGCATTTGGGTTTTCTATTTCAAGGACTTCCTCAATTTTTTCAATCATTTTAGCAGTTTGCGCTCCATGTTTGCCACTTCCTACGGATAATTGGTATTTTGGACGTGGTATTTCAAGTTCTCTAAAAAAGATTTCGGACATGTTTTCATCATAATGTTGTCCTGTGTGAACGATTATTTCTTCTATTTTGTCAGAATAAAAGTTCTTTATCGCCCTGCTTATAGCTGAGGCTTTTATTATTTGAGGTCTTGCTCCTATTATTGTTATTATTTTCATAAACTACTGATTTGCTTAAAAAAGTCTTCTGCAATCTTATCTCTATTGAAGTTTTCGCTAACGTATACTAAACCATTTTCTCCTAATTCTTTTACTAAGTTAGGATTGTCGTAGAGATGTAAGATCTGTTTTGCTAAATCCTTGCTGTCTTCTGGCGTAAAGGATACCCCACACTTGCCTTGCTGAATAAATAACTCCTCTGCTTCTCCTTCAACGCCTAAAATGATTGGATTTTTTAAAGCAAGGTTTTCAAATATCTTAGAAGGGATTGCTCCTTTGAATAAGTCAAGTCGTTTTAATGGGATAATGCTCGCATTAGTGTCCATTATAATTTTTTGCATTTGGCTTTTAGGCACTGCATCAAAGAATTGCAAATTGTTTAATCCTAATTCTGCTTTTAGTTTTAGTAGCCTTTCTTTTTCAGGGCCGTTACCTAATAATACGAATTTAATGTTTTCGTAATTTTCTAATTCTTTTGCAGCATTAAGTATTACATCTAATCCTTGTGCATGCCCAATTATTCCTCCATAAAAGAGAATAAAATCTTCCGAAGAGTAATTATGTTCTTTTCTCCAAGCGTTTTCTTCTATTGTTTTATTAACATCGTAAAAGTTTATATCAACTCCGTTTTTCAACCAATAGACTTTCTTTTCTGGAAATCTACTTGAGATATTTTTTACTATGCCTTGTGTTTGTCCACTTACTAATGCGGCTTTGCGATAACAAAATTCTTCTAATTTTGTCGCCATTGATAGAAGTGTTTTATTGCTTATAATTTCTAATTTCTCAGCACTCTCTGGCCAAAGGTCAGAAACGTTAAATATCATTTTAGCTCCTTTAAATTTTGCAAGGAGATATGCTGTTATTCCAAGGAAAAGAGGCGGGCTTTCAACCATTAAAACATCTTGTTTTTTAATTTTAAATAGTCCAACAAAGAAAGCGCTTATCACAAAGGAGAAATAATTTAACAATCGTGAGATTACAGCTTTGGATTGCGAAACATAAATCCATGCTCTATGTATTTCAAGATTGTTAAGCATTTCTTTGCAATAGCATTTGCCTTTATAATTCTTATGAATCTTCATTTGAGGATAGTTTGGCATAGCTGTCAAAACGCTTACGTCAATTCCTTTTTTTTGTAAACGTACTGCAAGTTCGAATAAACGATTTTGTGGCGCTCCTATTTCAGGAGGGAAATATTGTGTAAGTATTAACAATTTCATAATCCTTTAAGGTGTTTACGAGCCTCGATTACATAAATACTATTTGGGTAATCAAGAATTATTTTTTCTAATATATCTTTCGCTAATGCTGTTTCATTCAAATGATTTAAATAAATATCACTTAGCATGAATAAAGCATCATCGGCTGTTATGTCGTAAGGATATTTTTTTATTAGTTCATCTAAATATTCTTTCGCTTTATTAACATCATTCTCTAAAATACCTATTTTAGCTCTTAATAATAATACTTCATCAAAAAGAGGGTGGTAAAGATATGATGTATTTATTGAGTCTAAATATGCTTTTGCAGAAGATAAGTTATTATATTCTATTTCTCTTTCAGCATTTGCAAATAATTTTAGTCCGTTATAGGAGCTGTCTTGGTCGATATTTTCTTCTATAAGTATGCTATAGCTCATAGCATCGTTAGCAATAAGTTTTGTTGTTGAAGAACGCAAAGCCTTAAATTGAGATAGCGACCATTCAATTTCGTTATTAAAATAAGAAAAGCGAGCTTTAAGTAATTTTGCCTCGTCTGCTAAATAATTATTCTTACAATCTTGTTCCACTTGTGAACAATAAAGACTTGCTTGCCACATATCTCCGTAACGATTGTATATTTTAGCAAGAAGAAGTTTCATTTCTCCTCTCTGATTTATAGAAAGCCCTTTATTGATGTTTTGTTCTAAAAAATCAACTGCCTCTTGCGCTTTATTTCTATAAAAAGCTAAAAATTCTGTTCTTTGTAACATTACTTCAAATACATCCTTTGAACAAGAAAACTCTTTAAAGAAGTTATCAAAATCCTCTTCCAAGGAGATGAAATCTTTTTCTGATTTTTCTTTTTTTGATAAAAATTGTTTGTAAGTAAGAGTTAAAGAAAGGATTTTTGATTTCTGATAAAAAGGAGCATCATTCCCTTTTTTCAACATATAGTTTGCAGACTTTAACGCATAATCAATGTTGTTAGAGTTTAACATATCTTCTCCAAAACTTAACATCGTTACACCAACATTGTCTTCAAATTTTTCATCTATTAGCTTTGCTAACTCAAATGACTTGTCGTATTGTTTTATTTGATTGTATAACCATATTCCAAGCTGAGCAAAATATGGATTATTCTTATTTTTCTTCCAATATATTACCCATTCCTTTTCTATAATTGGAGTTATGTCTTGATTGTTTGCGAAAAGTCCAGACAGATTAGTTTGAATTTGTTTTAAAGCCTTAGGATTGATTTCTAATTGCGTAAAATATTCTTTTGCAATATTTGAATAATCTCCCTCTTGCATGAATATATTGCTTAATTGCCAAGTATAAGCAGTTTTATCGTAAATTAGCTCACGCCCTTTCAAGAAAACCATTTTTGCTTCCGCCCAATGTCTTCTTGTCATAAACTCATTTCCTAATGCGAGAACGTCAGAATTATTAGCCTTTAACTCAGATAGTAATTTTTTTAATAACTTCTCTTTTTTATTCTTTTGATTAGATTGTTCGTAAAGCGTGTAAAGAGTTACCTTTATATTGTAATCATTTGGTGCAACCTTTTCTGCTTTTTTTAAATACTTCTCTGCTTCTTTGTCTTCACCAATTAGAAAATAACAATCACTGATTGCAAGATATAATTCAATGTTTTGCTCGTTCTGTTTAATAAACTCTTTATACATATCTATGGCTACATCTAACTCACCTTTCTCTTTCAAAACTCTTGCTTGTTCTAATTCTATTGGAGTTTGAGAAAAAAGTGAAATAAATGAGAATAAGTAAAATAGTATAAAGAGTAATCTTTTCATTATAATATATTAGCTAATTGCTCTTTTATTTTTTCTAATTCATCTTTCATTTTCACAACGATAGTCTGTATATCTGCATGGTTGGCCTTAGAGCCAAGAGTGTTAATCTCACGTCCCATTTCCTGAGCAATAAATCCTAATTTTTTACCTTGGTTAATTTCTTTATCCATACATTCTTTAAAGTATTCCAAGTGTTGAGATAACCTAACCTTTTCCTCTGTTATATCAAGTTTTTCAAGATAATAAATCATCTCTTGCTCTAATCTGTTTTCATTTATTTCATCCAATGAAAGTTCTTTTAGCTTTGATGTAAGTTTAGTTTTGATTTTATTACATCTTTCTTCTTCATATTGAGGTACTTCTTTGAGAAGATTTTCTATTATGTTAATTCTTTCAATAAAGTCTTTTTCTAAAATTGCTCCCTCTATACTTCTATAATTATTAAATGCCTCAATAGCATCTCTAACCATAGATAAAAACAAATTTTTGTCGCTTTCAGATAAGTCATTCTCGCTTTCACCGTTTCTTATCTCAGGTAAAGATAACACGTATTCGAACAATCTATCAGTATTTGCGTCAATTTCGGTTGCCAAACCTTTAAGATAGCTATATGTTTGTTTAACTAAATCTTCATTTATTTTGTTTATAGCAAGAGTTTTATTACTTTCTACAGTTATACAGCAGTCAATTTTCCCTTTAATCACGCTTTCAACTAAAAGATTTCTTACATCCAATTCTAACTCTCGCCATTTATAAGGTAATTTTATAGAAGCGTCAAATTGTTTGCTATTAAGAGATTTTATTTCCGTTTTTATAATTTGATTATCTATTTCTTTTGTAGCTTTTCCAAAGCCTGTCATTGATTTAATCATAGTAAAAGTTGAATTAAGTTAAAAAATATAAGCGCAAAAATACAAAAACCTTTTCTTTATTCGTTTAATAAAACGATAAATCAAACAAAAATTATTATTTTTGCCCTTTAAAAAAGATAAATCTATGATGTTGATTATAGTTATAGCACTAACTATTATTAGTTTAATAGTTTCAAATCGTTTGTCTGCGACATTTAAAAAGTATTCAAAGGTAAGACTAAATAATGGATTAACAGGCAAAGATATTGCAGAGAAAATGTTAAGAGATTTTGACGTTAGAGATGTTGAAGTCGTATGTGGCGAAGGTAGATTAACAGATCACTACAACCCAGTTACAAAAACAATTTCCTTATCTAAGGAAGTGTATTACGGAGACCATATTTCAGCAGCGGCTGTTGCAGCACACGAAACAGGACACGCAATACAACATGCAGAATCTTACTCTTGGTTGCAATTACGTACCAGTTTAGTTCCCGTAGTCAGCTTTTCTTCAAGATGGTGTACATGGATAATAATTGCAGGCATACTTTTGATGAATACATTTCCGCAATTGATAGTTGTAGGTATAGCTCTTTTTGCAATGACCACACTATTTAGTTTTATAACTCTACCAGTTGAAATCAACGCATCAAGCAGAGCAATGGCATGGTTAGAAAACGTTGCTTCATACGAGCAATTACCAAAAGCAAGACACGCATTGAAGTTAGCAGCTTATACATATGTGATAGCAGCATTGGCATCTTTGGCAGAATTATTACGTCTTGTAATGATATTTTTAGGTTCTAATAATGATGATTAAAAGAAAATATGTCGTTAAGTAAGTTTTTAAAAAGTAAAAGTTTCTTTGTAAACTTAGGATTGATAATAGTAAGTTTTTTTGTTTTACTATTGTTAGTATTTTTCTTGTTAAAAGGATACACAAGACATGGAAAAGAATACCTTGTTCCGGATATAAGTGGCAGACTCATTCAAGAAGCAGAGCAGATGAAAGAAATGTCGCCATTTGATATAGTAATTATAGATTCTATCTATCAAGAAGAAACACCATCAGGCACAATATTAAGCCAAGAGCCAGTAGCAAATTCAAAAGCCAAAAAAGGAAGAAAAATATACCTTACAATAGCATCTTTTTCTGGCGATGAGGTAGAAATGCCTTCGTGTATAGATATGAGTTTGAAACTCGCAGTACAAACAATCACAGACATAGGACTTCGAATTGGCAATATAAATTTTGTACAAGGTAACATCCCAAATATTGTTGTTGCACAACAAAAAGGAGGCAAAGCAATAAGAAAATCAACCAAAGTAAAAAGAGGAGATGTTATAGACTTAGTAGTAGAAATGACAGAAAGCCAAACCACAACTAATATGCCTGACATTTTAGGTAAAACAGAAGACGAAGCCGAAAGGTTATTGTGGGCAGCAGGTTTAAATGTTGGCAAAAAAGAATTCGAAGGCAAAAAAGATAAAGACCATTCCAGAGTAGTAAGTTACCAACCTACATTTCAAGGTCTAACATTGGGAACAACTATCTCTTTGTATTTTGTAAATGACACTAAGAATAATTACAAAAAATTAAAGAGAGATTTTGAAGAACAATTAATTCTCGACCAAAATCAATACGAAGATTGGGTTGATGTTGAAGAGTAGAAAAATAATATCGTCAAAATATGAAACGAATCATAGTAGTATTATTTTTGCTTTTACAAATAACCTTGCAAGTTAAAGCACAATTGATTTTAGTACCCTCTTCGCATGTAGCAAACATAGAAAGAGCAAAAACCAACACAGTAAACTATAATCAGTTGCCGTTTATAGATGATTTTTCTAACTATCAAGGACTACCAAATCCTGATAAATGGCAATCAAGTAATGCAATAGTTAATTGTAACTACCAATACAATCCACCAACAGTAGGAGTTGTTACCTTAGATGCGATAGATATTTATGGAAAGCTTTATCCTAATGCAAACACATCAAGCTTCTATGCAGACACTCTTTTATCCCAACCCATAAGATTAGATTCTGTTATCACCTCATCGTCGTCTAAACAAAAATTAACGAAAGGCGATTCCATATATTTTAGCTTTTTCATCCAACCTGCGGGAGGCGGAGGACAGCCTTGGGAAACTATTGGCTCAACTCCCTCATCTACCGATTCCATTACGTTAGAATTTTATAGTGATCAAGACGGTTGGCAAAAAATATGGTCAATGGGTGGACTACCATTAGATTCTCTTTTTGCGGAAGAAGGAATGTATTATAAATATGTGCTAATCCCTATAACAGATGATAAATATTTCATAAAGGATTTTAGCTTCCGTTTTCGCAATGTGGCATCCCTAAATAATAATCCGCAAACCGCTTACATAGGCAACTGTGATCAATGGAATATTGACTACATCTACATAAATAAAGAAAGAAGTATTTCCGACACAACGCTAAGGGAATTAGCCTTTGTTGATTCTGCTCCAACAATGCTAAAACGTTATCAATCAATGCCCGCAAATCAATACACATCTAACGAAGTTGCTGATAGCTTGCAAATAAAAATTGTGAATTTACATTCAAGTGCATTGAGTTCTCTTTATAAGTACGACATAAAAGACGAAGCAGGTAATTTATTGTATAATTATGATGGAGGATTTGAAAACATAAATCCTTACATTACTACATTTACATATCAAGATGCTATCGCTCACGCTCGTCCCAACGTAAATTATGATTTTAATCTAACGACAGACGATTGGAAAAACTTTGTAATAACCCACACAATCAAAGAAGGCGTAGGACAAGATATGCTTTCAGCAAACGATACCATAAGATTTATTCAAAAATTTGAAGATTATTTTGCATACGATGACGCAAGCGCAGAAAATGGCATAGGAGTAGAACCTATTTCTGGCTCACACTTAGCAGTAGCCTATCGTTTAAATAAACCAGACACGCTTTCCGCAGTAGATATTTACTTTAATTCAGCATTGAATGACGCAAATCTAAAACCATTTTACATTTGTGTGTGGACAGTCCTTAACTCTCAACCAGGCGAGTTAATATATAAAACAGAGAAACTAACACCCGTTAGCGATAGTCTAAATAAATTTGTGAGATTTGAATTAGAAGAAGGATTATTTTTAGAGGCTGGTAGTTTTTTTGTTAGCTTAGAAACAAAAGGTAACGATTATTTGAACATTGGATTCGACAGAAATACAAATTCTTCTAAATATACATTTTCTAAAACGGGAGTTAATTGGGAGCAATCCTTTATCAAAGGTTCTGTAATGATGCGTCCACATTTTGGATACAAAGCCTTAGTCTCTTTAAATCAAGCAGAAGAACAAGTAGATTTTAAATTTTATCCTAATCCTACGTCTTCCAAAATCTATTTTCAAGGAATATCAGGCGTAGAGAAACAAATATTAGATATAAGTGGCAGGTTATTACTTTCTACTCATGAAAACGAAATAGACCTTTCGAATTTAAGTCAAGGAGTCTATATTTTGAGAGTAGAATGTAAAGACGGAATTATTGAAACACGAAAAATAGTAAAAACAAGATAATGCAAGAAGAACAAAACTTACAGGAAGAACAAGAGTTATACGAAAATTATAGAGTTATAGTAGACAAAGGACAAAGCCTTTTACGAATAGACAAATATCTTGTAGACAGAATAGAGAACGCCTCTCGCAATAAAATACAATTAGCTATAAAAGCAGATTGTGTAAAGGTGAATGACAAACCTGTAAAGGTGAATTACAGAGTAAAACCCGGCGATTTAATTCAAGTTTTCCTTACAACCGAACCACGAGAGATAGAAATCATTCCACAAAACATACCAATTGACATCGTATATGAGGACGATGACGTAATAGTTGTTAATAAACCTGCATCTATGGTCGTGCATCCGGGTTACGGAAACTACACTTCTACTCTTCTTAACGCATTAACATATCATTTTCAGCAAAATGAGAAAAGCGAAGTAAAGCCTTTGCTTGTTCATCGTATAGATAAGGATACCACAGGCTTACTTTTAGTTGCTAAAAACGAATATGCACAAACCTTTCTTGCAAAACAATTTTTCGACCACACGACTGAGCGTAAATATACCGCACTTGTATGGGGCGACTTAAAGGAAGAGGAAGGCACAATAGAAGGAAACATAGGACGAAGCTTAAAAGACAGAAAAGTTATGGCGGTTTTCCCTGAGGGAGATTACGGAAAGACTGCAATAACTCATTGGAAAACTTTAAAAAGATTCGGATATGTGAGTTTGGTTGAATGTCAATTAGAAACAGGACGTACGCATCAGATTCGCGCTCACATGAGATATATTGGTCATCCTTTATTTGCGGATGCTACTTACGGAGGAGACCAAATTTTAAAGGGGACAACGTTCAGCAAATACAAGCAATTCATAACAAATTGTTTTCAAATAATTAACAGACAAGCTTTACACGCAACTACAATAGGCTTTTTGCATCCTACAAAGCTTGAAAGAATGAATTTTAGCAGTGAGTTGCCACAAGATATGAAAGATGTGATAGCAAAATGGGACGCATACACAACAGCTAATAAACAATAGATTATGCAGCACAAAGAATCGCAAAAATATTCCTTAGGAAAAAATTTTTTTTTCTTAGCTTTAATAATTTTTTTCTTAGCTTCGTGCAAAGAAAGCAAAGAGATAAAAAACATAAGTATTCATCGCTTTGAACAAGCCTTATTTTCAGCCAATCAGAGCAAAAATACAGATCAATATCTTTTAAGTATAGAAAAGGATTATGCACCAATGTTTGCCACAACTCTTGAAAATACAGAATATCTCAATGTTGTGAAAGAATTTATTAACGACAAAGAGATGAAAAATGTGTACAATATGGTGATGAGTCAATATCCTAATCTTAATTTTTTAGAAGAAGAATTATCTCTTGCTTTAAGTAAAATAAAACAAATAAAAGAAGATACTCTCAATTCTAAAATATATACTTTGATAGTTGGACCTGCTGAATATTCTCAGGCCTTTCAAAATAGGATATTAGTATATCCGGAATTTAGTGCTATAAGTATTGACTTATATTCAATAGAAAAATTATATAATCACCCTTATTACAAAACTATTCCTCAGTATTTGTACACCGCATTGGGCAAAGAAAATATTGCTCCTCATTATGTAAAAACTTATCTCAAAGAAATAACTTTTAGAGATGTGCCTTTACAAAATCAAAATCCTGAGGCAACGCTTTTAGACTATATAATAGAAGAAGGAAAGTATATTTACGCAACACAAAACATACTTGATGAAAAACCATTCAATTACATATTAGATTATAGTGAAGAACAATTAGAATGGGTTAAACAAAACGAAAATAATATTTGGTCTTACATTGTTGAAAATCAACTATTATATAATAGAGATAGAACAAAATTCTTTCATCTCATTGCGCCAGGACCTTCAACCAAAAACATAGCAAACTCTCCTGCAAGAATAGGAAATTACATTGGCTACAAAATAGTTCAATCTTACATGAAGGAAAACTCAATTAGCATAGATAGTTTATTCCATAACGACAATTCTAAATTGATTTTGCAACAATCAAAATACAAACCTAAAAAGTAATAATTTATGAACAAGAAAAATTCTCACTACAAACAGGTTGCTTGCAAGTATTTGCTGTCTTTGATACTTCTTTACATAAGTCAAATTCTTTTTTATTTATTTAATATTAGTTTTTTCGAGGTAGAGAATCTCAAAGAGGGATTTAGTATATTTTTAGGATGTACCCGCTATTTCCTTTCCGCCATTAGTATTTTTCTATTGCCATATTTATTTCTTAATCTTTTACCTTTGGTAAATCAATGGCACAAAAAATGGTTTAAATGCCTATCGGAATTTTTCTATATAATAGCTAACATATTTATGTTGGCGGTTAATTTGATTGATGCAGGATATTATAGATTTTCTTTTAAGCGATTGACTGCGGACATAACAAGATATTTAGGCGTTGGTGGCGATTTCAATGAACTTATTCCGCAATTTTTAAGAGATTATTGGCATATAGCAACAGCTTTTGTGTGTTTATTGATTTTATTCTTTGTAGTAAATTATCAAATCAATAAAAGACTAAAAGCAAGAAAAGAAAAAGCGAATTTTTCTTTAATATTAAAAAGAAGTTTAGTGCTAATAATTGTTGCGCCTACCCTAATTCTTTTGCAACGAGGGGGATTGCAAACAAGACCTCTTGGACTTATGCACGCAAGTGAATACACTACAACTCAGAATGCCTCATTGGTTTTAAATACACCTTTCACTTTGTATCGTACATTCGGCAAACCAAGCCTTGAAAAAAAGGAATTCTTTTCTCAACAGGAATTAGAGAGAATTTATAGCCCAATTACAAAATTTGAAGCTAATAATTGTGCAGATACTCTCTTTACATCTCCACTTGAAATAGGCAAAACAAATGTTTGTGTCATCATATTAGAAAGTTTTTCTGCCGAATACTTAAAGACATACAATAAAAATGGAGTGAGTTATGCACCATTCTTGGATTCGTTAGCACAACACTCACTTGTTCTTCAAGGTTTATCAAACGGAAAGAAGTCAATAGACGGAATTCCTGCGGTAATATCTTCTCTTCCTATTATGATGGAAGAGAGTTATCTTACAAGCGTATATGGAAATAATAAATTAGGTTCAATAGCCTCTACTTTGAAATCCCATAACTATACAACCGCATTTTTTCACGGAGGATACAATGGCACAATGGGCTTTGACAATTTCACACGCAAAGTAGGGTATCAATATTATTATGGAAAAGATGAGTATAATAATGATAAAGATTACGATGGTAATTGGGGAATTTTCGATGAACCTTTTTTACAATACACTGTTAAACAAATGGACACTTTAACTACTCCTTTTGCAACTACAATCTATACTTTGTCTTCACATCATCCATATACAATACCTAAACAACATGAAAATAAATTTCCAAAAGGCAGTTTGATAGTTCATGAGACGGTTGCATATACAGATTATGCTTTAAAAAGATTTTTTGATGAAGCTTCAAAATGCGAATGGTATAAAAACACACTTTTTGTCATAACATCAGACCATAGCGGCTTAACAGAAAGTAAAGAATTCAAAACTCAGTTAGGATTATTCAAAATACCGATGATAATATATCACCCAAATATTAAGCCACAACTGCTAATAGATAAATCAATGCAACAAATTGATGTTTATCCAACCGTAATAGATTTATTGAATATTAAGGATGAAACTATTTTCTCTTTTGGTAGAAGTCCGTTTGCTAAAAAAGAGCATTACTATATTTACTATACAAATGGAGAATACTTGCTTATGATAGGCTCATATTTAAGTAAATATAAACAAGATGGTAGCATAGAACTTTATAATATAGAGGAAGACGGAGGATTGAAACATAATATTGCAGAAAATCATAAAAACATAACTCAAAAGCATATTGAATTTACCCAAGCTTATATACAACAATACAATAACACGATTATAGATAACAAAACAAGCATTTCTAAGTAAGAATTATGTCATCTATCACTAAGGATAAGGTACTTTTTATAGTAAATCCTATATCGGGAGTAGGTAAGCAAAAAAAAATAGAAAAGGCAGTTGAGAAATATCTTGATAAGTCAAAGTTTGATTATAAAATTGCTTACACATCCTATCCGCATCACGCAACTGCGATAGCTATTGCCTCAGTTATAAAAAACTATGACATAATAGTAGCGGTAGGAGGCGATGGTTCAATAAACGATTGTGTAAAAGGGTTGTTTTCAACAGGTGCAACATTAGCAATTATTCCGACAGGAAGTGGCAATGGCTTAGCAAGGTGTTTGAATATTCCTTTATCTATAGACGAAGCTATATGTACAATAAATAATAATAAAGCAATAGAGATAGATACTATTAGTTTAAATAATACTATCTATGCTTCAATAGCGGGAATAGGCTTTGACGCACTTATTGCCAAAGAGTTTTCAAAGGTACATGTGCGAGGATTTCAACCATATTTAAGGTTGGTTTTACAACATTACCCAATATATACTCCAAAGCATTATAAGCTGGAAATAGATGATAAGATTATAGAAACGCAAGCGTTGTTTATTAGCTTCGCTAACTCAACTCAATTTGGTTTTGATACAGAAATTGCTCCGCATGCCGAATTGAATGATGGTTTATTAGATGTTGTTGTAGTAAAAAAGCCACCTTTGCCTCTTCTTCCTTGGACTGCGCAACTTTTATTTTTCAAAAATTTTGATATGTCTATATATGTAACTACTTATAAGGCCAAAAAGGTAAAGGTATTTAATGATTCAATAGTAGGAGTCAATAT
Source organism: Candidatus Onthomorpha sp. (assembly GCA_045644685.1). GTDB lineage: Bacteria > Bacteroidota > Bacteroidia > Bacteroidales > P3 > Onthomorpha. The sequence continues at coordinate 61,600 of JAZRHI010000004.1, forward strand.
TGACGGAGAATATATCGAAATAAAAGGGGATTTAGAGTTTGAAGTAATTCCTTCATCATTAAAAGTAATAGTTAAATAACATGAGTAAAAAAAATAGAGAACGAATAGGAATTGTGTATTCCACTAATCCAGATTTTGAATATGAAGAGATAGAAGATTTTGAAGAAGAGACTCTTCCTAATAATCAACAAAAACTTTATGTTCAGTTAGATAAAAAACAACGAGCAGGTAAGCAAGTAACTCTTATTACGGGATTTGTTGGTAAACAGGAAGATTTAGAAATATTAGGTAAAGAATTGAAAAATAAATGTGGTGTTGGCGGAAGTGTAAAGAATGGAGAAATTTTACTACAAGGTGATTTTCGTCAAAAAGTCATTGATTACCTAATTCAAAAAGAATATAAAGTAAAACAAAAAGGTTGATAAATCGCACTATGGTACAAGTTGAAATAATAAATATCGGAGATGAATTATTGATAGGGCAAGTTGTTAATACTAATGCCTCTCAAATGGCACAAAAATTAAATTCTTATGGATTTAATGTTAAGGCTACAACAGTAATTGGCGACAATCAAGAACAAATAGAGGAGAGTTTAAGTATTGCATTAAAGAGAGTAGATTGTGTTTTAATAACTGGTGGACTTGGACCAACGAAAGATGATATTACAAAAAAGACTTTATCTACGTTTTTTAACTCTGAATTAGTTATTGACGAAAAAGTGGAAGAGCATGTAAGAGGATATTTTGCTAAAAAATCACTTCCATTTACGGAAACTAATAGAGCGCAAGCCTTAGTGCCTGAAAGTTGTAAGGTTATTTTCAATCCTGTTGGTACTGCACCGGGAATGTGTTTTGAAAAGGAAGGAAAACTAATTATTTCTATGCCAGGAGTCCCTTTTGAAATGAGATTGATGATGGATAGGGTGATAGAAATAATGCAAAGTTTCTTTCAGCAAACTACTAAAATAATTCACAAAACTCTTCTATACGCAAATATAGGCGAAAGCTTCCTTTCTGATATGATTTCAGAATTTGAGGATAATCTTCCTTCGTATATTAGTTTGGCTTATTTGCCTAAGAGTAATACAATCCGACTTCGTCTTACGGCAAAGGCAGATAATAATATTGATTTAGAGAAAGAATTAAATCAAAAGGTGGATGAGTTGATAGGTTTAAGTAAAGAATATTTCGTAGGCTTTGAAATAGATAATTTATCCACTGTTTTAGCTGAGCAATTAACGTCAATGGGTAAAACGGTTTGTAGTGCTGAAAGTTGCACTGGCGGATTTATTTCTCATCTTATTACATTTAATGCTGGCGCTTCTAAGTATTATAAGGGTGGAATAGTTGCTTATTCAAATGAAGTTAAAGAAAATATTTTGGGAGTAAAGAGAGAGTCTTTAATTAAGTACGGAGCAGTAAGTCAAGAGGTAGCAAGCGAAATGTCAAAAGGTGCAATGAAACAATTAAATGCGGATTACGCAATTGCAACTACAGGAATAGCTGGACCAAGTGGTGGAAGCGAAGAAAAACCTACTGGAACAGTATGGATAAGTGTTTGTTCTGCTACAAAAATAATAACAGAAAAATATTATTTTCCAACGACTCGTGATAATTTTATCGAGAGAACAAGCAATCAAGCATTGCTTATGCTAATGCGATTGATAAAAGAAGAAAATGACAAGTAAGAATTGTGAAATAAATCACGATTTCAAACTTGTCATTTTAATATATTGTTATAGGAAATTAGCAGACATTCCTGCCTTTTTAAGAGGTACACATAAAACAGGGATGTTTGCTAAGCGGATTATTTCTCTTCCTCTGTCATCTATCCTAAATTCTTCGCTCTCATCTTTGTTCATTACTATAGCTACGTCAATCATGTTTTCAGGAGCGTTAATAAATTCAAGGATTTTCGCAGTGTAGTCTTTACTGCTACTTAAATTTTCAAAAATTTCCCATTTGCAGGTTATACCTTTTGATTCTATAAAATCCACAACCGATTCACCAACTCTTTTTACCTTAAAGGCTATTTCCTTATCTTTATCCCATATTCCAGAGCAAATAGTTATTTCCGCATTGTATTGTTTTGCCCACATTACTGCGTCAGCTACTTTTTGTCTACTGCTTAAATATAATTCCAAAGGTATCAAAATGTTTTTTATGTCTTTGGGTTCGTAATTTTGTTTTAAGGTAAGGATAGGTGTATTCGTTAATCTCAATAATTTATGAGTGTTTGCTCCAATTACTTCTCTGCTTTCTTCATTAGAAACCAACATAATAATTAAATCTATTGCCTCTTCCTTGCAGAAATCCACTATTTCCTTTGAAATATTTCCTTTCCTGACATGAGGATGTATGTCAATTCCAAACGCATTCTTAATATTCTCTTTAATTAAAGGGAATTTTGATTTCACACAGTCTTCAAGTGAATTGTTGTAAGACGCAAATAAACGAGTAATAAAGCCTGTTTCTTCTATGACATTTAGCAAATGAACGCTAGTATTTGATTTGAATAAGTGATTGTAACACTTTAAGCAATTATTTAAAGAGTTTTCGTTAAAATCTGTTACTATTAGAATTTTATTATATGATTTCATATTACATTTGTATTAATTAATATATTTAAACCAATAATTTGACTTTATGTTTTATTAAATTAACGTGAAATTGAAAAAAAAGTTATACATTTGCCTTTCAATCTCGATAATAATTGACCAAATATGAGATTTTTATTAGCATTTTTGACAATTACTATATTATTTACATCGTGTAAAAGCGAGAATAATATTATAGAAAGCTTCGATGCTTTGAGCAATTATTCACAAATAGATACTGTAAAGGTGGATATGTCGCTTGAAAACGCAGTTTTCGAAGGTATAGTATTACCTAAAAAAGAGGAATACTTTGTTTTTAGTGCTAATGTAAAGAATCAAGAAAACAAACAACTATATTACAAAATTTATTATCAGAACGAAACTTATAAATTTCACGAAGACAGAATAGAAGCTTGTGAAAATTTTTATGGGTCTTGGCAAGATACAGATATAAGCTTTAAACCATTTAATGGAGAGCAAATAATAGATAGTTTTCAGATAGTAGGAAATCCTCGAAACGAAATAAAATATTTCGGAAAGAAAACTCCACGACAATTAACCAAAGAAGACATAGAAGAAGGAATAAAGATCGTAGAAGAAAATAAAGAATGGTACGAATCAATTAAGCAAAAAGCAAAAGCGAATAAAGTTCCTTTAAAAGAACAAATGATTTTAGACATTATTTGGGTGATAAATCACGAAAATAGCAAACAAGGAGAAATAAATAGACGTGAAAGGAGAAATCCAAGAACAGGAATTTATGAATTTCTCTTAGTTGTTGCAGATGAAAATGGGTTAAAACAAATTCCGGAACATATAAAGAATATTTCAAAACAAAATCCTGAAACAAATGAGTTTGAAAATCCTTTTTCATTCTTTAAAAACAATGATATAGAAGGCGTGTATGTTTTAAGAAGTCAAAAAGTGCTAAAAACAAGAGCCGTTTTGAATGCAGCGCAAGGGGTATATGTAAATCCTTATGCTTGTCCTTCAAGTGATTTTCTTGTACATTCTCATGATACTTCTTTGGTTGGATATTCTAAGTCGTTATATCAAAATGCTATCTTTGAGCAATATTTTCACGATATCAACAAAAATAGAACAATAAATCAAATACCAATTCTTTCAAATATGCTATCAGAAGGAGAATATACGATGATAGATTATGAAAAGTCAAAAGAAAAATTTGCAAAAGAAAAAGATAGACTAAAAATACATCCTTCTAATACATCAAAAGCGGGAGCTAATATATACATACCACAAAATAAAAATTATATAAGCATAAAAAATCCAGCCAATCATGACATCAAAACGGCGAAAAAAGAAAATGTGGGAATAAAAAGTAGAATAGGATTTTCATATGGTAAATATAGAGCGAAAATTAAGTTCCCGCCACTTGTAAATCCCGATGGAGTGTGGACAGGACTAACAAATGCTTTTTGGTTAGCATATCAAAGTGAAAGCGATTGGAATAAAAGAAGACTATGTCAAGAGAAAGGATATGTAAAGCATAGTAAAAATGATGCAGAAGCGGAAAGAGAACAAACTACACATTATTCCGAGATAGATATTGAAATGATTAAAACATCAAAGTATTGGACAGAGGAAGAATTGCAAAAAGATAATCCAATAGGTAATGATAAGTTCGTTTTAGCTTGTACAAATTGGGATATGGCTTGCCCAAGTCCTCGAAAATTTCATACAGGCGGAATACAGACTATTAACTACAAAGGAAACACTTTTAACTTGCATAGATGGAGTGAAACATATAGAGCATTAACATCAAGGATAGAATTAAATAATAGCATATTTCACAATGATTTTTATTACTTTGAGATAGAATGGAAGCCGACAGAAATAATCTGGCGTATAGGAAAAAATGAAAATGATATGCAAATCGTGGGTTATATGAATGAAGAAGTAACAGCAATTCCTAATAACCAAATGACAAGCATAGTAACGCAAGAATTTCACTATTCAGAATGGTGGCTACCCGAAGTATTTGAACAAGGACTTATACCATTCAATAAACAAGACTTAGAAGGAAAAATTTTTGAGATAATAATAGAATAACTAAAAATAGAAATGAAAAGAGTATTATTAACTTTTATGATGCTTGTTGGCTTTATGACAACGCAAGCACAAACACAAGAAAACGAATTATTTAAAGACAGAGCATATCCTCAATGGTTTAGTGATGCCAAATTAGGAATCTTTATTCATTATGGGCTTTATAGCATTCCATCTTATAGTGATAAAGAACAATATGCCGAATGGTTCTATAAAGGACTTATATCTCAGGATTCGCTAAGAATAAATTTTCAAAAAGAAGTATTCGGAGAAGATTTTGAATATAAAGATTACAAAGACCTATTTAAGGCGGAGCTTTTTGATGCAGCAGAATGGGCAGAGCTGTTTAAGAAATCAGGAGCCAAATACATATTATTTACATCTAAACACCACGATGGTTATTGTATGTGGGACAGTAAATATGCGCAAGGTTGGTCTAGCGCAACCACAACGCCAAATAGAGATTTTTGTAAGGAGTTAGCAGAAGAGATAAGAAAGAGAGATATAAAATTTGGCTTATATTACTCCCTTACAGAATGGACAAATCCTCTTTATCGTTGGACTGTGGATACTAATATAAGCATTGACAATTATGTTGAAAAGCATTTGATTCCACAATTTAAGGAATTGGTTGATGAATTTAAGCCTTCTATTATTTTTTCTGACGGCGATTGGGATTTTAACCACAAATCATTCCGTAGTAACGAGATGGTACAATATTATTACGATGTAGTAGGAGAAGAAGGTATAGTAAACGATAGATGGGGTATAGGATTTAATCACGGATACGCAACACCAGAATATAGTTCAGGTATTATGGATAAAAATCGTCCGTGGGCAGAATGTAGAGGTATGAGTCGCTCATTTGCTTTGAACAGAAACGCAGATTTAGAAAGCTATTTGACAAGTGAAGACTTAATAAAGCACTTTGCACGCTTAGTTGCAGCAGGTGGAGGATTAACTATAAATGTAGGACCTAGTGCTGACGGAAAAATTCCTTTGCTCCAACAAGAACGTTTGTTAGACCTTGGAAAATGGATTGAAATAAACGAAGAGGCAATCTATGGAAGCCAAGTTTTTGAAACAGTATATCAAAATCAAGACGTTACAATAAAAAGAACAGATGAAGAAATAGACTTTAATTGGGTAAGAAACGCACCTATGAAAGGCGTAACAGAAGACAATTTCTCTATAATGTGGGAAGCAAACGTTACACCTGACAAAACAGATAAGTACACTATTTATTTAGAAGGCGATGAGGAAGCAGGATTGGAAATAAAGGATTCAAACGGTGAAACAATTTGCAAGATAGCATCGCAAAAAGAAGAAGTAAAGCGAACAGTCAAGTTAAAGAAAGGCGAAACCTATAAATTCGAACTATCATACAAAGAAAAAACACACGAAGCTGTTGTACATTTATCATGGGAATCATCTTCTTTTGAAAGACAAAACATAAAATCTCAATGGAATGGAGAAGTGTCTTGGGAAGAAACATATGTATGCTTTACAAAAAACAATGCCAACCTTTATGCTATTAGTTTGCAACCAATAGAAAATTCATTAAGTTTTTCATTAGCAAATGCACCTAAGGAAGATATGAAAATATTCCTTTTAGGAGAGAAAAATAAAGACATACCTTGGACATATAGTTTTGAAAATAAAACAATAACTCTTGACACCCGTTCAATAACACCTGCTGATATTACAACAAAAGGCGCATGGGTGTTTAAATTAGTGGATTATATCAATTACACTGAATAATAAATGATAAGTATTTATTCACTTGCTTTATCAAAAACGTATGGTATAGGCCCTGCCGTGGCGAAAAAGATAATGGAACTTTATCCTACGGCAGAGGATCTATTCAATGAAACGCCAGCTGCGTTAAAAGCTTTATTCGGCACAAGAGAAAAAACAATAGATGCAATACTTAACAAAACAATGTTTAGTGATTGCGAAAAAGAACTTAACTTCATAATCAACAATAACGTAAAGGCGTATTTTTTTAAAGATAATGATTATCCATATAGGTTAAAGCAAATAGACGATCCGCCAATTTGTTTATTTGTTAGAGGAAATGGCGATGTCGATGCGCAAAGAATGGTAGCCATTGTCGGAACCCGAACACCAAGTGATTATGGCAAGTGGATAACTTCAAATATTGTTCATTATTTAAAGCAATATAACGTATCAACTCTTAGTGGACTTGCCTACGGTATCGATTCCATAACACATTTGCGTTCAATAGCAGAAGATATGCCAACCTTTGGAGTTTTGGGACATGGAGTTGATACAATATATCCCCCACAAAATTGGGATTTAGCAAAATCCATGTGCGAAAAAGGCGCATTGATTTCAGAATTCTTTTCAAACACAAAAATATCTCCCCACAATTTTCCACGAAGAAACAGAATTATAGCAGCCTTATGCGACTTATGTATAGTAGTTGAAAGCAAACAAACAGGAGGCTCCCTAATCACAGCACGATTAGCCCAAGATTACAATAGAGAAGTGTTTGCGGTACCAGGCAGATTAGGAGATACAAACTCAACAGGCTGTAATAAATTGATAGCTCAAAACATGGCGATAGATTTATGCGATTTAGGCAAAATTTCTGAGGTAATGAATTGGGATAAGACAGCTGAAAATCAATCTTATGTAAAGAAATCAGAACCCGATGCAAGAGAAAACCAACTCAATCCTACCGAATTAAAAGTATATCAATATATAAAAGAAAACCAAAGAGCGAGTATAGATGCCATAAACGACCATTGCGGGATAGGAATCTCAGTTTTAAATTCAATTCTTATGACATTAGAACTCAAAGGTTTTATTAAAAATTTACCTGGTAAAGTTTACGAAATTTTTTCCTAAGGAATAAAAAAATAAACCTAAGGATTAGAAAAATAAATCAAAGGAATAAAAAAATGAATCAAAGAGATAATTTAGCGAATTCGGAACTTGTTTTAGCACCTGATAATTCTATGTATCACATCCGCCTAAAACCCGAAATGCTTGCCGATAATATTATTTTAGTTGGCGACCCTGCAAGAGTTAATATGGTATCTTCATATTTTGATACAAAGAAATACGAAACCCAAAACCGAGAAATACATTCCTGTACAGGAGAATACAAAGGCAAACCAATAACAGCAATTTCTACGGGCATGGGTGTAGATAATATTGACATAGTTGTAACAGAGTTAGACGCATGTGTGAATATTGACTTAAACACCCGACAAGAAAAACCTAACAAACGCAAACTCAATTTAGTAAGATTAGGCACCTGTGGATGCTTTCACAAAGATATAGGCGTAAATCAATACATTGCATCAAAATATGTAGTTGGAATTGACGGCATTATGTATTTTTATCAAAACAAAGAAGGCGTTTTAATAAAAGAATTGTCCAACGTCTTTGAAGAATATATGAATTGGTCAAAAGATTTGCCAAAGCCTTACGGAGTTGAATGTAGCGATAACCTATTAGAAAACATTGCATTCGACATGCACAAAGCTATCACAATAACAGCTCCCGGTTTTTACGGTCCACAAGGAAGAAAAATAAGAATTGACTTAGCGGACAACACAATTAACTCAAAAATAGGAGGCTTTTCATACGCAGGAATTAAGGCTGCAAATTATGAAATGGAAACATCCTCACTATATGCCTTAGGTAAAAACTTAGGACACAATGTTTTGACAATATGTAATGTGATAGCAAACAGAGAAACAGGAGAATTTGTAGAAGATTATCACCAATCAATGGAGCGTTTAATAAAATTAGTTTTAGAAAGGATATGAAAAATTTAAAAACACTATCACTCATTATATTATTCTCATTATTCGCATGTGCCAAAACGGAAAAACAAATAGACGTTGAAACAATGTCGTCAATAGTCCTTGATTCTAAAAAAGCAGAAGTATTGATAGAAAGCGCTTATTCCGAGTCAAATAATAAGGAAATTATACTTCAACAATTCAATAGCGACATTTTAAAAAAATATAACGTAACCAAAGAAACTTACGATTTAAGTTTAAAATACTATATGAATAATCCAAAAGAAATGGATAAGTTAATCAATAGTTTAAAACATAAAAATAAAAACTCCAATGTTAATTAAAGTCTATGGCTCTGCCATTTCAGGAATTGTAGCTACAACTATAACAATAGAAGTTAATGTAGACAAAGGCATAAACTTTCTTTTAGTTGGCTTACCCGATAATGCAGTAAAAGAAAGTCAGCAAAGAATAGCCTCAGCCCTTAATTTCTATGGCTATAAGATACCAGGGAAAAAGATAGTCATAAACATGGCTCCCGCAGACTTAAAAAAAGAAGGCTCAGCCTATGACTTGCCGTTAGCAATAGGAATATTGGGTGCCTCTGAGCAGATTTGTTCTGACAAACTAGCGGATTATATTATTATGGGCGAGCTATCTTTGGATGGTTCTTTGAATAAAATTAAGGGAGCTTTGCCAATAGCTTTGGAAGCTAAGAAACAAGGCTTTAAAGGAATAATTCTACCAAAATGTAACGCAAAAGAAGCAGCTATTGTAACAGATTTAGAAGTTTATGGAGCAGATAACATTTTGGATGTCATCAATTTCTTTAACGGATTAAACACATTAGAAAGAACTTTCATAAATATTCAAGAGGAATTTGAGAAAAGTTTAGATAATTACGAGTTTGATTTTGTTGATGTTAAAGGACAAGAAAGTGTAAAGCGAGCAATGGAAGTTGCAGCCGCAGGTTCGCATAACATTCTTATGGTAGGTTCCCCTGGAAGTGGGAAAACAATGCTTGCCAAGCGATTACCTTCCATTCTTCCTCCATTAACAATAGAGGAAGCATTGGAAACAACAAAAATTCACTCAGTTGCAGGAAAGATGACTAATTATCAGTCTATTATTTCTGTGCGTCCATTTAGAAATCCTCACCATACAATAAGCGATACTGCACTTGTGGGAGGTGGGACTTACCCTAATCCTGGGGAAATTTCGCTTTCTCATAATGGAGTATTATTTTTGGATGAACTTCCTGAGTTTAAACGAAATGTATTAGAAGTTTTGCGTCAGCCAATGGAAGAAAGAAAAATTACTATTGCGAGGACAAAACAAACAAGCGAATATCCGGCAAGTTTTATGTTAGTTGCCGCAATGAATCCTTGTCCTTGCGGATATTATAATCATCCAACGCAAGCTTGTACCTGTGGTTTAGGTGCTGTAAACAAGTATCTTAATAAAGTTTCAGGTCCTTTGTTAGACAGAATTGACATTCAGTTAGAAGTAGTGCCTGTTCCATTTAAAGAACTCTCTACTTTAAAAGAAGGAGAGACAAGTGAAACGATAAGAAAACGAGTAATTGAAGCAAGAAAGATACAACAAGAAAGATTTAAGGACTATCCTGATATTCATTGTAACGCACAAATGAATACTGCTTTAATGAAAAAGTTTTGTAAAATACAGCCTTCGGGAATGACTCTTTTGCGTAACGCAATGGAACGTTTAGGATTGTCGGCCAGAGCTTACGATAGAATTCTGAAAGTGGCACGTACAATTGCGGATTTGGAAAAATGTGAAGAGATTCAAGACGCACATTTAGCTGAGGCTATAACTTATAGAAATTTAGATAGAGAAAGTTGGGGTAGATGATAAATATATGATGTTGTGAAAAAGATTGTTGCATTATTAACTTACATATTTGTTTTTCAGTCATTGCTTTTTTCCGCTAAACAAGAGCAAATAGACTTGGATTCAAATACTTATGTAATAGAAGCAACAAGTGCAACTATAAATTTAAACATATCTGAAAACCAGTCTGTAACAGTATTTAAAGATACTTTATTATACGAAGAGAATTTTAATAAATTTTCAAGAGAATCTTATATTGGAACTTCTACAATCATAGGAGGCGAAAATGTTTTGACAGTTTTGCCAAGCTCAATGACTCAAATGCCTAATTCTAAGGCGAGAAGCATAAAATTAAGTGCAGATAGCGCTTGCAATATTCAATATGTAAATTCCAAATTCCGTACACCAATAATCTCAATCCCAGATAATTCTAAATTATCCTTTCGTGTCAAAAATGGAAATTCCAAATCAAAACTTACAGTTATAGATACTGTTTTCCATTTGGGGAAAAATGCAGATAGTATTAAACATGTATATTTGTCAAATTGTGCTTTTGTAGAATTTGGCAAGATAGAAGGCGAAGGGAATACGCTACTGATAGATGATATTAAAATAACAAGTCCGCGAGATATAATTTCACATTCTTTAAATGGTAATATACTTAGCTTGCAAGGGCTTACGCCTGAAACAAAGTATTATATTGAAATATTAAATCAAGATTTAAGTGTGGCAAGTCTATTACATTTCTCCACTCCGTCGCAGATTTCAAATTTTTCTGCTGAGGTTTTGAATTTTGATTCTGTAGTTTTATCTTGGTTAAATAATGAGAATGGCTTAAATTTCTTGCTTTCAATAGATTCTGTTGTTAATGTGGCAGATGATTTGTTGATTTCAAAAGTTGCAACGACGAGTAGCGTAAATGTAGTTGAAATATATAATCCTACTGAAAGGGATATTTGTTTGAGGGATTATGAATTCCTTGCGTATCATTCATCACTTACAATTTCAAATGCGCCATTGAGATATTTATTTTATGAGAAAGATAGTATAAAGAGTAATAATTCTATTCTAATTGCTTTGAATTCAAAGGTATCTCCTAACGATACGAATTTGGTTGTTTATCCCGTTGTACTTTCTTCATCTTTTCAAGGAGGGAATGATTCATATCTGATTTTAAAACGATTAGATGAAAATTTATATGATACAATAGATTTGTTCGGAAGAGTAAAGATTTCTTCAACTGATGAAGACATGGCAAGTTATGCTAATTCTATTTTAGTTAGAAAGCCATACGTTAAACAAGGTGTAAGACATAATCCTCTTATTGTAGATAGTATTTATACAGAATGGGATATTCAAGAATTTAATGCGAATATTCTTAGTCAAATTCTTGGAAATCATACTATAACACCTGCAATAGAAATACATAATCTTTATAATACAAACCTATCTCTTGGTCAAAATATTTTGCATTTAACAAATGTTTCTTTTGATGGCATATATCGTTGTGATATAAAGGCAAATAACGAAATTCTTTCTACGACAACTTTTAGGATGGGTAAGGAAATCAATGCTTTACGTGGAGGTTCTTGGAATGATGCTAATATCTGGGAAAATGGATTGATACCTAATAAATTAGATAAGGTAGTATTGCCTTATGGAATTAAAATAAATATTCCTCAAAATGTGGTTGCAGAATGTGGAAATTTAGTCATATATTCTGATTACTCTTCTTGCGATACTATAAATAAAGCAGAAATAATAAATAATGGAAGTTTATCTGTTGGAAAGACTATTGTAAAACCATATTTTTCAACTTCTATTTTTGGAGATAAAGCATATAATCTTTGTGGCTTACCAATAAATATATCAAATAAAACAAAAGAAGAGATATTTAATAGTTTTTCTTTATCAAATGAAGACGAATTGTATTATCTCAATGAAAACTTTTCTTCAAGTACATCTGCGTGGATTCCATATAGTGAAAATATAGAAGATTCTAATTTCTTTAAACAAAATTTAGGGTATTTAGTAGCGTATTTTCAAAGTAAGGAATTGTTATGGCAAGGAGATTTGTTTTTGGAGGACGAATTAGAACTTTTAAATAACGCATCCTATACTTCTAACTTAGGCAATGGTTATCATCTTTCTGTAAATCCTTATTCTCATTCTGTAAGTTATAGTAATTTTTCTATGAATAATATTTCTGGAATGTGGTTGTTGAATCCTAAAACGGGACAATATATTCCTTATAATCCTAATGAATCTTCTAAATTCATTATTCCTCCTTTTGGTGGCTTTATTACAAAAGTCAAATCTAATGAAAATTTTTTAAAAATACATAATCAAGCGATTTATAATCAAGAAGGGAATAATCATTACATAGAAAAAATTCATTTAACCTTTAAATATGAAGGTGGAGAGGATGAAGTAAAAGTGTACTTCCGTGAAAATGTAACTGAAAGTATAGATGAGTATGATGTTTATAAGGTGTTTAGTTTTGGAAGTGCACCAGATTTATATTGTAATGTAGCGCAAAATGAATTATCCATTGTTTCGCTACCTTTATGGCAAGATTCAGTGTCGCTTTCTTTAAGCTATTTTGCTAAAAATCAATCTAATTATGAATTAAAGCTAAATTCTATACCAACAAATGTTTTGAGAGCGGAGTTATATGATAGTAATAATGAATTATTGGTAGATTTTGTTGAAGATAGTACGTATTATATTCAAACGCAATCGGAAAATGAAGAAAAAACTTTAACATTAAAATTATATTCTTTTGATTTAGATATTTTGGAACTAAATAATAGTTCTGATTTTAAAGTTATACAAAATGGAAATCGTGTTAAAATAGAATCAATTTATAAGATTGATAATATTTTACTATACGATAATAGAGGAATTAAGGTAAATGAATCAAGTGGTCATGAAATAATAATTCCAAATCAAGGATGTTATGTTATACTTGTTAGAATTAAAGGGCAGAATTATGCTTTTAAACTCATTTATTTTTGAAAAATCAAAGAAAAATTAAATATAAATCCTCTTTTTTTGTAATTTTGTAGTTTTGTAATAGTAAAGTAAATAATGGAAAGAAAAGTAAGAGTTAGATTTGCGCCGTCTCCAACAGGACCATTACACATTGGTGGTGTTAGAACAGCTTTGTATAATTATTTGTTCGCAAAGCAAAATGGTGGAGACTTTATTTTAAGAATAGAAGACACAGATCAAACAAGATTTGTTGAAGGAGCAGAAAATTATATTATAGAGTCTTTTAAATGGTTAGGCTTAGAATTTGATGAAGGTGTAGGAATCGGGGGAGAATATGGTCCTTATAAACAGTCGGATAGGAAGGAATTATACAAGCAATATGCTTTGGAACTTGTAGATAAAGGTTGGGCATACTATGCTTTTGATACAGCAGAAGAATTAGATGCTTTAAGAAAACAATATGAAAGTGAAAAAAAGAATTTTCAATACGATTGTAATACAAGAAAAGGTTTAAGAAATTCTTTGACGCTTTCGAAAGAAGAAGTGGAGGATTTGTTAAATCAAGGCATAGCTTACGTTATTAGATTTAAGTTCCCTGAAAATGAAGATATTCATCTTGACGATTTAATTAGGGGACATGTTAAAATGAATTCGTCTTTATTAGATGATAAAGTATTGTATAAATCTGATGGAATGCCGACTTATCACTTGGCAAACATAGTTGATGATCATTTAATGTGTATTTCTCATGTTATAAGAGGAGAAGAATGGTTGCCATCATGTCCTTTACATGTTATGTTATACAAAGCATTTGGCTGGGAGGACACTATGCCAAAATTTGCACATCTTCCGTTGCTTTTAAAGCCAGATGGAAATGGTAAATTGTCGAAAAGAGATGGCGATAGATTAGGTTTCCCAGTATTCCCTCTACAATGGACTGATCCAAAATCGAAAGAAATTTCATCAGGATATAGAGAGAGTGGGTATTTGCCAGAGGCTGTAATAAATATGTTGGCATTATTGGGTTGGAATTCTGGAACTGAGCAAGAGTTATTTTCATTAAAAGAGTTAATAGACACGTTTTCTATTGACAGAATTTCAAAGCATGGTGCTAAATTTGACTTAGAAAAAGCTAAATGGTTCAATCATCAATATCTTCAAAAGGTTGAGGATGAAAATTTGGCAGAGGGATTTCTTTGTGATTTAAAAAACAGGGGGATTGATGCGTCAATAGAAAAGGTAATTGCCATAGTTAAATTGGTAAAAGAAAGATGTAATTTCGTGAAAGACTTTTGGGATAATAGCGATTACTTTTTTGTAGCTCCAGAATCTTATGCTGAAAAAGCTCTTAAAAAGAGATGGAAAGAGGGAACAAGCGAAAGAATGTACATTATTGCAGATAAGATGAATGAAATAGAGGATAATTCTTCTTGGGCGGATAATGCAGAAGAGTTCTTAATGAAATATATTTCAGATAACGAATTGAATATGGGTCAAATAATGAATTCCATTCGTTTGGCTGTTGTTGGAGATACTAAGGGTGTAAATATGCTTGATATAATGAAGATATTAGGAAAAGAAAACATAATATCAAGAATAAGAATTGCGGCGGAAAAAATAAGCTTATAGTGAATATAAAAACTGTTAGCATAATAGGAAGTGGCAATGTCGCATTTCATTATCATAAAGTAATGAAAGAAAGGGGTTATTGCGTGAAAATTATATCTTCTCGCAAGGATTTTTTTTCGGAAGATGTGGAAAGCGACATTGTTGTAATAGCAGTGAAAGATGATGCAATAAAAGATGTTTTAGAAAGACTACCAAGGGTTAATGGTCTTTTGGTGCATACATCTGGGTTTACAAAAACAGAAATTTTATCTCAAAAGGCGGATAATTATGGTTGCTTATATCCTTTACAATCGTTGAATAAGAATAAAGAAATAGATTTTTCAAAAGTTCCTTTATGTTTTTATGTTAATAATGAGGCTTATTTGGATTGTTTAAAACGTTTTGTAGATTCTCTTTCTAATAAAACTTGTTTTCTTTCAGATGAACAAAGAAAACAATTACATATCGCAGCTGTGTTTGCTAACAATTTTACAAATCATTTAATGGGAATTTCTAAGGAAATTTTGGATAGAAATGATATTCCTTTTTCTATGTTATTCCCTATTATAGATAGGACTATTGATAACATTAAAACGTCTGATAATATATTGTGTTTACAGACTGGTCCTGCTGTTCGGGGAGATATTAACATAATTAATCAACATATTGAATGTTTATCTGAACAAGAACGAGATGTTTATTTAGCTGTAACGAAAAGTATTATGGATTATCATAAAGAATAATTATGAAAACGATAGTTGTACTAACAGGAGCGGGGATAAGCCAAGAGAGTGGCATAAAAACATTTAGAGATAGTGATGGATTATGGGAAAATCATAGAGTTGAGGAAGTTGCAACTTATGATGCGTGGAAGAAAAATCCCGATTTGGTGAGAAATTTCTATAACGCAAGAAGAAAAGAACTATATAATGTAGAGCCAAATGAAGGGCATAAGCAATTATTACGTTTAGAGGAAAAATTTAATTTGCAGATTATTACTCAAAATGTGGATGATTTACATGAAAGAGCAGGAAGTAAAAATGTATTGCATTTACATGGAGAATTGAAAAAGGTGTGTAGTGAAACGGATTCTAATGATATTAGATTTCTTGAAGGCTGGGAATTGACTGAAAACATGAAAGATGTTTATGGGAAGCCTTTGCGACCATATATAGTTTGGTTTGGAGAGGCTGTACCAAATATTGAACCCGCAATAAGACTATGTGAGCAAGCAGATATAATGATAATAATAGGTACAAGCCTAAATGTCTATCCAGCTGCTGGGCTTTTGCATTACACAAGGAAAGATTGTAAAAAATATCTTGTAGATCCACAAAATGTAAATATAGTTGATAAGAATATTGTTTTTGTGAAACAAAAAGCAAGTATTGGAGTAAAACAAGTAGTAGAAGATATATTAGATAGATATTTATGAAAAAAGTATATATAGAAACATATGGTTGTCAAATGAACCAAGCCGATAGTGAGGTTGTCGCTTCTATTTTAAGAAATACTGATAATTATGAAATAACTGACGACATTGCTGAGGCAGATTTAATTTTAGTTAATACATGCTCTATAAGGGAAAATGCTGAACAAAGAGTTAAAAAACGCTTGGTTGAGTTTGATTCTTTTAGAAAAAAGAAAAGTTGGTTAAAAATAGGAGTTCTTGGTTGTATGGCTGAGCGCTTACAAAACGAACTAATAGAAGAGGGGAATGTTGATATAGTTGTTGGACCAGACTCTTATAGAGACATTCCTGAATTGTTGAAAAATGTTGAGAAACACAATAAAGCATACGTTTCTGCTGTGCTTTCAAAAGAAGAAACGTATGCTGATATTACTCCTGTAAAGCTTGATACTAATGGAGTTACTGCTTTCATCTCTATAATGCGTGGCTGTGAAAATTTTTGCTCTTATTGTGTAGTTCCATACACAAGAGGAAGAGAGCGTAGTAGAGATCCACAAACGATTATTGCAGAAGCACAAGATTTATTTAATAAAGGATATAGAGAAGTAACGCTTTTAGGACAAAATGTAAACTCTTACATATGGAGAAAGGGTGAAATAGATGAAATAAATTTTGCAAAATTGATGGAATTAGTCGCTAAGATAAATCCATTGTTAAGAATAAGATTTTCAACATCTCACCCTAAGGATATATCTCAGGAACTTTTGGACACAATAGCAAAGTATGATAATATATGTAAGTTTATTCATCTCCCATTGCAGTCGGGCAGTACAAGAATGCTAAAATTGATGAATAGAAAGTATACAAGGGAGGATTATATGAATAAGATTACTGCAATAAAAGAAACAATTAAAGATTGCGGTATTTCAACGGATATTATAGCTGGCTTTTGTACTGAAACGATAGACGATCATAAAGATACTTTGGATATGATGCGTTGGGTGGGTTATGATTCTGCTTTTATGTTTAATTACTCTCAACGTTCAAATACCTTAGCTGCTAAGAAATATGAAGATGATATTCCATACGACGAAAAGACAAGAAGATTAGAGGAAATAATTGATCTTCAAAGACAACTATCTCTTGAAAGTAATCAAAGGGATGTTGGCAAAGTATTCGAAGTCTTGATAGAAGGCGAAAGCAAAAGAAGTAAAGAACAATTGTTTGGAAGAAATACTCAAAATAAGGTTATAATATTTGATAGAAAAGATTTCAGAATTGGCGAATATGTACAAGTAAAGGTTACATCTTGTACTTCTGCTACTTTATTTGGAGAAAGTTTATAATAGAAAACGACATATAATATAGTATTATGAAACAGAAAATATTCTTATTGTTATTAGGTATTGTTATTATATCATTAACATCTTGTACTTCGCAGAAAAATTTGATATACTTCCAAACGCCTGATCAAGAAGTTTATAAACATACTTATAGAGATGGAAATGCAAATTATTCACCCAATTATTATTTAGCCGAAGAGGATATGTTATATATTGATATTATGACACTTGATGCTGAGGCTACAAAAATGTTTTCTGCAAAAGACAATAGATATTCGCAAACAGATAATACTATATATTTGAATAGTTATGTTATAGACAAAAATGGAGAGATTACTTTGCCACTTATAGGAAATATAAAGTTGATTGGATTGACTGTTGAGCAAGCACAAAGTGTTATAAAGGAGAAAGTAGATCAATATGTGCAAGGAGCAGTTGTTAGTTGTAAAATGGTAAATTATAAAATCTCTATTTTAGGAGAAGTAAATCGTCCAGGAACATATACATTCTATCAACCATGTGTAAGTTTGTTTGAATTGTTGGCAGCAGCTGGTGATTTAACATATTATGGTAACAGAGAAAAAATAAAGATTGTTAGAAAGACAGCGACAGAAGACGCTGTTTATACAGTAGATTTAAGAAATGTTGAAATATTGCAAGATAAGAATATGTATCTTCAACCGGGTGATATTGTATATGTAGAACCTAATAAAAATACTAAGGCATTATCTACATTGAATATACCTTTGACAACAATATCTAATTCATTGGTAGTATTGACTTCCGTAATATCTATATTTTCTTGGATACTTTCTGTAAGTAGTAAATAAGTAAAAATTTAAAGCCTAATGAACGAAGGAAAGCAACTTAAAGAGGAAGAAATAAATTCCATTAACATAATGGAATTGCTATATAAGATGTTAGAAAAATGGCATTTGTTTGCTATTGCAATTGTCATTTCAGTAATTGCTTGCATATTTATAACAAAATACTCTACACCTCTATATGAAGCAAAGACGACATTGTTGATTAAAAACAACAATAACATGATGTCGAACTTGTCTGGTGGCTTTGGATTTAACTTTTATAATCAAGATTTTGTGAATTTTCAAAACGAGATAGGAACAATACAATCTGTTTCTATGGTTAAGCGAACAATAAAATCGCTTGATTTATATGTTGATTATTTCCAAAAAAATAATTTTAAGACAGAAGATATTTATAAAAAATCTCCATTTGAAATAATTTTAGATTACCATAATACCCAACCAACAGGTATTCCTATCAATATAGAATTGTTAGACAAAAATAAGTGTCTTGTTTCTTATGATGAGCAAAAAAATGTTCCAATATATGATTATTTTCAAGATAAAATACTTTCAGAATATAGAGACGTATCTCAATCTCGTACTATAATACGATATGGTCAGTGGTATATAAAAGACGGAATGAAATTTAAAATATTATTGAAGGATCCAGATAATTGGGAAGAAGAACTTTCGCATGTTAAATATGGATTTAAAATCAATGATATGGATGCCTTAGCAAATTCTTTTAATACTACGAATATAGAATTATTAAATAAAGAATCCTCCATCATTTCCATTAAATTCAAGAATTCAAACAAAGAGAAAGCGGTGGATTTCGTAAATAAATTATGTGAAGTTTATATAGATATGACGTTTGAAGAAAAAAATCACTTAAACGTTGCGACAATAAATTTCGTAAATTCACAAATTGATGCAATATCTGACTCTTTAACTGTTGCAGAAGCTCGTAAGGAAGCATTCCAACAATCAAATAATACTTTTAATTTAACAAGTGATGTAGAATATTTATTTGAAAAAGCTAATGAATTTGAAACCAAGAGAGCGGAAGAAACAACTAAGAAAGCATATTATGATTATCTTCTTAATTATATCAATCAGACAGATTTAAATGAAGGACTTGTTGCTCCTTCTACAATGGGAGTAGATGATCCTTTGTTGAGTAAATTAGTTGTTTCTTTAACTGACCTTATTCTTGAAAAGCAAAGACTTTCTACAACACTAACACCACAGTCTCCAAAGATGAAAGAAGTTTTGGGACAAATGGAAACTATTAGAAATCAAATCAAAGAAAATTTAAAAAACATACAAGAAGTATCTCAAATTAACGAAAAAGAACTTAATCGTCAGCAAGATGCTTTGCAAATGGAGATAGATCAGTTGCCTACTACACATAGGAATATGATAAACATAGAACGTCAATTTAAATATAATGATGAAATCTATAATTTCCTATATACAAAACGTGCTGAGGCAGAAATTGCGAAAAATGCAGCATTACCAGACCATAAAGTTATAGATAAAGCTCGTTTTGCTGTACAAGTATATCCTAAAACTGCGATGAATTTTCTTATAGCATTACTTATAGGTATTGCTATACCAACAATATATATTTTGATAAGATACCTTGCAAAGAATACGATAGATAGTAAAGATGATCTTGAGAAAGAATCATCTGCACCAATCATTGGATTTATACCTCGTTTTCCTGTGGAATCTAATAGATTAGTTGTGTTTGATAAACCAAGAAGTCAGATTTCCGAAACATTCAGATCTTTGAGAACAAACATAAAATACATTTTAGGAAAGGAAACAGATGAAGGTAAAGTAATACTTGTTACTTCTTCTTTACCAAATGATGGAAAAAGTTTAATAAGTGTTAATGTTGCATCAATATTTGCGATTTCAGGGAAGAAGACTCTATTGATAGGATATGATTTAAGAAAACCAAATCTTCATAAAGTTTTTGGATTGAACGCAACTCATGGATTAACTTCATATATGGTTGGTCGTTATGAGTTAGATGATGTTTTACAAGCGACAGAATTTGAAAATTTTGACGTATTGGTAGCAGGACCTGTTCCACCAAATCCTTCTGAACTTATAGATTCAGATAAGAATAGGGCATTATTAAAAGAATTAAGAAAGCGTTATGATTACATTATTTTAGATACTCCTCCTGTAAGTTTGATTGCAGATGCACAATGTTTGGCAAAAGAAAGTGATATAAACCTATTTATAGTTAGATCAGAACAAACAAATAAAGCTGCATTCAAAATATCTATTGCAGAATTAACAGAGCGAAACGATGTAAAGATACATTTTGTGTTTAACGACATAAAAACTGCTGCACAAAAGTACGGCTATGGAGCAAGATACGATAAAGGATACTATGGCTACGGATATGGCTATGGATACTTTGATAATGAGCAAATAGAAAAGTAATGTTAAAATGAAACATTATAATATTCCTATTTTTATTCCAGAATTAGCTTGCCCTAACCAGTGTATATATTGTAATCAACGACATATATCTGGTCAATTACAAGCTGTGAAGCCAGAAGAAATAAAACAGATAATAGAGCAGCACCTTGCGACTTTTATAAAACCATCTCATATAGAACTTGCTTTCTTTGGAGGGAGTTTTACTGGAATCGATGAAGAGGATATGATAACATATCTTGAAACGGTACAACCATACATAGAGCAAGGCGAGATTAAAAGTATAAGAATATCTACTCGTCCCGATTATATTAACGAAAAAATTCTTGGTATATTAAAAAAATATAACGTACAAAACATAGAGTTAGGAGCTCAGTCGTTAAATGAAGATGTTTTGTCATACTCTAAAAGAGGACATACAGTAAAAGATGTTGAAAAGGCATCTGAACTTATACGAAGTTATGGATTTTCTCTTGGCTTGCAAATGATGATAGGATTACCCTTAGATTCCGTTGAAAAATCCAAAGAAACAGCAAAAAAAATCTTAGCTTTAGGAGCAGAAAGCACGAGAATATATCCCACTCTTGTAATAAATAACACTGAGTTAGCAGACTTATACCGATCAGGTAAATACACAGCACTTTCACTTGAAGAGGCAGTAGAATGGACCGCTGAGATTTACAAAATATTTTCCCAAACTAACATAACTATATTAAGAGTTGGTCTTCATCCTTCCGAAGCTTTAATAAAAGGAGAACAACTTTTAGCAGGGCCATTCCATGTTTCCTTTAAAGAACTTGTATTATCAAAAATTTGGTTTGAAAAATTAGAAAACATTCCACTTGATGTAAAAACTATTTTAGTAAATCCTAGAGAAATCAACTATGCAATAGGATATGGAAGTGTAAACAAGAAAAAATTACAAGAAAAAAATCCTAATTTAAAATTTATATCAGATTCCAACGTTCTATTAGGGACATTTGTAGCACAAAAATGAGAATATTTTGTTGTTTGAAATATATTTTCTAACTTTGCACACAAGAGAAGTTTATATGAATAGAGACATAAAAAGTAATAATTTAATTTCAACAATCTTTCTTAATCTAAAAGAAAGAGACTCTTTTCATTTTTAAAAATAAGTTTTCATTAAAATTTAGTAATCAAAAATATTAACCATTTAAATTTAAATAACTATGGAATTACCTTTTGCAGAATCGTGGAAGATTAAAATGGTAGAGCCAATAAGAAAAAGTACACGTGCAGAACGTGAACAATGGCTTAAAGAAGCAAAAAACAACGTTTTTATGCTTAAATCAGAACATGTTTACATAGATTGTATTACAGACTCTGGTACAGGTTCAATGTCTGACCGTCAATGGGCAGCTATGATGATGGGAGACGAATCTTATGCAGGAGCAAGCAGTTTCTTCCGTTTGAAAGATACTATCACTGCTATCACAGGATTTGAATATGTTATACCTACACACCAAGGTCGTGCAGCAGAAAACGTATTATTCTCACATTTAGTAAAACAAGGCGACATAATACCTGGCAACTCTCACTTTGACACAACAAAAGGACACATTGAAAGTCGTAAAGCTACAGCGTTAGATTGCACAATAGACGAAGCAAAAGACACTCAATTAGAAATACCTTTCAAAGGTAACGTTGATCCAAAGAAATTGGAAAAAGCATTAGCAGAAAATGCAGATAAAATTCCTTTCATTATAGTTACAGTAACAAATAACACAGCAGGCGGACAACCAGTTTCAATGCAAAATTTGAAAGAAGTAAGAGCTGTTGCGGACAAATATAACAAACCAGTTATACTTGACTCAGCACGTTTTGCAGAAAACGCATACTTCATCAAAACTCGTGAAGAAGGATACGCAGATAAAACAATCAAAGAAATAGCAAAAGAAATGTTCTCATACGCTGACGGTATGACAATGTCAGCTAAGAAAGACGGTATCGTTAATATGGGAGGATTTATTGCTACTCGTAGAAAAGAATGGTATGAAGGAGCTAAATTATTCTGTATTCCTTTCGAAGGATTCCTTACTTACGGAGGTATGAACGGTAGAGATATGGATGCTTTGGCAGTTGGATTAGATGAAAATACAGAATTCGACAACTTGGATACTCGTATCCGTCAAGTACAATATTTAGCAGCAAAATTAGATGAATATGGCATACCTTACCAACGTCCTGTTGGAGGACACGCAATATTTGTTGATGCTGACAAAATCCTTACAAACGTTCCAAAAGAAGAATTCCCAGCTCAAACACTTACTTGCGAACTTTACTTAGAAGCAGGTATACGTGGATGCGAAATAGGATACATCTTAGCAGACAGAGACCCTATTACAAGAGAAAATCGTTTCGGTGGATTAGATTTTGTACGTTTATGTATTCCTAGAAGAGTATATACAAACAATCATATGGACGTTATAGCAGCTGCTTTAAAGAACGTTTACGATAGAAGAAACGAAATAACAAGAGGAGTAAAGATTACTTGGGAAGCAGAATTGATGCGTCACTTCACAGTACAATTAGAAAGATTGTAAAAACCGAAATACAATAATAACTTTAAACGTCCTTTCTGAAAGAAGAAAGGGCGTTTTTTTGTTTCTAAGCATAAAATTTCTAATTTTGTAGAAAAAATAATCGTATGGAAAAGAAGACACTTTATCTCATAGATGCGATGGCTGTAATATATAGAGCCTTTTATGCACTTAATAAAAACCCAAGAATTACTTCCAAAGGACAAAACGTATCTGCCGTTTTAGGATTTTGCAATACGCTTTTAGATATAATAAAACAATACAAACCCACTCACCTTGGGGTGGCATTTGATTTGCAAGGGCCGACATTTCGACATATTCAGTACGAACAATATAAGGCAAACCGACAAGCGATGCCCGAAGAAATAAGAGAAGCAATTCCTATCATAAAAGACATCATTCAAGCGATGAATATACCAATTCTTTGTAAAGAAGGATACGAAGCAGACGATGTAATAGGAACTCTTTCAAAGAAAGCAGTTACACAAGGATACGAAGTCTTTATGGTAACGCCCGATAAAGACTATGCACAATTAGTAGAAGAAAATATAAAGATGCTTCGCTTAGGCAGAGGTGCAAGTCCGAATGAAATATGGGGAGTAGAAGAAGTCATTCAACGCTTTGAAATAACCCATCCTTTACAAGTCATAGACATATTAGGCTTATGGGGAGATAGTTCCGACAATATACCTGGCGTTCCTTTAATAGGAGAGAAAAAAGCAAAAGCATTGATACAGCAATTCTCATCAATAGAAAACATCTTAGAAAATAGCGACAAAATAGAAAGCAAATCCATACGCAAAACAATAGAAGAAAACAAAGAACTTGCAATACAAAGCAAACAATTAGCCACTATCATTACCGATGTGCCAATAGAATTCAACGAAGACGAATTAGCGATTACACAACCCGACATCAAACTATGCAATAAAATATTTAACGAATTAGAATTCACTACATTTGCAAAAAGATTTAACACTCATTATCAAACTTCTAAACTACAGCCCAGCATAGACTTATTTAATAATACCCCATCTGAGCCAACACTTTTTAATCTAACGACTTATCCAACCTATAAAGACGTTCCACATCAATATATCGCAATCCACACCACAGAAGAATTAAGAAAACTAATCGACTCTTTACTAACAGAAAAACTTATCGCCTTTGACACCGAAACAACAGGCTTAGAAATCGACTGTGAGTTAATAGGAATTTCCTTAGTCAGTCAAAGGCAAAAAGGATTCTTTGTTTTCTTTCCACAAAGCAAAGACTTACAAAAAGATTTCTTAGGAATATTAAAAGAACTCTTTGAAAACGAAAACATAGAGAAAGTAGCACATAATTTAAAGTTTGACAAGAATGTTCTTCTCAATTATGGCATAGAAGTAAAAGGCAAAACCTTTGACACACTCTTAGCACACTATTTATTAGACCCAGAATCACGCCACAAATTAGACATTCTAAGCGAAAAATACTTAGAATACACAATGATAGACTTTGAAACCGTATTTGGAAACCCACAAAAAACACCAATAACAATAGAAAGATTAGACCCTATCTTGCTAACCGAATACGCAGTTGAAGATGCAGACGTAACCTTTGCCCTAAAACCAATATTAGAACAAGAATTAAAACAAAACAATCTATTAGAACTTTTCACAAATATTGAAATGCCACTCGTAGATGTCTTACTCTCAATGGAAAGAACAGGAGTAAAAATAGACACAGCACAACTCAATAAATTCTCTCTATCATTACAAGAGCACAAACAAGAATTAGAAGAAAGAATCTATAATCTTGCAGGCAAAGAATTTAATATAGCCTCCCCAAAACAGTTAGGAATAGTACTTTTTGAAGACTTACACATAACAACCAACCAAAAAATAAAGAAAACCCAAACAAAACAATACTCAACATCAGAAGACGTACTCCAAAAACTAATAAATCAACATGAAATCATACCACTTATCTTAGAATATCGTTCCCTCACAAAACTAAAAAGCACATATGTAGACGCCCTTCCTGAGATAGTAAATCAAAAAACAGGGAAAATACATACAAATTACAAGCAAGCAACCACATCAACAGGCCGTTTAGCATCAGAAAACCCTAACTTACAAAACATTCCCATAAGAACAGAATTAGGAAAACAAATACGCGCATGCTTCATTCCGCAAGACGAAGAACACATCCTATTAGCTGCCGACTATTCTCAAATAGAACTTAGAATAATTGCCTCACTAAGCAAAGACACAAACCTATGTCAAGCCTTCAACTCAGGAGAAGACATACACCTTTCTACCGCCTCTCAAATTTATATGTTGCCACCACAAAAAATAACACAAGAAATGCGTCGTAATGCAAAAAGTGTTAATTTTGGAATCATATATGGAATATCAGCATTTGGGCTTTCAGAACAACTACACATAACAAGAAAAGAAGCACAACACCTGATAGAACAATATTTTGCCTCTTACCCCCACATACAACAATACATAAAAAATTGTATAGAACAAGCCAATACCAAAGGCTATGCAGAAAGTATCTGTGGACGAAGAAGATATTTGCCAGACCTTAACTCAGCCAATGCAAACATAAGAAACTTTGCCCAACGCAACGCAGTAAATATGCCAATACAAGCAAGCAGTGCCGATATGATAAAAATAGCTATGATAAACATACACAAAGAATTTCAACACCAAAACCTCCGCTCACAAATGATACTACAAGTACACGATGAATTAGTCTTTGATGTTTATAAGCCAGAATTAGCAATCGTAAAAGCCATTGTAAAAGAGCAGATGCTCAATGCCTTACAATTAGAAGTGCCAATAGAAGTAAGTATCAATGAAGGAGAAAATTGGTTGCAAGCCCACTAATAATACATTATAAATTTTGTCGGACACAATAAAAAATACTATCTTCGCAAGTTCAAATTGAAATAATTTAACCATAAAAAATAGACAACAATGAAAAGAAGATTATTATCAGTTCTTATGTTGGGAGCAGTTTTGTTCGCTTCATGCGGAGGAAAAACACCAACACAAGACACAAACAAATCAACAATGCAACAAAAAGTAGATGAATTTGCAATGGTGCAACTAACCACCGATGTAAATAAGTTAAATGACAAAGAAAAACGCCTAATCAATATTTTCTTTGACATAGCAGAAATTATGGATGAACTATTCTGGATGCAATCATACGGAGATAAAGCAGACATAGAAAAGATTCAAGACCCAGCAACAAGAGAATTTGCCATGATTAACTATGGTCCATGGGAAAGACTTGACGGAATGCGTCCATTTGTAAACGGATACGGAGAAAAACCATTGGGAGCAAATTTCTATCCAAAAGATATGACTAAGGAAGAATACGATGCTTTACAAGATGAAAACAAAGGAAGCCTTTACACAGTAATCCGTAGAGACAAAGACGGAAAATTACAAGTTAAATGGTATAGAGAAGAATATAAAAAGCAAATAGACAAAGTATGTGCTTTATTAGACAAAGCAATTCCTTTGGCAGAAGATGCAGGATTAAAAAAATACTTAGAAGAAAGAAGAAAAGCATTCCAAACAGACGATTACTTTGCATCAGATATGGCTTGGATGGATATGAAAAATAGCCATTTAGATTTCGTAGTAGGACCAATCGAAAACTATGAAGACCGTTTATTTGGAGCAAAAGCAGCATACGAAGCATTTATCTTAGTAAAAGATGAAGAAGAAAGCGCAAAACTTGCGAAATTTACATCAATGCTTCCACAATTACAAAAAGAACTTCCTTGCGATCCTAAATTTAAACAAGAAGTTCCAGGAACAGAATCAGACCTTAACGTATATGACGTAATATTCTATGCAGGAGATTGTAACTCTGGTAGCAAAACAATCGCTATCAACCTACCTAACGACGAGAGAGTACAATTAGAAAAAGGCGCGAGACGACTTCAATTAAAGAATGCGATGAAAGCAAAATTCGATAAGATACTTTACCCAATTGCAGAAAACATTTTATCACAAGAACAATTAGCAAAAGTAAAATTTGATGCCTTTTTCTACAACGTAACCTTCCACGAAGTAGCACACGGCTTAGGAATTAAAAACACAATCAATGGAAAAGGTGGCGTAAGACAAGCCTTAGGAAACCAATACTCATCATGGGAAGAAGCAAAAGCAGACATCTTAGGATTATATATGGTATGCTCTTTAATCGATAAAGGAGAAATCACATCAATCTCAAAAGAAGACGCTGTTACAACATTCATCGCAGGAATTTTACGTTCAGTAAGATTTGGTGCTGCTTCGGCTCACGGAGTTGCAAACATGATGTGCTTCAATTATTTCGAAGATAACCAAGCATTCACTAAGAACGCAGACGGCATTTACTCAATTAACTATGACAATGCTTTCAAAGCGATAAACTCTTGGGCAGCTAAAATCTTAGAAATCGAAGGAACAGGAGATATAGACGGAGCAAAAGCATACGCAGACAAGAACGGACAAATCCGTACAAGTCTTCAAGAAACTCTTGACGTAATAAATGGTAAAAATATACCAAAAGACATAAGATACGAACAAGGAAAAAAAGTCTTAGGACTATAATAAGATGAATATATCAGTATTAGGAAGTGGTAGTTGGGCGACAGCAATAGTTAAAATCGCCACACAAAACCACGACAAAGTATATTGGTGGGTAAGAGAAAACGAAATAGTAGAGGGAGTACGTCAATACGGACGTAACCCTCTCTTTTTGCGTTCTTGTCAGTTAGACACAAGCAAGATAGAGATTACAACAGACATCAAAAAAGTTATTTCCTCAACCGATACCATAGTCTTAGTAATCCCTTCTGCCTTTGTAGAAAAATCATTACAAGACCTAACCCCATCAGATTTTGAAAATAAAACCATAATCAGTGCAACAAAGGGAATAATTCCTTCAACAAACCAAATAGTTGCCGATTATCTTCAAACTCAATTTAAGGTAGAATTAGAACAACAAGCCGTTCTTAGCGGCCCTTCTCATGCAGAAGAAATTGCACAAGACGGAATGACTTATTTAACCATAGGCGCACATAGTCAATCCCTTGCACAACAACTTGCAAATAGGTTTGCGTGCAGATTTGTCAAAACAAGAACTTCTACCGACATAAGAGGAATTGAATATTCAGCAGTCTTGAAAAACATATACGCCCTTTCAGCCGGCATTTGTAAAGGAGCAGGCTATGGAGACAACTTTATATCAGTCTTAATCTCCAATGCAGCACAAGAAATGCAAAGATTTTTAAGTGTTGTAGCTAAAAACGAAATGCGAGACACTAATAACTTTGTTTATTTAGGTGATTTGTTAGTAACAGCTTATTCACAACATTCTCGCAATCGCACCTTTGGACAAATGATAGGACAGGGATACAGTGTTAAGTCTGCACAATTAGAAATGTCAATGGTAGCAGAAGGATATTATGCGACTGATTGCATACACAAAACCAACGCAGAGTTAAAAGTAAATATGCCAATAGCAGATTTTGCCTATAAAATACTCTATCAAAGCGCCCCATTAAATCAAGAATTACAGCAATTAAGCGATAGTTTCAAATAAAGAAGTTTCATAACTCTTTCAATTAAGAAAATAAAGCAAAGAAATAATTTTTTAAAGCAAAGAATTAAAAAATTATTTCTTTGCTTTATTTAATTCAATCATTGACTTAAAAACATTAAGAAAAAAAAATCAAGATAAATTTTAACGTTATTACAAAAAGAGTTAAATTTGCATGTTTTTTCGAAAAAGATAGAACAAGTAAAATAAATAATATTTTCGGGGGGGGGGGTGAAAGCCTATATACTTTCCTCTCTCTCGAAAGAAAAGAGAACAAAAATAAGTATTATGGCAAAGAAACATCTATTGTTATTTTTAGCATTAGTAATGCTAAGTTTCAGTGCGTTTTCGCAAACACCAACGCGACCACAAGAAGGAAGTGGTACACAACAAAATCCTTACAAAATTTCAACTGCATCGGAGTTTTTGTGGATTAGTAATGATAACGATGCTTATTACAAACAAACTGCGGATATTAACTTAGGAGTTTATGAAAATAGGACTTCTTCGATTATCCCTACTTTCAGAGGAACCTATAACGGAGATGGTAAAACAATAACTTACCAAGCAAGTTTCAACGGAACTACTAATGATGGAAATTATGCTTTGTTTGGTTTAGTTGAAGGAGGAACATTGGAAAATATTAATGTTAATGCAGATGTAACAATATCAGGAACTGCAAATGATATGCAAGTGGCGTTGCTTTGTGGTAAATTAATTCCTAAACAAAAAGAAACGTCATCGGGAATAAACCCAGTAACATATTCATATACTTATGGAGGAATAACTAATTGTAACGTAAATGGGAATATTAATTCAACTGTAAGTGCTTCGGAAGGTGGAGGTACAGATGCGGGATTGTTAGTTGGGGAAAGTCAAGGGCAAATAAAGTATTGTAATGGTAATGGTAATGTGAGAGGATTAGGCTATGTAGGAGGATTGGTCGGTCAAATGTCAAGAAGCAGCGAAAGATACCGAGAAAGACAACAAGAACAGAGAGGTTATTATTGGCGAGATGTCTATTCTGAATATATGTATTATGAAAGTTCTGTTATAGGAAGTTCTTTTATTGGAACAGTAACAGCAGATTCACCAAGAGATGATTGGAATGATAATAGATATGGAAGTTTTGCAGGTGGAATTTGTGGCTATGCAAATAATAACACTGAAATAACTTTGTGTTATGTAAGTGCAAGTATAAATTTAGGCAATCATAACGCAGGGATTAATAATGAAGAGTCGGGAATTGCAAGTACTGCCATAAATGGTTCGGGCTCTCCAACAGTTACTAATAACTATGCAGAGGGAACTATAAATGGTGTGCCAATAGAAGATGCACCGTGTGGTAGTATCACAAATAGTGTAGGCAATACTTCTCATAATTATTACCCCGGAGGTTCTACAACAAATGCAAATGGAACTGGAAGTAATTGTACGACTACAATGTCATCGCAAGAAATTGCTGATGCTTTAAATAATGCAGTAAATAATGCAGGAGAAAGTGAAAATATTCATTTTAGTCCGGTTGGTGATGATAATGTTATTTTTGGAAAAGTTAGTAAAGTGTGCGAAGCACCAACAAACCTTACAATAACTAATAATGGGGGAACTTATACAGCTTCTTGGCAAAGTGCAAATGCAGATAATACAATAACAGAAGCAACTTGGCATTGGGAATTAACAGGTGGAAATGCTGATGATAACGATGGAGGAGATGCAAGTTCTGTTTCAAGTCCTGTTTCTGTTAATTTAGGAACTCTGTCTGCAAGTCCTAATCCATATACTTTTACTGTTTATACAGATTGTTCAGCTTTTGATACAGAAAATTCACAATCAGTTTCATCAACATTTACTGTTGCTTGCCCTACACCGACAAACTTAACCGCAAGCAATATAACAGACAATGGATTTAAGATTTCTTGGACTGCTGATGTTGATTGTCAAGTTTCGTTATATGATAACGAAGAAATATTAGTTGGAAACGAAGAAATAATTTTGTCAAATCAAGATAAAATAAAATTATTCGAAGGATTAGATCCCGAAACACAATACACTGCAATCGTAAAAGCAAAATGCGGAAATGAATATCTTGAACAAGCAAGCATAAACATAACAACCGCAAAACTTGCTAAACCTACAGGATTAGCCGTTTCTCCTATTTGGGAAACAGACTCTGGAAAGATAACTGTAACTTGGGATATGATTGATGGTTTGACTTATGTTATAGATGGGGAAGGAACTCAAACATCTGGATTTGAAAAATCTGGTTTAGCTAATGGAAACTATACATTGAAGTTAAAAGCAATTAAAGGAAATAAAGAATCTGATTGGGTTTCTATGCCTTATACAGTTTCTTATCCAGAAGCTCCAAAGAATCCTAATGTTACTTACACTCTAACAAACCCTACATTTACTGTTACAATTAATTGGGAACAAGGAGTAACAACTGCTACTAGTTGGACAGTTGAAGACACTAGTATTTCAAAACCATACGAGCTTTTGGAACAAACACCTGGTGCTGCTTTTGATGTTGAAATACAAGAAATTAGTAATTTAGGTACATCTGGTATTTTAGTAGTACCAATTCAAGTTCCTTGTTTGCCTGCAAGCGATGCAGAAAGTATTACAGCAACTCAAACAACAGCGATATTCACTTTTGCATCTGCAAACTCAAATAGAAAATTATATATAGGTTCTGATAAATATTCTGTAGTAGGAACATCAATAGAAATCTCTGGTTTAACAAGTGGAACAACTTATTCATACGAAATAAGAGAATATTGTAATGAAGAAACAGATACTTATTCTTCGGTTAGTGGTGCTTTTGCTACAGTTGGATGCTTTGCAGTTAAAAATCTTTCAGTATCTAACATAGGAGTAACAAATGCAACAATAAGCTGGGAAAGTCAAAGCACATTAGCAGGTTTGAATTATCAAATAACTGTTAATGGAGAAACAAAACCAGAACAA
>JAZRHI010000005.1:0-129435 GCA_045644685.1 Candidatus Onthomorpha sp.
TCCGCTTCATATATAAGTACAACTATATGCTTGAAATTGAGAACTTCGACGCTGTAAAGACTATCATCAATCGCGACTATGAGACTTTCAGCGGCAAGATGCTCGAACGATATTTCAAGCGTGTGCTTATGGAGAGTAAAGCATACACACGCATCGGCAGTTGGTGGGATCGAAAGGGTGAGAACGAGATTGATATTGTTGCCGAGAACGAATTGAACTACGAAGCAGTATTCATTGAGGTAAAGAGAAAAGAAGAAAACTTCGATGCTGATGCTCTTAATGAGAAAGTTGATGTCTTTACTCGTGCCACAGGCAAGTTTAAAGACTATACTGTATCGCAAAAAGGATTGTCGATAACCGATATGTAACAATTACCTCGAAATATATTGGTTCGTAAACCTCATTTGTTCATATTTGATATAATCTTAACGAATAGTGTATTAAATAATATAAACCAATTATAATCATTATAATTCATAAATTTATGAAAATCAAAGAAATTAACATTAGCGGAATTGGTTGTATCCACAATTTACATTTAGAGTTTAATGATAAAATGAATATAATTTGTGGACCAAATGGCATTGGTAAAACTACAATTATTGAGTCCGTAGCTTCAATGTTCATGTATGGTCAACCTACTATCAAGAGAAATGTCAAAGATACAAAAGGCTATTTACATGCATGTGTGGAGATAGATGGGGTTATAAACGAAAAAACTATAGAAGTAAGGTCATATATTCCAAATGAATCTGAAAATACAAGTTCTTTTTCAGATTTGGCTTCAAAAATAATTTCTATAAAGGTTTCTAGGAATTTTGGATATTCTAAATTAGAGGCCATTCCAAGTGATAGGGAAAGGAACAAACCTGAACTTTGGAAAGAAGTTAGAGATGGTATCAAATTTGACGAAGTTAAAGGGTGGTTTGTTAATAGATATTTATATTCTGCACGTGAAGGAACATTATCTAAACAACAAATCTCCAATTACCTCCTTGCCGAAAGGTGTTTCTCTATCATTAACGATAAATATAGTTTCTCAAGAGTTCAGGGAGATACTAATGACATTATGGTTAAAACCCCTCAAGGAGAAATATATTTTGAATACTTGTCTTCTGGCTTCAAATCAACAATTTACCTACTATTTAGTACGATTAAAGAAATCGAATTTCGTTTTAAAGAGCAGAATGTATTGGCAGAGGATTTTGACGGTATTATCTTAATTGATGAAGTAGAGATACACCTTCACCCAGAATGGCAGGAAAAAATAATCTCCATTTTAAAGGAAACTTTTCCTTGCGCACAATTTATTGTTACTACCCATAGTCCACATGTTATACAAACAGCTGAGCCTAATCAAGTAATAGCGTTACAATTGCAAGATGATAATGATATATCAATACGTACAGACCTTAAAACAAGTAAATATGGGTTTAAAGGATGGACGATAGAAGAGATACTTTACGATGTTATGGGGATGCACACTATGCGCTCTGAAATATATCATAGCTTAATTAATGATTTTGGAAAAGCTATTGATGAGGAGGATGAAACAACGGCTAAAGAAATTTATAATGAATTAGACCAACTGCTTCACCCTAAATCATCTCAACGAAAACTACTTAATTTCCAACTTGCGAAAATTAGTCAAGCATGATAAAGCTATATAGAAAACATACTCCCATAAAATTAACACCAACTTTCGTAAAAGATAAAACCGATCAATATAAACAGACTAAGGAAGCAGTATGGAATCTTGATTGGTTAAAAGAAAGTTTATTAGATCTAAGTAATGGCAAATGTGCATATTGCGAATGTTTGTTAACTAAGGAAAGTAATTATATGGAGGTTGAGCATTTCGAAGATAAAAAGCATAATCCAGACAAAGTGCTAGAATGGAATAATCTACTACCTTCTTGCAAACATTGCAACGGGCATAAATCGACACATAATGTCTTTGAAGAACCGATTGTAAACCCATTTATAGATAACCCTAGTAATCATCTGTATTTTCATCTTTATAGATATAAACATAAGGATGCAAAAGGAGAAACTACTATATCTGTATTAGATCTAAATGATGGAGAACGACAATCGGTTGACACTAGGTTCGAGATAGGTAATAAATTACAAGTAGCATTAGATGAGCAATTAAGTAAACTTAACGCATATCAGCAAACGCCAACCGTGGCTAAAAGAAATAAATTAATAGGGGCTGTAACTAATATAATGCGTCAATGTTTACCGGAAAGTCAATATGCAGCATTATGTGCTACAGTCCTACATTCTTGTGATGAATATCACAGTCTAAAAGTTGGTATGCAAGAAAATAGCTTATGGACTCAAGATATGGATAATTATGATCGTATTTCAAAGCAAATTTGCCTATTTAAGTGATTTGTATTAATTACGATTTGTCTAAAATTACGGCCCTGATTCCAACTGTGGTTTCAGAGCCATTTTTGTACCTTTTCGGGGTGAAAATGCGATTTTTTGCAAGTTTTTGTACCTCGGGTTTTGATATTCAAGAAATTACACTTACTTATCGCCTGCGGCGCAATTTAGGCGGCACCTCGGAAATACTTAAACAAGTTTGGTATTTCACTCGGTTTGCACTAAATTTGCCATTCCAAAATGGAGGTACAAGGCGAAAAGCGCGTTGAAAATAACTAACTTACACATTCTCAACGACTTGTTAAATGAGGTGTTGTATCTTTTAGAGTGCTAAATGGCTGATTGATAATCATCTACACTTTATACATCGGGAAATAGTGCGGATTTGGTAAATAAAAAACAATGCCAAATGAACGTAAAACAATGATAAAAATACTATTGAATATCTGTTTTTAGGTAAAATATCTAATAACTGTAAAGAATGTATAGAAAAAGCTAAATAAAGCTGTAAAATATTTTGAGAAAAGGGTATGCAAAAATCAATAAGGAGGAACTATGGGAAAGAATAGTTATGCAGATAATCGAAAAGAACACTTTAAAACATATTCAGAAGGGTTGAAGTTGCCTATCGGTGGAACTTGGCAAGGTCAAGGGTGTTATTCCCATATTCTGAAATTTGAAGAT
Source organism: Candidatus Onthomorpha sp. (assembly GCA_045644685.1). GTDB lineage: Bacteria > Bacteroidota > Bacteroidia > Bacteroidales > P3 > Onthomorpha. The sequence continues at coordinate 3,079 of JAZRHI010000005.1, forward strand.
AGTACAAGTAACACCCAGAACCGAAAGAATAAATATAAGGTTGTTTGTGAGAAGAATATTCTTTTAGGTGTTTTGACTGATAAGTTTACTATGAAAGATATGCACAAATATGCACATCATCTTAACTCCTCAAAAGTGTTGTGTTATAACTTTTTTAGGCCGTTGATTACAATAAATAGCAATCCTACTGATGAACTTATTCAGTTGCTCGAAAAGCAAGGTATAAAAATATCTCATTTCGCGATTTGCTCATTTGAATACTGTCCAGACAAAGAAGAGAAAACTCAGTTTGATTTCCATATTCAAGATGGTAATATTGAGTTGTTTTTTGAGATTAAATATACAGAGTATGGATTTGGAAAGTCCGAAAAAGACGACAGACATAAAGATAAATTCAAAACAATATATGAGAAGTATATAAACGAGCAGATCTGTTTGAAAAGCAAACCCAATTTTGATGAATTCGCATACCATTATCAACTCTATCGTAATACAATCCGCATAACCGATAAGAATAAATATGTGGTACTATTGTACCCAGAGGCCAATAAAAAAGCAAATAGCGAAGCAATAGAATTTTGCGGTAAGATAAAAGAGGAGTACAAGAATAATGTATTATGCTTGTATTGGGAAGATATTGTTGATAAGAACTCGGGACTCTATCGCAAATATTTTGCAAAAAAATGAAAATGGTAATATTCCATGGAAGCACATCTTGGTAAGATAGCATAGATAAAGAACTTCACTAATAGAGAATAAAAAACATCTTATTTGATTCAAGATTTTACATATTTAATAAACACAATAATTATATCTCCTTGCCGTTTGGTAAAAGTCCTTTGCTAAATAAGATAACAATATGAAAAAAGAAATCAATCCACAAGAAACCTCGCGAGCAGAAGCATTTAATCTTTGGCTTAGTTCACCAATGCCAATGGTTACTCTAACAAAAACATTTGACGTAAGTAAGATAATAAAAGCAAGTAAAAAACTAAATATTAGCTTTAACACCTTACTTTGTTGGAGTATTGGAAAAGCAGCATCACAAATAGAAGAATTTTATCTACTTGTTGAAAACAATAAACTATATAAATATGATAAAATAGCTATAAATGTAATAGTAAACAATCAAAAAGGCGGTATAAACTCTTGCGATATAGCTTTCAATGATAACTTGCAAGAATTTGCTAAAAACTACACCCAATTAACAACCCAAGCTACAAAAGAAAACAAAAGTACATTTTTAGAAGAATATATGATAATAGGGACATCTGCGATGATTGCAACACAACTTGACAGCATCGTAAATCAATACACCGACAAATTCACTAACCCTATGCTAATGTGGGGAAAGTATCGCAAACATTACTTTAAAACATTATTACCAATATCATTTCAATTCCACCATGTGCAAATGGACGGAGGACACGGAGCAAAATTTCTTGAATTATTACAAACCCATATTAACTCACTTCACTCAATATAAAAGAAAAGACGTTAAAAGCCTTTGTCTTCAAATAAATCAAACTAACACTCCATTTTACAATAAAAGAAAGCGACACCCGAAAGAGTGCCGCTTTAAATGTTTTCACAACGGAATAATCCTTATTGTGAATTGCTTCAATTTAGTGTAGCAAAAATACAAATAATTTTAAAAAAACAAATAATTTATAAAAAAAATTATAACTTTGTGGCAATGTAAACAGAAAAAACAGTACTGATGAAAAAGATATTAGGCTTAGACTTAGGAACAAATAGCATAGGTTGGGCAGTAGTAAATGAGGCAGAAAATGAAACTGAACAATCTTCAATTATAAAAATAGGCGTAAGGGTAAATCCCTTAACAACAGATGAATTAAAAGATTTTGAAAAAGGTAAGAGTATTACTACTAATTCTGTTAGAACAGAAAAACGTTCAGCAAGAAGAAATCTGCAACGCTATAAATTAAGAAAAGAAGCGTTGATTAAAATATTAAAGAATAACAATTTCATTACTGATGATACAATTTTATCAGAGCAAGGAAATAAAACAACCTTTGAAACATATTCATTAAGAGCAAAGGCAGCTGATGAAGAAATTACATTAACTGAATTTGCCAGAGTATTGCTGATGCTAAATAAAAAAAGAGGATACAAAAGCAGTAGAAAAGCAAAATCAACAGATGAAGGACAACTCATAGACGGTATGAGTGTTGCAAGAGAATTATATGATAGAGATTTAACTCCGGGACAATTTTTGTTAGAGCAAATATACAAAGGAGTTAAAACTGAGCCTGATTTTTATCGTTCTGATTTACAAAGCGAATTTGATAAGATATGGGAATATCAAAAGCAATATTACTCTGAATTGTTTACAGATGAATTAAAAGAACAATTAAAAGGGAAAAATAAAGGACAAACATGGACAATTTGTCAAAAAGCATTTAATATTGAAGGTGTACAAAGGTCGGTAAAAGGTTTTGAGCAAAAAATAGAGAACTATCAATGGCGTGCGAATAGTTTAAAAGAACAAATGACTTTGGAACAACTAACAATTGTATTCCAAGAAATAAATAATCAACTTAATAAATCAAGTAATTATTTAGGTAATATAAGCGATAGAAGCAAAGAATTATACTTTAATCATCAAACAGTTGGACAATATCTTTATGAAAAACTATCACAAAACTCTCATTATAGCACAAAGAATAAAGTGTTTTATCGCCAAGATTATTTAGATGAATTTGAAATCCTTTGGGAAACACAAAAGAAATACCATAAAGAACTAACAGATGAATTGAAAAAAGAAATAAGAGATGTAATAATCTTTTATCAACGACCATTAAAATCTCAAAAAGGATTGTTAAGTATTTGCGAATTAGAAGGTAGAGAAGTAGAAATTGAGAAAAATGGTAAAAAAATAACAAAAATAATAGGTCCTCGTGTATCTCCAAAATCCTCTCCAATATTTCAAGAGTCAAAAATTTGGCAAATACTTAATAATGTTCAAATAGAGGGAAATGTTATACCAAATGTTCAACAAGATTTATTTGGAGAAGCAACAGAGTTTAAATATGGCAAACGCCCATTAACACAAGAAGAAAAACAAACCCTATTTGCAGAACTAAATATAAAAGAAAAACTAACTAGCTCAAAAGTTTTGCAAATACTTGAAATGAAAGGAAATTACAAACTTAACTACAAAGAAATAGAAGGAAACAAAACAAGAGCCTTGTTCTTTAAAGCATTTCAAGAAATCATAGAATTATCAGGACACGAAATAGAATTTACAAAAAAGAAAGCACATAAGATTGAAGAGGAATTAAAGGAAATTTTTGTAGCCTTAGGATTTAGCACCGAAATACTTGGGTTTAAAACTGATTTAACAAAAGAAGAAATCAAAGACCAACAAATAGAAAAACAAGCATATTATAAACTATGGCATTTACTTTACTCGTTTGAAGGGGATAGTTCAAAATTAGGCAACGAAAAGTTAATTCAAAAGGTAATGGAACTATGTAAAATGCCAAAAGAATATGCAACTATTTTATCTAATATAACTTTCCCATTAGATTATAGTAGTCTTAGCACAAGAGCAACCCTAAAAATACTTCCATTCTTAAAACAAGGGCTTATGTATAGCGATGCTTGTGAAAAAGCAGGCTATAAACATTCAAAAAAATCACTAACAAAAGAAGAAATAGAAAACAAAATACTAAAAGACTCTTTATCTCAACTGCCTAAAAATAGTTTACGCAATCCTGTTGTAGAGAAAATTCTTAATCAAATGATTAATGTTGTTAATTCTCTTGTAGAAGAATACGGCAAGCCTGATGAAATACGCATAGAATTAGCAAGAGAATTAAAGAAAAGTGCACAAGAAAGAGATGAATTAACAAAAGCAGTAAACAAATCTAAAAAAGACCATGAAGCAATAATAAAAGAATTGCAAAAAGCACCATTTAATATTGATAATCCAAGTAGAAACGATATTATTCGTTACAAACTCTATAAAGAATTAGAGCCAAACGGATACCATACACTATACACAAACACATATATTCCACAAGAAAAACTATTTAGTAAGGATTTTGATATAGAACATATAATTCCACAAGCATTGTTGTTTGATGATTCGTTTGCTAATAAGACATTAGAAAAAAGAGATGCAAATATAGAAAAAGGAAAAATGACTGCCTTTGATTATGTTTTAGAAAAACAAGGTGAAAGGGGAGCTGAGTCATATAAAGATAAGATTGAATCTCTCTTTGATAGTGGAAAGATTAGTAAATCAAAAAGAAAGAATCTTTTAATGCGTCAATCAGAAATTCCAGAAGGATTTATAGATAGAGATTTAAGGAATTCACAATACATAGCAAAGAAATCACGAGAAATATTAGAACAAATAGTAAAAGTTGTTAATACAACAACAGGCTCTGTTACCGATAGGCTTAGAGAAGATTGGCAATTGGTTGATGTAATGAAAGAATTAAATTGGGATAAGTATGACAAATGTGGGCAAACAGAGTGTTATACTAATAGAGATGGTAATGTAATTCGTAAAATAAAAGATTGGACAAAAAGAAACGACCATAGACATCACGCAATGGACGCACTTACTATTGCTTTTACAAAACCAAGTTACATACAATACTTAAATAATCTAAATGCTCGTGTAGAAAAATCAGTAGAAGAATATCTTGATTTAGATAATGTAGAAATTAGATTGTTGGATAAAGATAAAAGAAGTTCTGCTGTTTACGGAATAGAAACAAAAGAATTGTATAGAGATAAGAATGGTAAGTTAAGATTTAATCCGCCAATGCTTTTGGACGAATTACGTAAAGAAGCAAAAAAACATCTTGAAGATATATTGGTTTCAATCAAAGCAAAAAATAAAGTTGTAACACGAAATACTAATATAACTAAAACAAAGAATGGAGAAAAGCAAATTGTTCAACAAACACCAAGAGGAGAATTGCATGAGGCGACTATGCAAGGTAAAATCAAACAATACGAAACAAAAGAAGAAACTATAAATGCTTCATTTGACAAAGAAAAAATACAAACCGTAGCCAACAAAGCATATAGAGAAGCATTGTTAAAACGTTTACAAGAGTTTAATAACGACCCTAAAAAAGCATTCACAGGTAAGAATAGTTTAGATAAAAACCCATTATACTTAGATTTATTACATACAGACAAAGTTCCGTCAAAGGTGAAAGTAGTAAACTTTGTAGATGTTTATACAAAGAGAAAACCAATTGATAAAGATCTAAAAGTAGAAAAGGTGATAGATGTACAAATAAGAAAAATTTTAGAAGCAAGACTTAAAGAATATAACGGAGATAGTGCAAAAGCCTTTTCAAATCTTGATGAAAATCCAATTTGGCTTAACAAAGAAAAAGGAATAGCAATAAAACGTGTTACAATAAAAGGCACAAGTAATGTTATTGCGTTACACTCCAAAAAAGATAAAGACGGAAATTATATATTAAACGAAGACGGAACAAAACAAGCAGTAGATTTTGTAAACACAGGAAACAATCATCACGTTGCAGTTTATAAAAAACCTATTATAGATAAGAAAACATCTTTGCCAGCAACAGATGAAAAAGGCAATATTAAGTATGAGTTAGAAGAAGTCGTAGTTTCTTTCTTTGAAGCAACAATTAGAGCAAATAATGGAGAGCCTATAATTGATAAAACATATAATCAAGATAAAGGTTGGCAATTCTTATTCTCTATGAAACAAAATGAATATTTTGTATTTCCAAGATACGAAACAACAAAAGATGTAAATGGTAACGAAGTAACAATAAAAACATTTGATCCAAAAGATATAGATTTACTAAATCCAGATAATTATTCTTTAATCAGTCCTAATTTATTTAGAGTACAAAAATTTACGACAAAAAATTATGTTTTTAGACACCATTTAGAAACAAAAGTAGATAATGTATCAATTATTCTTAGAGGATTTACTTGGAGAGATTTTAGAAGTAGTAAGGGATTAGATGAAATAGTTAAGGTTAGAGTAAATCATATAGGTCAAATAGTTGAGGTAGGAGAATATTAAAATAACAACTCTTATGATTAAACGCACGCTTTGTTTTACTAATCCGGCTTATTTGTCTTTAAAGAACAATCAATTAGTAATAAAACTTCCGGAAGTGGAAACAAATTCTTCTCTTCCGGAGGATTTTAAGTCAGAGGCAACAAAAACAATTCCGATAGAGGACATAGGAATTGTGGTTTTAGACAATAAACGCATAACAATTACGCAAGGGGTTATGGAAGCTTTGTTAGAAAACAATGCGGCAGTTGTAACTTGCAATGAAAGTCATCTTCCAATCGGAATGCATTTGCCTTTGGTTGGCAACACTACACAAACCGAGCGAATGCGTTATCAAATAGAAGCTTCTTTGCCACTGAAAAAACAACTTTGGCAACAAACAATTTCAGCAAAAATTCAAAATCAAGCCGCTGTTTTGAAACAAATGCGAGGAACAGAGGTAAGGAATATGCTAAAATGGGCAAGTGAAGTAAAAAGTGGAGATAGCGAAAACCTTGAAGCAAGAGCAGCAGTCTATTATTGGCAAAACGCCTTTCCGATGATAGAAAACTTTACTCGTGAAAGAGAAGGAGAGAGTCCTAATAATCTTTTGAATTATGGTTATGCAATCCTAAGGGCAATAGTTGCAAGAGCCTTAGTGTCAAGTGGCTTGCTTACAACCTTAGGCATACATCACAGAAATAAATACAATGCCTTTTGTTTAGCAGATGACATAATGGAGCCTTATCGCCCATACATTGATAAACTCGTTATGCAACTCTATGATAAATATCCTAACACACAAGAATTAACAAAAGAATTAAAGACAGAACTATTGTCAATTCCTGTTTTAGATGTGAATATAAATGGGAAAAGAAGTCCTTTAATGGTGGCGGTAACTACAACTACTTCTTCACTTCAAAAATGCTATGCAGGAGAATTACGAAAAATCATTTATCCAAGCATAAATTGAAATTAAGTGGAACGATTTAGCGAATATAGAATTATGTGGGTAATGGTGTTGTTCGATTTGCCGACAGAGACAAAGAAAGATAAGAAAGCTCATGCAAAGTTTCGCAAACTCCTAATAGAAGACGGCTTTACTATGTTTCAGTTTTCTATCTATATACGCCATTGCGCAAGCAAGGAAAATGCGAATGTGCATATCAGAAGAGTAAAAAATTTTTTGCCAGAATATGGAAAAGTAGGAATAATTACCATAACCGATAAACAATTTGGCGATATAGAAATCTATCATTGCGGAAAACCCGAAAAAGCCCAAACAGGAGGACAACAATTAGAACTCTTTTAATTCGCTCTTTTTGAATGGCTAAAAAAAACTAAGGATTTTTAAATTTTTTCTTAGACTTTTTTCATAGGAATATAAAACAAAGAATTTAACCCCTAAAAACAAAGAAAATTCCCCTAAAAATAAAATCCTAATACCATATATAAACAACAGAATCCGAGTCTATTACTCAGATTCTGTTGTTTATGCTAATGCAAAGATACTAAATTGAAAGCAATTCACAACTTAGTTAGAGATACTAATTCTCGTATAGGTGTTGTTTATGCTAATGCAAAGATACTAAATTGAAAGCAATTCACAACGCATTTAGAGCATATGAGAGCATCTTTAACGTTGTTTATGCTAATGCAAAGATACTAAATTGAAAGCAATTCACAACTATAACCAGCATCTGCGAGTGCTTGACGCAGTTGTTTATGCTAATGCAAAGATACTAAATTGAAAGCAATTCACAACGATAATTCGAGTAAACAACACCGCCAACTCGTTGTTTATGCTAATGCAAAGATACTAAATTGAAAGCAATTCACAACACAAGTTATGTTACGAAACAATAAGAAAAGGTTGTTTATGCTAATGCAAAGATACTAAATTGAAAGCAATTCACAACGCTCAATATAGTAATTATCAGCGTCAAATTGTTGTTTATGCTAATGCAAAGATACTAAATTGAAAGCAATTCACAACACATTCATTTCTTCTACGTTAGAACTCGTTGTTGTTTATGCTAATGCAAAGATACTAAATTGAAAGCAATTCACAACTCTTTCTCTGCTGTTCTTATTGCCTCAGCTGTTGTTTATGCTAATGCAAAGATACTAAATTGAAAGCAATTCACAACTGTCAAAATCTTGCATCTTTTTTTCTATTGTTGTTTATGCTAATGCAAAGATACTAAATTGAAAGCAATTCACAACGGCTGTTCCTATGGAGAGAACGACAGTTGGGTTGTTTATGCTAATGCAAAGATACTAAATTGAAAGCAATTCACAACCCCATTGCTCTTGCTACACAGCTTTTTTGCGTTGTTTATGCTAATGCAAAGATACTAAATTGAAAGCAATTCACAACAGGTGTACAATGAGAGTTGGAGGAACAGCAGTTGTTTATGCTAATGCAAAGATACTAAATTGAAAGCAATTCACAACAACACTTTACTTCTCATGAAAAAGCTAAATGTTGTTTATGCTAATGCAAAGATACTAAATTGAAAGCAATTCACAACTTTTTAAGAGATGGTAAAAGCAGTGTTTATGTTGTTTATGCTAATGCAAAGATACTAAATTGAAAGCAATTCACAACAGTTTTTCAGCGATATCCCTAATCATCTCAGTTGTTTATGCTAATGCAAAGATACTAAATTGAAAGCAATTCACAACGAACATACGTTATTGTCGCAGGAACTTCTCGTTGTTTATGCTAATGCAAAGATACTAAATTGAAAGCAATTCACAACGTGTGGGGGCAAATGAAAGCAGACCTTCAAGTTGTTTATGCTAATGCAAAGATACTAAATTGAAAGCAATTCACAACTAAGTTTGCCAAACTATCAGCTCTCATCGTGTTGTTTATGCTAATGCAAAGATACTAAATTGAAAGCAATTCACAACCAACAAAATGGATTGGAGTTAGATAACAAAGTTGTTTATGCTAATGCAAAGATACTAAATTGAAAGCAATTCACAACATAATCATGATTATTTGGATAAATGGACAAGTTGTTTTTGCTACTGCAAAGATACTAAATTGAAAGCAATTCACAACTACGGATAGACGATAAGATTGTAAATCCAAAGATAGGGAGTTTATTCCTCCCTATCAAATAAGCCCATCATTTCAAGCGACTCTAATCCTTCTAATAGTTCTATTTTATCGCCTTCTACTTTTGCAACAACTGGCAAACCTAAGGGAGGTAACATTTCTTCATTTTCTCTTTTTCTGCAATATAAGTAATATTGCAAGTTATCAATCTCTCCAATCTTTTCGCAATAATCAGCAAAAACCCCATGTTGTACGCCATATTCATAAACTTTTTCTTCTATACTCATATTATTCTTCTATTATAACAGTTATTGTTTCATAATTAAACGTTAATCTTCTCTTGCCTTCTCTACATATATCCCAATCGTCTTCCGTCAAATCTTCCCAACCATTGTTTGCGTTTATCAACTCTGGTTGTTTGTCCAAATGCAAATATACTAAATTGAAAGCAATTCACAACAATAGAGTATTATAGGATAAGCGAAAAGAACGGCGAAGATGATATTCGGAAAGGTAATGCTCTAATAAGAAGTTCTTTCGCAGGTGTAGTTCCAAAAGAATTGAAAGAAGAATGGGCTAAGCTGTTAGCAGAGGCAAGAAAGAAAGGTGAAAATGTATGAGGCGATGTTTAAGATTTCTTAAAAAGAGTCTTAATAACATCAAACAATGCTTTAAAAGGATAAAAAACGCAATATAAAATATAACCAGATATATATACAGCAAAAAGAACCACTCCTATAAGAATAGCAATCCAAACTATAGTTAAAATGAAAGTTAAAATTTTCATATTGCAAAGATATAAAAAAAATGGCAATTCACAACTTGAAAAAATAAGACAAAAATTCGGGAAATTTTTTCTTTGCTTTTTTGAATTTTTCCTTTGAAAAAATATTTTTTTTCTTTGCTTTTTTTGAATTTTTCAAAGACTTTTTTTCTTTGTTTTTTAAGTCCATATATTGAAATTTGTTATTTTTGCATTTGTCTTAATTTTGAATTTTATGAAACGTTATATAATAGTTGTTTTTTGCCTTTTGAGTGTTTTTTCTCAGGCACAGATGCGAGTTTGGTTTGATAAGCCAACACGTTCTGTTGATACTCTTTCTATGTATGACTACGGTGCTGATAAGCAGTGGGAAAATCTTTCTTTGCCAATAGGCAATGGCTCGTTAGGGGCAAATGTTTTAGGCTCTGTTGCAATAGAACGTTTAACGCTTAACGAAAAATCGCTTTGGAGAGGTGGGCCTAATGTTTCTGATAGCGCATCTTATTATTGGAATATTAACAAACAATCCTCTCATCTTTTGAAAGAGATTCGTCAAGCCTTTCTTGAAAAAGATTATTCAAAGGCTGATAGTATTACTCGTAAGAATTTCAACTCTTATGCAGCGTATGAGGACTATAATGAGAAGCCTTTTCGTTTTGGCTCTTACACAACTTTGGGAGAATTGTGTGTTTACACTTTCTTGGACGAAAGCTTGACTTCTAATTATCAAAGAGAACTTTTGATAGATTCGGCTTTGGCAAGGGTGGAGTTTGAAAATAATGCAACAAACTACACAAGGGAATATTTTGTTTCTTATCCTGATAGTGTGATTGTTTGTAAATTCTCGGCAAATCAAAAAGAAAAGCAAAATTTACGCTTAGGTTTTCGAGCAAATCCAGAGTCTTATATCGAGATAAAGCCGATTGAAAAAAATGAAGTCTTGTTTTGTGGAAGGTTAAAAGACAATGAAATGTCCTTTGCTTTGAGAATAAGGGTAGAGGCAAAGAATGGTGAGGTGGAAATAAGCGAAAAAGGGGAAATTTCGGTAAAAGAAAGCGATGAGGTAGTGTTAATTTTAGCAGGAGATACGGATTATTTTATGAATTTCACGCCAGATTTTTCCGATTGCAATACATACGTTGGCATAAACCCTATTGAAACAACTGAAAAGACCTTTGAAAGAATTGAAGGATTGACTTATCAAGACTTAAAGCAAAGACACCTAAATGATTATTGTAATTTGTTTAATAGAGTGGAGTTAAATCTCAATCCAAATGAAAGTTTTGAGGATTTACCAACAGACAAACGTCTTGAAAGGTATAGAAAAGGGAAAGCAGATTATGGCTTAGAAGAATTATACTTTAATTTCGGAAGATATTTGACTATTGCCTCATCGCGAGAAGGCAATTTGCCATCAAACTTACAAGGAATTTGGGCAAGAGGAGTCGATGGCGATTGGAGAGTTGATTATCATAATAACATAAATCTTCAAATGAATTATTGGCTTGCAAGCCCTGGAAATCTTTTGGAGTGCAATCAGCCTTTAATTGACTATATTCGCACACTTATTCTACCAGGACGACAAACCGCAAAGGCGTATTACAACGCAAGAGGTTGGACTGCCTCAATTTCTTCTAACATATTTGGATTTACTTCTCCGTTAAGTAGCGAGGATATGAGTTGGAATTTTTCTCCAATGGCAGGACCATGGCTTGCACTTCATCTTTGGGATTATTATGATTACAGCCAAGATAAACAATACTTAGAAAACATAGCCTACGATATAATAAAGGAAAGTGCAAACTTTACAGTAGATTATCTATGGCAAAGACCCGATGGAATTTATACCGCTTGCCCTTCAACCTCTCCTGAACATGGACCAATAGATGAAGGAGCTACTTTTGCTAATGCAGTAGCGAGGGAAATATTGCTTAGTGCAATAAAGGCAAGTGAAACACTTGGCAAAGACAAACTTCAAAGGGAAGAATGGGAAAACGTATTGAAAAAAATAATGCCTTATAAAATAGGACGATATGGGCAACTTATGGAATGGAGCAAAGATATTGATGACCCAAAAGATGAACATCGTCATGTAAATCATTTATTTGGACTTCACCCTGGTAGCACTATTTCTCCAATTCTTACCCCTGATTTAGCAGAAGCCTCAAAGGTTGTTTTAAATCATAGAGGCGATGGAGCAACAGGCTGGAGTATGGGTTGGAAAATCAATCAATGGGCAAGGCTTTGCGATGGTGATAGGGCATACCTTTTGTTTGGCAATCTCTTAAAACACGGAACGTTAAACAATCTTTGGGATTCGCACCCACCTTTTCAGATTGACGGAAATTTTGGCGGTAGTGCTGGAATTTTAGAAATGCTTTTGCAATCACATTTAGGCTTTTTACATATTCTTCCTGCACTTCCAAAAGCCTGGAGTGAAGGGGAACTGAAAGGAGTCTTAGCAAGAGGAGGATTTGAACTTGATATTATTTGGGAAAAAGGCGAATTGAAAAAACTAATCCTTAATTCCAATGCAGGAGAAGAATGCAATCTTCTTTACAAAGACGCAAAACTATCTTTCAAAACAAAGAAAGGACATTCGTATCTAATAAAATACGAAAACGGAAGATTGATAAGGGAGTGATTTAGTAAGCCTTTACAGCTGTACCGCTTACAAAAGCCATAACGTATGAGCCACCGCTGAAATCATCTACCGAAAAGCTGATGCCGACAATAGCGTTTGCTCCAAGTTTTGTAGCTCTTTCTTCCATTTGTTTTAAAGCTGTCTGTTTAGCCTCAAACAAAGCGCTTTCGTATCCCGAACTTCGATTTTTCTTATCAGGGTCTTGACGTTTTAGAAAGGGTTTCACTTGAAGTGTAACCACTATTTCCCCTGTTACAATACCGAGATAGGTCGCTATTTGCTTTCCTTCAATATTGTTTGTCGTTGTTATTATCATACTAATATTATTGATTTGGATTAGTTTGCATAAGTAACGTAGCTACTATGTAGGCTAATATTCCTGCACCTCCGCAAAGCACAAATATGATAAGTAATATTCTTAATATAGTTGGGTCTATTTCAAAATATTCTGCAAACCCTCCACAAACGCCACAAAGCTTTTTGTTGATTCTTGAACGATATAATTTTTTCATAGCTTTATTTATTTTTGAGTTTCTTTACAATATGCAAATATACGAAAAAATAATTTTATCGTATATTTGCTTTCTGAAATTTTAAAAATGATTATGAATAGAGAAACATTGGTTTGGCGATTGGCTGAAAAGAAAGATGTAGATAAAATAGTGGAAATTATTGCGGGAGCAGTAAAAAGACTTGCACAAGCGGGGATAAATCAATGGCAAAACGGCTATCCTAATAGGGAAGTGGTGATTGCGGACATTGAAAAGGGAGTTGGCAGAGTGGTGTGCAAGGGAGATGAAATTCTTATCTATGGTGCGTTGGTTTATTCGGGAGAAAAGGTATACGATGACTTAAAAGGAGGGGAGTGGTTAATGGATACGCAAGACTATGCTACAATTCACAGAGTTTGTGTGGTGAATAATGGAGTTGGAAAGGGTTATGGTAAAATTTTTATGACCTTTGCAGAAGATGAGGTAAAGAAAACGTTCCGCAGTATAAGGATTGACACTCACCCTGATAACAAAATAATGCAATCAATGGTAGAAAGCCTCAATTATTCCTACTGCGGAACGGTTATGTATGAAAGTTTACGATTGGCTTACGAGAAGTTGCTCTAATAAAGCATTGCAAGCAAGAGAAATGTCTTGCCATGTAGCTTCAAAATCGCCAGTGTACCAAGGGTCTGCTACGTCTTTGTGCAATCCAGCATAGCTCATCATTAGCGAAACTTTGTTTTGAGGATCTTCTCCTACGAATGGCACAAGGTTTCTAAGGTTATTTCTATCCATTGCAATGATAAGGTCAAATTCTTCATAATCTCGCTTTGTGATTTGACGTGCAGTCTTTCCTTTACACGAGATATTATGCTCGGCAAGTTTTGCTTTTGCAGGCGGATAGACCGAGTTGCCTATTTCTTCTCGGCTTGTAGCACAAGATTCTATGTGAAACCTATCGGCAACGCCACGTTTAGCAACCAAATCCTTCATTATAAATTCTGCCATTGGGCTTCTGCAAATATTTCCGTGGCAGACAAAAAGTATTCTTTTCATTTTGTTTCAGTGTTTAAAATAAGTAATTCCAGCAGTCTTTGATTATGAAGACTAAGGCAATGATTCCGTAAATTGTTTTTATGAAGGTGCCAACTAAAAAGCCAATAAAAGAACCTATTGCTGACTTTGTTGCATTTTCTTTATTGCCATAGTATTTTTCTCCTATGTAAGCTCCAAGGAAAGGTCCAAGTATGATTCCGAAAATGCCGAAAGGTCCTAAGCTTATACCTAATACAGGTAGTACAAATATACTTACGATAAGCCCTATTGTGCTTCCTCTTACGCCTGCTTTTGTTCCTCCAAATTTCTTAGTGCCATAGATTGGTATTATATAGTCTAAAACTGTGATTGCTATGGCTATGATTGCCATAACAATGAGTAGGTTTGTATTTGTTTGAAAAGTTGGAAGAAAAATTAAGATTAACAATCCAACATAACTAAGAGGAGTGCCTGGAAGTCCCGGTACAATAGCTCCAATCAAGCCAATAATTCCTAATAATACAGCAAGAATAATTATAAGGTAACTCATGGTGTTTTATTTTAATGAACTTTTAAAATTTCTCCATTATCCTTTACAATAGTTTCATACCATTTTGCAGGATATTGCGGTTGTTCTGGCATAACGCATTGACCTTTTCTGTAAGGGCTTTCAATGAAATTACCATCTTTTTCTTTTTTGATATTACCATCAATATATTTTACAATAAGGTATTCTTTTAATTCTGTCCATTCGTAGAATGTTGATATAACTCTTATATTAGAGAAATTAGTCATGCGTTCTTTTATTTCGTTTACGTCAGTTGAGTCGTTGTAAAGGCGAAGTATTTTCTTGTCAAAGTGTTTTACGTCTAAAAGATAAGAAGCTTCTAATCTCTTTTGCACTTTTCTTATGTCTTTTATCATGTCTGAATAGCGTGTGTAAGCAAAATTTGTTACGAAGTTAAACAACCAAAACATTGAGCTTTCGCTATATTCTATCATTGTTCCGTTTCCTTCTTGTAGGTGTTCGTTTACTGATTGTAAAGCTGTGTAAATCGGCATATAAACTGTAGAATAAGTGTCATCAACTCCAAACCACATCAATCCTTTTGCGAAAGTTGGCATGTGTTCTCTTGATTCTATAATCATTGAAAAGCCTGTTTGTTGTGTGGAAATGGCTCTTTCGTGAACGTATTCTTGACCATTAACTGTGAAATCCATAGGTCTCCAACGGTAAGGACATTTGAAAGGACCTGCTCCTAAGTCTTGTGTCATATCCATTTTAGTTCCTTGGAAGTGGTCGCGCATTAGTTCCATTACGTCTTGAACTGTAAGTTTTTGATCTGGCACTATCCAAAGTGGCATACGGTTTTGTAGGTTGTATCCCATGGCATAGTCTTCGTATTGTTCCATTTGTGAATTGCAACGACGGAAAATAGACCATACTCTCGACTCACAGCCTCTTGCTGCTGAGAAATTGATTGGTGCGTAGGTGTCAGAGAAAGAGAAATCTTGATCTTTGCCTGTGAAATAGCCTTTTTTGCGTGCAAAGGTTATGACATCGTGGCTGTAAATTACCTCTACTTCTGGACGAAATATGTGTTTAAGATTTTTTGAGCTTATACTTTTGTAATTTTTGCCTGTTTGTAGTGGGAAGGTTGTGATACGAGCATGATTTGCGTGTGCAGAAATACAGCCTTCTGGTATTTTCATCGCTACCCATACGGCTCCATTTTCTTCTCCCTTACCAATCATTTCCATTATCCATACTTCCTTGTCGTCAGCTATTGAAAAACTTTCGCCAGATGAACAATAACCGTATGTTTCTACAAGTTCTGCCATTACTTTTATGGCTTCTCTTGCGTTAGATGCGCGTTGTAATGCAAGTCTTATTAAGCTTCCGTAGTCTATTGCAGGAGTTTTGCTTTCAAGTTCTGCTCTTCCTCCAAAGGTTGTTTCGGTTATGCCTAAGCCTACTTCGTTTGCGTTACGGATTATGGTGAAAGTGCGTTCTACTTGTGGAATTTGGATTAGCGGTCTGCCGTCGCCGTAATCGTATATCTGCACCATTTCTCCTGGTTGGTGTATTCCGCCTGCTAAATAGTATAAATCTCCATAGCGAGTGTGAGAATCGGCAGCGTAAGTTATCATTGTAGAACCATTAACTGAGGCTTTGCGTGTTACTAATATGCTTGTGCAAGCCATAGATTGCCAAAAAAAGGCAGATATTACGCATAACAAAATGCTTAATGTAATTTTCTTCATCTCTATTTTTGTTTTGTTTCTGCAAATATAAGAATAAAAAAAATAAAGCAAAGAATTAAAAAATTATTTCTTTGCTTTATTAAAATATTTCTTAGGTTTAGAAATTTTTTTCTTAGCTTTATTTATCTGATTCTTTCAGAATCTCTTACCATTTTTTCATCTTTTTTAATGGCTCTTTGTGCTAAAATGAAAAATAACACTTGTACCATTGGAAGGTAAGTAGATACTCCGTAGATTGTTTTAGTTATTTGGATAGATTGCTGAGCAAGGGCTGTTTCTTGTGCAGATATTATCCAAAGTAAAAGCAATCCTACATATATTGTCGATAAAAGGAAACCAAATGCGGTAATCTTCATTTGTAAAGGACGATTTTTGTAAAGGAATATGGCAACTAAGGCTAATATTCCGCTCGCTATCGGAAAGAATATCGCATTCCAAGCTATGCTTCCTTGTGGTAAAGAAGTTGTTTCGGCTGAAACTGCTTCTGGAATTAGATTGTATTCGCTTGCATCGTATTTATCTGTTTCAAATACTGCTAATGGGAAACAGAAACTTGCAACTGATAATGCTAATACAATTACTAAATAAAGGGTTTGTATTCTTTGTATCATAATCTTTTGGTGTTAAAAAACAATAAGCCCAAGAAAAGCTCTTGGACTTATTGTTAATATCTGTTAATACATACCTGGCATTCCTCCTGGTGCAGCTGGCATTGCAGGAGCTTCTTCTTTTATTTCTGAAAGAACGCATTCAGTTGTTAAAATCATAGATGCAATTGACGCTGCATTCTCTATTGCAACTCTTGCTACCTTTGTAGGGTCTATAACGCCTGATGCGTGAAGGTCTTCATAAACTTCTGTTCTTGCATTAAAGCCATTGTCGCCTTCAAGCTCTTTTACTTTGTTTACTACTACGGATCCTTCTAATCCTGCATTGGCTACGATTTGGCGAAGCGGTTCTTCTAACGCACGACGTACGATTTGAATACCTGTTTCTTCGTCATCGTTTTCTCCTTTAATGTTATCTAATGCAGATATTGCTCTTATGAAAGCTACTCCACCGCCTGGGATAATTCCTTCTTCTAATGCAGCTCTTGTTGCGTTAAGTGCATCATCGAAACGGTCTTTCTTTTCTTTCATTTCTACCTCTGAGGCTGCTCCAACGTAGATTACAGCAACTCCACCTGCCAATTTAGCAAGTCTTTCTTGTAATTTTTCTCTGTCGTAGTCAGATGTAGTTTTTTCTATTTGTGCTTTGATTTGGCTAACTCTTGCATCGATTTGTTCTTTTGCGCCTGCACCTGATACAATAGTTGTATTGTCTTTATCAACTGTGATTTTTTGTGCAGAACCAAGCATTGTAAGGTCAGCATCTTCAAGTTTGTAACCTTTTTCTTCTGAAATTACAACTCCACCTGTAAGAATTGCTATGTCTTCTAACATTTCTTTTCTTCTATCTCCAAATCCTGGTGCTTTAACTGCAACGATTTTCAAAGAACCTCTTAGACGGTTTACAACAAGTGTCGCTAATGCTTCGCCTTCTATGTCTTCTGAGATGATTAAAAGGCCTCTTCCTGTTTGAACTGTCTTTTCTAATATTGGTAAAAGCTCTTTTAAATTTGAGATTTTCTTGTCATAGATTAAGATGAAAGGATTTTCGTAAACGGCTTCCATCTTTTCTGTGTTTGTAATAAAGTATGGAGAAAGGAATCCTCTGTCGAATTGCATACCTTCTACAACTTTAACTGTTGTATCTAAGCCTTTAGCTTCTTCTATTGTAATTACTCCTTCTTTTTTAACTTTATCCATTGCATCAGCAATGATTTGTCCGATGAATTTATCGTTATTTGCAGATATAGTAGCAACTTGTTCTACTTTTTCTTTGCCTTCGCCTATTTCTCTTGAACGTGCTTTTAAGTCTTTTATAACTTCTACAACTGCTTTGTCGATACCACGTTTCAAATCCATTGGATTAGCGCCAGCAGTTACGTTTTTGATACCTGTATTTACGATTGCTTGTGCTAAAACTGTTGCAGTAGTTGTACCATCTCCTGCTTGGTCGTTAGTTTTTGCAGCAACTTCTTTCACAAGTTGCGCTCCCATATTTTGAATTGGGTCTTCTAATTCTACTTCTTTTGCAACTGAAACACCATCCTTAGTTATGTGTGGCGCACCAAACTTTTTGTCAATTATAACGTTTCTTCCTTTTGGTCCTAATGTTACTTTTACAGCATTAGCCAAAGCATCAACACCTAATCTTAGTTGTTCTCTTGCTTCTGTGTTAAATATTATGTTTTTTGCCATGTTCTTGTGTTTTTAGATTATTGCATAAATATCGTTTTCTCTCATTATAAGATAGTCAATGCCGTCAATAGCGATTTCTGTTCCTGAATACTTTCCGTAAAGCACTTGATCGCCAACTTGAACTGTCATTGGCTCGTCTTTTTTGCCAGGTCCAACCGCTATAACTTCACCTCTCATTGGTTTTTCCTTAGCTGTGTCAGGTATAATTATGCCAGAGGCAGTTTTTTGCTCCATTTCCGCAGGTTTAATCAAAACTCTGTCAGATAAAGGTCTAACGTTTACTTTTGTCATTTCGTTAATCTCCTATGTTATTTTATCGTTTATAATTTTATTTCTTAACACTTAAAAGGTAATTTTTGTTCCAAATTTAATTTTATGACAATTTGTCAGAAAATATCTTATAGAAATGCTTTTAATTGTTCTTTTAGTGTTTCTATTTTTTGTTCTGCATCTGATAATTTCTTTCTTTCCATTGCAACAACTTGCTCTGGTGCTTTGCTTACAAAGCTTTCATTAGATAATTTTTTCATTACAGATGCTTTAAAGCCTTCATAGTATTCTATGTCTGCTTTTATTTTTTTGATTTCTTCTTCTTTGTTTACGTTTTCTGTCAAAGGAACGAAAAACTCTAAGGTTCTAACCATTTTTGCTATGGCTTTTTCAACCTTTGCTTCGCATGCTTCAAGAGTGTCAAGGTTGCAAAGTTTGCAAACAATGTCAGAATATTTTTCTATTATAAGTCCTTCTTCTGATTTAGTGAAATAAACTTGTAAAGCAACTTTTTGTGCTATGTTTTTCTCGTTTCTAACACTTCTTATTGCTGTTATAAATTCTTCAACGAACTCAAACTCGTTCAATAATGAAGAGTTGATTTCTCTTGTCTCAGGAAGTAGAGTTTGCATTATAAAGTCCTTGTCTTCTCTTTCCTTTATGATATGATAAACTTCTTCGCTGACAAATGGCATGAAAGGATGAAGAATTTTCATTACACTTTCAAATATGTCAAGTGTAGCTTCGTAAGTTTTTCTGTCGATAGGAGCTTGGTAAGCAGGCTTAATAATTTCCAAATACCAAGAACAAAGGTCATCCCATACGAATTTATAAACATTCATTAAAGATTCAGATAAACGATATTTAGAAAAATCATCTTCCAAATCGCATAATGTTTTATTCATTTGCTCATTAAACCATTCGATTGCTTGTGCTGAGCTCTTAGGTTGTTCAATGTCTTCAACAGTCCATGATTTTATTAAACGCAATGCGTTCCATATTTTATTAGAAAAGTTTCTTCCTTGTTCGCAATACGTTTCATCGAAAGGCAAGTCATTACCTGCTGGTGACGCAAGTAACATTCCCATTCTTACTCCGTCGGCTCCGTATTTCTCAATCAGCTCAATAGGATCAGGACTGTTACCAAGGCTCTTGCTCATCTTACGTCCCAATTTATCTCTTACGATTCCTGTGAAATAAACGTTTTTAAACGGAATGTCTTTCTTGTATTCCAATCCCGCCATTATCATTCTCGCAACCCAGAAGAAAATAATCTCAGGTGCAGTGATTAAATCGTTGGTTGGATAGTAATAGTTGATTTCTTCGTTGTTAGGATTTCTAATTCCATCAAAGACACTCATTGGCCATAACCAAGAAGAAAACCATGTATCTAATACATCCTCATCTTGTTTCAAGTCATTCAAAGTATAATTCTCGTTAGGGTAAAGTTCGTGTGCCTTTTTCAAAGCTTCTTCTGCTGATTTAGCAACTACGAATTCCCTATTTGGAAGATGATATGCAGGAATTCTTTGTCCCCACCAAAGCTGTCTTGAAATACACCAGTCTTTTACGTTTTCCATCCAATGTCTGTAAGTATTTTTGAACTTAGCTGGGTGGAATTTTATCGTATCGTTCATTACAACTTCAAGAGCTGGCTTAGCCAATTCTTCCATTTTCAAAAACCATTGAAGAGATAGTTTAGGTTCTATTACAGCCCCTGTTCTTTCTGAGCAACCTACTTTGTTGTTGTAGTCTTCTATTTTGAACATCAGGTCAGCTGCTTCAAGGTCTTTCGCAATTTTCTTTCTGCAATCAAATCTGTCTAATCCAGAGTATTGTTTTCCGTTCTCGTTTAGCGTTCCGTTGTCGTTGAATATATCGATTGAATCAAGTTTATGCTTAATTCCTAAATTATAGTCGTTAATGTCGTGAGCAGGTGTTATCTTTAATGCTCCTGTACCAAATTCTCTATCTACATATTCGTCAAATATGATAGGAATGCTTCTTCCTACGATAGGGATTATTACTTTCTTGCCTTTTAAGTGTGCATATCTTTCGTCCTCAGGGTGAACGCAAACAGCAGTGTCGCCTAATATCGTTTCAGGACGCGTAGTTGCTACAATTAAATAGTCTTCTGAATCTTCTATCTTATACTTTAAATAATAAAGTTTAGAGTTTTGTTCTTTGAATATTACTTCTTCATCGCTTAAAGCAGTGAGTGCGGCAGGGTCCCAGTTTACCATACGAACGCCTCTGTAAATAAGGCCTTTTTCATACAAATCAACAAAAACGTGTATTACTGATTCGTAAAGCACATCCTCCATTGTGAAGCGTGTTCTCTCCCAATCGCAAGAGGCTCCTAACTTTTTAAGTTGTTCAAGTATAATTCCGCCGTGTTTTTCCTTCCATTGCCAAGCGTGAGTCAAAAACTCATCTCTGCTAAGGTCCTTTTTGTCAATTCCTTCTTCCTTTAATTTTGCAACAACCTTTGCTTCGGTTGCAAT
Organism: Candidatus Onthomorpha sp.; assembly: GCA_045644685.1. Taxonomy (GTDB): domain Bacteria; phylum Bacteroidota; class Bacteroidia; order Bacteroidales; family P3; genus Onthomorpha. The sequence continues at coordinate 24,461 of JAZRHI010000005.1, forward strand.
AGATGCGTGGTCGGTACCCGGAACCCAACATGCGTTAAATCCTTTCATTCTTGCGCGGCGCACAAGCACGTCTTGAATAGTATTATTCAGCATGTGGCCCATGTGAAGTACGCCCGTAACATTAGGAGGTGGGATTACGATTGTAAAAGCCTTTCGTCCGTCAGGCTTAGATCTAAAACAATTATTTTCTAACCAAGCAGAATACCATTTATCTTCAACATTCGCTGGATTATATTTACTTGCTATTTCTGACATATATGATAATATTTTAATGAAAAATCAACTGGCAAAGATAACAAAAAATATTGAGACAATAAACCTAAGAAATAATTTTCTAAACCTAAGGAATAATTTTTTAAAACAAAGAAATATTTTTCTAAACCTAAGAAATAATATTCCTATTCAAAGATTATTTTTATATTTGCAAAGGAAAACACAAATATTATGATTGATAAAAATAAGCAAAACACTGAATTTAAAACTTCTATACTTAAAATATTTGCTTTAAATCCAAATTCTCTTTTTAATTATAAACAAATATCATCTCGACTTGGTTTTATGGATAAAGGAACCAAACAAATGGTTCAACATTATTTAAAATCTATGCTTGAAGAAGATATTTTAATAGAAGAAAAGCAAGGAAAGTATAAACTAAATCCTGTGTATATTACAAGTAATGTATTACCTAAACACTACGTTGTGGGGATTGTGGATATGAAACAAACAGGTAAAGCATACGTTGTAATGGATGAGGGTGAGGATATATACATTTCTCATAACAACACTTACCATGCTCTTCACGGAGATAAGGTTAAGGTTTATCTTTTCCCACAACGCAAAAATAGAAAGCGAGAAGGACAAATTATAGAAATAATCGAAAGAGCCAAAACGTCATTTGTAGGAATTATTGAAATGCATCCACGATATGCTTTCGTAGTTCCAGACTCTTCTTTTATGCCTGTTGATATTTTTATCCCAATGGATTGTGTCGCAAACGCAAAAAATGGAGATAAAGTATTAGCAGAAATCACAGAATGGCCTGATAGTGCCAATAATCCATTTGGAAAAGTTGTTAAAGTATTAGGAAAACCTGGCGATAACAACGTTGAAATGCAGTCTATCTTGTCTGAATTTGATTTTCCTTTATTCTTCCCTGCCGAAGTAGAGAAAGAAGCAGCAGAAATAGCGGTTGAATTACCTAAATCGGAGATTAAAAACAGAAAAGATTTCAGAAACAAAATTACTTTCACGATAGACCCTGACGATGCAAAGGATTTTGATGACGCATTGTCGTTAGAATATTTGCCAAATGGCAATTACGAAGTCGGAGTGCATATTGCAGACGTAAGTTACTATGTAAAACAAGGCGGAGAGATAGACAAACAAGCCTACGAGAGAGGAACATCGGTATATTTAGTAGATAGAACAATACCAATGTTGCCAGAAAAATTATGTAACGGCGTTTGCTCATTACGACAAGACGAAGAAAAATTCTGTTTTTCCGTAGTTTTTGAAATGAATCCAAAGGCTGAGATAGTAAATCAATGGATAGGTAAAACAGTTATTAAATCCAACAGAAGATTTACATATCAAGAAGCACAAAAAGTAATAGAAGACAAGAGCGGAGAGTACAGTGAATATATTTTACCTTTGTGGTCTTTGGCGGAAATCATGCGTAATAAAAGGTTTAAGGCAGGAGCAATCAATTTTGAAAGCGAAGAAGTGAAGTTTCGTTTAGATGAAAATGCCAAACCAATAGGAGTGTACGTTAAAGAATCGAAAGAAGCAAATTGGTTAATAGAAGAATTTATGCTATTGGCTAATAAAAAAGTTGCGGAGTTCATTGGAAAACAAAAACAAAAGAATAAAGCAAAGACTTTCGTATATAGAGTTCACGACAAGCCAAACGAAGAAAAGTTAAACGTATTTAAAGACCTTATTGGTAAGTTTGGATATACCCTAAACGACAAAAACCGTTCTACATTAGCAAGAAGTTTTAACGACCTTTTTGAAAAAATCAACGGAAAGGGAGAACAAACAATGATAAGTATGATTGCCTTACGCACAATGAGTAAAGCAATTTACACAACTGAAAACATAGGACACTATGGCTTAGGATTCCCATATTATACACACTTTACATCGCCAATTAGACGTTATCCCGATTTAATGGTTCATAGACTTTTAGAATTATACCTTGAAGACAAAGCAAGCGTTAATAAAGAAATTTACGAGGAAAGGTGTGAGCATTGCTCAAATATGGAGAAAAAAGCAGCCGAAGCGGAAAGAATGAGTGTAAAGTATAAACAAGCAGAATATTTATCCGATAAGGTAGGCAAGATTTTCGAAGGTATTATATCAGGTGTTAGCAAATGGGGATTATATGTGTTATTGGATGATAGTAAGTGCGAAGGTTTAGTGCCAATAAAGAAGATAAATGATGACTTCTACGCATTAGACGAAGATAATTTCCGTTATGTAGGAAAGAACTCGGGCAATGTTTATCAGTTAGGAATGAAAATAAAAATTAAAATAGAGAATGTGAATATGATTAAAAAGCAAATGGATTTCTCTATTGTCAATGAAAAATAAAAACAAAAGAAATGAAGATATTATTATTAGGCTCAGGAGCAAGAGAACATGCTATTGCAAAAAAAATAGTAGAAAGCAAAAAGACAAGTGAACTAATAGTTTCACCAGGTAATGTAGGAATAAATCAAATTGCTAAATGTGTTAATATTTCTTCAAACAACGAAGACATAAAGCAATACATAATAGACAATAATATAGATATGCTTGTTGTAGGTAACGAACAACCTTTGGCAGACGGTATAGCTGATTGTTTATACGATGATGAGAGAACAAGAAACCTAATGGTTATTGGACCAAAACAAAAAGGTGCTGCATTGGAATCAAGCAAAGATTTCGCAAAAGACTTTATGGTAAGACATAATATCCCAACTGCGAGATACAAATCTTTTGGAAAAGATGAATTAAATCAAGCAATAGATTTCTTAAAGACACTTTCTGCACCATACGTCTTAAAAGCAGACGGATTAGCAGCAGGAAAAGGAGTTGTAATAAGCGAAATATTAGAGGAAGCAATAGAAGAATTGAAACAAATGCTTGAAAACTCTAAGTTTGGTAAAGCATCAGAAAAAGTTGTTATAGAAGAATTTTTGAAAGGTATAGAATGTAGTGTGTTTGTTATGACAGATGGAAAGCATTACTGTGTTTTACCAGAAGCAAAAGACTATAAGAGAATAGGAGAGGGCGATACAGGATTGAATACTGGCGGAATGGGAAGTGTTTCTCCTGTAAACTTTGCTACAAAAGAGTTTTTAGATAAGGTAGAGAATAAGATAATAAAGCCAACTATAAAAGGATTGCAAGAAGACGCCATAGAATATAAAGGATTTATCTTTATAGGATTGATGAACGTAGAAGGCGAACCGTACGTTATAGAATACAACGTTAGAATGGGAGACCCTGAAACAGAAAGTGTGTTCCCAAGAATAGAATCTGATATAGTAGAAGCGTTTGAACTTATTTCGCAAGAACGTTTGAATGAATACGAATTAAAGGTTTCGGAAAAAGTATGTACAACTGTGTTCTTGGTTTCAAAAGGCTATCCAGAAGATTATGAAAAGGGCAAGATTATGACAGGACTTGATAGGGTTGTTGATTGTAATCTGTTTCATGCTGGAACAAAAGCGGGAGAGGGCTCTCAAATCCTAACATCTGGAGGTAGAGTTATTGCGGTTTCTTGCTTTGGCAACACAATGCAAGATGCGTTAAACAAGTGTTACGAAAATATTGAAAAGATAGATTTTGACGGTAAGACGTTTAGAAGAGATATAGGTAAGGATTTATTAAATTTGGAGGCATAAAAATGAAACAATATTTAGATTTGCTTTCACATATCTTAGAAAATGGTAATGAAAAATCCGATAGAACGGGAACAGGAACGTATTCTGTTTTCGGGTATCAAATGAGATTTGATTTGCAAAAGGGATTTCCTTTACTTACAACTAAGAAATTGCATACTCGTTCTATATTTCATGAATTGCTTTGGTTCTTAAAAGGAGATACAAACATAAAATACCTTCATGATAATAAAGTAACAATTTGGGATGAGTGGGCAGACGAAAACGGAGATTTAGGTCCTGTCTATGGAAAGCAATGGAGAGCATGGCAAGGTGCTGACGGAAAAATCACAGACCAAATTTCGCAACTTATTCACCAAATAAAAAACACACCAGATAGTAGAAGAATGCTTGTTAGTGCGTGGAATGTAGGAGAAGTTGAACAGATGGCGTTGCCTCCTTGTCATATAGTTTTTCAATTCTATGTTGCGAATGGTAAATTGTCTTGTCAGCTTTATCAAAGAAGTGCAGATGTGTTTTTAGGTGTGCCATTTAATATAGCATCTTACGCATTGCTTACAGCGATGATTGCACAAGTGTGTGGTTTAGAGCCAGGAGAATTTATTCATACTTTGGGTGATGCTCATCTTTATTCAAATCATATTGAGCAAGCTAAGTTACAACTTAGCAGAACGCCATACGAATTACCTAAATTGGTACTTAATCCTGATGTAAAGGATATTTTTGATTTTACTTACGAGGATATAAAAATAGAAAACTACGTTTCTCATCCACATATTAAAGCGGAGGTGGCTGTATGATAAGTTTAATTGTAGCGATTGCACAAAACAATGCAATAGGTAAGGATAATGATTTGCTATGGCATATAAGTGAGGACTTAAAGTATTTTAAAAAAACTACAAATGCGAAAACTGTTTTAATGGGTCGTAAAACTTGGGAAAGTTTACCATTTAAACCTTTAAAGAATAGAAGAAATATTGTAGTGTCTTCGCAAAAGGATTATGCTGTTTCTGGTGCTGAATTGTTTAATGATACAGAAATGGCATTGGAAGCTTTGAAATCTGAAAAGGATGAGGTGTTTTGCATTGGTGGAGCAAGTCTTTACAAGGCTTTATTGCCAAAGGCGGATAAGCTATACATTACAAGGGTGTATAAAGACTTTGAGGCAGATGTGTTTTTTCCTGAGATAGATGAAAATGTGTGGGAAGTGAAAAGACTTTCTCCTATGTTGTATGACAAAAAGGAAGAAGTGAATTTCCGTTTTGAAGTTTGGGAAAGAAAATAGAATTAAATCATAAGTTCAAGTGCGATTCTATCGTTGAGAAGCCAAGGAGTTTTAAACAATTCTTTGGCTTTTTCTTTTTGTGTTAGGAAGTGGCTAAGGAATTGTGGGAAATGTTCTTCTATATACTTGGTGTCTATTCCTTCTTTTGTGCGAAGAGAAAGCATAATGTATTCGTTATATTTGTCTTTCTCGCTAAGGGTTTCTGTAAAAGGAGGGATGTTATTCTCTATGTTAGATATATATTCTTCAATGTTTTCTGGATTCCAAGAACGTGTGTTGATGTTGAAAGAATGTGCTGCTGCACCAAGTCCAATGTATTCTTCGGCTCTCCAATATGCAGAGTTGTGTTTGCTTTTAAATCCTTTTTTGCAGTAGTTTGAAATTTCGTAATGTTCATAGCCTGCTTGCGCTAAATATTCCTTAGCTTTATTAAATTGTTTTACGATTTCCGTTTCGTAAGGCAAAGAAATAATTTTTTTATTCATTAACTTATCAAGCATAGTTCCCTCTTCGCGAGTCAAAGAGTAACAAGAAAGGTGTTCGGGTGAAAGTTTAACGGCTGTTTCTAAGTTTTTCTCCCAACTTTCGCAAGTCATATTTGGAAGATTGAACATAAGGTCAAAGCTAATGTTTGAAAAACCGACTTGTCTTGAAAGTTCTATTGCGTTAATGGCTGTTTGGGAAGAGTGCCTTCGGTTTATTAGTCGTAAATCTTTGTCATTAAAACTTTGTATTCCGTAAGAGATTCTGTTAAATCCTAATGTTAAAAGATGTTCTAATAGTTCAGAGTTTGCGTCTTCTGGATTTGCTTCTATTGTTGCTTCTTCTACGGATGTTAAGTCAAAGTTTTGTTTTAGTGAAATAATGATTTCTGATATTTGGTCTTTGTTTAAGCAAGTTGGTGTGCCTCCTCCAAAATATAGGGTTTTGATTGGAGAGGTTAAGTAGGTGCTTCTGTTTTCAATTTCTTTTGTTAAGGCTTTTATGTAATTGTCTTTGCTTTTTTTTGTCGCAATAGAATAGAAATTACAATAGATGCACTTTTGTGTACAGTAAGGAATGTGAACGTAAATGCCTGACATTAGTTTGCTTTTTTTAGGATTATTCTAAATGTTGTGCCTTTTCCAAGTGCGGAATGTTTGATGAATACTTTTCCTTTATGGTATTCTTCTATTATTCTTTTAACAAGAGAAAGTCCCATTCCCCATCCTCGTTCCTTTGTAGTGAATCCGGGATAGAATATCTTTTTAAAATCTCGCTTAGGTACGCCCTTTCCTGTGTCGCTTACGTCAATGTATATTTTTTTGCTATCGGATTTTAATTCTATTGTTAGGTCGCCCATTCCGCTCATTGCATCTATGGCGTTCTTTATTAGGTTTTCTAATGCCCATTCAAACAAGTGTTGGTTTAGGTCTATGGTTATGCAATTTTCTTCTGGCAAAATTATGTGGTAATTAACTTTTTTGGATGTTCGTTTTTTAATATAATCTGTCGAATTTTGAATAATCTCAATTATATTATGCTCTACTTTTTTTGGTGTTTTACCTACTTGTGAGAATCGTTGAGTTATGACATTTAATTTGTCAATGTCTTTTGAGATTTCGGCGCAAACCATTTCGTTTTCTGGATTTAGTTTTAGGTATTCTACCCATGCCATAAGCGAAGATATAGGTGTGCCGAGTTGATGTGCTGTTTCTTTATTCATTCCTATCCAAATAGAGTTTTCTTCTGACTTTTTAGTGATTTTAAGCAGTTGAATAATTAGGAAAGCAAATAGAATAATTAAAAGAGAGAAGATTGGAGGATAGAATTTCAAAAAGGTGAGAAATGTAGGGCTTTCATAAAAAATCTTAGCGTTAGGATAATTTGGTAGGTTGATAGAAATAGAATTGTTTTGTGTTTCCATTTCTGTAAGAAGTTTGTTGAAAAGAGGTTTTTTTAGTAGCTTTTCATCAATGTTTCCATGGGCTATGATTTTAGTTTGGGTGTTATCGGTAATTATTACGGGAATTGAAACGGTGTTATTTACAATTTCGGTTAAGAAGTCGTAAGTTAAATAATATAAAGTGTTTTTAAGATTGGAGTAAACTAAGCTTTCTGTATAGTAAAGTTTGAATTTTATGTCGCTTGCGGTGTATTCTATTGGCGGATTAAGAGAAAATTTTTCTAAAAGTTTGCCTGATAGTTTTTTTTGGGTTTCTGGTATTTCTATGTTTTGAGAAAGTAAAATATTGTCAAATTCATCGGTTATTATTACGGGGATTGTGCGATTGTTTGATATGAATTCGTAATAGAAATTAAGTTCGCTGTCTAATGGTTGTGAGAGTATGTATTTGTGTGCTGAGATAAATTGTTGCATTTTGGAGTGTTCATCAATTGCTAAGTTGTCAAAAAAGTCTTTTACATTGTCTAAAACTTCTATTTTACGACTTACCGCGTTTGCCCATATCTTTATTTTTTTTATTTCTTCGTTTCTGAGTTGTGTAACGGTGTTGTGGATAAAGAAAAGAAAGACAAACATAAGAATGATGCCTAAAAAAAGTAATATCCAAGTGATTTTATAATTGTTACTTCTATTTTTCATTTTTCATGCTATAAATTTATTGCAAATATATTGAATGTTTTTTTAAAAAAAGCGAAATTCTTTTGTGTGATTGTTTTTTTTCTGTAACTTTGCCAGTTATAAAAAAAAGTAAACTTATGAAAAAATTTGATATACAAGGAACTGGGGTTGCTCTTGTAACGCCGTTTTACAAGCAAGGTAACATTGACTTCACTTCTTATGGGAAATTGGTAGAGCATGTCATTACAGGAGGTGTGGATTATTTGGTATGTATGGGTACAACTTCTGAATATCCTACTCTAACTCATCAAGAAATTTTGGCCTCTCTTGATTTTGTAACAGATGTAACCGCAAATAGAGTGCCTATTGTTTTGGGAATTGGGGGAAATGACACAAGAAGTTTGGTGGATAGCATAAAGAAAACAGATTTTGCTAATGTTTCAGCTATTCTTTCTGTGTGTCCTTACTATAATAAGCCTACTCAAAAAGGTATATATGCACATTATAAAGCTGTGGCAGAGGCTTCTCCTGTGCCTGTAATACTTTATAATGTTCCGGGACGAACAGGAGTAAATATGTCAGCAGAAACCACTTTGCAATTAGCAAATGATTTCTCTAATATAATAGGAATAAAAGAGGCATCGGGAAATATGATGCAGTGTATGGATATTTTAGCGAACAAACCTCAAAACTTTACGGTTGTATCTGGTGAAGATGCGTTAGTAATGCCTTTAATGTCATTAGGAATGCAAGGTGTAATATCTGTAACTGCAAATGCGTTGCCTAAACAAATGAGCGAAATGGTTAATTTGTGCTTAAAATCTAATTATAAGAAAGCAAAAGTTATTCACGAAGAGCTATTGCCTTTCTCAAAAGCTATTTTTGAAGAAGGAAATCCTGTGGGGGTAAAAGCAGCCTTAGAAATTCTTGGTGTTTGTCAAAATAACGTACGCTTACCATTAGTAAAGAGTAGCAAACAACTATATACGAAAATACAAACGATATTAAATAATATTCAATCCAATAATAATTAAATTCATAACGTAATGGTTAATTATAAAGATTTAGGTTTGGTAAATTCAAGAGAGATATTTGCCAAAGCAATGCAGGGAGGTTATGCTATTCCTGCGTTTAACTTTAACAATATGGAACAATTACAAGCTATTATTCAAGCTTGTGTTGCACAAAAAAGCCCTGTGATATTACAAGTTTCAGCAGGAGCAAGAAAATATGCTAATCAAACTCTTCTACGCTATATGGCGCAAGGAGCAGTTGAGTATGCAAAAGAATTAGGCTATAATATTCCTATCGTATTGCACTTAGACCATGGTGATAGCTTTGAAATCTGTAAATCTTGTATAGAATACGGATTCTCATCTGTTATGATAGATGGCTCTCACTTACCTTACGAAGAAAATGTTGCGCTTACAAAAAAAGTAGTTGATTACGCGCATCAATTTGACGTAACAGTAGAAGGAGAATTAGGAGTTTTAGCAGGAGTAGAAGATGAAGTTTCTGCTGAACATAGCACATATACAAAAGCAGAAGACGTAGAAGATTTCGTAAAGAAAACAGGCGTTGATTCATTAGCGATATCTATCGGAACATCTCACGGAGCAAATAAATTCCGTCCTGAACAATGCACAAGAAATGAAGAAGGTATTCTTATTCCACCGCCATTACGTTTCGATATTTTGGCAGAAATAGAAAAGAGAATACCAGGATTCCCTATCGTTCTTCACGGTTCATCATCAGTTCCACAAGACCAAGTTGCAATAGTAAACAAATATGGTGGTGCAATGAAGGATGCAATCGGTATTCCAGAAGAACAATTACGTCAAGCAGCAAAATCAGCAGTTTGTAAGGTGAATATCGACTCTGATGGACGTATTGTGATGACTGCTGCTGTAAGACAAGTTTTGGCAGAAAAGCCTGCTGAATTTGACCCAAGAAAATATTTAGGACCAGCACGAGATAATTTGAAGGCATTATACGAACACAAAATTATTAACGTGTTAGGTTCAGCACAAAAAGCGTAATAAAAAAACACCAAAAAAAAATAAAATATGAAAAAACGAATTATTACATTGTTAGTGGCATTTCTCGCCACTATTCAAGGATTCTCTCAAGTGCCAATCGTTGAGAGTTTCGAGGGCGCATGGCCTCCTGCTGGTTGGACAATAACTGGCTTTGAACAAAACGTACAAAGAGGATATGATGGTTCAAAATCAGCTGACTGCAATTACAGTACATCTGACGGTAGAATAACTTTACCAGCATATACAGCAACAGAAACCACAACATTATCGTTTTATTCAGGTTGTGCTTTTTCTGCTTGGGCTTCTGATAACGTTTTTACTGTGGAAGTTTCAACTTCTGTTGAAAGTCCAAGTTGGCAAACTGTCCAAACAATAAGTTATCCATATAATGACTATGATTTCTTGTATAATGAAATAAATTTGGGAGCTTATGCTGGACAAGAAATATTAATTTCTTTGCACGTAGTTCCTAACTATGGAGCAAATACAGTTGTGGATTTAGTTAGCTTGTTTGAAATGAGCTGTCCAAAACCTACAAACTTTGTTGCATCAAATGTAACTATATCTTCTGCTGAACTTTCATGGGATGCAGTTACAGAAGCAAGCGAATATGTTCTTGAAGTTGCAGCAGGAAGTGCAGATTGGACAAATGCAACAACTTATACATTAACAGGAACAACACACACTTTAACAGATCTTTCTTCTGGTACTACTTACTATGCAAGAATTAAATCATCTTGTGGCGAAGGCGAAGAAAGCCCTTACACAAATTCAATATCATTTGGAACACCTTGTGCAGAATCAATTTCTACTCTTCCTTTCACAGACGCATTCAATAACTTGAACTGTTGGACTATAATGGTAGAAGGAGATCTTAGCGGATACACTTACCCAGAAGTAGGAGAAGAATTTTCAGGCAATGGAACTATGCTTCAAACAGGAGCAGACGCTATGATAGCCTTATCTTCACCACTTGAACTTGATGTAACACAAGCACAATTCATTTTCCCATTAAGAGCATACGAAGGATCAGGAACACCAACTGCACAAGTAGGATATGTAACTGACCTATCAGATTCAACAAGCTTTGTGCAAATGGCTACATGGCAAATACAAAATGCTGACCATTGGGAAGAATATCTTTTGAATACTACTGAATGGGTTTTAGATGCAGACTCTAATTACTATATTGCAATAAAATTCATGCCAGGTTACTATGGTTCAATGTATTTAGATAACTTCTCAATTCAAGAATTACCAGAATGTCCAGCGCCTGTAAGAACAAGTGTAAGCGTTGTGGCAAATGCTACTAATGCAACAGTATCTTGGATTGACAATGATCCAGAACATGAAGCTTGGACTGTATATTACAGAGAAGCAAACGCAGAAGAAGATGTAGAATGGAATGAAGCACCAGCAACAGAACAAAGTTTAATAATCACAGACTTAACACCAGAAACTACTTATGATGTATATGTTAAGACAGATTGTGGAACAGGAGACGATAACACAGACCAAACATATACAGTTCAGTTTACAACAACTCCTGCACCTATTACATTACCATATTTTCAAGACTTTGAAGATGAAGACGCAGGTTCAGAATTTTCATACTATACTTACGATTGGTATGATGAAAAAAATGAATGGAAAATAGGAAGTGCAACAGCATACCTTGAAGAAGAAGAAACATCAGGTCGTTCAATGTATATTTCATCTGATAACGGAGCAACTCACTCTTATGTAAACACATATTGTTTCTCAATGGCAGCGTTACTTGTTGAGTTTGAACCAGGATATGAATATAGATTAGAATTTGATTACTTAGTAAACGGAGAATATGGTTCTGATGTTTTCAAAGTATTCGCTTTAGATGCAACAGAAGACCTTGAAAATTATTATAACGGATTATCACTTACAGACGAGATTTATGGACAAGAAACATGGGCTCACTTCTCTACAGGAATACCTGCAAACCTTATAGGAACAACTAAACAAATTATTTTCTATTGGAAAAATGATAGCTCAGTAGGTAACCAACCACCTGCTGCAATCGATAACATCCAAATCATACCAACAACATGTATAAGACCAGCAAACGTAGAAGTTACAGAAATTACAGGAACAACAGCAACAATTACATGGGAAGGAACAGCAGATCAATACACTGTTACATATCATCCAGTAAATGACGCGTCAGCAGTAACAACAGCAGAAACAAGTGAAACATCTATTGAAATCACAGACTTAACCCCAGCAACATCATACGTGTTTACATTACAATCTACATGTGATGATGAATTATCTCCTATAACTACACAATACAACTTCTTTACTTCTTGCGATCCTATCGAAACTACTTTCTGGTTTGAAGACTTTGAAAGCGTATTAGGTGATGAAGAGGCAGCAAACGTTAAATTCTCTTGTTGGAATGTACTTCAAGCAACACAATCTTCATGGAATGGAGCATTCCCTCGTATTTATTGGGAAGGACATGAAGAATCTGCACACTCAGGAGAAGTATCTGTAGAATTCAAAGGCGATGGTTTCTTATTATTACCTGAATTTGCATTATCAACAGAAGAATTACAATTATCATTCTACGCAAACACAACAGCTGCAACAGCAGAAGCAGCAGGAATCTTTGAAGTTGGATACGTAACTGACGCAATGGATACATCAACATTCGTATCAGTAGCAGTTGTTGCACCAGTTGGATTCGAACGTAGTTCGTCAGAATATGTAGGACCATTCGTATTCACAGAAGCAACAGAAGGTTCAAGAATTGCATTACGTTACAAAGCAGTTTTAACTGGCGATCCAGAATCATGGAACTTAGACGACTTTACTGTACAACCAGTATCAGACTGTCCAGCACCAAACTTCACAAGTGTAACCGTTACAGGAATTACAGATTTAGAAGCAATGGTTTCATGGGTTGATGAAGATGTTAACCACACACAATGGAAAGTATTCTACAAAGCAACAACAGATACAGAATACACAGTAGTTATAGCAACAGAACAATCAATCGTACTTACAGAACTTGAACCAGCAACACGCTATTCAGTATATGTACAAACAGATTGCGGTTCAGTAGACAATTTTGACAGAACAGCAGAAGTAACCTTTATGACAAGAGCATTACCTTTATCAGAATTCCCATACATTCAAGACTTCCAAAATTTAGAAGCAACACCTTTTGCTGTAGAATACTATGGAACAGGATTTAATCAATGGGTGATAGGTTCAGCAACAGGAATGCCATCAACAGAAGAATTATCATCGCTTTATATTTCAAACAACCAATCAAATTATTCTTACACAATAGCTAACGAATCACGTTCATACGTTGTTATGCCAATACAATTTGGTGACGATTTAGAATATTCTATTTCATTCGACTACAAAGTAGGAGGAGAAGAAGGCTATGATTATTTGAGTGTTAGATTATGTGACGGTAATGTAGAAATATCAGAAAATGCAGGAATACCTGCTGGAATTGATATATTGAATCAAGCAACAATGTCTGACTGGACAAATGTTTCATACACATCTACTGAACTTTCAGGTGCATATAAATTATTAGTATTCTACTGGTACAACGACGCTGGTTGGGGAAACGGAGTTCCTGCTGCAATCGACAATATTAAAATCGAAGGAGCAAACTGCCCAGTACCAGAAGCATTCGCTCTTACATCAAAAACAGCAGAAGAAGCAACATTTACATGGATTGCACCAGAAGAAATGACTTCTTGGACTTTGTATTACAAAGAAGCATCAGAAGAAGAATATACATCAGTTGATGTAACAGAAAATCCATTCACACTTACAGAATTAGAACCTCAAACACAATATTTAGCATACTTAGTAACAAACTGTGATGGTGAACCATCAGTGGCTTCAAATATAGTATCATTCACAACAGAGTGTGTCGCAGTAGATGAATTCCCATATTACGAAGGATTTGAGTCTGAAAATTTATTATGTTGGAGTACAGACGTAATATCAGGAGGCTCTTATGGTACAGATTGGGAAGTAGTAGAAAGTTCACACTACACACCAATATCAGGAAGTAGCTTTATCACTTACCAAGGAGAAGGAGGAGGCATATCTTCAAGATTAGTTACACCTATGTTTGATATGTCATCTCTAACAGCTCCTTACTTAAAATTCAATTATGTTAATAAATCATGGTATGGAGATCAAGACGTAATGACAGTTCAATATAGAACATCATCAACAGAAGAGTGGGTAACATTAGCAACTTATAACACTCACGTTGAATCTTGGACATTAGATTCAATCGCATTACCATCTCAATCTGAAACATACCAAATATCATTCCTTGGAGTATCAAACTACGGACACGGAGTTGCACTTGATGATGTTACAATTTACGATGCAAACGCAGAAGAAGGAGGAGAAGATCCAGAACCAGAACCATGCGATGCACCAACTAACTTAACAGTAAGTAATATTACAGAAAACTCTGCTGATATTTCATGGAACGGAACAGCATCTGCTTACGAATTAAAATTAAACGGAGGCGAAGCAGAAACTGTTACAACTACAAGCAAACAACTAATAGGATTGCCAGATAACTTTACAATCACAGTAGAAGTAAGAGCAGTTTGCGGAAACCAAACTTCTGAATGGGTATCAACAACCTTTACAACATTAGCTGCACAAGGCGGAGAAGACCCACAACCAGAACCATGCGAACCACCAACAGCGTTAGTAGCAAGCAATATTACAGAAAACTCAGCTGAAATCACATGGAACGGAACAGCATCTGCTTACGAATTAAGACTTAATGGAGGCGAAGCAGAAACTCTTACAACAACAAGCAAACAACTAATAGGATTGCCAGATAACTTTACAATCACAGTAGAAGTAAGAGCAATTTGCGAAGACCAACAATCAGCATGGGTATCAACAACCTTTACAACATTACCAGCACAAGGCGGAGAAGACCCACAACCAGAACCATGCGAACCACCAACAGCGTTAGTAGCAAGCAATATTACTGAAACAACAGCTGAAATCACATGGAACGGAACAGCAACTACATACGAATTAAAAGTAAATGGAGGCGAAGCAGAAACACTTACAGCTACAACAAAAGCATTGACAGGCTTAACACCAGCAACTGCTTACACAGTAGAAGTAAGAGCAATTTGCGAAGACCAAACTTCTGCATGGGTATCAACAAACTTTACAACTCTTGAAGAGCAAGTAGTAATTGCATTAGGAGAAGTAACAACTTCACCAGCAACAGAAGTGGGTAACACATCTGCAACCTTGAATGGAGCCTTAGTAAACGCAGGAAACGCTGAAAACTTCACAGTAGGATTTGCGTTATCAACAACAGCAGACTTTACATTAGAAGATGCAGATGTTCAAAACATCACTGCAACACTTACAGACGCTACATTCAGCCAAGCAGTAAATGACTTAGCAGAAGGACAAACATACTTCTTCCGTGCATACATCACAAATGAAGCAGGTACAGCATACGGAGCAGTAGAAACCTTCACTTTATCAAGCTTAGCAGACGCAATGGCGAACGCATTACAAGTAAGCGTATATCCAAATCCAGCAACAACACAAGCAACCTTGAAATTAGCAGGATTACAATCAGACGCTAAGATAGTAATCAGCGACCTTCAAGGAAGAATCCTAAGTCAAGACGAAATAAGTGCAAGCACAACGACTTACACAATCGACTTGAACAATATTGCAAGTGGAGTTTACTACATCAGAATAGTAGCTGACGAAACAATCAGCACACAAAAATTGATAGTTGAATAACATTTAACAATCAAATAACACAAAAGAGCGACTCAAACAAAGAGTCGCTCTTTTTTTTCGCAAGAATTTTGTCCGAATCTTTTAATAAAAAAAGTTTTGTGCTTAGATAATTATTATATACCTTTGCAGGTGAGAATTTTACAATAGAAATAATTTAATTAACAATTAAAAATTAACAAAATGAAAAGGACATTATCATTTCTTTGTACCCTATTATGTGCAAATATGCTTTTTGCACAAACAAGTTTTTGGGTTGATTCGTTACAATACGAAATATATCCTGAATTATTGCCTGGATTGGCAACTCTTACTTATGCAGATAATTCAATTACAACGGCAGATATTCCTGAAACAGTTAATTATAACGGAACGAATTATAGAGTTTGGCTTATAGCATATAGAGCATTTGCAAATTGTGATAGATTAACTTCTGTTACTGTCCCTAATAGTGTTGAAGAGTTTGGTAATAATGTTTTTGACCATTGTTCTGCTTTAACCTCTGTTACTATTGGTGATGGTATTTTTTCTATTGCTGATTATTTATTTGCTGATTGTATTATGTTACAAACAGTTACTTTGGGTTCCAATGTTAATTATATTGGCAGTGGCGCATTTGGTAATTCTGAATTGTTGAAAAACGTTACTTGTTTATCAACAAATCCTCCTGTAATAAGCGATGACACTGCATTCCCTAACCCTAACGATGCAACATTAACCGTTCCTTGCGGTAGTTTGGCGGCTTATAGTTCTGCTAACTCCTTATGGAGCACTTTATTTGCCGATAGAATTGAAGAAGATTGCGCAACAGATAGTGGTGTAGAAGAAGCAGAAGTTGAAAACCTTTCTTTCTTCCCTAATCCTACAAGAAGCAAAATTACTTTCAGTCAAACAATAGAGAATATAGAAGTAATAGATTTAACAGGAAAGACAATCCTTACCTTCTCTAATGCAAAAACAATAGATATTGACGCTTTGCCAAGTGGTACTTATTATTTGCGATTAACAGATAATGAAAAGACCACGCTGCGAAAAGTGATTAAACAATAAACCTTAAAAAGAGCGACTTTTTTTCAAAGAGTCGCTCTTTTTTTTCTTAGCTTTAGAAAAATATTTCAAAGAAATAATTTCATAAAGTAAAGAAAAAATTAAACAAATAACCAGAAAGGATAATCAGTAGCGAGACAACTCCAAAGAAAATACCGATAAGCTTCCAAGTCATCACTTTTTTAAGCATTGTAGCCTCAGGAATAGACAATCCAATTATAGACATCATAAACGCAATAGCCGTTCCCAAAGGAATACCCTTTGCAACAAAGACTTCAACAATAGGAACAATTCCCGCTGCATTAGCATACATTGGCACAGCTAATAAAACAGCAAGTGGAACTCCCCACCAATTTTCAGCAGAAAGGAACCTCTCAAAAAAGTTCTCAGGAACATAACCGTGCATCGTAGCTCCAATTCCTATTCCTATTATAATATAAATCAAAACGCCCTTTACAATTCCCCAAGACTCACGAGCAATAGTTGGCAAACGTTTTAAGAAAGGAGTATTTTCCGTTTTCCATTCTTCGCTTTGTAGGTTTGATTGAATTTGCGCCTCTTTTACCCAATTGCTTAAATACTTTTCAAGCCTCATCTTGCCTAAAATAAAACCTCCTATCATAGAAAGAAGAGTTCCACTAATGATATAGATTAGCGTTACTTTAAGGCCAAATGTTCCAAGAAACATAGCAACTGCTATTTCGCTTACAAGAGGAGAGGCAATAAGGAAAGTGAGAGTTACTCCCAAGGGAATGCCACCTCTTACAAAGCCTATGAAAAGCGGGACTGAGGAGCAAGAGCAAAAAGGAGTAATGCCTCCAAACAAGGCTGCAAGAAAATAATCCAATCCATAAAGTTTATGAGAAGAAAGATAGTTTCTTAATTTTTCTATTGGGAAATAAGCGTTGATTATTCCCATTACTAAACTTATAAAAAAGAGTAGTAAGATGATTTTAATGCTATCATAAAGGAAAAAGTTGAGAGCAACACCAAAACGACTGTTTGCATCTAATCCAATAAGATTATAAACCACATAATCTGCAAAACTTTGTATCATAAGCCTAATATATTTTTGATTTCACTTTCACTTGGGACTTTACCCTTAATCTTAACTTCTTCATCAACTACCACAGCAGGAGTAGCCATAATGTTATATTGCATTATCTGCATTATGTCTTCTACCTTTGTTAGTTTTACATCAAGATTGTTTTCCTTGATGACTTTCTCTATTGCTTTAAAGGTTGTTTTGCATTTGGCACAACCTGGACCTAATACTTTTATTTCCATATTTATAAATAAAGGTTAATACAATAATAAATTCCTATTAAAATAAAGATGATTCCGACCGATAAGTTCAAGTATCTTTGAATTTTTTGCATCTTTCCGTAAGTCTTGCCTATCTTTTCTGCACTGAAAGCCAAAACCCAAGAAATAATTATTACGGGTAGGGCTGTCGCAAGTGCGAAAAGAATTGGTAAAACATAGCCGAATGAGGAGGTTGCCGACATTGGAATTAGCATGCCGAAGTAAAAAACTCCGCTTGTAGGACAAAAACTTAATGCAAACAACACTCCTAAAAGAAATACTCCAAGATAGCCATGTTTTGTAAGATTTTCTCCGTCTTTGTTAAAGCCTATTGAAGGTAATTTAAGTTTGTGGCTAAATAGTATAAAGACTCCCATTATCAAAAGGGTAGGAGCAAGTATTATTTCTCCATATTTGCCAAGAAACTTTTGTATTCCAAATAGGCTTGTTCCACTTTTTAGTAAGGATATTAGTATTATGCCAAGTAAAGTGTAGGCAAAAACCCTTCCTAAGGTGTATAAAAGTCCATTAAGTAATATTTGTTTTTTGCTTTCAATGTTTTTACAAATGTAAGCAATAGAGGCAATGTTTGTACTCAAAGGACAAGGCGACAAGGCTGTGAGAAGACCAAGCAGAAAGGCTGTTAGAATAGGAGTGCTACTACTTTCTAATAAAGATTGTATTGCTTCCATATTCTAATTGTTTAACATATTGTTTATTTGCTTGCTTACGCCTTCTTTAAACTCCTCAGGAGAATTTAAAGCGTTAGTAAATGCAAAATTTGTTAAGTCTTCCACGATTTCTTTTTCGTTTTCATTATCCACAAGAATAAGAGAAGACCATGTAATTTCGTATTTGTCGGCAAGAGTTTCGTTTTCGTTAATGTCAATTGTCTTAAAAACCAATTCGCCTGTTGCTATCTGCTCGGAAAATCTTTCTTCAATTACTTGTTTTGTGTTTTCCTCTATTGCAACACATGTAGCACAACGTTGCTTGCCGTGAAAATACAATACTTCAACAGAGGTTTTGTTTTCTTGCTTTTCAATAATTGCTTCATTCTTTATTTTGCTTTCTCCACAAGAGATTATGCTTAAAGCAATTCCGATAATCATTAAAGTTTTTCTCATTTTCTTATATTTTTTTAATGTTTGTAATTCGTAAAATAACGAACAATATTTAGATAAAAAAAGAAATGTTATATTACTTACAACAACTTTCTTTTTTATCTGCTAATTGATTGAAAAAATCCTTGAATAGATTTTGTGCTAACGCCCAATTCTCACGATTTATGCAGTATTTAACTTTTGGAGTTTCGACTTCGCCTTGAATAAGCCCTGCTTCTTTTAATTCTTTTAGGTGTTGAGAAACCGTGGCTTTTGCAATAGGAAGCTCTTCGTGAATATCGCCAAAATAACACGTGCTTTGCTTTGCAAGAAACTGCAAGATAGCAATGCGAGTAGGGTGTCCCATAGCCTTAGCAAAGCGAGCAATCTGCTCTTGATTAAGATTTGTTTCGCTATTGTTCATAAAAAATTACTTATTTGTTGTTCGCAAAATTACAAACAATATTTTAATTGACAAAATCTTTGCTTATTTCTTAAAAAACGCTACTTTTGCAATCAAAAACTGTGTAAATACACAAAAATTGTTCGTAGAATGAGGTTTGGAAGAGAGAAATATATTGAAAAACTGATTAGTTATAGACATAATCATTTGATTAAAATTGTAACAGGGCTTAGACGTGTGGGTAAGTCTTACTTACTTTTTAATCTTTATAAGCAATATCTTATAGAAAATGGGGTTGAGGAAAATCATATTATTGAAATTCAACTTGATTCTTTTGGTCATAGGAAATTTAGAAAGGCAGAAGTTTTGTATGAATATGTAGAAAATTTAGCAAAACAAGATTCTAATATGTATTATGTTATGATTGACGAGGTGCAAATGTTAGAAGATTTTGTTGATGTGTTAAATGGTTTTCTTCATATAAAGAATGTCGATGTGTATGTTACGGGAAGTAATGCTAAGTTTTTATCATCTGATATTATAACCGAATTTAGAGGTAGGGGCAGTCAGATTCATCTTCAACCTTTGTCGTTTAAGGAAATTAAATCTAATTCAACAGAAGATATACACTCGCTTTGGCAAGATTATATTTATTATGGAGGTTTGCCAATCGTAGTTTTGGAAAAGGATAAAACTAAAAAAGCAGATTTATTACAAGACTTGATAAAAGAAACCTATTTGAGTGATATTATAAATAGAAATAAGGTGAAAAATGATGCAGAGTTGGAGGAATTATTTACTATTTTAGCATCTAATATAGGAGCTTTGACTAATCCAACTAAACTTGCTAATACATTTAATTCAGAAAAGAAAATAAAAATCAATCATAATACAATAAAACTTTATGTGGATTATTTTATAGACTCCTTTCTTATTAGCAGGGCTGTACGTTATGATATAAAAGGTAAAAAATATATTGATACGCCTTATAAATATTATTTTGCAGATATGGGATTGAGAAATGCCTTGCTTAATTTTAGACAAGTAGAGCCTACTCATATTATGGAGAATATATTGTATAATCATCTTATAGGATGTGGATATAAAGTTGATGTAGGCAGTCTTACTCATTATTTTAAAGATGCAGATGGTAAAACACATAGAAGTGTTTTGGAAATAGATTTTGTTTGTAATAAAGGAAGTGAAAGAATTTATATTCAATCGGCTTATTCTTTACCAGATGAAGAAAAACAAAAACAAGAGCAACGTTCATTAACTCTTACTAATGATTCTTTTGTTAAAATAATTGTTACAACAGATAATATTCCAACACATACAATGGATAATGGTATAATTATGACGAATTTATTTGATTATCTTCTTAAATAATAAACAATGAATATGGATAATTTTGACAACACTGAAAGAATTGACAAGGTTTTAAATTTTTTACAAGAGAATAAGATAGAGTTTTCTCATTATATGCACCCCGAAGGTAAGACAATAGAGGAGGCAAAGCGTTGGTGGAAAGACGATGGTAGCATTCATTGTAAGAATCTCTTTTTCCGCAATCACAAAGGTAATAAGCACTATTTGGTTTGCTTTCATTGCGATTATGAATTGGATATTCACGATTTGGAACAAAGGCTTAAAGCAAGACTTATTTCGCAAGGGTTGCCTTCTTGTGGTAAACTCTCGTTTGCTTCTCCTGAAAGAATGATGAAATACTTAGGTTTAGAGCCGGGAAGTGTTTCTCCGTTCGGCTTGATTAACGATGAGGAGCATCATGTCTATCTCTTCCTTGATGAAAAACTTAAATCAGCAGAGACTCTTTCCTTCCACCCAAATGATTGCAGAGGTACGGTAGTTATAAAACGAGAAGAGTTTGAACGATACCTTGAAATCATAGGCAACGATTACGAATATTTGACTTTATATTAAGAAACGAAAAATAAAAAAGCCGCATCGATTGATACGGCTTTTGTTTTGTTATCTTGTTTCGTTGTTTTACTTCGCGTAGTTTACGGAACGTGTTTCGCGTATTACGGTTACTTTTATCATACCAGGGAATACCATTTCGCTTTGTATGCGTTTTGATAGGTCTAACGAGATTTGGTTTGCTTCGGCGTCTGATACTTTTTCTGCTGAAACGATTACTCTTAATTCTCTTCCGGCTTGGATAGCGTATGTTTTAACTACGCCGTTGTAACTCATAGCCATTTCTTCCAATTTGTTTAGACGGTTGATGTAAGCCTCAACAACTTCACGTCTTGCTCCTGGTCTTGCTCCTGAAATGGCGTCGCAAACTTGTACGATTGGTGCGTAAAGGCTTTCCATTTCGATTTCGTCGTGGTGAGAGCCTATTGCATTACATACTTCTGGTTTTTCTTTGTATTTTTCTGCAAGCTTCATACCGTGAATTGCGTGTGGAAGTTCTGGTTCGTTATCTGGAACTTTTCCAATGTCGTGTAATAAACCTGCTCTTTTTGCAATCTTTGGATTTAATCCTAATTCGCTTGCCATTGTTGCACAAAGGTTGGCAACTTCACGAGAGTGTTGTAATAGATTTTGACCGTATGAAGAACGATACTTCATTTTTCCTACTATTCTGATAAGTTCAGGATGTAGGTTCATTATTCCAAGGTCTATACAAGTACGTTTACCTGTTTCTATTACTTCTTGTTCGATTTGTTTCTTAGTTTTAGCTACTACTTCTTCTATTCTTGCTGGGTGGATACGTCCGTCTGTTACAAGTTTATGTAGAGATAGTCTTGCGATTTCTCTTCTTACAGGGTCAAAGCATGAAAGTAAGATTGCATCTGGTGAGTCGTCAATGATTACTTCTACGCCTGTAAGGTTTTCAAGCGTACGAATATTTCTTCCTTCACGTCCTATGATTCTTCCTTTTACTTCTTCGCTTTCAAGATTAAAGACTGAAACTGTGTTTTCTATCGCATTTTCAGTTGCTGTGCGTTGAATAGATTCTATAACTATCTTTTTGGCTTGTTGATTTGCTGTAAGTTTTGCTTCTTCAACAATATCCATTATTTTGCCCATAGCTTCATTTCTTGCTTCTTCTGTAAGAGTTTCCACTAATTGAGCTTTTGCTTCTTCTGCTGAAAGACCAGCAATTTGTTCTAATTTAGTAACGCTTTCTTTGTAAGCCTTTTCAACTTCTTGTTGTCTTAATTGTAGTTTTTCTACTTGTTTGTTAAGGTTTTCTTTTGCTTGTAGAAATTCGTTGCTTTTCTTTTGAAGTTCTTCTACCTTTTGGTTAAGAGTTTGTTCTTTTTGCTTGATTTTGTTTTCGGCTTGCATTACTTTGTTGTTACGTTCTTGAACTTGTTTTTCGTGCTCACCTTTTAATTGCAAGAATTTTTCTTTTGCTTGCAACATTTTCTCTTTTTTGATTATCTCAGCCTTTTCCTCAGCCTCCTTTAATAATCCTAAACTCTTTTTTTCTAAGTTTTTCTTTAATACTGTATGGGATAAAAGTATTCCTATTCCCAATCCAGCTAAACCGATAATAATATATACTACGATCGCCATAAATTAAATGAATTAGTTATTTATAAATTGGCAACATTTCGAAGGCGGAAGGAATGTATTACGAAAAATAAAAACCGCATCTTTTCCTAAAACGGAGCGTGTAAACTCCTAATAATATAAGATTTGAGTGCCTTTTGCGTCAAACGTCCACCGTCTCAAAGAGAATCCTTTCGGATTGAGGCCTGTTTTATTCAAAATGAGCGTTCTCGTTTAATGTTTTTTCTGTTGAATTTACGTAACTGTTTTTTAAGAATCGATGCGGTATGCTATTTGTTCAATATCTCAGTAAGATATTTGTCCAATTCGGTTAATCTATTTTCTATTGTCTTATTTTGAGATTCTAATCCTTTTTGTTGAATCTTTATATAAGAAGTCATATATTGTAAAAGCACCATTGCAAGTAAATCTTGCTTGTCTTTGTAAGAATATATACTTGCGTATTTTTTTAGTGTTTCATTAACTATATCAGAGGCCTTGTTGAAAACATCTTTATCCTTTTCTTTGATGTTCACTTTGTACTTTCTTTCAGCAATATCTATTTCAATTTTTACGTCCTCTTCCATAGTTTAGTTATTATGATTTTCTGTCGAAATTAGTAATGCCAAACTTTTATCTACCTTACGCAACAATTCGTCTATTTTCGTTTTAAATTCCTCAGTCTCTTCGTGTTGCTTTGTTTTTTCTTTTGCTTCTAAATTTTCTATTTTGTTAATCAATACTTGTTTTTCTTCTAACAAGGCAGAGTTTTCAGCATTTAGTCTGCTGTTTTCGTCTTCTAATTTTTGGAGTTTATCAACCAAAATTATCAGCTTGTTTTCTATTTCGTCTATTAAAAGTTCTAATTTTTCCATCCTTGTTAGAAAATTATCAAGTGCAAATATAACTTTATTTTTTCAATAAATCATTATTCTATGGGTAAATTATGACCCATTCTTTCTTTTTTAGTCTTTAAGTAACGTTCGTTATGTTTAGTAGGTTCTATAACAATAGGCACTGTATCAACGATTTGAATGCCATAACCCTCTAATCCGCTTCTTTTTTTAGGGTTGTTGGAAATTAAACGTATTTTACTTGCACCCATATCTCTTATGATTTGAGCTCCGATACCATAATCTCTTTCATCGGCTCTAAAACCTAAGGCAAGGTTTGCATCAACAGTATCCATACCTTGTTCTTGTAAGTGATAAGCTTTTAGCTTATTAACAAGTCCAATGCCTCTTCCTTCTTGACTCATATAGACTACCATTCCTTTTCCTTCTTTCTCAATCATCTCCATTGCAGAATGAAGTTGCGCCCCACAGTCGCATTTGCATGAACCAAAGATGTCGCCTGTTGCACATGAAGAGTGTACTCTACATAATATAGGTTCGTTTTTATCCCATTCGCCTTTCTTTAATACCATGTGAGTATTGTCTTTTCCTTTCTCAGTATAAGCTATCAATTTGAAGTCGCCCCATTGAGTAGGTAAAGAAACTTCTTGTTCTCTGTTTATAAGCGTTTCGTGTTGTACTCTATATGCTATTAAATCCTTTATGGTAACTATTTTTATGCCGAATTGTTTTGATTTTTCTAATAGTTCAGGCATTCTTGCCATAGAACCGTCTTCGTTCATTATTTCGATTAAGGCAGCAGCTGGTTGCAATCCTGCTAAACGTGCAAGGTCTATTGATGCTTCTGTATGACCTGCTCTTTTTAATACGCCTTCGTCTTGTGCATATAAAGGGTTTATATGTCCAGGACGGCCAAATGTGGCAGGAGTTGATGCAGGATCTGCTAAGGCTTTAATAGTTTCTGCTCTGTCATGTGTAGAAACGCCAGTAGAACAGCCTTCTAACTTATCAACTGTAACAGTGAAAGGTGTTCCAAGTATAGAAGTGTTATCGTTTACTTGTCTATCTAATTCTAATTCTTTGCAACGTTGCATTGTAATAGGTGCACACAATACGCCTCTACCTTCTTTAAGCATAAAGTTCACCTTTTCAGGAGTTATTTTTTCAGCTGCAATTATGAAATCGCCCTCATTCTCTCTGTCTTCGTCATCAACAACTATTACGAATTTACCTTCCTTGAAATCAGCGATTGCTTCTTCTATTGTATTTAGTTTTATATCCATATCATTTTTTATTTAGACTTGCAAAGATAGTAAAAAAACTTTGAAAGATTAAACAAAATGTTATTACTTCTTACAAGTTTTTGTATATTTGCAACGAAAATAAGACTATAATGAACTTTTTTGATGTTATTTCACAGGGAATTTTGTTTGGATTTACGCTTTCG
This sequence comes from Candidatus Onthomorpha sp., assembly GCA_045644685.1. GTDB lineage: Bacteria > Bacteroidota > Bacteroidia > Bacteroidales > P3 > Onthomorpha. The sequence goes on from JAZRHI010000005.1 coordinate 49,730, forward strand.
TTTGTAGTAGGTCCGGCTTTTTTTTCTCTTTTACAGACAAGTATAACAAATGGCTTTAAAGCAGGGGCTAACCTCGCCTTTGGAATATCGTGTTCCGATATAATAATGGTTTTTATTTCGTGGTTTGGACTCTCATCCTTGTTCGCATCCGACAAGGCTCAACTGATAATAGGACTTGTTGGCGGAAGCGTTATTATTTTGTTCGGATTGTATAACTGCTTTAAAACACAAGTGGAGCAACCTAAAAGAAATATAGATTCTTTTGATACAAAATTTCATTTTAAGTTCTTTGCAAAAGGCTTTATCTTTAATGTTGCAAATCCGGGTGTGTGGATATATTGGTTATTGCCTATAAGTGTTGCAAGTAGCTATAAATCAAATGAACAAATCTTGTTCTTAGCATCAATTTTGATAACAGTGTTACTTATGGATATGGTAAAGTGTGCCATTGCCAATGAATTGAAAAATTTTCTTACTGATAAGGTTGTCCTTGTTATAAATAGGGTAGTGGGAGTGATACTGATACTTTTTGGAATCTATTTGGCAACATCTCCATTCTTCCCAAAAATGAGTATAATTGGAAATATATAAACTTGAAATATGAAAACAGCAAAGAAAATCCTTAATATAACTTTAATACTAACTCTATTCTTAGGAGTGCCTTCTGTATTCCTTTCTTGTTCTTCGGGCAACCAAGCTGTTATGATAGGTGTGCCACAACAAAACTTAAAGAAAAGTCATAAAATAGGAGGCTATAAAGTCAAGTCTGCAAAGGATAAAAAACCAAAGACTAAGAGCAGAAAATAAGTCTTTACTTTTTTCAAAAAAAGCAAAGAAAAAAAGAAAAAAATCAAAGAAAAAATTTGAAATTTCTTTGATTTTTTATGTGCTTCTATTTTAAGGTAAGTGCTTTTGCATTTCTTCTACAAATATTTGATTATCTTTGATAATACTACTTGTAGAAAAAACAATCTCTTTGTTTGGAGAAATAAGGTAATAAGAAGGAAATCTATACAGATCAATTACTTTATGCAATCCATTTGCTGAATACAACAAACCTTTTGCATTAAGCAATTCTTCGGTTTTACGCATTCTGCTAAAATCTTTTGCAAATGGATTTATGCAAATAACCTTTATTCCATTTTTTTCTAATTCTGAAAATCCTTTTTCTTTTTTTTCTTTTGTATAGTTAGCAATCCACGTTTTACAAGCAGAACAACCCTCATACCAAGTTACAAGTAAAATCCATGAATTCTCATTTTTTAGGTTTGTAGTGTCTTTATCGCTATTTACTAAATTCCATTCCAAAATTTCATTTGTTAGAACAGTGAATTCTTTTCCTTTTACGACATAGGCTTTTGAAGGATTTGTGTCATTGCAATGCTCAAAAATAGTATATACAGGATTGTTTTCATTAAATATATTTACAAATTCAGTGTCTTTGTTTTCAAAAGAAAGATTAGTATAACGACAAATAGCATATTCATCTTTGTCATACATTGGCGTTCCATCTAATTTCATTTCTTGCCATTTGACACTCTCAATAAAATCAATTTCTTTATTAAATAGAATTTCTATTTCATTATAATATTTAGTAGATTCACCTTTATGATTTGTGCTTATGAATGTACATGTTTTTCCAAAGAGAATATCATATCTTTTGCCTTCTATAATTGTATCTTGTATAATTCTTTGGATTTTTATATCTCCGTCATCATCAATAAAAGCAAACGCACACAAGTCTTTATGTAAATGAGAATATAGAGTGGATAGCATTCCCTGATACATACTTGGCTCGTTTTTCTTTGGAGCCAAGTAGTACATAATCTCTTCTGTTGTGGAATTTATCCAAGTAAAATCATCATAAGTCAATCTCATGGCATACTCGCTATTAGAAACGGTATAGAGAATAGGCTCTTTATTATTTCGGTTTATATAAACATTGGTATGAAAAGTATTTGTGTCTTTTTTACTATAATGAATGCGTTCAAGAGTATAAGAAACATAAGGCTTGTTGAAAGATTTATAAGCATAATTTTTACGAAAACGTTTTCCTATACTTGATTGCGAAAAACAAATTCCACTTAGTAAAAATATAAATGCGAGAGTGATTAAAATATACTTTTTCATTTAAAACTGATGTTTAAGTTTATTTTTAGTCCTGCAACTAATGCTGCTAAAATTTTTACGTTTTTTATTGTTAATAGTCTTGCAAAGATAAATAAAAAATAATATGTAGAAAAATTATTCCTTTACATTAGCGGAAGATTGCTTAGAAATTTGAAATTATTATCGTGCTTTGTTAAAATAAAGTGCGATAATCCGTTTGTTAAAAATACGTTTGGAGCGTTGAGTGTGTGATTGTAGGCAAGGACTTGGTCGATTGTTTTTTGGGTTATTTCAACTTCGGTGCGTTTGCACTCAACTAAAAGAAAAGGTTTTAATTCTTTGTCGTAAACTAATATATCGAATCGTTTATTCATGCCGTTTACTTTCAGGCTTCCTTCAACGGCTATTAGTTCTTTCGGATAGGTGTTTGCAAGAAGGTGAACGCAGTGTTGTCTTACCCATTCTTCTGGGGTGAGAGCAACGTATTGCTTTCTGATTATATCGAAAATTTCCTCTCCCGAAGAGGTTTGTCTTATCGAGAGAGGAAATTCTGGAAAGTTTAGTTTGATTTTATTCGCCGCCATCTTCACCTCCACCAGCTTCTCCGCCAGCTCCGTTGTCTAAGTGCTTTTTAGGTGCTTTTTTCATTGGTTTTCCGTCACCAAATTTATAAGAGAAGTTTAAGGTAAGCGATTGACGATAAGGTCTTCCTCGGCGGAATGAAATATAATCGTCTGTTATTGTTGTAGAGTTATGTCCTGCTGTACGGAAAATATCGGCATATCTCAAAGAAAGCGTGATTTTCTTATTTATGTTTTTCTTTATGGCGATGTCTGAGAAGAAACGTGCTGCTCTTTCTCCTTGAATTGTCTTGCTTGCTGCGAAATACATTGCAGAGGCTTGAATTGTCCATTCGTGAGGTAGGTTCATAGTGGAATTTAACTTAGCATCCCAGTTGAAAGATTTTATTTCGTTGTTGTTGATTAGGGTTGCATCGGTATAGTTTCCGAAAAGGTTTGCGCTAAGGTTTACTTTCCACCATTTTGTTATTTGTTGGTCGATGATAAGCTCTAATCCGTAGTTTACACTCTTTTCTATATTTAAGCTTGTTTGTGCAAGTTTTCCTTTATCTACTTCATCGCCTGCAATATCCAATACCCAATCAAAGCCATATCGTATTGCGTTTTCTTCTGTCCATAGGAAATTGAACCAAGATATTCTATTGTTTGTTTGACGGTAATAAGCAGATGTGAAAATCGTTGTTGTAGGAAGGATTATTGAGTATCCTAATTCCACAGCGTCTGTATATTCAGGGTCGATGTTTGGATTACCAAAACGAATGTGCTCAGGGTTTGATAAATCTACGTTTGGCATCATTGTCCACATGTTAGGACGGTTGATTCTTCTTGAATAAGAAAGTTGAGCCGATTGCATATCTGTGATTTGGTAAGAAAGGTGAAGAGTTGGGAATGGAGAAGTGTAGTTCTTTTCAAATGAAACATTGTCTTTGTTTAACATTTCTTTTCTTGCATCTGAGGTAACGATTTCTCCTCTCAATCCTAATTGTCCGCTCCATTTACCATAAGAATATCCAAATGTAGCATAAAGAGCGTTAATGTATTCAGTTGAATAGAAATCATAGCTCATATCATCGTTTCTTACAGGGCTTCCTCCTAAATAGTATTCGTAAAGATTGTATCTATTAGAATAATTTAAGTTGTAACCAACTTCCATTTTCAAATTCTTAGAGAATGGGTGAGAATAGTTCACATTAACAACTGCTCTGTCGTTGTTAGATGAAGAAACGTCTTTCTTTGTGTAATTAGGTATAGTAGGGTTTAAATAATCCAATGTTTGAGTGCTTTCTCTGTAAAATTCTCCAAAATTCCAGTTAGCATCAATCATCAATTCTTGTTCAGGATTTGCAAATGTCTTTTGGAAGTTTAAAGAAACTGTGTTGAACTGACCATGACTATTACCATCTGTTATTTGATTTAAACTTCTTGGTGAATAAAGTAGGCTATCAAGATGTTGGTCTAATAGGTTCATATTGTGAATTTCAGCGTGATCAACAGGATCGTTGTGTAGTCTTGCGTTATATGAAAGAGTTAAAGATGTTTTGTCGTTTATATACCAGTCAAATCCGATTTTAGCACCGCCACCACCGTTTTGACTATTTCCACTTTGCTTACTTCTCATCCAAGCGTCTAAATCCTTGTTCTCATCAAAAAGAAGTTTCATATTATCGCTTCTTCTACCTCTTTCGTTGTAACGTCCATCAACAGAAGCTGAAAAGCCCCATTTCTTAGTTGAATAACTAACTCCTGCACTTCCGTTTAAACGTGGAAAGAATTGCTCAACGCTACTTCCTGTTGTAAGATTAACATTTCCACTTAATCCCTTGTTACCTTTTTCTTTTAATTTAATATTGATAATACCACTCATTCCTTCTGGATCGTACTTTGCAGAAGGGTTTGTGATAACTTCAATATTTGCAATAGTAGAAGCAGGAATTTGAGCAAGTACAGAAGCAAGGTCGTTTCCTAAAAGTTCAGATGGTTTTCCGTCAATCAAAACCTTAACGTTAGAATTACCTCTCAAACTAACTGCACCATCTTCATCAACCGATACGGAAGGAACATTTTCCAATACATCAGAAGCCGAACCACCAGCAGAAACTAAATTCTTATCAACGTTTATAACTCTCTTGTCAAGCTTGTATTCCATCATTTGGCGTTCTGCAACAATTTCTACGCCTTCAAGAATTTCACTTGCAGTGCTCATCTTTAAAGTTCCAAGTTTTAAAGGCTTTCCTTCCCATTTAATGTTTTTGAAGAAGTCTTTATAACCAATGAAACTTAATTTAAGGATATAATTACCCTTATTCTTGATGCCATTCATAACAAAGAATCCTCTTTCATCGGTAATTACACCATTAACCATAGAAGAATCCTTAGGATTTAATAGAGCAACATTCACATATTGTAAGATCTCCTCGCTATTAGCATCAACTACCATACCCATTATTTGAGGTATTGAAGTAGGAGGCGCAGGCATATTACTGAAATCTACACCCGGAGGAGGAGTTTGAGCATTCAAATCAAAAGCTCCTAAAATAAAAAACTGCAAAAGCAGTGTAAACACAAGTTTTTTCATCTATAAATAATTTAATAATTTACTTAAAACGCAAATTTGACAATAAATAAAGCTCTAAGTTTAATTACAATGAAAAAAAAACGTATATTTGCCGACGAAAAATAAAAAATCAAAGAAAGATATATGAAAAAAGTATTCTTAGCGATAGTTTCGCTCATAGCATTCCTTAACTTAAATGCACAAAAAGACATAAAATGGGGAGAAAGATTTTATGATATATTAGACGATTGCCAAGCCGCAGAAATAGTAGCCCAAGATAATAACGGCTTTTACATGTGGTATTGCATGCAAGAGTACAAAGGAGAAGGCGAATTTGAACTTAACTATTATTTCGCAAGATGCGACCACAACCTTACAGTAGATAAAGTAGTTAAAATAGAATTCCCACACCCTACATTTAAGATAGAACAAACTTGGAGAGCAGGAGATTGCGTTGGATTTATACTAAGTCGCAACAAAGAAGACAAACCGGTTCCTACAAGAGGAAGTAAAAAACAAAAAACCACACCAGAAAAAACAGGAACAGCAAACCTATACACTCAATTCTTCCATTTGAGAGATATGCGTTTGATGGATAAACCTGAAAAGTTTAAAACATTCCGTTACTTCGCAAAAGAAGGAGAAAAACCATACTTATTCAATTTCTCTGAAAACAAAACAAAACTTGCCTTTGCATTCTTTGAAAAAGACACCGCAGGAGCAAAAGCCGTACAAGTAGAAATATTTGATGAAAGAATGAGAATGCTTTGGGATAGAAAGCAAACACTAAACATAAGCAACCCAGAATACCAAATACACGACATAGCAATCAACAATCAAGGAACAGAAGCCCTTATAGCAATACGTTCATATCCAACAGGAAAGAAAATACAAATGACAGACGCAAAAGCACACTTGATTTGGCTAACACAATACGAACAAAGACAATACGAACAACAAATAGAAAAAGCATGGCCAACAGATGTTAAATGCGCATTTAACCTTGAAGGCGATTACCTTATGGCAGGATACTATGGAAAAAATAGCGACAAGCCTCGCTTAGTACAAGGAAGCTTTGCCTTTCAGTATGACCAAAGACGAGGATATCTAAAAAACAATAGCACACGCGACTTTAAAGAATACGAAACCGATGACATGGTAAAAGAAGGATTACCAAAACCATCAGACCAAACAGCCGTAATCAAAGCCCTTGTTCCTATGATAGGAGGTAACCTTGTAATGATAGGCGAACAAGAATTCAAATCAAGCATTATTCCACCAAAACGTAGAGGCGAAGAACCAACAGGCGAAGACGCAATGTATTACAGAGATATAATGATAACAAACATTGACAAAAACGCAACAATCACTAACAACGGATACATACCAAAACGCCAAAAAGACTTCGCAGGAAAAGAAGCCTACAACTCATTTGCAATGACACGCGACCGCTATGGAATATATATAATGTACAACGACCACATTAAAAACTACGAAGAAAACGCCTTCACACCAGTAAAATGTTACAATGGCGACAAAATGCGTACCCAAGTAAACTTTGTACAAGTATTCTCAGACGGTTCATACCGTTGGAGTAAAGCATTCGACACAAAACAAATGAAAATGCCATTCTTCAAAACACTTTACCTAACCACAACAAGCAAAATACTATTCTTCTCACGCTTCCAAGACCACAACATATTAGGCGAATTTGAAATAAGATAAAAAAACAATCCCGAACAATAAAATAAAGCCCTAAAAAATGAAAAGTTTTTTAGGGCTTTGTTGTTGATTATTAGAAATGCTATTGAAAGCATTACAAGAAATAGAAAAAAGTAACCAGAAAAGTAACCAGAAAAGTAACCAGAAAATACTATCTGAAATTAGAAAAAACCCTAAAATTTCAATCAAAGAACTACAAGAAATCACAAACTTGTCAGAAAGTGGCGTGAAAAAGATAATTCGACAATTACGACAAGACAATCAACTACAAAGAATCGGCGGAGCAAAAGGCGGATATTGGCAAGTGTTAGAAGAAAAATAGAATAAAATTCGGTTATTTGGTGTAAATTCATTCGGTCATTTGGCGTGATTTTGAAATGAAATAAAGCTCCAAAAGATTGAAATGTTTTTTTTGGAACATTGTCGCTAAAAATAAAAAGATAAAGGTGGGTTTGTATGTTTTTTGTTTAACTTTGTATTAAATTATAAAAACAAAAGCAATGAATAGAATAATTATCGTAGGGAACGGATTTGACTTAGCACATGGAGTTAAAACAAGTTATAAGGATTTTATAGAATGGTATTTTGGGGAAGTGGTAGAGAAATTGAAACGAGATTATTATTATAAAGATGACTTGTTGGAAATAAAAACTGGACGTAACGCAATAGATATGTCTATCTATACTAACCCAATAGATATGTCTACCTATATTGATAACGCTAAGTCTAATTTAGAAATTATTAAAAAGATGAAGGATATAGGTAAAGAATTTACGTTTAAATTTTCTCCTTTGCTTGAAAGAATAATAAAAGATGTTGGAAATAAAGGTTGGGTGGATATAGAAACGGATTATTATGAATTGTTAAAAGATTATGCCTTGAATAAAAGAGGTGATGTTAAACAATTAAACGAAGAATTATCCTACATAGAAAAGAAACTTATTGAATATTTAAAAATTGAGCAAGATAAATTTGATGAATTTTATATTGAAGAAGATTTACAAGATATAATATATGAGCCATTTAGTGATATATCTGTCTCTCTTAAAGGGAAAAAATGTCTTGATGAACACATAGAACAAGATTGCAAAGATAAAGAAAATGACAACCTAAGAATTAAACTTGAAAATTATGGTTATGATATTAAAAAAGTTTCTGATTATATAGATTATCTATTTAATAAATCTAAAGAATTAAATAAATCTATTAGTAACTTTATAAGAACAGAACGTTTTTCAAAGGGAGATAAATTTCCGAAGGAATTGTTATTGCCTAATAGTATAATGTTGTTGAATTTTAATTATACGAAAATAGCAGATAAGTATATGACTCGTTATTTTCAGAGGTTACCAAACCATATTCATGGGGAATTGAATGATGAAAATAGCGTAATATTTGGATATGGCGATGAGTTAGATAATAAATATAAAGAGATAGAAGAACTTAATAATAATGAGTTTTTGAATAAGATAAAATCTGTAAAATATCTTGAAAGAGATAAGTATAGAAAGTTGCTTTATTTTCTTGAATTAGAACCTTTTCAGGTTTATGTTATGGGACACTCGTGTGGAAACTCCGATAGGACACTGCTAAATACTATTTTTGAACACGAAAACTGTGTTTCTATAAAATTATTCTATCATAAAAAATCTGACGGAACGGATAATTTTACAGAAATAGTTCAAAATATCACAAGAAATTTTAACGATAAAAAACTTTTGAGAAGTATAGTAGTAGATAAAACATGTTGTGAACCGATGCCTCAATCAAAATTTGGACAGGATTTAAAGTGATAAGGTTAATTGTTTTTTGCCTATTTGAATCTTATTTGTAAATTTAATTTTAATAAAAATTCGTTGTCTTCCATGTATATGTTGCCAAAGTTATGTCTAGATGTGCTAGGTGTTTCAAAACGAGTATTAAAGAAAAGGTAATTTTCGAGGTCGTTACGATCAAAAAAATGATAACAAATTACATCTCCATTTTCTTTGACTATAAGATACCCGCCATTAGCGTCAAAAGTGCCATCCCAAGGTTTTGAAGATGTTACTCCTAAAGCAAAAGCGAGTAGAAATTGTTTGACTTTAAATGAGTACATAGGTTGATTAGTGTCTTTTATTATGTTTAGTGGGTCTTTTTTTGAAACAATTTCTGTCGTTTCGGTTAAAGTACGTCCCTTACCACTATAATAAATGATTAAATTTTCAGCAATAATTCGTTCAATGCCTAGATCAAGTAATGTTAAGTTGTTATGTAAAATGTTGTTAGCAGTTTTGTGGAAAGTAATTTCTGCTCCAATAGATTCTAAATATTCAAATTTCTTTTTGAATTTATTAAAAGAATTAAAAACTTTAATTTGTTTAGGTGTAATACCTTGTATTTTATATATGAAGTTGGTACCATCTTTATTAGAGTTTATTAAAGTAGATGCAGCTCCGAGTTTTGATTTTATACTATAACCTAATTCTGGTTTTAAATTATTTTTTAAATCGTGAATAACAATACGAATATCAGCTTTATCAGATGATTTGGCTTTAAAATTGCGAGAGCCAATAGAAATTAAGAAGTCTTCTAAATAAGAAAAATCGGTATTTGTATTCATGTTTTTTATTAGTTCCAATAATTGAGATGCTTCTTGTTTGAATTTTTCTTGAGGGATTTCTATATTTAATGTTTCTCCTGTTATAATTATTCTTTGTTTAGAGTGCTCTATTTTATAAGAATTTCTATTTGCAGAATTATCTTTAAAAATTTCTAAAATTGGAAAAATCTTATCTTCACACTTATTAAGATGCTCATCTCCACAATAAAGATATCCTTCTGCAAGTAATTTGAAGAAAGCATATAATTCACTCCATTCGCCTTTATTTCCTTTTAGTGTCATATTTAATAACTTTTGATGTGTTAATTCTTTTGATTATTTCTTTTGCGGTTGCTTGAATAGCAGGAACGGCAACGGAATTTCCAAATTGTTTATATGCAGATGCATCTGCTACTCCAATTATAAAATTGTCTGGGAATCCTTGAAGTCTAGCCCATTCTCTTGGTGTCATTCTGCGAATACCTTCTCTATTAACTTCTCCTTTAATTTTTGTTACAGGAGTGAAATCTTCAAGACGATTGTCAATAACAAGGTTTCGTTCTCTTCCCATTCCACCAACAACAATAGCATTTGCAACTCCATTATCAGGTATTATCTCATATCCAAATCCATTGCCTTTTGCGGCATGTCGTTCTTTATGTGCAATGAGTGTTTTTATGTATTGTGTTGATAAGTAGTATTTTGCAGAAACTATTTTTTTTTCTTTAATGTCTGAAAATATTTTTGAATTATCTGTTGGAGCTGGATAATTAAATTCTTTTATGTTTTGATCCTTTCTGAATCCAACAATGTAAATTCTTTCGCGATGTTGAGGTACTCCAAAATTCATTGCATTTACGATTTGTGGCTCGGGAACATAGTAATCCAAATCTTCTCTTAATATTTTTAAGATTGTTTGTATAGTTTTGCCTTTATCATGTATTAGTAAACCTTTTACATTTTCTAAAAAGAAAGCTTTTGGGCGTTTACGACGTATTATTTCTGCAACTTCAAAGAATAATGTCCCCCGAGTTTCATCAAATCCTAAACGTTTACCTGCTAACGAGAATGCTTGGCAAGGAAAACCAGCACATAAAACATCAAAATCATCTGGAATAAAACTTTTTGTGGATTCTTTTGTTATATCGCCAAAGGGAACTTCTCCATAATTTAGAAGATATGTTTTTTGTGCTTGTTTATCCCATTCAGATGAGAATACACATTTACCTCCAAGGTTTTGCATTGCAATTCTAAAACCACCAATTCCAGCAAATAAGTCTATAAAAGTAAATTTTGGGTTTTCTATTGGTAGAAAAGGCACTGAAAATAAGTCAGAAAATAACGAATATTGTGATGAAGCATCAGACACTTGATTTGTGCTAGTTGTTTTTTGATGAATGTTGTAAATATCTTTAATCAAATCTTTTGCTTTATACTCAAATGTTTTAGAGTATTTGCTTCCTTGGCAGTGAAGAAAATGAGAAATTATTGCCATTTGTTCTTCAAAAGGAATAATAGTTCCATCGCTATTGAGAGAATGTTCTCCGTATATTTGCATTGCGACTTTTTTTCCTCTACATAGTTGGTTTATAGTTATTTTGTCAATAAAATTATTTTCAGTATTCATTTGTTATATTACTTTTTTAATGTTAGTTACTTTTTTTATGTTACAAAGTTACATAATTTTTTTGTAATATTTCTTTTTGTGAATTTTAGTCATACATAATCAATATTAATAAAGGTTATTATTTCATCTTTGTCTTAACAAATTTTTATGTTTATATAATCATATAATTACTTTCTATTGCTAATAACTCTTTGAAAATTTTAAAAAAATCGCGCTGTTTTTTTTGTGCTGATTTTGACAATTATTTTCTTTGTTTTAACAAAAAAAATCAAAGAAAAAATCAAAAAAATCAAAGAAATATTTTCTTCCTCTATTATTTTTTTTTGTTTAAATCAAAGAGAATTTATGGTAATCCCAAATTTCCAAAAAACAGTTTCTTTGACATTAAAAAAAATGTTTTTTAAGAATATAATATTCTTTTTAGTATTTTTTTTAATTTCTTTTTTTGTGTGTTATTATTTATTATTATATACCAAAATGGTAAGATTTCGTTATCAAAATGGTAAGTGTCGCTTGTCAAAATGCTAAGGGGGCTATACCAAAATGGTAAGGTTGTTATACCAAAATGTTAAGTTGATTTTAGCATAATGGTAATTTTTCTTGATAAATTGGTAATTCTAAATAGGGGCGTATGGTAGTATGTTTCCGTAGTAGTCGAAAAAGAATTGATTGTTAAAGTAAATACAATATTCTGTTTTTATAAGGATTGGATGATTCGTTTCTATGTGTACTGTGTCGTACAATATTTTCAGACTTCGTGAGACTTGTTCTTGTGTCATGCCTAAGACTCTGCCTAAGCTTGCTTGGCTTCCAAAGTAGCCTTTGTCTCCGAATCCTTTTATGTAGAATATGATTAGTATGTCGGAATAGGTGGGTTTTCTTTTGTTGTCTGTTATTAGACGTGCGTTTCTTCTGATATATCCTGCTATATCCCAGTCTATTACTGTGAAGTTTTTGTGTTTTTGTTCCATAATATTTGCTTTTAAGGGTTAGGTTTACAAAGATACGAAAAAGTATTGATTTTTTTATTTCTTTGGAATATTTTTATAAACCTAAGGTTTTTTTTCATATTTTTGTAAAATATAAAATTAAAGCTTAGGTTTATTTATGAAAAAACTATTGTTTATTATATTGTTTTTATCAAGTGTTTTTGCTTATTCTCAGAATGTTAGAGTGAATTTAACTGGCAAGGGATTGGAGGGTAAGAGGGTTAAGTTGTCTCTTGTGGAGGATAGGCTTTCTTTTTTGCGTACTGAAATGGTTGAAAGTTTGGTGGGTGAGGGTGATAGTGTTGTGAATTTTGCTGTTACGCTTGATGGTGTGAGTGAGTTGGTTATTTCTATTGATGCTTATTCTTATTCTTTTTTGGCGCAACCGGGAAATGTTTATGAAATGAGGCTTAATGATTTTGACTTTAATTTGTCGGAGTCTTTTAATGTTTTGATGTATAATGTGATGTTGCCTATTGAGATTCTTAGTCCTGAGAATGAATTGACGTCAAGGGTTGTTGCTTTTGATTATGAGGTGAATGATTATATTGTGAAGAATAGGAGAAAGCTTTATCCTATGAGGGATAGTGTTGCGATTGCGGGTTTGTATGATTTGAAGGCTAAGTTTTTGCAAGGGGAGGATGCGTCTTCTTATTTTGCTTCGTATGTGAATTATGAGTTTGCGACTTTGGAGAGGAGTTTGGGGTTGAGGAATTATAATAGGCTTAGAAATAGTCTTTTTATTGATAAGCCGATTTTGTATTTTAATGTTGGTTATATGGATTGTTTTAACAATGTTTTCGACCAATATTTTTCTAAGGGTAATAAGTTTGTTTCTCAGGCTGAGATTGAGTTTTGGCTTTCTACTCATAATTATGATGATTTTATTGATGCTTTGGGTAAGGATTCGGTTTTGAGAAATGAGAAGTTCAGAGAGTTGGTTTTTATTAAGGGAATGAAGGATATTTATTCTGAGGGCTATTTTGAAAGGGTGGATGTGTTAAAGATGTTGGAGCTTATGGCTGCTCAGTCTAAGTTTGAGGAGCATAGAAAGATTGCTTTGAATACGGTGAATGCGTTGTTGTCGGTTTCGCATTCGGGAAAGGAGTTTGGGGATTTTGTGTTGAAAACGGTGTCTGATGAGGAGGTTAATTTATCTCAATATATGGATAAGCCTTTGGTGTTGAATTTTGTGAAGTTGAACGATGTGGAGTCGAAAAGAGAGTTGGAGGTTGTTCACGCTATGTATGATAGTATAAGTAGTAATTGTAATATTATAACGATTAGTTGTGATAAGAATTTGGATGCTCTTTATAATTTTGCGAAGAATACGAAGGTTGGTAGTAGGTATAAATGGCAGATGTTGCATTTTGATGGTAATTATGATTTGTTGGAGTATTATAAGATAAAGGCGTTTCCTATGTTTATTTTGATTTCAAAGGATGGTAGGGTTGTGGAAAATCCTATGAGAAATCCGAGTGAGGGTAGTCTGTTAAGGTTTTTCTGATTTGTTTTTGTTTAGTTCTTTGTAGTGAGGGTGGTAAAGCATGAGTGTTTCTCTTAGGTGCATTGTGTCTAAGTGTGTGTAGATTGCTGTGGAAACTACGCTTGCGTGTCCCATCATTTCTTTTACGGCTATCAGGTTGGCTCCTCCTTTTATTAAGGCGGTGGCAAAGCTGTGTCTTAGTATGTGTGGGTGTATGTTTTTCTTTATTCCTGCTTCGTGTGCTGCGGTTTTGAGGGCTTGAAAGACGTATTGTCTTGTGAGTTTTCTGCCTCTTCGGTTTAGGAATATGAAGTTTTCGTGTTTGGGGTCTATCTTTGGTAGTTTGCTTCTGTGGTTGTTTATGTAGAGTTTTAGTAATTTTAAAGCCTTTTCGCCTATTGGTACAAGGCGTTCCTTATTGCCTTTGCCTAATACCTTTATGTATTCGTATTGATAGAAGACGTCGCCTTTTTTCAGGTTTAAAAGTTCGCTTATTCTTAGTCCGCAGGAATAGAGTATTTCGAATATTACACTATCTCTAAATCCGTGATAGGTACTTTTGTCTATTACGGAAATCAGTCTTAGGACTTCTTCGTGGTCAAGTACAACGGGTAGCCTGTATTCTAATCGTGACGTTTCTAATAGTTCACATGGGTTCTTGGTTATTTGGTCTGTCATTATCAGGTATTTGAAGAAGGCTTTAATTCCGCTTATCACTCTTCTGTTACTGCTTGCTTTGGTGTTTAGTTGCCAAAGGAATTCTTCTAAGTGTTGTAAGGTGATTGATTGCAGGTCTGTTTGAGGGTAGTTTTCTCGCATGAAGGCGAAGAATTTGGTGCAATCTCTATGGTATGCTTCGTATGTGTTTAGGGAAAGGGAGCGTTCGAGCAGTATATAGCTCTTGAAGTCGTTTATATAGGGAGTCCACATTGTGTTTATGGTGTTTTATTCAAATTTTACAGGGCCGATGTTGTTCATTAGTCGCATGATTTTGTTTGATCTGCGATTTAGGTATTTTGTTGGATGAGCAGGATTGCGTTTTAGTGGACTTGGTAGGGCTGCCGCTATGAGTGCCGATTGTTTTTTTGAGAGTTTCTTTGCTGAACGATTGAAATAGTGTTGCGATGCGGCTTCTATGCCATAGACTCCGTCGCCATATTCTATTACGTTTAAGTAAACTTCCATTATTCTTTCTTTTGACCAAAAGGTTTCAATCAAAAAGGTGTGCCATACTTCTAATCCTTTTCGGAAATAGCTTCTTCCGTTCCATAGGAATACGTTTTTTGCTGTTTGTTGTGAGATTGTGCTTGCTCCTCTCATGGGTTTGTTTTTGCGTTTAGCTTCTTCTCTTGCAATCTTTATTTGTTGGAAGTCAAATCCTGAGTGGGAAAGAAATAAATTGTCTTCTGATGCGACTACGGCTTGTATCATGTTTGGAGAAATGTCTTCTATCTCCACCCATTGACGTTCTACCTTGCTTGGACGTTGCATCATCAGGATTGTAATAGGAGGATTGATTACTATGTAGGCTATTGTTAGCAATATACTTAACACTAAATAGGATAGTATTGCTATTCCTATGTATTTAAGGACTTTTTTCAACATTCTTGTATGATTTTTATTTGCAAAAATACAAAATTGTTGTATCTTTGCAAAATTATGAAAAAGGGACTTTATTTATTATGTGCAGTAGTCTTGCTTGCATCTTGTGCAACAAGAAATCACAATAGGCTTTTAAAGAGTGATGACCAAGAAGCTAAGTATGAGGCAGCTATGAAGGCCTATGAGAGGGGAGATTATATGCACGCAAATCAGTTGTTTGAAAATCTTTTGCTGTATTCTCGTGGAAGAGATATGGCAGAAAAGGTTAATCTTTATTATGCAAAGAGCTTGCTTGGCGGTGAGGATTATTATTCGGCTGGTTATCAATTTGAGAGTTTTGTTAAGTGGTTTCCATATTCTAAGTATGCGGAAGAGGCTTTGTTTCAAGCAGCTTTCTGTAAGTATTTAGAGGCTCCTGATTATACTTTGGACCAAACGCTTACGAAACAATCGATAGATGCTTTTCAAGAGTATGTGGAAAAATATCCAAACAGTGAAAGAGTTGCTGAGGCAAATAAATTGATGGATGAATTGCGTGAAAAGCTTATTGAAAAGGACTTTTATAATGCTTATAACTATTATAAAACAATGCAATATCAAGCAGCACAAGTTAGTTTTAAGAATTTCTTGAATGATTATCCTGATTTGTCTGAGAAAAGAGAGAGTGCAATGTATTATATAGTGTTAGCAGGATATGAATACGCTTGTAATAGTGTGGAAAGTAAGTTGAAAGAAAGATACGAGTCCGTAATCATGGATTATGAGCGTTATTCTGTTGTTTTTTCTAATATGAAAGACGACAAAAAGCGAAAAGAGTTAGAGAAAATTTATAATGATTCAAAAAAAATATATCATGGATTATAAGAGAACTAAGGCTGATACAAGTATTAAGACAAGAAATGTGAACGAGTTTGATGCTTTGACTGGAAATCTTTACGAAACAATAGCTATGTTGAGTAAACGTTCTGATCAAATATCAGCTGATTTGAAGCAAGAATTGTATAAAAAAATAGAAGACTTCGCTGTGGCTACTGATTCTTTGGATGAAATGCACGAAAACAAAGAACAAATAGAGTTGGCAAAGTTTTATGAACAGCTTCCAAAACCATATCTTATAGCAATTAAGGAATATAACGACAATAACCTTGTCTATAAAAATCCTACTACAAAGGCTGGAATGGAAGAAAGTAAAGAAGAGAAGTAAAAAATGTTTTAGCTATGAATTTAAGGGTTGTAGTTGCAGTAAGCGGAGGTATAGCTGCTTATAAGGTGCCTTTACTTATACGAATGTTAAAGAAAGCAGGTTGCGAAGTGAAGGTGGTGGTAACAAAGAACGCCCTTGAATTCGTAACTCCTATGACGCTTCAAACACTCTCTCAAAATGCTGTTTACAGTGATATGTTTGCTGAGAGCGAAGCGGATTTTACTAAGCATATTAGTTTAGCTGATTGGGCAGATGTTTACATTGTTGCACCTGCTACGGCTAATGTTATCGGTAAGTATGCAAACGGCATTGCGGATGATTGTTTGACTACTACTTTATTGGCATTTGATAAAACGGTGTTCTTTGCTCCTGCAATGAATACTAAGATGTATCACAATAAGGTAGTACAAGATAATTTGCGACGTTTGCAATCGTTGGGTGTAAGAATGATTCTTCCAGAGAAAGGAGAATTGGCGTGTGGTGTTGTGGGAGATGGAAGAATGGCAGAGCCTGAAACTATTTTTAAAGCATTAGAAACTTTCGTAGAGCAATCGCAAGCTTTTAAGGGAAAGAAGGTTTGCATAACTGCTGGTCCTACTTACGAGCAGATAGATGCAGTTCGTTTTATCGGGAACTATTCTTCTGGTAGAATGGGCTTTGAATTGGCTCGTGTTTTTGCAGAAAAAGGAGCGGAAGTATGCTTAATAACAGGTCCTACACAGTTGAGTATAGAGCATTCTAAGATTAAGAGAATTGATGTAAAGACTGCTGCTCAAATGTATGAGAAAACAGTTGAGAATTTTGAGAATTCAGATATTGCTATCTTATCTGCCGCTGTTGCTGATTACACTCCTAAATCTACTTTCGATAATAAATTAAAGAAAAAGGAGAATAATTTAGTTGTAGAGCTTGTTCCTACAAAGGATATACTTGCAGAATTAGGTAGAAGAAAGAAAGAGCATCAGTTGTTGGTTGGTTTCGCATTGGAAACAGACAATGAGTTGGAGAATGCAAAGGATAAGTTGAATAGAAAGAACTTAGATTTTATTGTTTTAAACTCTTTGAATGATAAAGGTGCGGGATTTAATGTTTCAACTAATAAGGTAACTATTTTAGATGCAAAGGGAAGTGTGTATGAGTCGGACTTGAAATCTAAATATGAAGTGGCATTAGATATTTCTGAAAAAATATTAGGCTGATGAAAAGATTTCTTGCTTTTTGCTTTATCTCTCTTTTTTTTATAAGTGCTTTCGCTCAGGAGTTTCGTGTGAGTGTGAGTGTTAATTCAACACAA
This sequence comes from Candidatus Onthomorpha sp., assembly GCA_045644685.1. Taxonomy (GTDB): domain Bacteria; phylum Bacteroidota; class Bacteroidia; order Bacteroidales; family P3; genus Onthomorpha. Next base: position 67,479 of record JAZRHI010000005.1, read on the forward strand.
CTGCAATCTTCTGACCGAGAAGTTTTTCAGCAAATACAAGAATTGGTTAATGAGTTTGTAAATGAGAGAAAGTGGACAGACGTTGTGTATGAGGAATACGAGAAAATAGAAGGTTCTATTTCGATTACGATTACAGAACATAGCACACAGGAAGATTTTAAGGGTGATATAAATTTGCAATTAAGACGTCCTGTTTATGGTTCTACATATACAACAACTCTATTAAACACTCAGGAACAAAACTTTACTTTTAAGTTTATACAAGGACAAAGTTTAGAGTTTGATCAAAACAATTACACAAATAATTTAGTATCAACTATTGCTTTTTACTTGTATTATTTTTTGGCTTTGGATGCTGATAGTTTTGAACTAAACGGAGGAAATAAGTATCTTACGACTTGCCAAAACATAGTTACAGCATCGCAACGTTCTGCTTCAAAAGGGTGGAAGAGAGCAGAGGATAACAAGAATAAATATTGGATGGTGGAAAACCTAACTAATACAACATACAGATATATTAGAGAGGCTTCTTATCAATATCATAGATTAGGATTAGATATGATGCAAGGCGATAGTCAAGCCGAAGCAAGAAATAATATAATTGAAGCGATTGAAAATGTGAAAAGGGCGCATAGAGAAAAATCTGACTTAGTTGCAGTAAGACAATTCTTAGATGCTAAATCAGATGAAATAGTTAATATTTTCAAGGGCGCTCCGCAAAACGAGAAATCAAGAGCGGTGAGTTTGATGAAAGAAATCGACCCATCGAATACGAATAAATACGAACAAATTTTACAACAAGGACAACAATAATAAAAAAAAATAAAAACGATATGAATATACCTTTCGACAGAGCATTGGTTGATGAAATCATTGCAAAAAACAAAATCAAAAGCGTAGGTGCTGCATCTATCAGAGAAGTGAAAAAAATCATAGATGATGTAGAATCAGCAACAGGAGAAAAATTTGTGAGAATGGAAATGGGTATTCCAGGAATTCCTGCTGTGCAATTAGGAGTTGATGCAGAGATTGAAGCATTGAAAAACGGATGCGCTGCAATCTATCCAGATATTTACGGAACAAAAGAATTGAAACACGAAACAGCACGTTTTGTAAAGAATTTTCTTGACGTAGAAGTAGAAGACGATGCTTGTGTTCCAACAGTAGGAAGTATGCAAGCAAGTTTTGCAGCTTTTATGACAATAGCTCGTTTAGACGAAAAGAAAAATAAAATCTTATTTATAGACCCAGGCTTCCCTGTTCAAAAACAACAATGTAATATATTAGGAATAGATACTTTACACTTTGATGTTTACGATTATAGAGGAGAAAAATTAGAAGCAAAATTAGAAGAATATCTTGCAACAGGAGAAGTAGCTGCGATGATTTACTCATCTCCAAACAATCCTGCATGGTTCTCATTCAACGAAATGGAACTTCAAATCATAGCAAAAGTTGCAAACAAGTACGATGTAATAGTTTTAGAAGACTTAGCGTATTTTGGAATGGACTTCCGTCAAGATTTTTCTAAGCCAGGCGTTGCACCATATCAACCAACCGTTGCAAAATGGGCTAAGAAATTCGTTTTAATGATTTCAGGTAGTAAAATATTCTCATACGCTGGACAACGTATTGCGGTAATGGTTATCAGCAAAGACTTGTTTGATATGAAAACAGAGCACATGAAGAAATATTTCACACAAGATTGCTTTGGCCGTGCAATAATCTTCGGTTCTCTTTACGCATTAACATCTGGTACAGCATTTTCTCCACAATATGCTTTAACAGCAATTTTCAAGGCATGCAACGATGGAACTTACAACTTTGCAGAACCTTTAAGAGAATACGGAAGAAAAGCAGAACAAATGAAAAAAGCTTTGGTTGAAAACGGATTTAAAATCGTTTACGACAAAGACTTGGATGTAGAAGTGGCAGATGGATTCTATTTCACTTTCTCTTACCCAGGACTTACAGGAGAAGAATTATTAAGTGAATTGGCTTACTACGGAATTAGTGCTATTTCTTTGGGCGTTTGTAGAAGTACAAGAACAGAAGGAGCAAGGGCTTGCGTTTCTTTAATACCTAATGAAATGATACCTGTCTTTGCTCAAAGAGTTAAGAAATTCCACGAAGACCACCCAATCAAATAAAGTATAAATGCAACAAAAATATAAAAGACTTATCCTTTTACCACAAAAGGATAAGTCTGTTTTGCGTAAGCATCCTTGGATTTTTTCAGGAGCCTTACAAAAACCAAATACCACAATAGAAGAAGGAGAATTAGTAGAGGTATATAATAGTAAAAAAGAATACCTTTGCGTTGGTTTTTGGCAGAATGCAAGCATAGCCGTAAAGGTATTATCTTTTCAAAAAGAGGAAATCGATTACAATTTCATATTAAACAGAGTCAGACAAGCCGTTGAGTATAGAAGAAGCTTAGAATTCTTCAACAATCCTGCTACAAACATATTTCGTTTGATAAACGCAGAAGGAGATTTTATGCCTTCCTTAATAGCAGATTATTACAATGGACTTGTAGTCTTGCAATTCCATAGTCTTGGAATGTACAATTTGAGAAACGAAATAGTGAACGCTATCAAGGAAGTATTGCAAGAAGATTGCAAAGCCATATTCTCGAAATCCTCTTCTACATTACCAAAACAAATCTCTTCGGAAAGCGATAGATTTCTATTAGGAGAAATCAACGAAGAATGGTTTGCGAAAGAAAACAACTTGAAATTCAGAATTGATTACAACCAAGGACAAAAAACAGGCTTCTTTATAGACCAGAGAGTAAACAGAGAATTAGTTCAAACCTTATCTAAGGGAAGAAATGTTATAAATGCCTTTTCTTATACAGGAGGATTCTCACTTGCAGCAATACAAGGAGGAGCCAAAAAGGTATTAAGTCTTGATATATCAAAGAGAGCAGTAGAATTGTGTGAACAAAATGTTGCAATGAACTTTGAATCAGAAGTTAATCATCAAGCCTTAGCAGTCGATGTCTTAGACTATCTTGACCAAGTACCAAAAGGAGAATTCGATTTGATAATCTTAGACCCGCCAGCCTTTGCAAAACACAATAGAAATCTTAATCAAGCATTAAAAGGTTATAGACAAATCAATCAAAAAGCAATGGAAAAAATTGCAAAAGGAGGATTTCTCTTTACTTTTTCTTGCTCACAAGCAGTTAGCAGAGAGGATTTTGGAACAATGCTCTTCTCTTGTGCAGCTCTTGCAAATAGAAACATCAGAATAGTACAGAGATTACCTCATGCAATGGACCATCCTCAATCAATCTTCCACCCCGAAGGAGAATATTTAAAAGGATTTTTATTGCAAGTGGAATAAAAATATGTAATTTTGCGAAATGAATATGACGACACTAATATTGATGATAGAGACAGCCGCATCTAAATGTTCTTGTGCTTTGACAAGCAGAGGCGAGATTATATCTTATGCAGAGAGCAACGAACCAAACTCTCACTCTTCTCAATTATCCTTACTCATAGACGGACTATTCTCTAACACTCCATACACATATTCCGACCTATCCGCAATAGCGGTTTCAAACGGGCCAGGTTCCTATACAGGATTAAGAATTGGTGTCAGCACAGCAAAGGGATTAGCATACGCATTAGACATTCCGGTTATAGCGATTCCTACCTGCGAAATCTTATACTCAGCAGTGTTTGAGAAAAACCCTGAGGCATGTTGCGTAAGTATGATAGACGCAAGACGAATGGAAGTCTATGCAACTATTTATCACGAAGGAAAGGAAATAAAACCTTGTTCGGCAGATATTTTAGAAGAGAATATATACGATGATTATCTCTCAGATAAAAAACTCATAGTTTTAGTTGGAGATTGCTTAGAAAAAACAAAAAAAGTCTTTGAAAACAAAAATTATTTCTTAGACTTTTCAGTAGAATTATCGGCAAAATATATGAGAAGATTATCGTTAGAAAAATATGATAAAAAAGAATTTGTTGATGTAGCATACTTTGAACCGTTTTATCTAAAAACGTTTGAAGCAGCGCCGTCAAAAGTAAAAGGATTACGTTAGTGGGAAAAAACAAATTAGCAAGATTTGCCGAGAATGAAACATTCGCAAATCTTTTTCAACTTTCATACGAGCAAATAATAAAAGAAGGATTTGCTCTAAAAGGTAAATGGAACGAAGAATTCTTTAAAAACGACAACCCAATCGTATTAGAATTAGGTTGTGGTAAAGGAGAATATACCGTAGGATTAGCAAAAAAATATCCAAACAAAAACTTCATAGGCATAGACATAAAAGGAGCAAGACTATGGAGAGGATGTAAGACTTCGAACGAAGACAAAATGAATAATGTTGCCTTTGTAAGAACACATATTCAAATGATAGAAAGCTATTTTGCAGAAAACGAAGTTTCAGAGATATGGATAACCTTCCCTGACCCTCAATTAAAAAAGCCAAACAAACGTCTAACCTGCGAAAGATTTCTAAAACTATATAAAAACATATTAAAACAAGACGGAATTGTACACTTGAAAACCGATTCAAGAGAATTGTATGAATATACAAAAGACGAAGTTTTAATTCCTTCAAAAAGAGAAATCCTATACAATACAAATGATTTATATAATTCTGATTTCAAAGAAGATGTTATAGAAATACAAACCTTTTACGAGTCAATGTATTTGAAAATAGGCAAACCAATTACTTATTTGAAATTTAGATTAACATAATAAAACAAAAGAGAATATCGTTTTAAGAAGTAATAATAATTTAATAAAGAAAGAAAAAAGATGAAAAGAACAATCACAACATTTCTTATGCTTATCTGTTCTGTTTTCGCTTTCGCACAACAAGCAGATGATGCAGTAGCAACAAATAAGTGGATAGAAACTTATGAAAATTTAAACACAGCAAAGGATTGGAATGGAATGCTATCACAAGCAGAAGCATGTAAAGCAGAAATTCCTAATTGGGAATTCGTTTACTATTACGAAGGACTTGCAAACTTTAACTTAAAAAACTACAATCAAGCAATACCTGCTTTTGATAAGTTTATAGAAAAGAATACTGCAACTCCTGCTGCATATCTTTATAGAGCAAACTCTTATTTAGAAATAAAAGAAGCAGATTTCGCAATAAGAGATTACGATTTATATCTACAAGCAAATCCAAACGATGTATCTGTTATGTTAAACAAAGCACAAGCAAGAATGATTAAAAAAGACTTTACTAATTACATAGCAGACCTTACAGCAGTTTTAGCAATAGAACCTACAAACGTAGCAGCATTATCAAATAGAGCCTCTGCATACGCACAACAAAAGAATTGGCAAGCAGTAATAGCAGACCTTACAGCCGCAATAGCAGTAGAACAAAAAGCAGACTACTACTACGATAGAGGATTTGCTAACTACTCAATGAAAACAGCAGAATCATTACAAGCAGCCGTAGCAGACTTCACAAGTGCAGAAGAAAAAGGAATGAAAACTGAACAATTATTCAATTCAAGAGCAGTTTGCAACAAAGCATTGAAAAACTTCGCACAAGAAGCAGAAGATTACACAAAACTAATTGAACTAAACGCAAACAATGAAAAGTATTACTACAACAGAGGTGTAGCTTTATTTAAAGCAGAGAAGTTCCAAGAAGCGTTAAACGACTTTTCAAAAGCCATAGAAATGAAACCTGACTATGTAAATGCCTATAAATATAGAGCAAACACATACGGAAAACTTGGAGATAAAAAATCACAAGCAGCAGACGCAGCAAAAGTAAAAGAACTTCAAGGACCGGCAAAATAATTCATAAAAACAGCATAGTAGAAGGGGAGTAAAAAACAACTCTCCTTCTTTTTTTTGTATTTATTTGGAGATATATCAAATTCTTCATAACTTTGCGGGCTGATTTAGGAAGAAATAAAAAAATAATATAATGGAAAACAATAAGTTATTTGCGGAATTTCCTGAGGTTACAACACAACAATGGGAAGAAGTAATAACAGCCGACCTTAAAGGTGCTGATTACAACAAGAAATTGATTTGGAAAACATTAGAAGGCTTCGATGTAAAACCATATTACAGAGCAGAAGACCTTGAAACTTTGGAATATCTAAACGGAAACCCTGCACAAGCACCATTTGTGAGAGGATACAAAAAGACAACAAATGCTTGGGATATTCGTCAAGATGTAAGAGAATGCGATATCGCAACTGCAAACGCAATTGCCTTAGCAGGAATTGAAAGAGGTGTTAATTCATTAGGTTTAGTTGCTAAAAACGTTAAGACAGCAGCTGACATGAAAGCCTTATTACAAGGTATCAATTTAGAAGAAGTAAAAATCAACTTCTTTAAATCAGAAAACTACCTTGAAACTCTTAAATTATTCGTAGAAGAAGTTAAATCTCAAAACATAGATAAAGAAAAGGTTAAAGGTTCTATCGATTTCGATGCGTACGCATACGCTTTGAATAACGGAAAATTCTATGAAGATTTAGATAAAACATACAATACATTAGTAGAGTTAATAAACTTCGTAAAAGAAAACATACCTGCATTTGACGTTCTATCAATCAACGGACGCGCTTTCAATAACGCAGGAGCATCTATCGTACAAGAATTAGCATATACATTATCTGCTGCAAACGATTACCTTTACAATTTAACACAAAAAGGAATTCCAGCACACTCTGTTGGATATAGAACAGTATTTGCTTTTGCAACAGGAAGCAACTACTTTATGGAAATTGCAAAATTAAGAGCAGCAAGATTGTTGTGGACAAAAATCATGGAGCAATACGCACCAAAATGCGAAACTGCATACCAATTACACATCCACACTGAAAGCTCATTCTACAACAAGACAATTTACGATCCATATGTAAACATGTTGAGAACAACAACAGAAACTATGTCAGCTGCAATCGCAGGAGCAGATTCTATCTCTGTATATCCATTTGACGTAGCTTACAAAAAAGCAGACGAATTCTCAACTCGTATAGCAACAAACCAACAAATCTTATTAAAAGAAGAATCATACTTAGACAAAGTTGTTGATCCTTCTGCTGGTTCTTACTATATCGAAAGCTTAACTAATGCAATAGCAGAAAAAGCTTGGGAATTATTCAAAGAATTAGAAGCAAAAGGTGGATTTGTTGAAGCAATCAAAGCAGGATTAGTACAAGACGCAATAGCAGAAATAGCAGCAAAAAGAGCAAAAGACGTTGCAATGCGTAAAACTACAATCTTAGGAACAAATCAGTATCCAAACTTAACAGAAAAGAAACCTGTAATAGAACAAACTTGCTGCTGCTGTGGCGAAAAAGCACAAGAAGTAAAAGTATTGCCTCGCACACGTTTAGCAGAACCGTTTGAACAACTTAGAATGCAAACAGAAGAATCTGGAAAACAACCAAAAGTATTCTTATTGACTTACGGAAATCTTGCAATGCGTAAAGCAAGAGCTCAATTCACAACAAATTTCTTCGGATTAGCAGCATACGAAATCATAGACAACGTAGGATTTGCTACACCAGAAGAAGGAGCAAAAGCAGCAATAGACTCAAAAGCAGATGTTGTAGTTTTATGTTCATCAGATGACGAATACGCAGAATTAGTAGCAGGAACACTTCCAACATTAAAAGGAGCGTTCAAACATATCGTTGTAGCAGGAAACCCTGTTGAACAAATGGAAAGCTTCAACGCACAAGGCGTAACAGATTACATAAACGTAAAAACAAATGCCTTAGAAAGCTTAACAAATTACAACAAACAATTATTGTAAGATAAAGAAAAATTAAATTTGACCATAGCTTAGCGGTTTCTCCATTAAGGGAAACCGCTTTTTTAACATAGAGAAAAAATGGTAGTCCCAATATTCCTTTCCGTAGTCTTTATAGGTACAATTTATTTAATAGTAAGAACAAAGCAACTCTTTAAAATAAAACCCCTATACATATATCTATTTTATATACTTACGATATTGCTTTCACTTTATTCGATGCTTTCAGCACCAATGCCCTTTACAGCAAACCCTTTTATGCACATATTAGTCGTATTCTTTGCCTACCTATTATCCTTTTTGCTAATCTTTTTACAATCTATGCTTATTAGTGATATCCTTAAACTAATATTTCGTTTAAAACGCAAAACACATCTAATAATCTTGCTTTCGCTAACACTAATCACCTATCTCTATTCCACAATCAATACCTTTGTGATAAGAGAAAAAGAAGTAGAAGTCAATCTTCCAACTATATCACAAGACATCAAAGCAGTGCAACTATCCGACATACACTTAGGTCATTTAAGAGGAGAAAAACACCTTGAAAGAATTGTAAACAAAGTAAATAATATAAACCCTCAAATAATATTCATTACAGGCGATTTAGTAGAAAGTCATTACAACTCAGACAAACAAACAATCGCTCCATTGAAAAACCTAAACGCGCCGGTATATTTTGTAGATGGCAATCACGATGCACAAGTAGGAGTAGAAAAACTTAAAAACAACCTAAGAGAAATAGGAGTGAGAGTGTTGGAAAACGAATTTGTTGATACGCTTGGGCTAAGGATTATAGGCTTGGAGTATATGAAACCTAACAAACAAACATCCGACCCACTATCCGTTGCAGAAAGAAAAACCATTCAAAGCATTATGCCAACAATTCCAATATCGGACACTCTTCCAACAATCGTTTTGCATCACACACCTTTGGGAAGTGAATATGTTTCAAAAGCAGGAGCCGACCTTTACCTATGTGGACACACTCATGGCGGACAACTCTTCCCTTTAACCTTAATTAACGATAAAACATTCATTTATAATAGAGGATTATACAAAAAAGAAAATCTTCAAATCTATGTATCAGAAGGCAGTGGCACTTTTGGAATACCTATAAGATTAGGGACAACACCCGAAATCACAGTTCTAAAACTCCAAAACAAAAAAAGTGGCTTTAAGATTACATAAATCATTAAGAAATAATAATTCTCAATTATTATAAGTTTTAAATATATTTCTTATATTTGCAGTTTTAACAAAACTATTTATAACATGATTACTAATCATCAAGGATTAACAGACAAAGAAGTCTTAGAAAGCAGAGCAAAGCATGGGGAAAATATTTTAACTCCTGCAAAGAAAACTCCATTATGGAAGAAGTTTTTAGAAAAGTTTAAAGACCCAATGATTATTGTGCTATTGATAGCAGGTTTGTTGTCAATAGGTATTTCATTTTATGAATATTTTTCAGGAGCTAAGGGATTTAGTGTATTCTTTGAACCTGTTGGGATTTTTGTTGCTATATTCCTCGCTACGGGATTAGCATTTATTTTTGAGTTAAGAGCAGATAGACAATTCGAAGTATTGAATAAGGTAAATGATGATGAGATTGTCAAAGTTATAAGAAATGGTAAAACTGTTGAAGTAGCGAAAAAAGACGTTGTTGTTGGCGATGTGGTTAAGTTAGTTAATGGAGATGAAGTTCCTGCTGACGGAGAATTGTTGGAGAGCGTGTCTTTGAAAATAGATGAGTCAAGTTTGACAGGAGAACCTATATGTGAGAAAACCACTATCGAGGCAGATTTTGATAAAGAGGCAACATTCCCTTCTAATCATGTAATGAAAGGAACGAAGGTAATGGAAGGACATGGAATTTGCAGAGTGTTTGCAGTGGGAGATAATACAGAAAACGGAAAAGTCTTCACCGCAGCACAAATAGATTCAAGTGTGCGAACTCCATTGAATGAACAATTAGATAAATTAGGAAATTTAGTTTCAAAATTAGGCTATGCAATAGCAGGATTGATAATTGTAGGAAGAATGTTCCTTTACTTTACAAATGGCGAGCCTTTTGTTCTAATGAATTTCCTTTCGTATCTTTTACAAACCTGTATGATTGCTGTTACCCTTATCGTGGTATCAGTTCCGGAAGGCTTACCTATGGCAGTTACTTTGGCATTAGCATATAGTATGCAAAAGATGTTGAAGACAAACAACCTTGTTCGTAAGATGCACGCTTGCGAAACTATGGGTGCTACTTCGGTTATATGTACAGACAAGACAGGAACACTTACTCAAAACCAAATGCGAGTTTATCAAACTAAATTCTTTGCTTTGGAAAATCAAGAATTAGGAGAGGACTCTTACTCAATGCTTATTAAAGAAGGTGTTGCGGTCAATTCTACTGCATCTTTGGATTTAACAGACGAGAAACCAAAAGTTATAGGAAACCCTACGGAAGGCGCTTTATTGCTTTGGTTGAGAGATAAGGGAGTTGATTACTCACCATTAAAACGTAGTGTTGATGTAAAAGACGAAATACCTTTCTCAACAGAGAGAAAATTTATGGCAACATTGGTTTACTCTCCGCTTATTGGAAAAAATGTTCTTTATGTAAAGGGAGCGCCTGAAATTGTTTGCGGAATGTGTTCTTCTGTATGTGGAAATGTAGAGAGATCAAAGATTGACGAAATTCTTTTAGGCTATCAATCTCAGGCAATGAGAACTCTTGGTTTTGCATGTAAGATTGTAGAAGAAGGAGAAAAGGTTATAGAAGATAATAAGGTAGTTGCAACCGGTTTAGAGTTCTTAGGAGTTGTTGCTATTTCGGATCCGGTAAGAAAAGAGGTGCCTCAGGCTATCAGAGATTGTATTTCTGCTGGAATAGGTGTGAAAATCGTTACAGGAGATACAACTGCAACTGCAAGAGAGATAGGACGTCAAGTTGGATTATGGACTGACGAAGACGGCGACAAGAATATAATTACAGGACCTGAGTTTGCTGCATTGAGCGATGAAGAATTAAGAGAGAGAATCTTAGACTTTAAGATTATTTCTCGCGCTCGTCCAATGGATAAGAAACGATTAGTGGAAACACTTCAAGAAAAAGGACAAGTTGTTGCCGTTACAGGCGACGGAACTAATGACGCACCTGCATTGAAAGCGGCACACGTTGGACTTTCTATGGGAGATGGAACTTCTGTTGCAAAAGAAGCAAGCGATATTACCATAATCGACAGTTCTTTTGAATCGATTGGAAGAGCGGTAATGTGGGGACGTTCTTTGTATCAAAACATTCAAAGATTTATTCTTTTCCAAATGACAGTCAATGTAGCAGCATGTTTGATTGTGTTGGCTGGTGCATTTATGGGAACTGAATCTCCGCTTACTGTTACTCAAATGTTGTGGGTTAATCTTATAATGGATACTTTTGCTGCTATGGCTTTGGCATCACTTCCTCCAACAGATAGAGTAATGAAGGACAAACCAAGAAATAGAAAGGACTTTATCATTAACAGAGTTATGGGAATAACTATAATTGCTACGGGATTGATATTCTTTATTTCACTTTTAGTATTGCTTTACATATTCCAACACGTTGATATAAATAGTTTGAGCGATTTATTAACAGTTCAATTAGGACAAGACGGACATTTGAATAGATATGAAGAGAGTTTGTTCTTTACTATCTTCGTTATGTTGCAGTTTTGGAATATGTTTAATGCTCGTGCTTACAAAACAGGACGTTCAGCTTTCAATTTCAAAAATTGTCAAGGATTTGGACTAATCGCTCTTATAATAGTATTAGGACAAATAGTGATTGTAAGCTTTGGTGGCGAGATGTTTAATGTTACACCTTTATGCTGGCAAGATTGGTTGTTGGTTATAGGAGGTACATCAATAGTTCTTTGGATAGGAGAGTTGTTTAGATGTTTTCGAGTACGCAACTGTTAATAGGAAAAGAAGCTCTTGAAAGGTTAAACGCCTCTTCTGTCTTGGTAGTAGGACTTGGAGGAGTTGGAGCCTACGTTGCAGAAATGCTATGTAGAGCAGGAGTGGGGCATTTAACCTTAGTAGATGGAGATGTTGTAAGCGTGAGCAACAAAAACAGACAGTTAATAGCACTCGATTCTACAATAGGAAAGAATAAAACAGAGGTGCTTGCTCAACGCTTAAAGGACATAAATCCAAATGTAGAATTAGAACTTAGAACAGAGTTTCTAAGAGATGAAAGTATGATTTCACTTTTAGAAAATAATAAGTTTGATTATGTAGTTGATGCAATAGATACACTTTCTCCAAAAGTCTTTTTGTCGGCATGGAGTGTTTATTTTGGTATTCCGATAGTTAGTTCAATGGGTAGCGGAGGTAAAACCGACCCAACGCAAATTCAAATAGCGGATATATCAAAAACATATAATTGTCCGCTTGCGAGAATGATGAGAAAGAAGTTGCATAAACTGAAAATATATGAAAATATTATAGCAGTGTTTTCGCCAGAGGAGGTTGATAAAGATTGTGTTGTAGAGCAAAGAAGTGAAAATAAACTTTCTAATGTTGGAACAATTTCTTATATGCCTGCTATGTTCGGATGCACAATAGCAAGTGTGGTTATTAGAGAACTTAGTGGCAAAGAAGTAATAAAAAAGAAGAATAATGGAAGGAATGATAGAAGTATTTTGCAGAAATACAGATAGGCGCTTTTTAGTGCCATGTGGTACTGATTTAAAAGATGTATTAAAGTATGCACAATTAGAAAATAAAGATTCGGTTTTGGGAGCTTTGGTGAACAACAAAGTACAAAGCATGAATTACAAAATTTATACCCCAAGAGAAATAGAATATTTTGATTATAATTCTTCATTCGGCAGAAGAATGTATTCGCTTTCACTAATGTTTCTTTTGTACAAGGCAACTAAGGATTTGTATCCACAATACGAAATTTGCATTCAACATTCCATGAAAGACGGTTATTATGTTGAGTTTGAAAATGCCGATGTGGATATCCCCGTTGTTTTAGAAAATCTTCGCAAAAAGATGTTAGAGCTTGTTGAAGCCGACATTAAATTCGAAAGAGAAATAGTTCCAATCTCTAAGGCAGTAGAATTGTTCAGAAAAGTAGGAATGAACGAAAAAGCAGACTTGTTTGCAAACAGCAAAAGACTATATGCAAACATAGATGTTTTAGACGGCACAATCAACTCTTTTTTCTTTGAATTAGTTCCTTCGACTTCGTACTTAAAAGTCTTTGATTTATACAAATATAACAAAGGAATAATTTTACAATTGCCGACAAAAAATAGAAAAAACACAGACAAAATTTTCTCAGTCTTTCAAGAGCATAAACAATGGTTAAAAGTATTAAATACACCTTTTGTTTCAGACTTAAATAGGGTGGTTTCACAAAAGAAAGATAACGAGTTAATTCAAGTAAGCGAAGCATTACATGAGAAAAAGTATGCACAAATAGCAGATGAGATAAACAAAAGAGAGGAAAGAGTTAAATTAGTACTTTTAGCAGGGCCTTCTTCATCAGGAAAGACAACCTCGTGCAGACGAATTTCCACTCAACTATCCGTTTTAGGCTATAATCCTATTCAAATCTCATTAGATGACTATTTCGTTAATAGAGAATTTACCCCAAAGGACGAGAATGGAAACTATGACTTTGAATGTTTCGAAGCCTTAGACTCAGAATATTTTGTCTATCAAATGAAAGAGTTGATAAAAGGCAATAAAGTATGTTTACCTCGCTTTAACTTCCTGACAGGACAACGAGAAGAAACTAATCAAGTCCTACAAATGCAAGAAAATTCCATTCTTATCATAGAAGGAATACATGCCTTAAATCCTAAATTAACAGAAAGCATTGACGATAAATATAAATACAAAGTTTTCGTTTCGGCACTTACGCAAGTAGCACTTGATAAGCATAATTTGATTTCTACATCCGACAATAGATTGATAAGAAGAATAGTAAGAGACAATAACTATCGAGGCTATTCTGCACAAGATACAATTATGCGTTGGGATAGTGTGCGTTCGGGAGAAGAAAAACATATTTTCCCTTACCAAGAAAATGCCGATATAATATTCAATTCATCTTTGCTTTACGAAATAGGATTGCTGAAACCAATAGTAGAACCTTTGCTTATGGAAGTTGGACAAAATTCACCAGCATACGCAGAAGCAAAAAGACTACAAACATTTTTAGCAAACTTTAAATCAATACACTCAGAATTTATTCCTCCAACCTCAATTATGAGGGAATTTTTAGGAGGTAGTAGTTTTAATTATTAAACCTTAAATTCACAGTTTAATATATTGTAGTTCAGTGTGTTAAATTTGATTGTTGAAAAATTATAACAAAAAACAATTATTTTAGATACAAGAAGTAAAAAAAAAGTAGTAATTTAGCACCCTGAATATTGAAAAAATAGAGTTATAAATTATAAACATCAATAACAAGATGGAAATAAAAAAATCAGACAAAGCGAACTTGGAGAAAGCGAAAGGCATGTTCCTTCAATTAGGTTTGGTTATAGCTCTTGGTATTGTTATCGTGGCTTTTGAATGGAAGAGTTACGATAAGGAAGCTGAGGAAATCCAAATCACCCAAGTTGTTCAAGAAGTGGAAGAAATGGTAATTCAAACCAAAGCCGAAGAACCACCTCCACCACCAGAAGAACCACCACAAGCAGAAACAACAGAATTTGAAATTGTTGATGACGATCAAGAATTGGAGAACGAGTTCAATATTGAATCTTTTGAAAACACAACAAATGCTGACGTTTTCATTCCACAAGTTGAGATTGTAGAAGAAGAAGAGGAAGAAGAAGAACAAACAATCTTTACTGTTGTAGAAGAAAGTGCGATGTTCCCTGGCGGACAAGGAGAATTGATGAAATATCTTGCACAAAACATCAAGTATCCTCAACAAGCAAGAGAAACAGGTACACAAGGATTAGTTTATGTTACCTTTGTTGTTGAAAAAGATGGTTCATTGACAGACATAAAGGTGTTAAGAGATATCGGATCTGGCTGTGGAGAAGAAGCAATCCGAGTTGTAAAATCAATGCCTAAATGGTCTGCTGCAAAACAAAGAGGAAAAGCAGTTAGAATGCAGTTCAATTTACCTGTTAAGTTTACTTTGGCGGGATAAAATATAGATTGAAATTTTCAGGTTTTAGACACAAGAGACAGATTGTTTAACAATCCGTCTCTTTTTTTAGTTAAAAGACAATGATTACTATAAATAATATATCAATTCATTTTTCTGGAACTTATTTATTTGATAATGTGAGTTTTGTAGTGTCGGATAGAGATAGGATTGGCTTAGTTGGGAAAAACGGAGCAGGTAAATCCACACTTTTAAAGATAATTGCAGGACAGCAAGAATGCGAAAAAGGAAGTATTGTTTTGTCTAAATATCAAACAATAGGTTATCTTCCTCAGGAAATGATACCAAGCTCAACTATGAGTGTGTTAGACGAAGCACTTACAGCATTCAAGGAAGTCAATCGTATAAATGAAGAAATAGAACGCCTAAACGAAGAAATCATTAACTCGACAGATTATCTTTCAAAGGAGTATGAGAATTTGCTTCAAAAACATTCAGAACTCACAGAACGATTAAACGTTATGGGAGCAAGTAATATGCAATCGCAAACCGAGAAAGTATTGCTTGGATTAGGGTTTTCTCATAGCGATTTTACAAGAAAGATGAATGAATTTAGCAGTGGATGGCAAATGAGAGTGGAATTAGCAAAGATTCTTTTGCAAGCACCAAATACAATCTTACTTGACGAGCCAACAAACCACCTTGACATAGAATCTATTCAGTGGTTGGAGAATTTTCTTGCCAATTATTATGGTGCGGTAATACTTGTTTCTCACGATAAGGCGTTTTTAGACAATGTTTGTAAGCGTACGATTGAAATAAACTGTGCAAAGGTTTACGATTACAAGGTTTCTTATAGCAAATATGTAGAACTTTTGCTTGAAAGACAACAACAAGAAATATCTCAACTCAATAACCAACAAAAACAAATAGCAGAGATTGAGAAGTTTATAGAACGCTTTCGTTATAAGGCAACAAAGAGCAAGCAAGTGCAATCTCGTATAAAAATGTTAGACAAAATGGAAAGGGTAGAGGTAACTCAAACCGACACTTCTAACATTCACTTTAAATTTCCACCTGCTCCACATTCAGGAAAGATAGTTGTGGAAATGAATAACTTAAATAAGAGTTATGGAGATAAACTTGTCTTGAAAGATGTAAATCTTACGATTGAAAAAGGAGAGAAAGTAGCCTTTGTAGGAAAGAACGGAGAGGGTAAATCAACGCTTTCAAAAATCATAGTAGGGGAAATAACCGACCAAAGTGGAGAATTTAAATTAGGACATCAAGTAAAAATAGGTTATTTTGCACAAAACCAAGCAGCACTCTTAGATCCAAACAAAACAGTCTTTGAAACAATTGACGATATTGCAGAAGGAGAGGTAAGAACAAAGATAAGAACAATTCTTGGTAGTTTTCTTTTTGACGAAGAGGCAATAGAAAAGAAAGTAAAAGTGCTTTCGGGAGGAGAAAAAACAAGACTTGCTCTTGCTAAACTAATACTTGCTCCTGTCAATCTATTGATTCTTGACGAGCCTACAAACCATTTAGATATGGTGTCAAAAGATATTTTGAAAATGGCACTAATGCAATATGACGGAACGTTGATTGTAGTTTCTCACGACAGAGATTTTCTTCAAGGATTGACCGATACGCTTTACGAATTTTCACATCATCATATCAATATCTTTAAAGGCGATATTTTTGAGTTCTTGGAAAGTAAAAAGATGAACGATTTAAAGGACTTAAACTTATCAGTGGAGAAAAAAACTATTGTATCGGAACAGACAATTTCTCAAAACAAGATAGATTATCAAAATCAAAAAGAAAATCAAAAAGAAATCCGTAAAATAAAGAACCAAATCGCAAAAATAGAAGAAGAAATAGAAAAGATAGAACAAGAAATCGCACAAGCCGAAGAAGTGCTTTGCAATCAAGGAGAAGTAGATGCCTCATTTTACACAAAGTATGAAAGCAACAAACAACTACTTAACGAAAAAATGCAAAAATGGGAAGAGTTGCAGACAATGTTAGATTAGCATATCCCATAGTTCTTTCGGGAGTAGGAATGAGTATCGTGCAGTTTTTCGATACTCTAATGGTAGGACAAGTTAATAAAGAATCCTTAGCAGGCGTTGCCTTTGCTTCTGCTATTATAATAATTTTCTTGGTCTTTGGACAAGGAATGGGAATGGCACAAACCCCTTTGGTAGGACAAGCCTTTGCAAGAAAAGAAACAAAAAGAGTTGCCTCAATCTTTCAAAACGCAATCCTACAAAACATATTCATCGGTATTTTCATAGTATTGATGCTTATGCTTATGCTTCCATTCTTACATTACTTTGGACAAGAGGAAGAAGTAATAAGATATGCAAGACCATATTTCATTGCAACAGCACTTTCTCTCTTACCTGCACAAATCTTTCTTGCCTTTCGTCATTTTATGGAAGGAGTCGGCAACACAAAAGTAACAATGATAATCATCATATCGGCAAATATTCTAAACATAATCCTCAATTACATTTTTATTTTTGGCAAATTAGGCCTTCCAGCAATGGGAGCCTTTGGAGCAGGCCTTTCAACCTTAGTTGCACGCTTACTTATGCCGATTGCATACATAGTTTTTATTCTTTCAAACAAGAAATATCGCCGTTATACCTACTTCTTTAAGAAAGAAAACCTTAAACTCTATATGCAAAAGAATATTCTAAGATTAGGAGCACCGATAGCAGTGCAACAAACCTTAGAATGCTTTTCTTTTTCTATGGTAACAATAATGATGGGTTGGTTTTCCGCAGTAGTTTTAGCAGCATACCAAATCGTAACTACATTCTTTACAATGACTTTTCAAATATCCTGTGGAGTAGCAAGTGCAACAACAATATTAGTTTCACACTCCTACGGACGAAAAGACTACAACGCAATAAGCGAATACTCAAAAACAGGAGTAATACTAAGCATTATAGCAGTAGGATTCTTTGGATTGCTTTTTATTCTTATTCCCGACTTTATTACCTCAATGTTTACTGACGATGTAGAGGTAATAAAACAAGCCGCACCATTATTTTTGATTGCAGGAATATTTCAAGTAATAGACGGAACGCAAGTTACTTTACTCGGAGCATTAAGAGGAATGAACGATGTAAACAAACCAATGAAATATTCACTCTTTGGTTATATCTTAATAGCCCTTCCACTTGCCTATGTATTAGGATTTATTTTCAAATTAGGACCTTGTGGAACATTCTCAGGAATAGCAATAGGACTATTAGTAGCAGCACTCCTTTATAAAAAACGATTACAAACTATTATTAAAATAAAAAAAAATAGTATCTTTGCCTCTTAAAACTAAATAGAAATGAAAGTAGTAAAAATCTCAAAAATATTAGACTTTTTAGCAATGTTGCTACTCATGGTCATAGTAATCTATCAGATTTTCTTTAAATTTGAAAAAGTAGAATACTTAATATTGGCAGTTTTAGCAGTAGCAATAGTAAAAATGATAGCAGCAATAATAAAATCCAACTATTACGAAAAACACTACAAACAATTAGAAGAAGACAACGAGTTTTTAGAAAGAAGAATAAAAGAATTAACAGAAAATAATAAATAAAAAAATAAGAGAAAATGGCAACAACAGCAGACATTAAAAACGGATTGTGTATAGAAATGAACAACGACTTATTCACAGTTGTAGAATTTCTTCACGTTAAACCGGGAAAAGGAGCAGCATTCGTAAGAACAAAACTAAAAAGTTTCAAAACAGGTAGAACATTAGAACATACATTCCCTTCTGGTACAAAAATAGAAACTTGTAGAGTAGAACGCCGTCCATATACATTCCTTTACAAAGACGATTCAGGATATAACTTTATGCACGCAGAAACTTACGAACAAATAAACATAGAAGAAACTCTAATTAACGCACCACAATTCCTTAAAGAAGGACAAGCAGTAGAAGTAGTAGTGCATGCAGACACAGAAACACCACTTTCATGCGAATTACCACCATTTGTAGAAATGGAAGTTACTTACACAGAACCAGGAGTAAAAGGAAACACAGCAACAAACGCAATGAAAGACGCCACAGTTGAAACAGGAGCAAAAGTAAGAATACCTTTGTTCATCGAAACTGGCGAAAGAATCAAAGTAGATACAAGAACAGCAGAATACTCTGAAAGAGTGAAGTAAAAAAGCAAAGAAATAATTTCATAAAGCAAAGAAAAATTAAATTTTTTCTTTGCTTTATTTTTTTTATTCAAAGAAATATTTTTATATTTGCAATACATATTCGAATATTATGCAAAATCATAAAAGCATAACCTACCTTTGCAAGAACAATTTAAGCAAATAGAGATGTTTGCTTTCTACTTGCTTTGAGCAAACATCGTTAAAATAAAATCAATCAAAGCAAAAGAAAATAAAGTATTCACACTCTAAATTTTAGGAGGAAATAAAATGAAAAGAAGTATAATATTGCTATTGGTATTGTTGCCAATAGTTGCATTTTCACAAATGCAACACATAATAAGTCAAGGAAATACCGCCACAACAAAAAGAATTTTAGGAGGTAATAATACAATTGATTCAAATTTAATAAAGATTAGAAGCATAGATAAAAACACTTTAATATCCTCAATGCCTTTAGATACAAGTTTTTTTACGACTTTAACACTTTCTACATTAGGAACAAATATTATAACACATGCAACAATTCCTTTCGCAAAAATATATGATTTTAAAATATTTAAAGATTATATTTACTTTTGCGGTAGTTATAATGGACCAGTTGGATTTATAGCGTGGACCAAGATTCTTAATTTATTTTCACAAAATCCATCACCGATAACAATACAACTAATAAATAATCCAATTACAACACGAACAGTTACAGAACTTGAAGTATATGATTTAGGAGGAGATATTCAAGTAGCAGCATTAGCAGATGGTAGACATCTTATTCGCTTAAACACAATAAATGCTGCTAATTATCAAATAATGTCTTTATCACTTGGTTGCAAAAATTTATCAGTTGGAGATAATAAAATAGCAACGATAGGAGAATTTAATGACTCAATAATGATTGTATCGTTATTTGATGCTATTAATATACAAAATTATGTAGGAGGTTATTTTTCACATCCTATGAGTGTGTATGATAATTATGTTTTAGAAAATTCTAAAATAAATGCAGATATATTTACATTAGCCTATACGCATTTAAAAAACACAAGTAGTTCTGTTACATATAAAACGGATTTTATTACATTTGATGATAATCTAAATATAATAAATCAACAATATTTAGAAGATATACACGCTAAATTAGATCCAATAGATTTAGAATATTGTATAGAGGATAATAAATTATTATATTTAACAACAGGGCGTTCTGCTGGTGATGTAGTATTTACAGTAGACCCATTTGCAACACAAGGATATATAAGTAGAGCAATACAACCAACTATTCAAATTTTTCCATCAATAAAACAATATTATAGTGTTACAAGATATGATGAATATTATTTTGCAACATTAGGAGTAGATTCTTCGTTGAATTCATTAATATTATTTGATTGTAAAAGAAATAGTTCTTCTGTTGCAAATTGTGCAAATATTTATAATGTAAATGTGCACAATTGTAATCATTTTAATATGCTTTTTGGTTTCCCTGTATATACTTACAGTGTTGGAGTACAAAATACCGCTATTTTGAAATCTAAAACACATGAGTCAAAATATATTTTAAATTGTAATTAACAATAAAATTTTTAAGTGATATGAAAAAAGCAATATTTATTTTAGTAGCAGTTTTGTTTTCTTCTCTCATAATGAGAAGTCAAAATGTATTAGATACCATATTTGATAAATATTTCTTGCCCGATTTTATAGATGTAGAACATTGCGGTTCTTTGTCATTCTACGATCAGACAGGCGATAATATAAGTCATCATATGGCAAGGAATCATTATAATTTTTGGGTAACAGGTGCTTCTTATGAAACAGAGCAAGGGAATTATGGTAATAATTCAGGTGTTCTTGATAGAGCACAACCTTGTTACACAGATACATTATTAACAGTTCGAGGTATTGCAATAGGAATTAACTACCGTCAATTATTAGAATTGATAGCTAAAGATGAATACTCTAAAATATTCCTACTTTATTCTGATCGTTATATGACTATTTGTCAAACTGCAGATCCAATTAGTTATTATAACTCAACCCCAAAAGGTAAGTTGAAACTAATGAACAATACATTGAATAGAGAAATAATTTCAGTAGATATTGACACAAACTTTATTTTATATGATACAGAGCAATATTCTTACATAGAATATTACTTTGATAATCCTGTTAATGTAAATGGATTGTTTTATATAGTTGAAGATGTAACAGAAACCTCTACGTTAATATCACAAATGGTTTTTTCTGAATGTGATTTTCCATATCCATCATTAGTAAAAACACCAGAAGATACCGCAACTACTTGGGTACAATGGAGTGATCATTTTTTAAATCAGAGAATATATTATGATAATGATAATATAAAACATCCTACGTATAGCTATTCGGATTTTTTTAATCCGGCTCACGCTTTTGCCAGTCCAATTCCAAACACTTGTCAAATGTATATGTTCCCAATTTTTGCAGAAACAGACACTACCTTAGGCGATGGCACATATCCAGATACTAATGTATGTCTTTATGATGTAAATGTTGATAGATATTCCAATGTTTACCCAAATCCTGCAAGTGATATTGTAACAGTGCAATCGTCTTTCAAAGTAAAGGAAATGGAAATCTATAATACCTTAGGACAAGTTGTGCTAAGGAAACAAGGCAGTCAAAACATTGAAACAATAGATGTATCAAATCTTCAAAGCGGAACGTACATCGTAAGAATCAAAACCCAACGAGGATTTGCGAACAAAAAGATTGTGATAGAATAAAGAAAAAGTAAAATAAAAAAAAGAGTGGAAAACCACTCTTTTTTTTATTTATTGTCCTAAGTAGGATTGTAAAATATGACTTCTTGATGTGTGTTTTAAGCGTTTGATTGCTTTTTCTTTGATTTGACGAACTCTCTCTCTTGTTAAGTCGAAATTTTCACCTATTTCATCTAATGTCATTGGAGGATAACCTTCTAATCCGAAGAACATCTTTAATATACTTCCTTCTTTTGGACTTAATGTGGAGATTGCTCTATTGATTTCTAATTTTAAACTTTCGTGCATCAACTCTGCCTCTGGTGTATCGCCGTCTTCATTTCTCATAAAGTCGTACATTGTGTTTTCTTCATCAGAAGCCAATGGCGCATCCATAGAAAGGTGTTTTCCTGCGTGTCTAAGACTTTCTTTAACCTCTGCGTCTGAAATATCTAACTCTAATGCAACTTCTTCTGGGTTAGGTGTACGTTCGTATTCTTGTTCTAAACGTGCGTATGTTTTAGTGATTTTGTTCATAGAACCTATTTTGTTCAATGGCAATCTCACAATTCTTGATTGTTCTGCCAATGCTTGCAAAATAGATTGTCTAATCCACCACACAGCATAAGAGATAAATTTAAAACCTCTTGTTTCATCAAAACGTTGAGCCGCTTTTATTAAACCAAGATTACCTTCGTTTATAAGGTCAGGTAGACTCATCCCTTGATTTTGATATTGTTTTGCTACCGATACAACAAATCTTAAATTGGCCTTTGTTAATTTTTCTAATGCTATTTGATCACCAGCCTTAATTCTTTGAGCCAATTTAACTTCTTCCTCAGGAGAAATCATTTCTAAACGACCTATCTCTTGAAGATATTTATCCAATGAAGTAATTTCTCTGTTGGTTAATTGTTTTGTGATTTTGAGTTGTCTCATTATATCTATTATTTTATTTTCCTACACTTATTACGATTTAAAGTTAAAATGGTTACAGATAATACCCATTTTTCTCAATTTCTTTTCTTACGCTCTCAGGAAGTAAATAACGAATGGATTTGTTTTTTCGTATATTTTCTCTGATTAAAGAAGAAGAAATGTCTATCATTGGTGCGTTTATTTTGATAACGTTGTCTAATTCAAAAAGGTTCGAATGTTCGCAATTAGGGCGTGGGTAAACGAATATTCTATAATAGTCTAATATTGCTTGAAAGTTTTTCCATTTGTGAAAGAATTTTAGGTTGTCTTCTCCCATTATAATGGTAAATTCTTTGTCTGCATATTTTTCTTGTAGATATGTTAAAGTGTCGATTGTGTAGGAGGGGAGTGGTAAGGAAAATTCTATATCGCATGCTCTAAATCCGTCGTTGTCTTCTACTGCTTTTTGCACTAAGAAGTATCTTGCTCTATTATCTAATAGGTTATTTCTGTCCTTGAAAGGGTTTTGTGGACTTACTACAAACCAAATCAAGTCTAAATCGGAGTTTTCTAAGATTTGTTCTGCTAAAATTAAGTGTCCGTTATGTATTGGATTGAAACTACCGAAGTATAATCCTATTTTTTTATTGTAAACTTTATTTGTCATATTGTTTTCTAATAGGACAATTTGAACATTGATGACTTTTCATTTTTCTTTTTTTCTGTTAAAGTGTTAATTACGTCTTTAAGTGGGGTGAAATAAGTCTATTTTTATTGCAAGTTAATAATTCTGCAAGAATAGTCTTTTAACAAGTTAATGCTACGTTGTTTCTAGATTAAAAAGTTTGTTTAACCAAGAAATAAAATCTTGACAGATAATTGGAGTGGTTGAAAGATATTTTTTTGTTATGGCAAGCCCCATAGGAGTGCCGGGATCTTCTTGCCAAGCTAACCAAGTGTGTATTCTTGCTTTTGATTTATGAATTTCTTTGTATTGATTTAATTTTTCTTCTTCAATTTCCGATAATGCGTTATCAACTTTTGGTAATAATTTATCGTCTTCGGAGATAAGAAAACTTACAAAATCTTCTAACATTCCTTTATCGTTATTGTTAGGCATTAACCAAACTCCAACTTTTATGTCATCTTCTTCTATCGGAAAAATGATTGTACCATTTTTATCGCAAGTTTCAGGTATGTTCTCGTACTTTTCTGATTTTTTTAGAATATTGCAAACCTCTTTCCAACGTTTGTTTAAATCTGTATCGGCATCTAAAACAACTCCAATAGTGTTTAAATTTCCTGAGCCTTTTAATAGAGTAGGTAATTGTTCTAATAATTTATCTATACCTTTACAATCTATTATTTTAAAAGACTCTTTTATTTCGAACTTTTCGCAAAGAGATGAAATAACATGTAAATCGTCGTTTCCTTCTACCAATAATTGTTGAGAATATTTAGCCATATTTTATCGAATTTCAATATTGTGTTCGGAAACTGAGTTTAATTCTTCTGCGTTATATTCAACTAATTCTATTTTTCCGCTTTTGCGTTTTTGCATTCTATAAAAACCACCTATTGAAGCGTTGTTTTCTTCTTTTAAAACCTCAGTAAAACTATTTATACAATCATTGCTATGAGTTGTAGCAAAGACTTGAATATTTAATTTTTTTGCTAAATCAAATATTACCCTCCATAAATTTTCTTGAACAGAATAATGTAAACCATTATCTATCTCATCTATTAGCAAACAGCCATTTTCACAATTTACTAACGCAAGAATTATTGATAAAATATGATTGATGCCATCTCCCATACTCTTTAATGGAAATCTTTTATTGTTTCCTCTAAGTTTTACAATAGGTACTCTGTCTCTGTATGGATTCTCACCTATGAAAACTAACCTTTCTATATTTTCTTCAATAATTTGCAGAGCTTCAATTACATTATCTTCTTTTTCAGTAAGAGTTATTTTGTCAAAAAGTTGTGCTATTTGTATGTCGTTTAAAAGTTCGGTACTTAGTCTGATAATTGTATTAGAATTACCATTAGTATTAAATCTTATTGGTAATATATTTAAATTTCTATTTAATCGTATAAAGAAGTTATATGTGTTTTGTTTATTTATTATAATTGCTTTTTGAATATCTTCTAAAATAATATCCGTATTAGGATTAACAAGTTCTGTTTTTTGTATAGTTTCTCCGTTATTTTCTTCGGTTATTTCTCTATAATATGAAAAATGAATAGATAAAGTGTTTTCTTTATCGCTGATTTCAATAATATTATTTTCTGAAACTTCATCTTTTCTATCGGTAAATAGTGAAGAAAAGGCATTTGTGTTTTGATTTATTCTTTCACCTTCGTTTTCTTCTTTATAAAGAGGAAATTCGTCTCTTTCGCTTAATATTTTAATAATCTGAGATGGGTTAGTATAAATAGCAATAGCCTCTAATAGCGTAGATTTTCCAACATTATTTTGTCCAGAAATAAGATTGATTTGAGATAAATGAGGAATTTCTAATCCATTTAAGTTTTTGAAATTTTTTATTTTTAGAGATTCTATCATAATTCAATAATTTACTATTTATTTCTGCAAAGGTAATAAATATTTTCTAAGAAATTTCTATCTCTCCTTCAAAAACTTTCTTTGCTTCTCCTATTAGGTGGACGTTGTTGAAGGTGTTGTTTTCTTTTTTCTCAAATTCTACTTGCAATTCACCTCCTTTGGCGGAAATATTTATTGTGTGCTTGCCGTTTTCTAATCCTTTCTTTACGCTATATGTAAGGGCGGCGGCACAAATTCCTGTTCCGCAGGCAAGGGTTTCGTCTTCAACACCTCTTTCGTAAGTACGGATTTTGATATTGTTTAAAGCGATTTCTTGAACGAAGTTTACATTGCAACCTTTGTAGGTAAGAAATCTTTCATCGTAGCGAAGTGTTCTTCCTTTTTTTATGATGTCTATTTCTTCTAAGTCGTTTTCAAAGACAACAAAGTGAGATGTTCCTGTATTTATGTAAAATCCGTCTTCATGTGCTTGAAATAGGGTAGGAGTTGTCATTTTTAAACTAATGTTTTCTCCTTCTATTGTTGCAGAGTGAAGTCCGTCAGGTGCAATAAATGAGCAAGATTTTTTGATTATCCCCTTGTCAAAAGCAAATCTAACAATGCTTCTTCCTCCATTACCACACATCATTCCTCCACTGCCATCGGGATTGAAGAATTGCATAGAGAAATCTGCTTTGTCGCTATTTTCAAAAAGAATCAAACCATCGCTTCCAATTCCAAAGTGTCTGTCGCAAAGAAATCTTATGTTTTCTTCGCTTAGATTTATGTTTTGATTTCTGTTGTCAATGATTATGAAATCGTTACCTGTTGCTTGGTATTTGTAGAAGTGTATTTTCATTTAGAAGAAAACTTATATAATAAAGAAACTCCAAGTCTGTAATTTCCTATTCTATCTTCGCAAACTCTGTCTTCATATTTTACGTTTGTGTATTCGAGAGTTAGGGTGAAGAAAAGGTCTTTGTTAAGGAAGAAATCAACTCTTGGTGCTATGCGGTAAAGATTTTCTATGCTCATTCCCGAACCGTAAGTGTTAATATATGTTCTGTCGAAATCGTGTGTTGCTCCTGCTATGAAAAGTGCGGGAGTTATTCTTCCAAGGTTGTAAGATACATCGCACCAAAGCGAGTTTATTGTTGTTGGAGTGTAGTTTCCGTTAAATTCGTAAAAACCTCCAATCATACAATAGTCGTTTAGATTTTCTCCACTTATTGCTTGTAGTTTAAGATTGAAGTCTTGGTTTTTGTAATTCAAAAAGGCAGTATAGGCAAATGAAGAAAGAGTATTGTCAATGTTTTTATTTGGTTTTAACTCTTTGTATTCTGCTCCAACGCCTGCAAATAAATTATCTGTTTTTACTTGAAGTTGTAGGTTTAATTCAGGGATTGAAGCAAAGGATTGTTGTCTATAATCTCTTCCACCACCCATTCCTATTGAAGCGTAGTCTCTTTGCCAACCTGCTGAGGCAACTATATTAAGGATTTTCAAAGGTGAGTAGTCTAATCTTATATGATTAAGACGTGAAAAAGGGTGAAAAGGTGCACCGTTGTTAAGGTCTTGCATTGCAGGCATCATTTCAGGAACGCAAAATGCACTCCAACCATGTCCCATTGTAAGACTTGTTTTCTCCCAACTCATCTTTACATTTGCTTGCCTTAGACGTAAAAGGTGCATATTTGCATCGCTTTGTCCTGTAAAGTCAGTCTCTAAATTACCAACGACTTTCGCTCCGAGAATATCATTAAGGAATATTCTCGCTCCAAAACGTGATGCTGCTGCTGAAAAGTTTTGATTTATATTTTGGTTTCTGTCTTTTCCATTTCCATCATAGTCGGCAGGTTTGGGATAAAGAGAAAGTTGTCCATCGCGTGCCTCTACAATTTCATGAGAATTTATGAAATATTGAGGACTAACCCAACCGTAGAATTCAAAACCGAATTTCTTTTCTTGCGAAAAAAGGTTTGAGAATAGGCAAACTAAACTCAAACCTAAAAAGATTTTTTTCTTCATTTAAAAATGTTTTTTATTTCTTTTTTAAATTTGCTATTGACAAGATAACACCAAGTGCAACACCTAATAAGGCAGCGAACAATACTCTATACTCCGAAGGAAGTAAGAAAGTGATTGTGTGTGCAGGATACCAGAAAAGAGGAATAGTTTTCTTGAATACAAATCCCCATTGCACTTTCCAGTTAAGATTTGCTATGATGTTTCCAAACGGAATAGGAGAGAAGAAACCTTTAAGAGTTCCTCCTGTTTGAAGAATATGAGCATCGGTTACTTTATGCACAGTCATAAACATAGGAGCGAAGAAAGTATTCATCAAAACTGATACTGTAATAGCATAAATCAACTGAACACCAAAACTTTCCATTCCAATAGTTAGCGGACTTATGTTTAAACCGAAATAACCTAATACCTTGAAACTACCTGCTGAGAAAACAGTCATTGCAATAGTGATTCCAACACCAAGAATTCCCCATACAAATGCTCTTGGTAGGATTCCAAATCCTTTTTCGTTATAAACACCTTTACTAATTCTTAGACCGATACATTCACCTGCTGTTGCGAGAATTGCAAACTTAAAGAACGCTAATACCATATAACGCCAATCTTTTGCAGCGCTCCAAGACATAAACCAAGAGTTAATAGGTTCCACAAAAATGAATGCCCCTACTACAATAAGTGTTACTAAAATAAATATTAAATCTTGTTTCTTCATTTCTTTTATGTTTTATAAATTATTGTTGTGATGCCATTAAATTGTTTAATACTTCTTGAATCTTTGGATTTTGATTCAATGCTTCTTGAACTTTTAATAAAGAATTTCTGTAAGCAATATTATAAATAAATCCAAAGTATTGAGCAGATTGTTCTATTAAAGTATTATTACCTGTTGAAAGAATTTGAGTGTTCAATCCTTCAATAACTTCTAATAATACTTTTTCTGCTTGTGCCTTGTCTATATTAACAATAGAATTTACTTGATTTAATTTCATAGCATACTCATTCATTAAATCTCTTACCTTATAAGTTTCCATTATATCAGCAACCATAGGAATAGATTTTGCTAAATCAAGTTCTGCTTTCAAATTATACTTTTCTGCTAAACTTGCCATTTCTGCTAAAACGTAGATAGCAAGAGTTTTTTCTCCCTCAACTGCTTTTGCTTTCTTACCCTTGAATTGTTCAAGATACTTAATGTAAGACACATAGTAAGCAACAAGTTCGTTCAATACACCTTGTCCCTTTTGAATTTCTCCTGCATTGAAATATGCCTCAGCAAGCATTATATCATATCTATCAAAAGGAATTTTTGAACTTGGAAACTCTACTAACGCCTTGTCAAGAATTTTCACAGCATCTTGTTTAGCACCGTTATGAATAAGTTTTCCTGCGAATAAAGAGAAATTATTACGCATGTTTTTTGAATTATTGATAGATACCGCTTCTTCAAGATAAACGCCTTCATCTTTA
Source organism: Candidatus Onthomorpha sp. (assembly GCA_045644685.1). Lineage (GTDB taxonomy): Bacteria > Bacteroidota > Bacteroidia > Bacteroidales > P3 > Onthomorpha. Next base: position 96,269 of record JAZRHI010000005.1, read on the forward strand.
ACACCTCCCCATTGGAATTTATTCAAGTAAAGTTCATTAGTCTTGTTGTATTCAAAAGTACCATCAGCAACGTAAGGCATAATTCTATAAACCAAACCTTCCTGTCTAACATATCTTGCAATATCAGGGAATACCTTTGTTAAATAACGAGGATTCATCACATAGATAGGACGTTCAAAACAATTAGTTCCAAGAATATCAAGAAGCATTAACTCGTTTCTAATCAATTGTTCATAACGATAGTCTTGAGGAATATTGATAGAAAATTCCACTCTTCCCTCTTCTTCATCAACTAATTCTTTTGGATAAATACCTTTCTCTGCTGCTTTTGCCTTATTGAAAGAAATATAGAAATTATTAGTTGGAAGAACCTTTACAGAATCGCCATTATTATCGAAAGTAGTAGTATTAGGATTAGTTTTCAACTCGTTCAATACATCTCTAATATTTCTAAAAGGTTCATTGCTTGGAGTAACAAGAGAAACATCTAAATTCAAACCATAGAACTTTTTATCTAAGGTAAAAGGAAGTTTTTCCGATTCGTAAACCTTATTATATAGTTGTTCAACATACCAGTGCATTCCTGAAAGAGTATAGTTTAATACCCTAACGTCAGTACGAATACCTTCAACCTCTTGTGCATACCAAAGAGGGAAGGTGTCGTTATCGCCAAAAGTGATAAGGATTGCATCTTTTTCACAACTTTCAAGATAATTTCTTGCGAACTCTCTTGCCATATATCTACCACTTCTATCATGGTCATCCCATTCTTCCGATGCCATAAGAACAGGAACAGCAAATAAGCAAATAACTCCAAGGATTGTTGCACGCAACTCGTGTTTTATTTTTTTAATCCTTTGAGTCCATTCATAAAGAGCAAAGACTCCAAGACCAATCCAAATAGAAAAGGCATAGAAACTACCAGCATAAGCGTAATCTCTTTCTCTTGGTTGAGCAGGAGGTTGGTTCAAATAAAGAACTATCGCTAATCCTGTCATAAAGAACAATAAGAAGACTACGAAAGAATCCTTAGGAGATTTCTTAATATGGAAAATAAGACCTGCTAAACCTAATAATAAAGGTAAACAGAAAAGTTTATTCTTACCCTTATTGTTTGCCAAATCCACAGGAAGATTATCTTGAGGTCCAAGACGCAATTCATCGATGAAATCAATACCAGTAATCCAGTTACCATGAAGTAAGTCTTTTTCACCATTACTTACATTTGTAGGTTCATTTCCTGAAAGAAGTATACCATGAGATTGAATATCATTTTGTCTACCAGCGAAGTTCCACATAAAGTAACGCCAATACATATGATTAACCTGATAACGGAAGAAATAAGTTAAGTTTTCGCCAAACGTAGGAGTTCTGTCCGAACCCTCACTCATACCTGTCCACATCTTATAATAAGTAGGGTGATTTCTACTCGCATCATTACTCCACATTCTTGGGAAGATAGTAGTCTTACCCGATTCGTACACAAGTTTACCTCTTTGCTTTACCTCAATATACTTACCATTTTCTTCATCCTTAATATATTTAGAAGAACCATCCTTTTGATCCACAACCATAGCATTAAAATACTGACCATGTAAAAGAGGAGTATCGCCATATTGCTCACGATTTAAGTAAGTCAATAGAGCAGTAGCATCCTTAGGAGCGTTTTCGTTAATAGGAGTATTGGCATTAGAACGAATAACCAAAACGAAGAAAGTAGTATAACCTATCAATATAAATAAAACAGAAAGAACAACAGTATTTAAAATAACCTTACCCTTCTTTAAAGAATAAAGAATACCAGCAACGAGAAGACCTATTAGAAGAATAAAATAGATTATAGTACCCGTGTTGAAAGGAAGGCCTATTGAGTTAGTGAAGAAGATTTCGAACTTACCAGCAAATATAACTATATAAGGTACAATGAAATAAAGAATAACAGCAACCAATACCATAGAAATCAATCCTACTAGTATGAAATTACGTTTTTTATTCTTTTCAACATTAGGATATTTCTTGAAATAGAACACATAAGTAATAGCAGGAATAGCAAGGAGGTTAAGAAGGTGAACACCAATAGAAATACCAATCAAGAAAGCGATAAGAATCAACCAACGAAGATTGTGTTTACACTCTGCTTCCGCTTCCCATTTCAATATTGCCCAAAACGAAATAGCAGTAAAACAAGAACTCATAGCATAAACCTCGCCTTCCACTGCCGAATACCAAAAAGTATCAGAAAAAGCGTATGCTAAACTACCAACCACAGCACTTGCGAAGATAGCAATCATTTGTGCCATAGTCATTTCCTCTTGATTTTTCACCAACTTCTTTGCAAGCATAGTAATACTCCAAAATAGGAAAAGGATAGTAAAACCACTGCAAATAGCACTCATTGCATTGATAGTATATGCAATAAGACTTGTATCGTTACCTGCAAAGTTTGAGAATAAAGAACCTAATAATTGGAATGTAGGTGCCCCAGGAGGGTGTCCCACTTGCAGTTTATCAGCAGTTGCAATATACTCACCGCAATCCCACCAAGAAGCAGTAGGTTCAGCAGTGATAAGATACACGATTGTAGCAATCAAGAAAATTGCCCAACCTAAAATGTTATTTATTAGATTGTACTTTTTCATTTGTTTTATAAATAATTACCAATTAACTTTCTTTCTTTTTATAGGCATAGTCATACATCTTGCGCCACCACCACCACGAGGAAGTTCAGCAGCATCAAATGTAACGACAAATCTCTCATAATCTCTCATATTTACCTTATCTTGGCACACATCCTCTGCTCTCAATACCTCAAAACCAGCGTTATTTAACGCCTCTATTGTGTGAGTATTTCTTGCATAACCAAGGATTTTACCTTCACCTAGTGCAAAGAAATTAGCACCTGAGTGCCATTGCTCTCTCTCTTGCATCCAGGTATCGTTACCACCACAAAGAATAGGTTCAAAATCAAAACCAATTTTCTTAGTTGCTTCGAGCATATTACTTCTTTCGTGATAGCGGATTTGACCATTATCAATCTCGATATGAGTTACCTTAAACTGACCTAGGGCGTTTTTGATAATAGGTTCATAAATCATACACTTATCTTGAGCGAGCATAGTAAATACCATATCAAGATGAATAAAAGACTCAGGTTTTTCAGGAAGTTCTTGAACTATAATATGTTGTCTTTCCTTTCTTGCAGCATAATACTTAGTTAAGAAATCAATACCCTTTTTATTAGTTCTGCAACCGTTACCAATGAAAAGTACATCTTCCCTTGCAATCAACACATCACCACCCTCAGTGTGAGCACCCTCCGAAAGACGAGGATTTATCGTTTCAGTTTGGAAATAATTCTTAAAGATTGCCTCCATGATAAAACTCTCTCTATCTCTAACATCAGTACTCATAGAGTGAATCAAAACCTTATCATAAACACTTGAAGAAGCATCTCTTGTAAAGAAAAGATTATACAAAGGATTAAACACACCCTCTCTATAATTATACCCTTCGATAAGTATTTTTGCGAGTTCCTCTTCGCTTTTATCGATAAATTCAGTAAATAAATACTCTTTCTTTTCTGCTTTTAAAATCTTGTCTATCAGATTTATTTTAATATCATTTTGTTTCAAAATCTCGGATAGCAAATCCTTTACCTGATAAGTCTTTGTCCAACGAGACAATACCCCTGAAAAATTGGAGTATTCCTTAGATGCAATATTTAAATTCAATAAATCGCTGTATAATGCCTGTTGAATATTGCTTGGCGTCATACTTTCAATCTCAACACCAGGCGTATGAAGAATAACACCTTCAAGTTCTCCGATTTCGGAATTTACTTCAATAAAACTCATAAAATATATATATTATTTAAAACTGCAAATATAAGAATAAATTTCGAGATTACGCCTATTTAGGGATGGAATTTATCAATCTCTGTGTATATTCCGTTTGAGGATTAGCGTAAATCTCATCCGCCTCACCCAACTGCTCAATCGCACCCTTACGCATCACCATCATTCTATCGCTCATATACTTCACCACTGCCAAGTCATGAGAAATAAAGATAAAAGTCAAACCCAAATCCCTTTTCAAATCATTTAAAAGATTCAACACCTGCGCCTGTACACTCACATCCAGAGCGCTCACACACTCATCACAAATCACTATCTTAGGATTTAAAATCAACGCCCTTGCAATACCAATTCTCTGCCTTTGACCCCCCGAAAACTCATGAGGATACCTATCGAAATGCTCCCTTTCCAACCCAACCTTTTCCAACATCCGCATAACCATTTCCCTACGCTTTGCCTTGTCTTTCTCAATCTTATGAACCACCAAAACCTCCTCAATGGCCTTACCAATAGTTAAACGAGGATTTAAAGAAGAATAAGGGTCCTGAAAAATAATCTGAATATCCCTTCTAAGACGCTTCAATTCCCTTTGCTTCAAATCAGAAATCTTTTTCCCTTCAAAGAAAATCTCACCCTTTGCTCTTTCAATCAAACTCATAAGCGAATAACCCAAAGTACTCTTTCCACAACCACTTTCACCCACAAGACCAAGCGTTTCACCTCTATACACATCAAAACTAATGTCCTCAATAGCAGTGAATTTACCATACTTAATTTGAATATTCCTTACCTCCAATAAAGGCGTTTGAGAATATATCATATTATGCAATTCCAAGCGTTCTGAGGCACAAATAACAGGAGGTTGAACATAATCCTCATTCATAAAATCACTCACCGTAGAAAGGCGTTTAGGGCGCTTATCCATAGGAGGACGAGAAGCGATTAAACCCTTAGTATAAGGATGCTGAGCAGGAACAATCTCACCCTTATAAATCACTGCCACCCTATCAGCAATCTGATTTACCACACCCAAATCATGAGTAATAAAAATAATACCTATATTATACTTTCTTTGCAACACCTTCATCAAATCCAATACCGCCTTTTGCACACTCACATCAAGAGCAGTCGTAGGTTCATCAGCAATAAGAATATCAGGATTAGATGCCAGCGCCATTGCAATCATAACCCTCTGCCTTTGACCCCCCGAGAGTTGATGAGGATAAGAAGAAAAAACCCTTTCAGGATTAGGCAATAACACCTCATTAAACAACTCCAAACACCTTTCCTTACTCACGCCCACCTCCATCACCTGCTTGCCACACCTCATTACAGGATTGAGCGCCGTCATAGGTTCCTGGAAAATCATTGCCTTCTTACTACCATGAAAAAAGATAGAATTCTCAGAGATTTTCGTATTTCGTTTCTCCAATAAATCCATAATCGCAAGCGAAGTAACACTCTTTCCACTGCCACTTTCACCCACAAGTCCCAAAGTCTCACCCTTTTTAAGCGAAAAACTAATACCTTTCACCACTTCATGCCAGAAATTATCCCTTTTAAAAGAAATTCTTAAATCCTTAACTTCTAATATGTTTTGCATAAAAATCGAATAATAATTTGCAAATATAAGAAAAAAATTAAAAAAAAATTTGGTAGGAAAGAAAAAAGACGTATCTTTGCAAACGCAAATGAGGGTTAAACCTCAGATATGGATTGTCCCGTGGTGTAATGGTAACACAACTGATTTTGGTTCAGTCATTCAAAGTTCGAATCTTTGCGGGATAACGAGAAAAGGAAAAAGGGATGATTATTTTATCATCCCTTTTACGTTTAAATCAGTTAAAGAAAACTTACATTTTCCCAACTCCCTCTTAAAATCAGTTGAAGGGAAAAAACGGCACCAAAATCTTTTAATAGTGTTAGCATCCACATCATCAGCACTTTCTTGCGATTTTGCCTTAATGGCAGGAATGAAACTACCAAGATAACCTAACTTAACCGCCTGACCATTTTGGATATACTTAGAAATATTCATTTCCAGTGCTTTAAGACACGCTATCACGTCAGGAAAAGCGATAGTAGTTGCGTTTGAGATGTCTTCTGCAAGATGGTCTAAACTAATGTCAGTACCACGATATAGTCTTGCTACGAATCTTTCACCAGGATTTTCACCAAAATTGATGTTTCTTTTAACTTTTACAAAATTTACCATACTATTTAATTTTATTTAATTATTATATATATAAATAGTATGGAAATTAAAAAAATATCCTAAATTTGGTAATTTTTGAATAATTTTTTTTCTTTTTCGAACAAAATTGGAATTCTTTTTAAGTCTCCACCCGTCTGATTCTTGAAGATTGAGAAAAAGGCAGAAGGATTAGCATTATTTCGTTTATAGACAAACAAGTCATTATATAATTCACTATCTCTCCCTAACTCAGAGTACACCTTTCGTGCGAATTCTTCATCATATCTTTCCACTGCAACAATCATATCTGCTTTATTTGCAATTTGTTGAGATGAGGCAATTTGACCCATGTTCGCAAGAGATGTGTGTTTACTCTGATGCGCTACAGTCATGATGTGATTATTATTTTTCTTAACAACACTTGAAAACTTCTCAACTAATTGACCAGAAAGTTCGAAAGTAGCGTTCAGTTTAGTCTGGTAGGCAAGGAAATTATCAAACACAAAGACATCGTATTTTGAAGATATTTCCGCCATTTGTTCAGGACTAATATCCTGCGAACTAGAATAAAAATTTACTTTCGCTAACTCATCCTTCGTAAGGCCGATAGTAATAAAATTATTTTTCACTGCCTCTTGACTTCTATCTCCTTGCCAGTACCCAACATTTAGTCCTTGACGAACATAATTTGCTACCATTTGTTGCACGAAGGTTGATTTTCCACCTGATGGAAAACCCGTTACAACGCTCAATTCTCCTCGTGCTAACCCCCCGCCAAGCGCCTCATCAAGAGACGAAATATTAGTTGCCCAATACTCCTTCTCTGCCACAATACTCTCATCCGTAAGATTGATAGGAGAGGGGAGAGATGCTCGATGCTCATTGCTCACTGCTCCTTGCTCCTTGCCTTCAACCTTTTCCCTTAACTCCTTCCAGGTGTGAAGTTGATGATTTTGCTCATCACGGCAATGCTCTCCAAAACAGTAAAATACAAAATTATCTACGCTCACTGCCCTGTCGCACATAACACCACTACAATATTCTTGTTGATGGTCAGGATAAAACGGACAATTCTTAAACATTACCCCTGTTTTTTTTTCTCTGTACTCTAAATTGTGCTCTTCGCACCAATTCTTCAACCACTCAAAGTGGTATGCGACCTTTTTTAGGTCTAATTCTACTTTTAAATTTTCTGTCATTTCATTTAATTTATTAAAATTTATTATTCTTCCCATATTTTCTTCTTTACCCCAGATAAACTCTTCTGTCAGCGGGTCGAAATAGTGTTTTTTTAGACAAGTCTTCCTCCAAGGACGTCCTTCACTCTCGGGAGATTTCCTTGACCATGTGCCGTATAGTTTAGTCAGTTGAGCGATAGATGCCATGGAGACGTCTATCTTGGCCTTGTCGGTAGAAAAACGTTTATCTAACAAGGAATACCACTCTTTTACTAGGTTATTATGCTCCTCGTTGTTTTCAAGCTCGCAACGATAAAGTAGATGTACCCCGTTGCCACTCAATGCAATAAGAGGTTTCTGCCACGGTGAGTAGGGGTCTCTCAATAGTGCGAAAAAGCTGATTTCATCCGCAACCTCAAATGCCTTTTCTAACTCCTGGTCAGTTGCGTTAGAGTTCTTCTCCCTCACCGTATCGATGTCCACCACCAGCCACTCACGTTTAGTGATATTTTCGGACTTTCTACCCTTACCGTCCGTTGGGTTGGGAGTGATGTACCATCCCTTAATGGACTCGTTATCAATTTTTTCCTTTTTCCTTTTCAAGTCTTCGATGCTGCTGAAAGGAACCTTTATCATACTACCCGAGATGGTAAGATAACACACTTCTCTTCGTTGAAAGTCTTCCTCAGACATCCATTTACTCACACCAACGCTTCTATGCAAAAATTCCCACATGTGTGGATTTCTAATTTTAAATTTTTTCTCCATTTTGTAAAAATTTTTTAAAAATTTATTTTATAAAATTATTTCAAGGAATTCAATAATTCTTGGAACTCCTTATCTTCTTCTTCACTTTTATAAATAGTCTGATTTGATAAATTTTTATTAAAAATCAGACATTTAGTGTCATATCCTGAGTTTTTTTTCTCTAAAATTATCTCCTCTTCCAACAATTTCTTCAAATGATTTCTCAGAGTTCTATCGGTTATGTGTAATTTCTTCGCCATAGTCTTCTGACTGCCGTAGAAACCCTTATCGCCCCAAGATGAGATAAAAGAGATTATAACTGCCTCTGTTAGAGATAAACCCCGCCCAACCACCCCCTCTAACTTAGTGAGAGTGGGGAAATGTATTAAAATATAGTCTTTCATATAATTAAAATTTTAATATTTATAAATAAATTAAATTTCGTTCATCACTTGTACACTATATATACAAAATTTTTATTCAAATTGTTACAAGTTTTTGTGATTTTTTTTATGAGCTGTTCTCACTGCCCACCAAAGTAAAGGAAAAATTTACCAGAATAAAGGAAGAATCTTCCTACAATAATAAATAATAATAAAAAATAATAAATTTTTATTTATTTAGTAGTTATAAGCATAGATGGTGTGTTTAATATGAGGCATCCTTCTGTTTGTAGTTCTTCTTTCTCCTTACTCCCCCATAGGCATCCTACTGGTTCTAGACCGGCCAGTCTCGTAACAGGCATATCTTTCGCTTGGTCGGATAGGTAGAGTACTTCACTAGGGTGTATTCCTTTAAAGTCTTCATTTTCAAGTGCTAGATGCATCAATTTATCTTTACTTACTCTCCCAGTGTAGCGATTACCATAACCGTAACGAGTTAATACACATTTGAATACATCGGTTAGTTTCCAGTATTTTAGAGTTTTTGTTATGTAACCCTTTGTGCAGTGTGATACTATACCAATTGGTATGTTATTAGACTTTAACCACGCAAAGACTTCACTCCAACCTTCGTATAAGGCACAATTAGGTATATTCTTTTCTACCTCTTTCCAATCAAATTTCTTTTCTCCTTTAGTATAAGGATTTGTCCATGTGTCGAATAGTGTTCCATCGAAGTCCACTAATACCGCTTTGAATGTTTTTTCTTTCATTTTATAAAATTTTTTAAGGTTTACACTCATATAATGAAATTAAGATGCCTTAGAATCCACCTAAATTCATTTTTTTTTGATTTTTCGTCAATTAAATTAAAAAAATGTCCATTTTTTGATACTTTTTTGTTTTTTTTTACTATCTTTGCGCTATGGAAAGGCATGATGAATATTTTACTTCTTTTAGGGAAATAGAAAGGGAATTGCGTTTATATAAGGGGCATTTTCATGAGAAGGTTGTGTTTTGTAACGCAAATGATAGTTGTGAGAGCGCTTTTTTTAGGTTTTTCATCAAGTATTTCAAGGCATGGAATTTAAAACTGCTGTATTGTTTGTCGTTGGAGGGGGAGTTGTATATATATAATGGTGAGAGGTTGTGCAGTAAGAGGTTAGGCAGTGGTGATTTTCGTGGGCAGGAGAGTGTGGAGTTGTTGAAAGTGAGCGATATAGTGGTTAGTAATCCTCCTTTTTCACTGTTTAGGGAGTATTTTGATTTGTTGATGAAATATGAAAAGAAATTCATAATTATTGGCAATCATATAGCGGTATCGTATAAGGGAATTTTTCCTTATATGAGGGATGGAAAGGTGTGGCAAGGGGTGTTTATACCTCGTGTGTTTTATGATTCTATGGGGGTGAAACAAACTCATGTGGCGGGTCTTTGTAGGTGGTTTACTAATCTTGAACATAAAAGGTGGGTGAGGGAACTCTCTCTTTCTGAGTCGTATAGGGTGGAGGATTATCCAATTTATGATAATTTGGAGGCGATTGATTGTAAGGAAGTAAAAAATATTCCTAAGGATTATTTTTCTCTTATTGGGGTGCCTGTTAGTTTTATTGATAGGTGGAATGTGTATCAATTTTCAATCGTAGGGGTGGGGCGTAATCTGAAAATAAAGGGTGAAAGACAACCTGTGAGATTGTTGATTAAAAGGAAAATGAAGTATTCTCCAAGTCTCAGTATCAAAGAGTTGGCGGATAGAAATAATTTGTCGGAAGCGGCAATTAGAAAGCATATTAGAGTGAATAAAATTCCTCGTAGAAAGGATAGGAAGGAGTGGATTTCTAATTTGATAGTGTCTCTTTTGGAGGAAAATCCTGGTCTTAGTAGGCGTGAGATTGCTCGTAGACTTAATCTTTCTCCTACCACGGTTAGTAAGTATTTAGTGAGCAATGAGCATTGAGCGCTCATAACTCATAAAAAAACAAATAAATTATGGAAAATATAAAAAATTTTATTGAAAATTTAACACCGGAAAATTTTATAGAAAAAACAAAACAATTTAGAGATTTTCGTAATTACGATAAAAACAAAGATATAATTAAACTAATAATAAGAAAAGAACCTGATACTTGTTATCCTGACACAGCATTTACTGAATATGAGGAGTTGTGTCATGATTTTTGGAATTATGGTGTTCATTGGGGAATTGATGATGATATTGAATATTATATTGAAGAATTTAAAGGTAATAAAAAATTAAATAATTACACTAAATTTTTACAACTTTTAATAACATTGTTTAATTGTTTAGAAGGTGATGTAAAAGAATGGAAAACAGAAGAAATCCCTCAAATGATAGATATTATAAAAAATAGATTAAATGGTTTAACTGAGTCTGAAATAATTGAGTATGAAATAGATGAGATTGAAGATTTGTATTTATCTCCGCTTAATACTGAATGTAATAATTTAGGTAACACATTTGACGATATTTTAAATTGTTGTGATTTAACTAGTGAATTAAGTTTTTGTTATTATGAAGAATTATATGATTGGTATGTAACTTATAATGAAGTAAAATATATTATTGAGCAATGTCAAGAGGTATTTACTAGGCAGCAGTAACTCATAAAAAAAATAATTAAATTATGGTAATAAAAGATAAGAAATGTTGGGAGTGTGGTTGTCAAGAATTTGAATTAGAAAGAAAAACTGTGGACACTCCCAAGAGACAGCAATGGATAATAAAATGTAAAGAATGTGGTGAACCTCATTTACTTTCATTTCATAATCCACCCAAAATGGGTGAACCTTTTCTTGAAATTTATGATGATGAACTTGGAAAAGATGGATATGGTAATTATTCAGGATTGAATTATTTTGGGTTTAATAAAGATGGTTTAAATGAGTTTGGTTTTAATTATGATAATTTACATCATAAAACAGGAACTAATCGTGATGAAGAAGGTTATGATATATATGGTTATGATATAGATGGTTATGATAGAAAAGGGTTTACTAAAAGGGGAAAAGATTTTAAAAAATGGGATAGAGATGGATATGATGAAATGGGATTTGATATAAATGGTATTCATAAAATAACAGGAACTAATCGTGATGAAGAAGGTTATGATATAGAAGGTTATAATGAAGAAGGATTTGACTCTGAGGGGTATGATAGAGAGGGTTATGATAGAGAGGGTTATGACTCTGAGGGGTATGATGTAGATGGTTATGATAGAGATGGATATAATGAATATGGTTTTACAAAAGATGGTGTTGATGGTAGAATGCCATTAGGTAGAGATGTAGAAGAGCAGTGAGCGCTCTAAGTGTCTAAATTTAGGGACATGAATATCTTGGGAGTTAGGTTCTATCTTTTAATTGCGCTTCAATTTCTTCTATGGTTGGTAGGGATGATTTATAGTTTTCAGTAAGATTGTTAAATATTTCTATTGAAGAAACTCCAATCGGACTTTCAATATTTTGCAAAGTATATTCAACCACAATATCATTCTTATCTTTGCATATTAGTATGCCAATAGTTGGATTATCTCCTTGTGTGCGCATTTGCTTATCAACAGCAGCAACATAAAAATTTAATTGTCCTATATGCTCGGGTTTAAATTTGGTGGTTTTGAGCTCTATAACTACATAACAATGTAAGCGAACATGATAAAAAAGCTGGTCAATGAAAAAGTCTTCATTGCCAGCTTTTATATGTATTTGATGCCCGTAGTAAGTAAATCCTTTACCTAGTTCTAATAAATATTGCGAAATATGATTATCTAAATGAGATTCCAATTCTCTTTCTTCTATATCTTGGCGAATACCCATAATATCTATTATATACGGATCCTTTGTAATTTGTTGTGCTAAATCGCTTTGAGGTGTAGGGAGAGTTCTTGAAAAATTGCTAATCGCTTTACCTTGTCGTTCGTATAAATCGCTATCTATCTGCCAATCAAGAATATTTCTACTCCAATTATTTTCCATAGTTTGCTGAATATAGAATAGCGCTTTATCAATATTTTTGCATCTTTGCATAATCAATATATGATGTCCCCATGGAATAGAAAAGAAGATTTCTTGCAAATGCGAAACAACTTGTTTCGTATTTATAAGTTCTTGATTATAAAAATTATACCATTTGCAAATAAGTTGAAGATTTCTTACAGAAAATCCATTCATTTTAGGAAATTCTGCTGATAAATCTTGACTGAGTTGCTTTAAAAAACCATCCCCCCATTGAGCATTTTTCTGTCTTTCTGTAATATTATTACCTAATTCCCAATAAAGTTTAAGTAATTCTATATTTACTTTGATAGTTGCTTTTATTTGGCTTTGGTGGATGCGTCTTTTTAATTCACTAATCCAATTTTTATATTCAGATGATATAATTTCCATAGTATTTATATTATTCAATATTTATTTAATTTATTTTGCAAAGATAAGTCTTTCTGCTAAGTATCTAAATTCAAACTCATAAATATCTCAGGAGTTAGGTTTTTACTCATTTCTATGGTGGAAGTTATTTGATTTCCAGAAGGGTAGTGTTTTAGTCTGATTTCTTTTTTTAGTTCTCGATATATCATTTCAGAGAAGATTTCTGCTGTGTGTTCTTCGAGACAAAAACAGTCTAAGACTTCCACGGGTGAATAGTCAGGGATTACAACTCCTTGTGCTAATAGTTGGTTTTCTTTATATAGGTTTATTATGTCGTAATCGGTTAGGGTGTAGAGTTTTAGGGTGGATGCGTTGTGTATTATGCAGTTGTTTCTTTTTTCTTGCACCTTATCGATAAATTCATAGTCAAAGTCTTTTACTTTTTCTATGGAATAGGGTTTTAGTTTGTCTTCATCAAAGGAGTTTTTCATTATAATGCCTTCTCTTCCACAGAGTTGATAACCTTGTTTTTCATAGTAGGGAACTAATCCTTCGTGAGCGGCAATGAGTATAAATCCTTTTATTCCTTGGTCTCTTAGTTGTTCTTCTGTTGTTTTTATTAGTTGTGCAGCAAGTCCTTTTTTTCTTTCTTCTTCTATGGTGCAAACGCTTCCAATGTAGGCAATGGGGTGTATTTCATTATTTATTTTTAATCGATGATGAGTTGCAAAGAGCATTGAAAGGAGTTTTCCTTCTTTTTCTATATGAAAGAAATTTCCTTGTTTGAAATATAGGGAAAAGAATTTATCTATGTATTCGTAACTGTCTCCAAAGGTTTTATGCCATAGTGTTTTCGCTTGTTGTTCTATGTTAGTTGTACAAAACATTTTTCTATTATTTTTATTGGGTAATAACTTAGTTTCGCTTTCCTTAGTCCTTCTATTCCAAGGTCTTCTTCTCGGTTGATGTATTTGTAGTTGTCGCTTATGTGGGTTGCGATTTCTCTATTTATCAAAGCAAAAGCGCCTTCAAAGTCTCTGTCTGCCTTTTCTATGTGTACATCAAAGGTGTTGGAGTTTATCTTACTTCCAATGGAGAAAGCAACTATTTGTTTTTCTACTTCTATTGCTCCTGCGTATAGGTCAAGGTCTTCAAAGTGTTGGAAGAGGTATTCTATTACTTTTTTTTCTTTTTCGTAGTCGTTGTTGTGTTGGGGTGTTTTTTCGCTCGCTTGTTCTTTCCATTTGTCTAATAGTGGTAGGCAGTCAAAGCAGTTTTGGGAGTTTAGTTCTTTGTAGTTCCATTGATATTTTGAGGTGAATTTGTTTATATGATTACGTTTCGCTTGGTATTTTCTTCCTTTGAGGTGTTGGAGGTCTTCTCTTAAATATAGGTAGTCGGCAAAGTCTCTTTCTTCTCTTACTTCACAATTTTTTTTGTTTTCACAAATTATACTTATTTTTTGATTTTTTTCTTTGGCATCTGTGATAAGTTTCTTTATTATTTGGTCTTTATCACACTCTCCAAGTGGTTGATGATAGCATATTTCTTTATCTTTAACAAAGTGAATACGAGTGATTAAGCAGTTGTCTATTATGGCGTATTCTCCATTATATATAAAGGAGTAGGCGCATAGGTTGGCAAAGGAGGATTCTGCATTTTGAATGGTTTTATATGGATAATATTTTTCAAAAATCTCTCTGTCTTTCGCAGTTATTGGGTTAAATTTTATCATTCTCTTTGTTTTTGAACTACAAAATTATAAAAAATCTTACCTTTGCAAAAGAAATTGCCTTTGAAAATGGATGTTTTAATTGAAAAAGAAGCAGGTTTTTGCTTTGGAGTGGTGAGTGCTATTGAGACTTGTGAGAGAAGTCTTGAAAAGTATGGAGAAATTTATTGTCTTGGAGAGTTGGTGCATAATTCAATGGAGATAAACCGTCTTGAAAAGCGTGGTTTGAAGATTATTGAGGTAAAGGATTTAGAGGGTTTGAGGGATTGTAGGGTGATGATTCGTGCGCATGGAGAACCTCCTACGACTTATGCTCTTGCGAAAAGGAATAATATTGAATTGATTGATGCTACTTGTCCTATTGTGTTGAAACTTCAAAAGGATGTAAAGAAAGCGTATGAGCAATGTGCGGTGAGCGATGAGCAAGGAGCAGGGCAGATTGTTATTTTTGGTAAGAAAGGGCACGCAGAGGTGATAGGACTTGAAGGACAGACAGATAACACTGCAATAGTTATCAGCAAGCAAGAGGAGATTGATAGGATTGATTTTACAAAAGCGGTTTATCTTTTTTCGCAGACAACTAAGAATAAGGAGGAGTTTGAGGAGTTGGTATCGATTATCGGGGAGAGAATGAGGGAGTGTGGTAATGAGAATTTCTTTCCTACAAACTCTATTTGTAAGCGAATGGCAAGTAGGACGAAAACGCTTCTCGATTTTGCCGATAGTGTGGATGCGGTTCTTTTTGTTAGTGGTAAGCACTCGTCTAATGGGACTTATCTTTATGAGTTTTGTAAACAACACAAAAAAGAGACTTATTTTATTTCTGATAAGGGGGATATCGATTTGGAGGAGATAAAAAGATATAATAGAATAGGGATTAGTGGTGCTACTTCTACTCCTATGTGGTTAATGGAAGAGATTAGAGATTATGTACTTACGTCATCTGAAAATAAGTAATTTTAAGAATATTGAGGAAAGGGAGTTTGATTTTTCTCAAATCAATTGTTTTGTTGGTAATAATGGAGTTGGGAAAACAAATATTCTTGATGCTATTTATTATTTGAGTTTTTGTAAGAGTTTTTTCGCTCATAACGATTCTTATTCTATAAGAAATGGAGAGGATTTCTTTGCTCTTCATGGTGATTATTCAATAAAGGGAGCAGAGGAAAGGATTTCTATTTCTCTAAAAACAGGTGGTAAAAAGCAAGTAAAACACTCACAGAAAGCATATACGAAACATTCGGAGCATATTGGTAAAATTCCCGCAGTTATGATTGCTCCTACATCTCATACTCTTATAACAGGTAGTGGAGAGGTGAGAAGAAGGTTTATTGATATTGTTATTTCTCAACAAGATAAGGTATATCTTCAAAATCTTATTCGATACAACAAGGCAGTGGAGCAAAGAAATAAATTGTTAAAGAATTATCAGATTTTTCACACTCTTGATGAGATAGGAATGCAGATTTGGGAAGAACAAATAGCAAGTTTGGGTAATGAAATTCAAGAGAAAAGAAAGCGATTTTTTGAAGAAATTCAGCAACCTTTAAATGATTTTTATTCTTTCATTTCAGAGAATAAAGAGAATATAGCAATAGAGTATATAACTTATGAGGGGGATTTGTTAAATGTATTAAGGGATAATAGAGAGAAAGATAAGGTTTTAGGATACACAAAACAAGGTGTTCATAAGGATGATTTAGCGTTTTATTTAAAAGGTATGCCTGTTCGTCATGCCTCGCAGGGTCAGCAAAAGACTTTTCTCTTGGCATTGAAGTTAGCACAGTTTGATTATCTTTCTAAAACGATGGGTGTGAAACCTATTCTTCTTCTTGATGATATATTTGATAAGTTTGATTTCGAAAGGGTTAGTAGAATATTAAACCTTTTGGAAGAAAGAGGATTTGGACAGGTTTTCATAACCGATACTCATCTTGAAAGGGTTGAGAAAATAATTGGGGAAGGGTTGAAAGAGAGAACTAAAATCTTTAAATTATGAAAAGTACAAAGGATTTCGCATTTGAGGAAGATTATGTTAAACCAAGAGGTTTAAGTGAAGCAAGTGAGCAACCTATTCTTAATTTAATGGAAAGGTTTTTCGAGTCAATGGGAGTTGCTTCTGATTTTAATCAAGAGGAGATTATAGAGGCGTGGGAAGAGGTTACGGGTGAGTTTATTAAGAAACTGACAAAGAAAATTTACGTTGAGAATAAGGTACTTTATGTTCATGTTAATTCTCCTGCATTGAAGAGTGAACTTATGATGTTGAGAACTTCTATTTGCGACAAAATAAATAATAAATTAGGTGAAAAAACCATAAATGGGATATATATAAAATAGCGAAATATGCAGTTTAGTCAATCTTTTAAACGTTTTCTTTCGCTTTTTTCTACTGATGTATTGGTAAGGGGCGCTAACTTCCTTCTGATTCCTGTCTTTTTGCAGTTGATGACAAGGGATGAGTTTGGGGTTTACGGTTATTTGTATAGTTTCGCTATGGCAATGAGTCTTGTGTTTACTCTTGGTTTTCATGCCTCTGTGCCTAAACTCTACGCTGATACGAAAAACGATAAGAAAGCACAAGGCAGTATGCTTTTTACTCTTTCTCTTACTCTTATTTCTACTCTTATAGTGTTGTTTTCATTGATTTCTATTACAGGTGTTGATGAAGTCTTTTTTGGATTGGTTAATAGGAATGAAGAGGTAGAGAATTTCAATTACGCAACTTATAGGGTGTATCTTTTGGTGGCAATGTGCTCCATGGTATTGAGTAATCTTTTAACTTATTATTTTGTTGCTGCTGAGAAGATTAAGAATATTCAAGCGTTTAATCTTATTAGATTTTTCCTTGCGAATGGTTTGGCATTGGTTCTTTTATATACTGCAAAGGATTCTGATGCTGCTCTGTTGAGATTAAGCACTACTTATTTAGTTGAATTGGCATTATGTGGGGTTTTCGCTATCTTCCTTTGTAAAAACTTTACTCTAAAATTCTCTAAGTATTATCTTCGCAAGGGTTTAAAGATTGGACTTCCTTTGTCGTTGGTGGCATTGATGAATGCGATTACTAACTTTGGCGATAAACACTTTGTGATGCTTTATTGTGGTGCTGCAATAGTGGGAGTTTATAATCTTGCTTCGCTTTTAGCAACTATTCCTGTGATAGTTTATCAAAGTTTTAATTTCATTTGGTTACCTTCTTTCTTGCAAGAGAAAAATCTTAGTTTATTAAGAAAAAAGACAAATAAGAATGGTATAAGAATTTTCTTACTATTATTATTACTTTCTTTCTTTATATATATAGGTGCGTGGGTTTTATTAAGATTAGGCATATTCCCTGAGAATTATTCTCTTATTATGGAAATTCTTCCTCCTCTTTTATTAGCACAAATCTTTGCTTCTCTTAATTTGTTTTATTTTAATTATTTCACATATTTTGAAAAGAATTATATTACTATTCTTACTTCTATTTTAATCAATGGTTTAGGGTATTTGCTATTTAGTTTAACTTCTTCTACTTATGGTTATTTGGGAGTTGCTTATTCTTTATTGATAGCAAATCTTTCTCTTTTTATAATTTATTATTTTTTGAGTTCATATTACATTAAAAAGGCATTATGAAAATAGCATACGCTTGCGATGACGCATATATAGAACAAACGGGTATTAGTCTTATTTCAGTTTTTGAAAACAACAAAGATGAAAAGATTATAGTCTATCTTATTTCAAAGGGTATTAGTAAGGGGAATATAGAAGTCTTGGATATGATTTGTTCTGCTTACAATGGGGAGTTAAGGGTTGTGAATTTTGAAAATATTGCTTGGGATTTGCCAAAGGGTAGTTGTGGAAGGCATTTGGAGACTATATATGCTAAAATCTTTTTCTCTCGTATTGCAAGATTAGATAAGGTTCTCTATTTGGATAGCGATATAGTGGTAGTTGGTAGTTTGAAAGACTTGTGGAATACAGATTTATCAGGGGTTTATATGGGTGTTGTGGAGACTACTTACGCAAAAGGGAAAAAGGCATTAGGAATAGCAAAGGATTATCCTTTCTTTAATGATGGTATGGCGTTGGTTAATGTGGACTATTGTAGAAAGAATGATTTAATTTCAAAGTCAATAGAGGTTATAAATCAATTTAATGGTAATCCTCCTGTGCTTTCTGAGGGTGTTTTAAATAAGGTTTGTGGTGATAAAGTGAAATATGTTAGTTTGAGATATAATCTTATTTCAGGTAATCTTTATTTTGGTTTAAAGGATTTAAACTATCTTTTTGAACAACTTCATTATGATAAGGAGGATTTAAGAGAGTCTTGTCTTAATCCTGTATCAGTTCATTATATATCAGGTTTTTATAATCGTCCTTGGTGTAAGAATTGCACTCATCCTTACAAGGATTATTACTTAAAATACAAAGAACTTTCTCCATGGAAAGACGTTGCTTTGCAAGATAAGGATTTGAGTTTTAGAATTAAGATTGCAGAGTTAGCATATAAGATTTTTGGATTTAGAATGATAGACGGATTAAGGAAAGTCTTAGGATTATTTTATTAAGTCCATATTTTTTTGTATGTTTGCACGTTAAATTATATAGTAAATTAAATAAAAAAATAAAAATATTATGAGAAGAAATATAGTAGCAGGCAACTGGAAAAGCAATAAATCATTCAATGATGCAGATGAATTGATAACAGATATAGCAGAAGCGTTAAGAGATGTTGATTCTACTGATGTAGATGTGATAGTATGTCCTCCATTTCCTTACCTTGAACTTATAGGCGATGCAGCAGAAGATGTAGAATTTTTTGTAGGCGCACAAAACGTTTCAAAGTTCGATGATGGTGCTTACACAGGTGAAGTATCTGCAAAAATGCTTTCTTCAATGAACATTGATTATTGCATAGTTGGACATAGTGAAAGAAGAAAATACTTTTACGAAACAAATCAAGACGTAGCAGAAAAGGTAAACAGACTTCTTGCAGAGAACATTACACCAATAGTTTGTGTAGGAGAATTGTTAGAAGACAGAGAAGCAGAAAAACACTTTGACGTAATTCGCAATCAAGTAGAAGAAGGATTATTCCATTTAAATACAGAAGATATTCAAAGAGTAATCATAGCATACGAACCTGTATGGGCAATAGGAACAGGAAAAACCGCTACAAAAGAACAAGCACAAGAAGTTCACGCTTTCATAAGAAATCTATTAGCAGAAAAATACACAGATGATATAGCACAAGAAATTTCTATCCTTTACGGAGGAAGTTGTAATGCAAAGAATGCAAGAGATTTATTCGCACAAACCGATGTTGATGGAGGATTGATAGGAGGTGCCGCTTTAAAGAGTGAAGATTTTATCGAAATAGCAAAAAGTTTCTAATGTATTACATTAAATTAAATATTAGTATTTCTCTCAATAATGAGTGGAATGAATCTACTTTTTGGGTTGCAGATATATTAAAAGACGCTTTAATCAGCATAGGGTTTGACAGTTTTGTCGATACTGAGGAAGGATTTGAAGCATATTGTCCTGAGGCAGACTATTCCTTAGATAAAGTGAAAACGATTGCCGAAGATAATTTATCCTTCCTTAGGAATATTTCAATAAAGTACGAAGAGGAAAAAATAAAGCAAAGAGATTGGAACGCAGAATGGGAAAAGGATTATCCATCTGTACGTTTCAATGATTTTTGTGTAGTTAGACCACCATTCAATCCCGCACAAGAAGGCGTTCAATACGATATAATTATAGAACCAAAGATGAGTTTCGGAACTGCTCATCATCAAACCACATCCCTAATCATTAACTTCATTTCCAAAGAAGAGATTTCAGGCAAGCGCATTATGGATATGGGTTGCGGAACAGGAGTTTTCGCAATTCTATGTAAAAAAATGGGTGCGTCTTATGCAAAAGGAATTGATATAGATGTGTGGGCAGCAGACAATGCGAAAGAAAACGCAGCAAGAAATCAAGTAGAGGTAGATGTGCTTTTAGGAGATGCAAGTCTATTGAATGAAAACGAGAAATTCGATATCTTTTTCGCAAATATAAATCGTAATATACTCATCGCAGATATGGAAACCTATTCAAAATCTATTGAAAAGGGAGGAGTATTATTTTTAAGCGGTTTTTATAGTGAAGACGTGAAAATATTGGAAGCAGAATGCAAACAATATGGTTTTGAATTGACTGCTGTGGAAACAAAAGACAATTGGGCAGCAATGCGAATGCTAAAAAAATAATAAAATGAGAAAAATATTAAGTCTTATATCTTTATTAGTTGTATTTACTATATCTATGCCTTTTGAGTTAAATGCTCAAAAAAGCAAAGGATTTTCAGGAAATACCGACACTTACATATCAGAACTTAAAGAATTAGCAGAATTAGACGTTAATTTAAAGGGTGATGATAAAAAAGAATGTGAAAAATTATTAGAAGATTTTGAAGAATATTGGGTAAACTTTTCAATACAACAAAGAAAAGATATAGTAAACTTATCACAATCCATGTTCAAAAAGAATATTAGAATTAGAAATGGATTTATGAAGTTTATTAAGACACAAATTGCCTTTCAATCATCGAATATCAGTCCTGAGAATTACACACAATGGTTGAAATCTATGCAAAAATGCCTTGCAGAGCATAATGTTAAGATATACAATCAAATCGTTGAAAGCACTTACGATTTAGTTACAGAGGGATATCTTTACAAATCTAAAAACGTCGCTTGGTATATGGGAGAAGCAGGAGGATATGATTTTAGAGATGATAAAGAAAAGGGATTATATGCCGACTTTACAAGTGAAATAGATTTAACCTATCGTTCATTGCAAGACTCTAACACCATTTATGCAACAAAAGGACGACTATATTTTAAAGACAATAACTTTGAAGGCGAAGGCGGAACAGTGAATTGGAGTAAATTAGGATTACCACAAGATGAAGTTTATGTAGAATTAGGCAAATATTCTGCAACACTTAACAGAGCAGTCCTATATGCCGACAGCGTACAATTTACCAATAAGGAATATTTTTCTTACAAATTGGAAGGAAGTTTTCAAGACGAATGTAGAGATAAGAAAACCAACAAAACCTTCCCTTTATTTACATCTTACAAAAAAGCAGAGATAATTAAGAATATCTATCCTGATGTTGATTATGTGGGAGGTTTTACTCAACAAGGCGGAACAATACTTGGAACAGGTGATGTAGTAACTCCTGCCGAATTACGTTTCTATAAGAATGGAAAAATATACGTCAGAGCATCAGCAATAGAACACCCATTTAGCAGAGATGGTATAATAACAAAGGATTGTCAAATAACAATCTACACAAATAGCGATTCCATCTATCATCCAAGCACGAAGATGAACTTCAATAAGTCTAATCGACAATTATTTTTTAGCGATTACAAAGAAGGTATTTCAGCAAGTCCTTGGGTTGATAGTTATCACTGCGTAGATATTTACACCGAGGCGGTATATGCCAACTTAGATGACTTAAATATAGAGTTTGGAGCGATACGAGGACCTAAGCGTGAAACCTTTGCCGTAATAGAAAGTAATAACTATTTCTCTGATGAAAAATGGCGCAAACTACAAGGAATAGAAAGCGTTAATCCTCTTTATGTAGTTAAGCAATTTACCGACGCATCAAAGAAGAAAGAATTTACGGTTACTGAATTTTCCAAGTTTATTAAGTTAGACAAGGTTCAAGCAAAGATGATGCTAATGAATTTGGCATTAAATGGATTTATTATCTATGAAAGTTATAGAGAAACTGCCATAGTAAAACAAAAATTATATGATTACATTTTAGCGAAAACAAAGAAAATGGACTATGATGCCTTGCGATTTGTTTCTTCTGTAAAGGGACAACCTAATATTGTCTTGAATACGACAGATATGGATTTGCAAATGAATGGTATTAAGACATTTATTCTTAGTGATACTCACAATGTAGTTATTCGTCCAAAGAATGGCGCTATCAGAATGCAAAAAAATAGAAGTTTTGAGTTCGATGGAGATATCATGGCAGGACTCTTCACTTTGAGCGGAATGGATTGTAAATTCTCTTACGACAACTTCTCATTAGATTTGCCAAAGGTAGATAGTTTAAACTTCTTTGTACAACTGTTTGAAGATACTTCAAAATATGTAATGGTACAAACCCCACTTCAAAACCTACAATGTAAACTCGTGATAGATGCTCCAAACAACAAAAGTAGTGTGAAGAAAATCCCTGGTTATCCATCACTTTCTTCTTTGACTGATAGTTATGTATATTATGACTATAAAAATATTCAAAATGGAGTTTACAACCGAGAACACTTCTATTATAAGGTAGAACCTTTTGAAGTAAAAAATCTATATAAATTAAAAACAGATAGCATCTTCTTTACAGGAGTATTTAAGTCAGCAGGAATATTTGAAGACATAGAAGAACCTTTGCGAGTTATGAAAGATTATTCCCTTGGTTTTAAAATAGAAACTCCTTCCGCAGGAATGCCTGTCTATGGTGGTAAAGGACAGATTTATAAATCAATAGATTTGAGTTGTAATGGACTTTTAGCAACAGGATATTTAGACTATCTTGCCTCTCGTACTCATTCTAAGAAATTTGTTTTCCACCCAGATTCTATGTTCTGTCAAACCGATAAGTTCACAACCTTCTCCAAAGGAGCAGTAGGGGCAAGTGTAGCATTCGCAGATGCAAAAGCAACCACAACTTCCGAACATTGGTATCCAAAGTCAGACTATATGTTGGTAGAGCAAAAGAAAGAACCATTCGATATGTATAACTCACAAGCGTATCATACAGGTAATTTAATAGTATCGCCAAAAGGATTGTTCGGAAAAGGAAGCACTCAAAGCGAAGAGTTAATCGTTAGTTCAGATTACACTCGCTTTGGACAAAAATCATACTCTGCCGATACAGCAAGCATAGAACTTAAAGCATTAGACGGAAATTCTATTGCCTTTCAATCAGAAAACGTAAAATCTCTTGTGGATTTCACAGAGAAGAAAGGATATTTCACATCAAATGAAGGAGTTAAAAAGAATGAGTTACCATTCTTACAATACGCTTGTTACATAGACAAGTTTGAATGGGGAATGGAGTCTAAATTATTAGGATTAGTAGATACACAATCACCAAAATTAGGAGACTTTGCATCTAAATCATTAAGAGAAGCAGTAGATTTACCACACCCAGGAGCGAAATTCGTTTCACAACATCCTAATCAAGGAGGATTTGGTTTTAACTCTCCAAAAGCATTACTTGATTTGAATAAGAATAAATTATTCACAGAAGATGTTTACGTTATAAAATGCGCCGATATAGCAATACGTCCATCAGATGGAAGCATAACAATACATCCCGGAGCGCAGATAGACACCTTGGATGAAGTAACAATATTGGCCAACACCGAAACCAAATTACACGAAATCTACAATGCACGAGTATATATAGAATCAGCAAAACTATATAGTGCAAATGGATATATTGATTACGTTGATGAAGACAAGAAAAAACACTCCATCTTCCTAAAAGAGATAAATCCATTAAGCGGACACACACTTGGTAAAGGAATAATAGAGAAAGACGAAGTCCTACAACTAAGTTCAGCATTTGATTTCTATGGAAATGTAACAGTAAACGCACAAGACACAAATTACTTCTTCGACGGAGGAGTGCAACTTTCAACCAACTGTTTTGGAGATGAATCAGCATGGATTAAATTTGCAGCACAACTAAATCCAACCCAAATCTACATTCCAATTAACGAAGCACCAGTAGATGTAGAAGGCAAGAGAGTTACAACCTCTATTATGTTCAATCCAGATAACTTTGAACCAAAAACATCGTTCCTAACCTATGATGTAGAAGGCGATAATGTGATGTTACAAAGCAAAGGATTATTAACTTATTCCAAAGAAAAAAATAAATATTTCTTAGCATCAAAAGAAAAACTCGAAGACTTAGAAAACGTTTCAGCACCATATTTATCATTACATAAAACAAATTGTAAGTCAGAAGGAGAGGGCGAAATCAAATTAGGATTTTTACCATCAGAATTAGTTAAGACAAACAATTATGGTACAGTAAAAGTTGAGAGAGAAGGTGAAGCAATAATCAAAATGGCGTTAGCACTTGACTTCCCAATAGCACAACAAATCATAGATATGATAGGAGTGGAGTTATATGAAGATTTAAACCTAACACAGTTTGAATTAGAAACCTCAGGTTATAAACAATACTTACATTATCTATTAGGAGCAGAGCAAGGCGATGATTGGTATGCCGATTTATTAGCAACAGGAGAGTGGAAAGAACTTCCAAAACAAATGAATAATAAGATATTCTTCCCTGAGGTTAAATTGGAATGGGACCCTGTACTTCGCTCATACATAGGCAAAGGTAATTTCCAATTAGGTACAGTAGGAAAATATCAAGTTAATCGCACAATAAAAACACGCATACAAGTCCTAAAAGGTGCCTTATCTCCAATGATAAGAATATACATAGAAGCAAATCCAGATCATTGGTACTACTTTGAATACAATGGTTCAGCAATGGATATTCTATCATCTAATGAAACAATCAATGAAAAGATTAACACAACTCCAAGAGAAGATAGAGAATTCAAGTCGTCAGCAGGTAAAATCTATGTATATAGAGTTGCAACACCAGCACAAAAACGTAATTTCATAAGAACAATAGAATTAGGACAAGAAGAAGAGTATCAAGAAACAGAAATAGAAGAGGAGGAATAAAACAATGACAATCACAATCACAATACCAGTAATATTGGCCTTAGTAATAGGATTAGTAGTAGCATATCTTTTAGGTTCAATTCCCTCAGCGGTTTGGATAGGAAAATCATTTTACGGAATAGATGTAAGAGAAAAAGGTAGTAAAAACGCAGGAGCAACAAATACTATAAGAGTTTTAGGACTACTTCCAGGAATATTTGTTCTTTGTATTGACGCTTTCAAAGGTTGGCTTGCTATTTATTTATCACGCTACTTTGGAATGGAAATCGCAAATAGTGAATATATGATTTTATACCAACTATGCGTAGGGATTTTCTGTGTAATAGGCCACGCCTTACCTATTTTTGCAGGATTTAAAGGAGGAAAAGGAGTTGCAACTATGCTTGGAATAGTAATAGGTCTATTCTTGAAAATCATACCTTTGGTTTTAGCAGTCTTTGTTGTAGTCTTCATCCTTTCACACTATGTTTCACTTTCCTCAATGAGTGCAGCAATATCATTCCCTTTCTTCTACTGCATAAGATGCGTAGTGATAGATGAAAAAATCAATATAATAGAACTCGCATTTGCAATCTTAGTGGCAATATTCATTTTGTGGACACATAGAAAGAACATAAAACGACTATTAAACCACGAAGAACCTAAATTTAAATTTAAGAAAACAGAAGAGTAAAAATTAAAAATAATTAAAAAATAAACGTATGAAAAAAACACTTATGACAATTTTAGTATCAGGGCTTGTATTGGCTTCTTGTACAAAAAACCAAGTAGCAGACAATCCATTGTTACAAGAATGGGATACACCATTCCAAACAGCACCATTTGAAAAAATCAAAGTAGAACACTACATGCCTGCCTTCCAAGCAGCAATGGAAGAACACAACAAAGAAATCCAAGCAATAATAGACAATGCAGAAGAACCAAACTTCGAAAACACAATAGCAGCATTGGATTATAGTGGAGCAACTCTTTCAAAAGTAGCAGGAGTGTACGGTAATATGATGGCAGCAAACACATCAGCAGAACTTCAAAAAGTACACGAAGAAGTTGGACCATTGATGGCAACACACTCTGACAATGTTTCAATGAACGCAGACTTGTTTGCTAAAATCAAAAAAGTATATGATGCAAAAGATTCTCAAAAATACACAGGAGAACAATTAGCATTATTGGAAAAAACATATAACAAATTCGTACGTTCAGGAGCATTACTTGACGCAGCAAAACAAGAAGAATTAAGAAAAGTAAATGCAGAACTTACAAAAGTAGAAGCAAAATTCGATGCTAACCTTTTGAAAGAATCAAAAGCATATCAATTAGTTATAGACAAAGAAGAAAACCTTAAAGGCTTACCACAAGGAGAAATAGAAAAAGCAGCAGCATTGGCAAAAGAAAAAGGACAAGAAGGAAAATGGATATTCACACTTGACAACCCTTCATTCATGCCATTTGTTACATACGCTGACAACAGAGATTTAAGAAAAGAAATCTTCAATGCAAGAGTTAATCGTTGCAACAACGGAGGCGAAACAGACAACAACGCATTAGTAGCACAAATGTCTGAACTACGAGCAAAAAAAGCACAACTTTTAGGTTATGAAACATTCGCTCACTATCAATTAGAAGAAAGAATGGCAAAAGAACCAAAAGCAGTATTTGACCTATTAGAAAACTTATTATCATATTCAGTAAAAGTAGCAAAAGAAGAAGCAGCACAATTCCAAGCAATGTTGTCAAAAGACGTACCAGGAGCAACATTAGAAGCATGGGATATGTATTACTATGCAGAAAAAGTACGCCAACAAAAATATAACTTTGACGCAGAACTTACACGTCCATACTTTGAAATCAACAACGTAAGACAAGGATGTTTTGACGTACTTACAAAACTATATGGTATTAGTTTCACAGAAAGAAAAGATATATCAGTTTACGCAGAAGACGTATTAGCATTTGAAGCAAAGAACGAAAAAGGCGAACATGTAGGAATACTTTATTGGGACCCATACACAAGACCATCAAAAGGTTCAGGAGCATGGTGTAACGAATACAGAGGACAATCACGCAAAGATGGAAAGAACATAACTCCAATTATCACAGTATGTTTCAACTATGCAAAATCACCAAACGGAGCAACAACACTTACAGCAGATGAAGCATTGACAGTATTCCACGAAATGGGACACGCAATCCATCAATTACTTTCAAATTGCACATACCCATCAGTATCAGGAACAAACGTAGCAAGAGATTTCGTAGAATTACCATCACAAATCTTAGAACACTGGTGCATGCAACCAGAAGTATTAAAAATGTACGCTAAAAACGAAAAAGGAGAAGTGATTCCACAAGAAATGGTTGAGAAAATGGAAACATCAGGCAACTTCTTCCAAGGATTTATGTTTAGCGAATTATTAGCAGCAGCATACTTAGATATGTGTTTCCACTCAGTAAAAGCAGGAGAAAAAGTAAACACACAAGAAATGGAAGCAAACGCAATGGCAAAAATAGGAATGCTAACACAAATCCCACCAAGATACCGTTCAACTTACTTCTCACACTGCTTTGGTGACGGAGGATACAGCGCAGGTTACTATTCATACACATGGAGCGAAACCTTAGACGCAGATGCCTTTGAAGCATTCAAAGAAACAGGCAATATCTTTGACCCAGCAACAGCAGCAAAATTCAAAATCTTACTAAGCAGCGGTAGCACAAAAGACGCAATGCAACTATACAAAGACTTCCGCGGAGCAGAACCAGACTTAAACGCACTACTTCGCAACAGAGGTTTAATAAAATAAGACTTTAAGCAATTAAAGTAAAAGAATCCGCAATGCTAAAACGCAAAGCATTGCGGATTTCTCATAAAAACAAAAAAGCAAGCAATGGATAAACATCAACGAGACCTGAGTTATTTTATTTCTTTTTGTATAGAACAATACAAAAATGCAAAAGCAATAGACGGAGCAGAAGCAATGGAGATTTTTTCTAAATATGGATTGCTTGAATACTTAGAAGAACATTACGAAATACTACACACACAAAATCATCATTGGATTTTAGAAGATATAGATAAATTTTTAGAAATACGAAAAAAGGAAAACCTATGATATTATACCATGGTAGTTTGGAAATTGTTGAAAAACCTGAAATACGTCAATCAAATAGAAAATTAGATTACGGAGAAGGATTTTATACAACAAGTTCTTATAAGCAAGCTCTTGCTTGGGTAAAACGCAGACTATTAGAAGAAAAACGTTCTATTGGTTTTGTTAATTTATATCATTTTGAAGAAGAGAAGTTATCTAATTTTAATTCTTTAATATTTAATGAACCAACAGAGGAATGGGTAGATTTTGTAATGAAAAACCGAATGCAAATAGACTTTACTCATAAATACGATATTGTTTATGGACCTGTGGCAAATGATAAGGTATATGCTTCTTTTGCTTTATATGAAGGAGGCATTATTAGTAAGCAAATGTTAATTGCAGAATTGAAAACTTATAATTTAGTTGATCAATATTTGTTCCATACAAAAGAAGCATTAAGCGAATTGAAATTCTTAGAAGTTAAGGAGGTGAAATTATGATAGGAGAGATTAACCAAGAAAATTTATATCTGCTTTTACCATCAAAGATATGTTGGTTATCCACAATGCTTGCACAAGATAGAGGGATAACACTTTTAGAAGCAATTAAGAAAGTCTATTTCTCAAAACTTTATCAAAAACTTCAAACCGAAAATACAAAGATGTGGCACTTAGGTCCGGTTGATTTGTTTGCAGAACTAAAAAAAGAAGTTTAATAACTCAAAGAAATAAAAAACAAAAACGCTCGTTTGTCAAAATAAATCTTTGGTTGATTTATTTTTCTTATCTCTTTTATTGATTATTCTTACCACAATAACAAAGACTATTATAGGAATTACAACAAACAATAGACCTAAAATTATAATAGTAAGCCAAAATAAAAACCTATATCAGGAGTTAATAATCCAATTGTAAATAAATTTTAATTATTTATTAAAGTTCATCATTTGTAAGAGATGAAAGATTTCTATCTGCATACATTAAACCTATCAAACCTTCATTTTCATCAAGCAGAACACCAACTGCTATATTTTCTTTCGTAAATCCAAAATACATTTTAACGCCTGAAATATTAGACTCATTACTTTCTATCATTTTATACTTAGAAGAAACAGTAGATAATACCATATCAAATTCGGTTAATGCCTTTTCTTTATTATCTATTTCTCGTAAAAATTCAATACCACAAAAACTATTATTTCTAAAATGCACTCCTATACATTCCCATTCCATATTCCCAAAACTAAAATATTTCTGTTTCATTCCATATTTACCATCTCGTTTAAAGAATTGAAGACGAATATCTGTTTTAAACTCACTTGGATAAAAATTTTCTTTTGCAAAAGCTTCTATCACTTCATCTTGACTTGCCCCATACTTAACTCCAAAAAACGTATCTTGAATTTCATCGTTTAATCCTTTTATAATCTTTTTTGGAATTTTAGTTTCTTCTGTTTTTCCTTCCTTTGCCTTATCACAAGAGAAAACAAACAAACTTAAAACCAATAATAAAAATAGTTTTTTCATGTTTTTTTCTTTTTTTTATGGCTAACAACTAAAATTTCGGCATAGATAGAGATAAAATTAGCGCAAAAAGCAACATTCCTCCTACAATAACAATTCCTATAATAGAAGTGATTTTACCTATCTCTAACTTTGATTTACTCATATATCTTTGAGGACATTCATTATACTGATTTAATCCTTTATTTGCATAGACTAATCCCATTATACCAAATATTAATCCAATAAGAAATACGGATGTAAAACAAGAAACTATCCCTAAAATTAACGCATAATTAGAATAAGGAGCCTCTCCCTCAACTATTACATTTTCTGAACAGGTATTTTCTTCTTTTATGCTTTGAGTGTGTTCGTTTTTATTTCTTTGTGTCAAAATTATTACAACAAGTACAATTACAAGAATAAACAATAATAACATAATTTTCTTTTTTTAAATTTTTAACTTACTTTGCCCAAGTCCCAAATGGCGATTACTTAATTTCTTTCTTTGACTTCAAGGCATAAAAAAACGTGGGACTTTTTTCTTATTACTATTTGAGGTCTTGGACTACCTAATATCCTAAATAAGAAAAGCCCACGATATTACTCGTGAGCGTTTTCTACTTATTTCTTAGGATATTATTTGAAAGTGTCCAAGTTTCAAATAGTAAAATATAAGCAAAAACGCTTTTATATGTCGTAAAAATTTAACTCAGTCTAATTATCTTTCTTTTTCTATTATCATAGGCATAATTTTTCGTTATTATTCTTTCAGCCTACAAAGGTATAATAAATTTTTTAAAGCACAAAAAAAATTATGTTTTGATTTTTTTTGCTACAAATTGCGAAGAAAAAAATTACCTTCCTATGGTAATAGGATTACTCCTTTGTGGTAATTGGATTACCATCCTAAGGTAGAGCTTCTACCTCTAAGGAGTAAAAAAATAAATCAAAGAAAAAAAGAAAAAAAACAAATAAAAAAATGAAAAAAGTAAAGAAAAAAAATAAAAAATCAAAGAGTTTTTTTGCGTTTTAAGTTTTTTAAAAGAGATGTCTTTTATTTAGCAATTTTTAGTTAAGGGTTTATGTTCTTAAAATTTGCGATTCAAACCTCAAAACCAAAAAGGCATATCCAAAGTGCAAAAAAGGCACACTTATGGTGCAAAAAAAGCACATCAAACTTACCATTTTGGTATATAATATATAATACTATACCAAATCTATACTTTTGGAATATTATAAAAAATGTTTAGACGTTCACGAAATAACATTTTTTTTGAGTTTTTTTAATTTTTTTCTTTTGTGTAATAAACAAACTTTTGTTCAAAAAAAAGAACAAAAAAACATTTTTCTTTGTTTAAATTGAAGTATATTTGCAAAACATTTTTTTAAGTATTTGAATATATGAAGAAAATATTATTTTTTGTTTGCACACTATTATGCGCAAATGTGCTTTTCGCACAAACGTTTGAGATTGAGGGTTTACATTACGAAATAACATCAACAAATCCTGCGGAAGTAAAAGTTAATGATGCTGAGAGTTTAATAAAAACAGCAAATATTCCCTCAACAGTAAGTTACGGAGGAACAACATACACAGTTACATTCATAGCAGGTAAAGCATTCTACGATAAAGATAATTTAACCTCAGTTACAATTCCTAATACGGTAACAGCGATAGGAACATCAACAGATACTTACGGAGCGTTCGAAGAATGTAATAACTTAACATCTGTTACTATTCCTAATAGTGTTACTTCTATTGGACGATATACGTTCTATAGTTGCGATAATTTAACATCTATTACTATTCCTAATAGTGTTACTTCTATTGGAGATTATACGTTCTCTTGGTGCTATGATTTAACATCTGTTACTATTCCTAATAGTGTTACTTCTATTGGAGAGGATGCGTTCTATTTTTGCAGTTTAACATCTATTACTATTCCTAATAGCGTTACTTCTATTGGAGATGCTGCGTTCTCTTGGTGCAGTAGTTTAGATTCTGTTATTTGTCTTGCAGAAACAGTTCCTTCTCTTGGTAATAATGTTTTTTCTCATACTTCATCAACAAAAGTTTTAAATATTCCTTTTGGTAGTGATTATTCTTCTTGGCAAGGTGCTACTGATTGGAGTAAGACAAACTACTTAATTCAAGAGGGAGAGACAAAAGAACTTTCAAATGATTTTACTATAAACTCAACAACAGGTTTAATCAACGAAGGCGTATTAAGAATAAAACAAGGAGGACAATTGATTAACAAAACATCTACAAATGTTAGTGGAATTTTTGAAGTAGAAACTCCAACATTAGCGAATAATAAATGGTCTTTCATAGGAGCTCCTTTCAATAACTATAAATTAGAAGCAGTAAAACCCGGCACAAAAGATATATCCATTTCACTCTTTGATTACACAACAGGAAATTGGAGTGAAAACTTTGCAACAATAGAAGATGTTGTAGGAGCAGGGGAAGGATTCTTTGCTTGGAGTTTTGTAGCAGAACCAACCGTTTTCACAACCTACGGAGATGGTGCAGAAACATATAACTTTGAAAATACACCCGAATATGCCTTAAACAACGGTAGAGTAGATGTAGAAAAAAATCTTACAACCCATGCAGAAGGTGGTAATTGGCTTGCATTATCTAACCCTTATACTTTCAAACTTGATGTAGAAAAATTCCTAAGTGAACACGGTGATATAAAAGGAGGAGTAGTCTATCGTTTCAATGGCTCTGTTTGGACACCGGTTTCAGAAGGTGAAATCAATATGACAGAAGGTTTCTTTGTGAATTTTGAAAATCCTGGCGCTCATAGTGTATCTTTCTCAAAATACTATATATATGAACCTTCAAAATCAAAAGCTCTTGAAGCAAAAGATTATATTACTTTGAATGTTGCAGAAGGTGAAAATGTAAGTAAGCTACGTTTTGCTCAAAATCCAAAAGCTAAACAAGGCGATGACCTTTTTGACGCAAACAAACTATTCTCTCCATTGGAAATCACTGAACCATATTTTGTAACTGATGGAGTTGCCTTAGTAAAAGAAGAAGTAAAAGAGTATCCTTATACTGCTACGCTTAATATTAGAAACTATGAAACAAAAGAAGTAACTATTTCTATTGATAATATCCCAGAAGGAGTAAATGTATTCTTGCTTGATAACGGCCAAGATATAAAGATGAACGGTGGAGTAGAATACACCACAAACATTACAGCAGGCGAGAACTCAGACAGATTTAAAATACTCTTCAAACCACAACAAAAACTAGAAACAAAACAAAACAACCATATCACAATCAACAACCACAATCGCCA
>JAZRHI010000006.1:0-31404 GCA_045644685.1 Candidatus Onthomorpha sp.
TGAAGATTGTCCTGCTCTTGAAATAGGAGAACAATTTACCATAGGAGATTTTACCTATGAAGTAACATCAGCAAACGAAGTAGCAGTAAAAACATATAATAATAACACTGCAACATCTACCGAAATTCCTTCAACAGTAACTTATGAAGGAACAACTTATAGCGTAACATTCATAAAAGGCAAAGCATTCTACAATAAAGATAACTTAACTTCGGTTACAATCCCTAATAGCGTTACGGCAATAGGAACATCAAGTGATTTTTATGGCGCATTTGATGAATGTGATGGTCTTACTTCTATTAGTATTCCTAATAGTGTTACTTCTATTGGAAATTGGGCGTTCTATCGTTGCAGTAGTTTAACTTCTGTTACAATTCCAAATAGCGTTACTTCTATTGAAGATGGTGCGTTCATGTATTGCATTAGTTTAACTTCTATTGATATTACTAATAGCGTTACTTCTATTAGAAGTAACGCGTTCAAAAATTGCATTAGTTTAACTTCTGTTACTTTACCAAACAATGCTAATATTTCTTCTAATGCTTTTGAAAACACAGGATCTATAAATGTTGATGGAATTTATTATGGAGGAAAAGAAACAGTTAATATAGGGAATTATACTTTCAATAATGTTGGATTTATTACATTTTATTTAGATGGAAATGCAACTACTATTACACCAAGTGAAGTTAGTGTAATAGATTGTGATGTAAATAAAAGTGGAGATATAGAAATTCCCTCAACAGTGAATGGTTATAGCGTTACTTCTATTGGAAATGATGCGTTCGAATATTGCAGTAGTTTAACATCTGTTACTATTCCAAATAGTGTTACTTCTATTGGAAGTGATGCGTTCTATAATTGTATTAGTTTAACTTCTGTTACTATTGGTAATAGTGTTACTTCTATTGGAAGTGATGCGTTCTATAATTGTATTAGTTTAACTTCTGTTACTATTGGTAATAGCGTTACTTCTATTGGAAGTTGGGCGTTAGGGGGTTGCAATAGTTTAACTTCTGTTACTTGTCTTGCTGAAACAGTACCTTCGCTTGATAATAATGTTTTTTCTTCTACTCCACTAACCAAAATCTTAACCGTACCTTGTGAGAGTGATTATAGTGCTTGGGAAAGTGCTACAACTTGGGCGAGTGTTGAGCGTATTGGTTGCGAAGAAGAAGAGTGCGTTGATGTGTTCACAATAGGAGATTTAACATACGAAAAAACAAGCGCCACAGAAGTAAGTGTGAAAGATTGTAGCGAAACAGCAACAGAAGTAATAATCCCTGCAAGCGTTGAACAATGCGGAATAACATATAGCGTTACTTCTATTGGAAATTATTCGTTCCAATATTGCGATAGTTTAACATCTATTAATATTCCTAACAGCGTTACTTCTATTGGAAATTCTGCATTCTATGGTTGCGATAGTTTAACTTCTATTGATATTCCTAATAGCGTTACTTCTATTGGAAATTATGCTTTCTCTGATTGCAGTAGTTTAACATCTGTTACTATTGGTAATAGTGTTACTTCTATTGGAGAAAGGGCGTTCTATTTTTGCACTAGTTTAACTTCTGTTACTATTCCTAATAGTGTTACTTCTATTGGAGAACATGCGTTCGCTTGGTGCATAAGTTTAACATCTGTTACTATTGGTAATAGTGTTACTTCTATTGGAAATTATGCGTTCCAATGGTGCAATAGTTTAACATCTGTTAATATTCCTAATAGCGTTACTTCTATTGGAGAAAGGGCGTTCGATTTTTGCACTAGTTTAACTTCTGTTACTATTCCTAATAGTGTTACTTCTATTGGTCAACGTGCGTTCGCTTCTTGCCATGATTTAACATCTGTTACTATTCCTAATAGTGTTACTTCTATTGGAAATAAAGCGTTTAATTCTTGCAGTAGTTTAACTTCTGTTACTTGTCTTGCTGAAACTGCACCTTCGCTTGGTGATTCTGTTTTTACTTATACTCCATCAACAAAAGTTTTAAATATTCCTTGTGGCAGTGATTATTCTTCTTGGGAAAGTGCTACTACATGGGCAAGTGTTGAATGTACTTTGGATTTAGGAAATAGTTTAACTTATTTTCCTTTAACCTTTGCGATAATAAGCGAGGGGGAACGTACAATGAAAGTAAGCGATTGCGATACTTCTGCAACTGTTGTTGAAATTCCTGCAAGAGTAATGTACAATGGAGTAAATTATAGTGTTACTTCTATTGGAAATGATGCGTTCACTGATTGCCATAGTTTAACATCTGTTACTATTCCAAACAGTGTTACTTCTATTGGAAATTCTGCGTTCAAATATTGCTATGATTTAACATCTGTTACTATTCCTAATAGCGTTACTTCTATTGAAAATTCTGCTTTCTCTAGTTGCAGAAATTTAACATCTGTTAATATTCCTAATAGTGTTACTTCTATTGGAAATTATGCTTTCTCTAGTTGCAGAAGTTTAACATCTGTTACTATTCCTAATAGTGTTACTTCTATTGGAAATGGTACGTTCGATTATTGCGAGAGTTTAACATCTGTTACTATTCCTAATAGCGTTACTTCTATTGGAAATTATGCGTTCAATCATTGCAATTTAACATCTGTTGATATTCCAAATAGTGTTACTTCTATTGGAAATTATGCGTTCTTTTATTGCGATAGTTTAATATATGTTGATATTCCAAATAGTGTTATTTCTCTTGGAAATCGTGCGTTTGGTTCTTGCTTTAGTTTAACATCTGTTACTATTCCTAATAGTGTTACTTCTATTGGAAGTGAAGCGTTCACTTATTGCAAGAGTTTAACATCTGTTACTATTCCTAATAGTGTTACTTCTCTTGAATATGGAGTGTTTTCTGATTGCGATAGTTTAACATCTGTTACTATTGGTAATAGTGTTACTTCTATTGGAAATTTTGCGTTCGAGAGTTGTATTAGTTTAAAATCTGTTGATATTCCAAATAGTGTTATTTCTATTGGAAATCGTGCGTTCCGTTATTGCGAGAGTTTAAAATCTGTTGATATTCCAAATAGCGTTACTTCTATTGGAGATGAAGTTTTCCGTTTTTGCGATAGTTTAACATCTGTTAATATTGGTAATAGTGTTACCTCTATTGGAAGTAAAGCGTTTAGTTGTTGCATTAGCTTAACATCTGTTAATATTCCAAATAGCGTTACTTCTATTGGAAATCAGCCGTTCGAGACTTGCAGTAGATTAACATCTATTACTATTCCTAATAGTGTTACTTATATTGGAAATTCTGCGTTCTTTGGTTGCAGTGGTTTAGATTCTATTACTTGTCTTGCTGAAACTGCTCCTTCGCTTGGAAGCAATGTTTTTTCTACTACTCCTTCTAATAAGACACTTACAGTTCCTTTTAATGCAAGTGGTTATACATCTGATTGGGGCAATGCTACTTGGCAAAAGATTTATCATAAGATAAATGAAGGAGAAATTAAAACATTAACAAATGCTTTTGAAATAACAGAAGATAATAAAAGGGGAGTAATCAATGAAGGCGTTTTAAGAATAACTCAAAGCGGACAGTTAATAAACCAAACAGAAACAAATGTTGGTGGAATTATTGAAATAGAAACTCCAACATTAGCAAATGACAAATGGTCTTTTATAGGAGCGCCATTCAATAACTATAAATTAGAAGTAGTAAAACCTGGCACAAAAGATATTTCCATTTCACTTTTTGATTACACAACAGGAAATTGGGCAGAAGATTTTGCAACTATTGACGATTCAGTAGGAAGTGGTGAAGGATTCTTTGCATGGAGCTTTGCAGCAGAGCCAACTGTTTTCACAACATACGGAGACGGTGCAGAAACATATAACTTTGAAACAACACCTGCATATTCTTTAAACAACGGTGCAGTAAATGTAACAAAAAATCTTACAACCCATGCAGAAGGTGGTAATTGGCTTGCATTATCTAACCCTTATACTTTCAAACTTGATGTAGAAAAATTCCTAAGTGAACACGGTGATATAAAAGGTGGTGAAGTTTATCGTTTCAATGGCTCTGTTTGGACACCGGTTTCAGAAGGTGAAATCAATATGACAGAAGGTTTCTTTGTGAATTTTGAAAATCCTGGCACTCATAGTGTATCTTTCTCAAAATTCTATATATATGAACCTGCAAAATCAAAAGCTATTGAAGCAAAAGATTACATTACTTTAAATGTTGCAGAAGGTGAAAATGTAAGTAAGCTACGTTTTGCTCAAAATCCAAAAGCTAAACAAGGCGATGACATCTTTGATGCAAACAAACTATTCTCTCCTTTGGAAATCACTGAGCCTTATTTCGTAACTGATGGAGTTGCCTTAGTAAAAGAAGAAGTAAAAGAATATCCTTATACTGCTACACTTAATATTAGAAACTATGAAACGAAAGAAGTAACTCTTTCTATTGATAATATCCCAGAAGGCGTGAATGTTTATTTGATTGACAATGGTTTTGAGGTGAAAATGAACGGTGGCGTAGAATATAACACAAGAATTATTAAGGGAGAAAATGCTGATAGATTTAAAGTGTTGTTTAAAAAGCAACATCGTTTAGAAAGAATCAAGGATAATCAAATCTCTATTACTAATAATAATAGACAAATCAGCGTTAAGAGCGACAAAACTGACTTAAACATAGAAGTTTACAATCAATTAGGTCAAAAAGTCTTCTCAACTAATGAATATAACTTCACTTTAAGCGAGCAACCTGCTGGTAGTTATGTGATAAAAGCTTATCAAGGAAGATTTAGCGAAAGCAAAAAGATAGTTATAGAATAATAATTATTTTCATGATGGTGAAAGGTGAGAGAATTTATTTCTTTCGCCTTTTTTGTTTTCTTAATTGAGCGATTAAATGACATGTATTCACAAAATCTTTTTCTACTAATACTTGTTATTGTCATTTTGTCTGAATTATGGGGGAGTATTATAATTCCATAAAACAAGAAAATCAACACAAAATGCGTTATATTTAGCCAAATCTTGCTTTTTTTATTACATTTGGCTGAATAAACTAAATTTTTGTACTAATTTGCACTGATAAATACTCTAAATTATGATAATTGGTAGAAAAGAAGAA
Source organism: Candidatus Onthomorpha sp. (assembly GCA_045644685.1). GTDB lineage: Bacteria > Bacteroidota > Bacteroidia > Bacteroidales > P3 > Onthomorpha. The sequence goes on from JAZRHI010000006.1 coordinate 5,100, forward strand.
CAAAAAATACTAATTTCAGCAGCACAATCAGATAATTCTGAATTGATAGCTGTTTATGGTCGTATGCGTGTTGGTAAAACCTATCTTATAAGAGAGACATTTAATTACAAATTCACTTTTCAACACACAGGATTAGCCAAAGGTAGCACCAAAGATCAATTATTTAGTTTTGCAATATCGCTCCGTGATGCAGGATATGACGATTGCCCAATACCAAAGACTTGGTTAGAAGCATTTAGTCTGCTTTCGCAGTTATTAAAGAACTCAATGGATGAAAAAAAAATAGTCTTTCTTGATGAATTACCTTGGATGGATACTGCGCGTTCAAACTTTATATCTGCATTTGAACACTTTTGGAATGGTTGGGCATCAGCAAGAAAAGATATAGTGCTTATTATATGTGGCTCAGCAACATCTTGGATTATCAATAAAGTGATAAATGACCATGGAGGCTTGCATAATAGAGTAACACAACGCATTGCATTACAGCCTTTCACCTTAGGAGAATGCGAAATGTTTATTCAGAGTAAAGGAATCGAAATAAATAGACATCAAATAGCAGAATGCTATATGATATTAGGAGGAATACCTTTCTATTGGAGCTTACTTGAAAAAGGAATAAGTCTTTCTCGAAACATAGACAAGATGTTCTTTGCAAAAAATGGTAAACTTGCGAATGAATTTAATCAATTATATGCCTCACTCTTTAAATCCCCAGAATTATATATAAATATAGTTACAGCTCTTGCAAAAAAGAAAAATGGAATGACACGAGGGGAAATAATAGAAGCGACCAATACACAAAGCAATGGTGCATTAACAAAAGTGCTTGATGAATTAGAATATTGTGGATTTATACATAAATACAACACTTTCGGCAAAAAAAGTAAAGAAATTATTTATCAGCTTATAGATAACTACACATTGTTTTACTTTAAGTTTATTCAACAAAACAATAACAATGACAAAAATTTTTGGTCTGTATCAACCGAATCTCCAATTCATAGAGTGTGGAGTGGATTAGCGTTTGAACGCCTATGTATGACACACATTCAACAAATAAAAGCGGGACTTGGTATAGCGGGAGTATTGACAAATGTTTACTCTTGGTGTAAAAATGCAGATGAAAATAGCGATGGAGTACAAATAGACTTAATAATAGATCGCAATGATCAAGTTATAAATATTTGTGAAATGAAATTCTCTCTTTCAGAGTTTGCAATTGATGCAGAATACGAACAAAAACTAAGAAATAAAAAAGCAATCTTTATAGAATCGACCAACACGCGTAAGGCAGTACACTTGACAATGGTAACAACCTATGGATTACGACAAAATTCTCATTCGGGAATGATACAAAGCGAAATAACCTTAGACGATTTATTTAAATGAAAAGACATTTGTGTTTTTTTAATGCTAAAAATATCATTCTCTTTATGATGATGTTTAAGTTTAAAATTTCGGCAAAGATAAAAAAAATCATATCCTGCAAAAATAGGATATGATTTTTTTATTTTTGTTTTTTTATCTCTGTTATACGTCTATTGTTTCCCAAAAGAATATTCTTAAACCTTGTTCTGGTGCTGAGTTGTCTAAGGCTTGTATTCTTTTTTTAAGGATAGGGGCGATGTTGTCATCGACTATGCAAAGTGTTGCCATGTTTTTTGCAGGCCAAGCGTGAGAACCTAAGTGTGGTTCTCCCGTTTTTGAGCCTCTTCCTTGTATATCTTGCCAGCGTGTGTATCCTCTGATGGATAATTGATGTAAAATGTTTTCTACATCTTGCACATGGGCTTGGTTATATGCTATAAATGCTGCTTTCATCTTATTATTCTTTTACTGTTCTACGACTTAAATGTAATGAGTGTTTCTTTCTGTAAGATTTTACTTCTCTTGATGCAAACCAACCATAGACTGTTGGAATGATTACAAGGGTTACAAGTGTGGAAACGGTCAATCCTCCTACGATTGCTATACCCATTGGTTGCCAAAGTTCACTTCCTTCTCCGATTCCCATAGCCATAGGCACCATACCAAGGATTGTGGTTGCCGAAGTCATAAGTACAGGACGTAGTCTTGATTTTCCTCCTGATATAATGGCTTGGCTGATTCCCATTCCTCTTTCTCGGTTAAGGTTTATGTAGTCCACAAGTACGATACCGTTCTTTACAACTATACCTACAAGCATTACGCCTCCGATTAAAGACATTAGGTTAAGTGTTTCGCCTGTCATGAATAGTGAAAGTATCAATCCTACGAATGCAAACGGAACAGAGAACATTATAATGAATGGATAGCGTAGTGATTCAAACTGTGCTGCCATTACGATATAGACTAACAATAGGATTAGGACTAATAGTAATCCCATATCGCCAAAGGATTCTTGTTGGTCTTCAAATGAACCTCCTATTTGCGTTCCTATTTCTACTGGAATGTCCATTTTGTCAAGTTCGCTTTGTATGCTTGCTACTGCAACGTCAAGAGTTGTTCCGTAAAGTGTTGCTGTTACTTTTACGATTCTTTCTCTGTCTTGACGTTTTATTGATGGTGGTGATTGTCTTTCTACAACTTGTGCTACTTCTGATAGTCTTACGGCTTTGCCTTGCGAGTTGTAGATTAAGATGTTTTCAATATCTTCTATTGATTGACGGTGTGCTCTGTCGTTTCTTATCTTAATTTTGTATTCTTCTCCGTCTTCACGGAAAATTGATGCAGTCATACCGTTCATTCTGTTACGAACATAGGTAGATGCTGTAGCAACGTTCAATCCGTTCAAAGCAAGTTTTTCTCTATCAAACTCTATTTGGAATTGAGGTTTGTAGTCTTCTCTGTCGATTCTTACGTCCTTTAATCCTTCTATGTTTTCCATAGAGTGTTTTACGTCTTCGGCAATTTTTTCTGTTACTGCAAAGTCGTAACCAAAGATTTCAACATCTATTGTACTACCAGATGTCATTCCGCCACCGCCACCTGCTGATACGTTAAACTTGTTTACTTCTGTGTAAGAGCCGATTTCTTTTCTTAATTGTTCGGCTACTGCAAACATATCTCTGTCTCTTTCTTCTAAGTCTTTAAGTCTAAGACGGAATGATATGTAGTTACTTCCTGAAGCATTCATCATTGCAAATGAGTTGTTGTCATCATCTGATGGTGTGCCGACTGTGTATGTGAATGATTTCTTTTCTGGTACTTTTTCTGCTATTGCTTTTTCTAAACGTACTGCTATTTCTTTTGCTCTCTCTACATTGGCTCCCGAAGGTAGTTCTATACTTCCTGTTATCTGTCCGTTGTCAGAGGCAGGTATGAACTCTGTTCCTAAACGTGTTGCCATAACTATTGAAATCACAAAGATTGCAATAGCGATTATAACAGTAATTCCTTTATGACGTACTGCCCATGTTAGAAGTCTTTCATAAGCATTGTCAAGTTTGTCTAATCCTCTTTTTATTGGAGTGTATATTGTTCTAAATACTTTGTTGTGTTTTTTGTCTTTTTCTCTTTTTAGCATTATTGAACACATCATTGGAGTAAGTGTAAGGGCTGATGCAGTAGATACTATCATTATGATACAAATCATCCAACCTAATTGCTTGAACATTATACCTGCCATTCCACCCATCATAGTGAATGGGAAGAATACCGCAAGCAATGTAAGGGTTGTGGCAATTACGGCAACGGCTACTTCATTTGTTCCGTAAATTGATGCTTCTTTTGGTTTACTTCCGCGTTCTATGTGTGTTGTTACGTTTTCCAAAACAACGATTGCGTCATCGACCACCATACCTAAGGCAATGGAGAGGGCAGACATTGATATGATGTTGATAGTGTTGCCTGTTATTAAAAGATATATGAAAGATGAGATAAGGGCAACAGGAATTGTTACCATAATGATAATGGTTGCTCTCCATTCTCCAAGGAAGAATAAGACAACTATTACAACGAATAAACAAGCAAGCACAAAGGTTTCAACCAATGAACTGATTGAGTTTTCGATGTTGTCGGTTGTATTCATCACTTCTTCTAAATGAATATCTTTTGGAAGATTTTTTTGGATTTGTGGAAGTTCTGCTCTGATTTTTTCCATAACTTCCACAGAGTTTGCACCTGTTTGTTTTTGGATTACTATGGTTGCTCCTTTTACTCCATTAACATAACTTTCTTGTGCTTTTTCTTGTATTGTGTCGCTAACGTATGCAACGTCTCTTAAAAAGATATTTTTTCCGCCATAGTTGGCTACAACTATGTTGTTTAAGAGTTCGCTTTCTTTTATTTCACCTTCAATACGCAAAGAATAGGTTTCACTTCCTACGTCAATGTTTCCTCCTGGTGTGTTTACGTTTTCTGTTGCAACGGCTGAGCCTATTTGTTCTACTGTAAGGTTGTAGGCTTCTAATTTATTAGGATCGCAATTTACTACTATCTCTCTTTGTGGTGCTCCTGAGATTGACACTGAACCAACTCCGTTAATTCTATTCAAAGGGTTAGCAACAGCATCGTCTAATATCTTATAAAGAGCCGCAGTGCTTTCATGGGAAGTTGCAGACAAGATTGCAATCGGCATCATGTCGGTAGAAATTTTGAGAATCATAGGATTAGAACAGCCATCTGGTAAGGCTTGTTTTACTAACTCTATTTTATCTCGCATATCGTTTACTGCGTCATCTATATCTATACCCCAATTAAATTCACAACCGATAATTGCTGTGTTTTCTTTTGAGGTGGAGGTAAGTTCTTTTAAATCGCTGACTGTACTCAAAGCACTCTCCATTACTTTCGTTACGTTGTTTTCAACGTCTTCGGCACTTGCTCCTGGATATGATACAATTACATACGCCTGATTCATTTCTATTTCAGGCATTTGGTCAATGGAAAGTTTGCTTAATGAAAATAAGCCTAAAACTATTATCGCTACGAATATAAGCGAAGTGGTTATTGGCCTTTTAACCGAGGTTTCGTATATTTTCATGTTGTTTTCTCTTTTTGTTTAAGTGTTTTATTTTATAACCTCTACTTTTGTTCCATCCATTAGTTTAGAGTGTCCTGTGATTACTACGTTTTCTCCGTCAGATACTCCGCTTATAACTTCTATTTTGTCTTCAAGTCTTCTTCCTAATTGTACTTTACGATATTCAACTACACCGTTCTTTTCTACGAAAACGTATTTGTCATTTGAACCTGATTGTTTAACAATGGCTTTGTCAGAAACCATTATTGTAGATGCCTTTCCAAGGTTTAATTCTACTCTTCCGAACATTCCAGGTTTTAGTTTAGAGTTTTGATTCTTTACATTTACCTCACAAGTGAAAGTACGAGTAAGAGGGTCTATTGTTGGATAGATTAAAGATACTGTTCCTGCAAATTCTTCTTCGCCAAAAATTTCTGTTTTAGCAACAACTTGCATTCCTTTCTTAACATTTGTATAGAAACTTTCAGGAATATTGATTTTTAACTTAACAGGGTTGATTTGCATTACTTGAAGGATTGGTTGTCCTGCGGCAACGTCTCCGTTATCAAAGTTTCTTGCTGTAACAATTCCGTTGATTGGAGATGTAAGGTAAATATTGTCTTTTAGATTTTCTGCACTTTTCTTTGCAACATCGTATTGCATTTGCATTTGATCAAGTTGTTGTTTGCTAACTCCGCCAGATTGATAAAGAGTCTTTATTCTTTCTAATTCTATTTTTAGGTTGTCTAATTGTGCAAGGGTAGTTGTTAATTGGGTGCTTTCCATTTTTACTAATTGTTGGCCTTTTCTTACAACATCTCCAACTTCTACCATTATTTTTTCAATTCTTGTTCCTCCTGCTGATGTGATATAGTTTTTTACTGCTGCATCTACAGTTGTGGAGAACTCATATATTCTGTCTATTTCTTGACTTTGAGCAAGCTCTGTCTTTACTTTAAAAACTTCTGCTGTCTTTTGAGTTGTTTCTTGTGCGTCTTTTTTTGAACAACCTATCGCCATTAACGATATTATGCTTAAGAAATAAATTGCTTTCTTCATTGTCTTAATTTATTTTTTTATGTTTTTTAATTATTTATTCTTTTCCTAATACTTTTTCTAAATTACTTTGTGCTACTAAGTAGTCATACAATGATTGTTGGTAAGTAAGGTTTGCTTGCGTCATAGATAACTCGCTATCGTTTAGCTCTAAAATAGTTCCTGTTCCGGTATTGTAACGTACTTTTGCTATTTCATAACCTCTTTCTGCTTGTTTGATAGCGTCTTTGTTTGCTTCTAATTGTTCTTTCGCAGCTTTCATACTATTGATTGCAGCTTGGATTTGCAAATCTATACCTTCTTTAAGATATTCTTTTTGTAATTGAAGTTCTTGTAATGATATTTTTAATTGTTTTGCTTTGTTTACTACTGTGCGTCCGTTAAAGATAGGAATATTTAATTGTAATCCAACAGCAGCACTACCAACCCAATTATAATCTGCAAATTTAAAATCATCGGCTTGTGTTAAATAAGAATATTGTCCAAAAGCTGAAAGGGAAGGAATGTGTTGTGAGTTTACTAATCTAAGAGAGTTTTGTAAACTTATTATATTCAAATCTAATTGTCTTAAATCTGAGTTGTATTCTGTTGCATCTTCGTTTAGGTTTACGTCAATTACTTTGTTAGAGAAGTCTTCTAAGTTTTCTTTTAATACGATTTCTTGTTCGGTTGGTAGAGATAATATCATTTTTAGTTGTAATATGGATAGTTCTAAACCATTTTTTGCATTGATGTAAGTAGGATTTAAATTATTTACTTGTACTTGCGCTCTAATGTAATCGTATTCAGAAACCATACCTTGCTCAAAAGACGCCTTTGTTGTTTTTAAGGTTTCTTTTGCATTATTGATACTTCTTTCTAATACATTTAAACTATTTTTTGCTAATAATACTGCGTAATAAGCATCTTTTACTTGTTTAGTCATGTCAATTTTAGATGCTCTTGCTTGTTCTATTATTAAGTCTATTTCGTTTTGTTTACTCTTTATTTGTTCCCATAAAGCGAAGTTTACAATTGGTAGAGCAGCTGAAACAGTCGCTGTATAAGAGTTCTTATAACCAATTTCCATATACTTAGCACCGCCCATCACTGCGGAAAAACTTTCTGGCATAAACATAACTGATTTCATTATGTTATTGGTGTATTGTCCAGATGCGGAAAGCGATGGAAGTAAGTTACCTAAAACTTCTTTTTTGCTGTAATCCACTCTTTGGATTTCAAGTTCTGCTATTTTTATTGTTGGATTGTTGTCGTGGGCAATGCTTAATGCTGTTTCTAAATCCAATTCTAAAGTTTTAGAACTTGTTTCCACTTGACTATTTGCCGTTTGCGATAGTAGTAATAGGCTTATAACCAAGCTAAGTTTAATAATTCTAAATTTCTTTTTAATCATTGTTTTATGTTTAAATAGTTTTATTATTTTCTTCTTGTATCAAACAAAAACGATAAATTGTTTTTTTTATTGCAAACTAAGATATTTTTTTTAATTTTTTACATCTATTACTTTTCTTATACCACTTCCAAGTGTAAAAAAAGAGAGTACTAAAAGCATTATGGCTATTCCCGGAGCTATTGCCATATATGCAGCATCTAATATAATGTATCCATAATTTTCTTTAATGATACATCCCCATGAAGGCATAGGTGGCTGAACTCCCAAGCCAAGAAAACTTAATCCTGCTTCTTGTAAGATTGCACTTGCAAAGTTTGAGGCTGATATGACAGTGATAGGACCTATTATATTAGGTAGTATATGTTTTATTATTATTCTTCTGTTGCTAAATCCTAAGGCTCGTGATGCGGTAACAAACTCTTTTTCTTTTATACTCTTAACTTGGCCTCTTACCATTCGGGCAATATCTACCCACATTGTTAGACCTATTGCCATAAATACTTGCCAAAATCCCTTACCTAACGCAAAGGTGATTGCAACTACTAAAAGCACTGTCGGAATTGACCATACTACGTTTATCAACCACATGATTACGTTGTCAATCCAGCCACCAAAATATCCAGCTATGGCTCCGAGAGTTATGCCTATAAAGAGTGAAATAATAAGTGAAATAAAGCCTACTGCAATAGACACTCTTGTGCCTACAATTAGTTGAGATAAAAGGCAACGTCCATATCTGTCTGTTCCTAACATATAAGTGCGTTCACTGATTCTATAATCTGTTGTTTCATCTATGGATATTATTTCTCCATTATTAGGAGAATCTCCTGTATATGTTTCAACAAATTGCTTGCCATTTTGTTTCCATTCTTTGAAAATAGGAGTTGAAATATATTCTGACGGTTTGCCGTAAATAAGTCTTTGAAAAAAATTATTTTTCTCGTGATTTAAATTTTTAATCTCAAGGAATAAAATCTTAAACCTTGGTTTTTTTACAGCAATCTCTAAATGCTGCTCATTTGCATAAGGAGTGCTGTCGGGGCTTACGAAATATGCTCCGATAGAAAGGAAGATAAAAATTCCAATTATAAAGATACTTGTAAGACTTAACGGGTCTTTAAGTAATTTTTTTAAGGGACTTTTAGAGGAATCCAAGTTCGAGTTTTGCTTCATCACTTAATTTATCCATTGACCACGCAGGTTCAAAAGTTAATTGCACTTGAACATTATTTACACCTTCGGTTTGTTTTACAGCTTCCTCAACTTCCAATGGTAAACTCTCAGCAACAGGACAATTAGGTGCAGTAAGAGTCATCACAATCAATACATCCTTATCCTCATTTATGTCAATATCATAAATAAGACCGAGTTCATAAATATTAAGTGGTATTTCAGGGTCGTGAATTGTTTTAAGTCTTTGTATTATTCTGTCTTTTAAAATAGCTTTTTCCATATTGCTTATTGATTTTTTTGAACACTGAATGCTAATGCGTAAAGTTTAATTTGCTTAATCATACTTAATAATCCGTTAGAACGATTAGGAGATAAGTGAGATTTTAACCCAATTTCATCAACGAACTTTAAATCGGCTGCATATACGTCTTCTGGTTTTTGATTATTAAAAACTCTTAACAAAAGACTTATTATTCCTTTCGTAATGACAGCATCGCTATCAGCACTTATTTGCATCAAACCCTCTTCGTTAAGTTTAGCACTTACCCACACTCTCGACTGACAACCTTTTATTAAGTTGTTATCTGTTTTTTCCTTTTCTTCAATCATAGGACAAGAGTTACCGATTTCTATTATGTAACTATACTTGTCCATCCAATCTTCAAAATTTGCAAACTCGTCTATTATTTCTTGTTCTATTTCTTCTATGCTCATATCTATTGTATTTGTTTTAAAATTTCGTCTATAAATTCTCTATTGTTAGATAAGCGAGGAACCTTATGTTGTCCCCCTAATTTACCTCTTGACTTTAACCAATTATAGAATGTTCCTTGCGGTGCTTTTATTATTTGTGGCTTTTTTAAAATAAAGTCTTTGTATCGTTTTGCTTCGTAATCAGAATTTACTTCTTGCAGAGCCTTATCAAAAATCTCTTCAAAAAGAGCAAAGTCATTAGGTTCTTTATCAAATTCTACTATCCATTGATGTAAGGTAGAGTTGTTCTCTTTTATGAACAAGGGAGCAGCAGTGTATTCGCTCACTTGCGCTTCTGTTGCGGTGCAAGCCTTTTTGAAAGCAGAGATTGCATTATCTATTATCAGCTCTTCGCCGCACGCATTTATGAAATTCTTTGTTCTTCCTGTGATTTTGAAACGGTAAGGATACTTTTCTGTAAATGTAATAGTATCTCCAATAAGGTATCTCCACAATCCAGCATTTGTACTTATAACCATGGCGTAGTTTTTGCCAATTTCTACATCTGCAATATTGATTACTTTTGGATTTGTTGTGTTTAGTTGATCCAAAGGAATGAATTCGTAATATACTCCATAGTCTAATAACAACAACATTGAGTCTAAATTAGGGTCGTCTTGCAATCCGAAAAATCCTTCCGAAGCATTATAAGTTTCCATGTATCTTGTGTGTTTTGGAAGTAAAGCCTCAAATTGCGCTCTATAAGGAGAAAAACTAACACCTCCGTGGAAATAAACTTCAAGATTAGGCCATAATTCTTCAATGCTTTTATTTGTTTTTTCCAAAACCTTTTTTAAAAGAACCATCATCCAAGAAGGAACTCCCGATAGGCTAACCACATTTGAATTTATTACAGATTCTACCATTTTATTAAGCTTACTTTCCCATTCTGGCATAAGCGCTATTTCCTTCTTTGGAACCCTATACATTTCTGCCCAAAATGGTAAATTATCTATTATGATAGCAGAAACATCTCCGCAGAATATATCGTTATTTAATTCATTTTCGTGTTTTGAACCACCTAATGCAAGATTCATTCCCCCAAAAATATTATTGATAGGATAGTTTTTGCAGTACAAAGCAAGCATATCTTTTCCTGCTTTATAATGGCATTCATTTAAACACTCTTCGCTGACAGGTATAAACTTAGATTTAGAAGATGTTGTACCAGAAGATTTTGAGAAACGACGAATTTCTGTTGGCCAAAGAACATTATACTCTCCTGCTCTTGCTCTTTCAAAAAAAGGTTTTAAACTCTCGTAATCGTTTACAGGAACTTTTTTATCAAAGTCAGAAGGTGATTTTATATTCTTATAATCATAGAATTTTCCCCAAATAGTTTCTTGCCCTAATTTTATAAGATTAGCTAATAATTTCTCCTGAACCTCAATGGGATTTTTCATAAAATTTTCTATTTGAGGCAAACGAGATTTTATTATTTTGTTCATTAAATCGTTTATCATAAAATATTTATTTAGGGGTTTGTTTTACTAAAATAATTGCGATAATTGAATAAACTAACAACGGCAATGCAACAGCTAACACGGCAGGTAGTGTGCTATTTGTTGCAAAAACATTAGCTAATTTCATCATTAAGATTAAACTAAACGCCAAAATGATTCCTATTGCTAAATTTAAACCAATTCCGCCACGTCTTTTATGAGAAGATAACGCAACACCAATTATTGTTAGTATGATATAAGCAAAAGGATTTAGTAATCTCTGAAATTTTTCTATGCGTAATTCTGTTACAACACTATTACCTTTTAGTTCCTCTCTTGCAATAGCGTTGTCTAATTGTTTGTAATCTAAAACCTCTACTTTGATTTGATTTAGGTTAAACTCGTTTGGCATAACTCCTATGTTGATATGCTTTTCGTAACCCGTCTCTATATTTTCTGAAATGCCGTTTATTTCTCTAATGTGATAGTTTGTCATTACCCAATCCATAGTTGTAGAATCAAAAACAATGTATTCGGCACTTGTTTTTTTAGCAATGCTTCCGTCTTTTATGATTTCCTGAGTAAATTTGTATGCTTTATTAGTCTTATTGCTAAAATGCTGTACATATATTTGTTCGTTTTCTTTTGGTTGAATATGGATATTGTAAAATTGATTGCTGTAAGGATTTCTGTAATACACCTTTTCAAATTCCAATCTAGGTACATTAACTTTTGGAATTAAAACATTGCTGAGCCAAAGGTTAATCATCCCAACAAAAACTGCTGTTAAGATAAAAGGTCTTAATAATCTCCTAAAACTAATTCCGCTACTAAGAATAGCAATTATCTCAGAATTTGAAGCAAGCTTAGAACAGACAAATACAACTGCAATAAAAAAGAATAAATGGCCAAAAAGATTTGCAAAATGTGGTATAAAATTAAGGTAATAGTCGAAAATCAAACCCTTAATTGGCGCATTGTTAGAAATAAAATCGTCTAATCTTTCGCTCAAATCAAAAATAATAGCAATCATTATGATTAAGAAAATTGCCAATACGAAAGTTAAAAGCAGTTTCTTAATAATATAGATGTCTAAAATCGATAAGAGAGAATTCTTCCTTTTACTTAGTTTCATTATAACCTATTAGACAATTTTTTTACCATGATATTTTTCCAAGCAAGGAAGTCTCCTGCAATTATGTGTTCTCTTGCTTGACGCATTAGTTCAAGATAGAACGCTAAGTTATGAATACTTGCAATTTGAAGCGCTAATAATTCTTGCGAAACAAACAAATGACGCAAGTAAGCCTTAGTGTAAAGTTTATCAACAAAAGAAGTACCATTCTCATCTAAGACAGAAAAATCATCTGCCCACTTTTTGTTTTTCATATTCATGACCCCTTCCATGGTAAACAGCATTGCATTTCTACCATTACGAGTTGGCATTACACAATCAAACATATCCACACCCAAAGCGATAGACTCCAATAAATTTACAGGTGTTCCAACTCCCATTAAGTAACGAGGCTTGTCCTTAGGCAATAAAGAACAACACAAATCCGTAAGTTCGTACATCATTTCCGCAGGTTCACCAACAGCAAGACCGCCGATAGCATTACCATCGCATTCAAATGAAGCAACATATTCGCAAGATTGTTTTCTTAAATCCTTATATACGCTCCCCTGTACGATAGGGAATAAAGATTGATTATAATCGTAAACATTTTCTGTTTGATTAAATCTGTCAATACAACGTTTTAACCAACGATGAGTAAGACCTAATGATTTTTTTGCATAATCATAATCACAGGGATACGGAGTACATTCATCAAAAGCCATGATTATATCAGCTCCAATCACTCTTTCAATATCCATTACGCCTTCTGGTGTAAATATGTGTTTGGAACCATCTATGTGAGAACGAAAAATACAACCTTCTTCCGTGATTTTACGTCTGTCGCCCAAAGAATAAACTTGAAATCCACCACTATCAGTCAGCATAGGCTTGTTCCAAGAATTGAATTTCTGTATTCCGCCAGCTTGTTTTATGATATCAAGACCGGGACGCAGGTAAAGATGATATGTATTTCCCAAAATAATTTGAGCTTTTACGTCATTCGTTAAAATATCACTGCCAACCCCTTTTACGCTTCCAAGAGTGCCGACAGGCATGAAAATAGGCGTTTGAATAGAACCGTGATCTGTTTTTATTTCTCCCGCTCTCGCATTGCAATCTTTTGAAATATAGTTTACTGTGAACTCCATCGCTAAGTTATTAACATAAAACGTTAAAAAAATAATTTACAAAAATAACTCTAAAACTTGAATAAAGAATATATTTGTAAAAAATAATTTTTAAAAATATGAATTTTGAAATAGCATTAACCATTCCAAATTTAGTAGCTTTAAGTTGCGCGAGCCTTTTTTTAATATTACAAATTTTATACTATTTAACAGTTTATGGAAAGATAGGTTTTAAAAAACACTTCAAAGTACAATTAAAATCAGACGAAGAATTACCACCGCTATCCGTAATCATAGCAGTGAAAAACGAAGAATACAATATTAAAAACAAACTAATCGAAATATTAGAGCAAGACTACCCACAATATGAAGTCATTGTAGTAAACGATGCCTCCACAGATGAAACAGAATATGTGCTAAAAGGATTGTCTGTCGTTTATCCGCATCTTAAAGTTGTAAACATAGTAGAGAATGTCAATAAATTCCAAGGACAAAAGTTTCCAATCTCAATAGGAATTAAGTCCGCAAAATACGATCACTTAGTTTTAACAAAAGCAAACTGTAAACCCAATTCATTTGATTGGCTAAGAAATATAGCATCTACCTTTGGAACAAGGAAAGAGATAGTTTTAGGATATGCTTCCATAGCAAATAAAAAAGGATTGTTAAATAAACTAATACAATATGACCATGCGGTAAGAGCAATGAATTATTTGTCATTTGCACTCTGCAAAAAACCATACATGGGCGAAGGATACAATTTAGCATACAAAAAAGAATTATTCTATAACGCAGGAGGATTTATCAAACATTATAACTTGTCGGCAGGGGATGACGATATGTTTATCAATCAAGTAGCAAACAGCAAAAATACCGCAGTAGCGCTAACCACTCCTTCGCAAATAACTTTTGATGCCGCACGAACATATAAAGATTGGATAAAAACTAAAAAAAGTAACATAATATCACAAAGACATTTCAAACAATCACATCGTGCCTTGTTAAGATTATTACCTACCTTTACTTGGTTGTTTTACCTAAGCATAGTAGCCTTATTTTTATTAGGCATTCCGTGGCAATATATGGTTATTGCAATTTTGTTAAAGTTTATTATGCAAATTTTTGTCTATTATAAAGCATTCAAAAGGCTTAAAATAAAAAAAATATATATATTTGCACCGATTTTGGAACTTTACCATATGATTCTAAATCTAACATTGGAGATAAGGATAACATTGACAAAGAAAACTAAATGGAGATAGCTGTTAGCGCAACAGAGAAAGCAAAAAGGGATTACGAGTTAATCTGCAAGGCGAGGGAGCATGGAGATCAGAAAGCTTACGCCGAGCTTATGGACCTTTACAAAGGACAGATTTATTGTATGCTTTTGAAAATGACAAACAGCACTACCGATGCAGATGACTTAACAATAGAAGCCTTTGGCAAAGCATTCAAATCCATAGATATGTACACACCGGATTTTGCGTTTAGTACATGGCTTTTTCGCATAGCAACAAATAATTGTGTTGATTACATGAGAAAGAAAAAAGCACAAACAATTTCCATAGACTCATGTTTCGTAAACCAAAATCAAGACATATTAGAATTTAACATACCTTCGCAAGAATTCTCTCCCGAAGAAAAAATAATGGAAGAGCAAAAACATCAATTATTACGCAGTGTTGTGCAACAATTAAGACCACATTACAAGATTCTTATCGAAAAACGCTATTACGAAGAAAAGTCATACGAAGAAATTTCTCAGGAATTAAACCTTCCAATCGGCACTGTGAAAGCAAAACTATTCAGAGCAAGAGAACTTTTAGGCAATCTCGTTAGCAAAAGAAAAGATTTGTAAAATGTTGCAAATAAAAAAACTCTCAGAAGACGAAAAGGAAATAGAATTTCTAAAAGACCTTTACGAACAATCGTTCCCCATAGAAGAAAGACGCGATTTCGCTAAATTAAAAGACATATATCAAAACGATTTATTGGAGTTAAATCTTATTAAACTTAACAATCAATCAGTCGGATTGTTGAATTATTGGCATTTTAACACCATTCTCTATATCGAACACTTAGCAGTAAGCCCACAATATCGCAATCAAAACATTGCAAGCACAATCCTCGCTCAATTAAACGAAAAATACCCACTAATAATATTAGAAGTAGAATTGCCAACCGATGAAATCTCGCACCGCCGTATTAGATTTTATCAACGAAACGGCTTTTCAATTCAGCCATACAAATACTTCCAACCAGCATATCGAAAAGGAGAAAAAGAACTTGAAATGCACATAATGTCAAATGCAAAAAACACAATAAAAGAGCATGAATACCAAGAGATAATACAAGTCATACGAAAAAAAGTCTATGAAAAATTTTGGTAAATAAAAAAAAGGAAGTATCTTTGCACACGCAAAAAAGACGGCCACGTAGCTTAACTGAATAGAGCCCCTGATTACGGCTCAGGAGGTTGCAGGTTTGAATCCTGCCGTGGTCACAAAGGTGATTGACTTAGTCAATCACCTTTTTTTGTCTTAGGAATAATTTTCTAAACCTAAGAAATAATTTTTTAAACCTAAGAGAAAAAAATCTAAACCTAAGGAATAATAAACCGCATCAATAATACGTTATTTCAATACATAAAAACACAAAAAAATAACAATAATTACAAATATCAAATTAAAACTTATCACTATGGAAAAGAAATGGATTTGTACTGTATGTGGATATGTACACGAAGGAGCTAACCCTCCTGAGGCTTGTCCTCAATGTAAGGTTCCTGCCTCTAAATTTAAAGAAATGCAAGCAAACACAGAAGCTTTGCAATTCGAAACAGAACATATCATAGGCGTAGCAAAAGGATTAGGAGACGAAATGATAAAAGATCTAAATGCACACTTCAATGGCGAATGCACAGAAGTAGGAATGTATTTAGCAATGAGCCGTCAAGCAGATAGAGAAGGCTATCCTGAAATAGCAGAAGCGTTCAAACGTTATGCATGGGAAGAAGCAGAACACGCAGCAAAATTTGCTGAATTGTTAGGCGACGTAGTTTGGGACACTAAAACAAACTTAGAAAAACGTATGGCAGCAGAAGCAGGTGCTTGTTCAGATAAATATCGTATAGCAAAAAATGCGAAAGCACAAGACTTAGACGCTATTCACGACACTGTACACGAAATGGCCAAAGACGAAGCACGCCATGGTAAAGGATTTGAAGGACTTTACAATAGATACTTCAAAAAATAATAAGAAATCTTAAAAAAACAACAAAGGTTTATTCTTTCAAAATTAAGTTTTAAAAGAATAAACCTTTATTTTTTTAATCTATAATATAGGTATAATTTAACCCAAGATTGATTGAATATTGAGTTTCAAGGCGGTTAAATCCAAATTGGTAAGGAAGGGAAAATTCTAATCCGAAACCGTGTTTGTGATCCATGCTTATCATTAAACCAACCTTTGGTGTAAGACCAAATCTCCAACCACTCTGTCCTTCAAAGTCCCTTAAATAATATTCATCTGTGCTTTCCTCAGAAGAAAGTGAATAATCGTAACGTCCCCATATAGTTCCGATAGCCAAACCTACATAAGGCTTAATTCTTTCGTTAAAGATATAATAATTAAAGTTTAAAAGCATAGGTATTTGCTGAGAAGCCCAATTATTTTTCGTTTGAAGAAATGGACGTTTTATTGCCTTAGGAACGCAATAGTTGTATCCAAATTCCAATCCTATGCCAAGCTTAGTTTCTTGCAGTTGAAACTCCAATGCGAAGTGGCTTCCGTAAAGGTAAGTGTTGTTTTTAGCAAATTCTCCAAGTGCCATACCACCCATAGGCTTTACTTGGAAGAAAATATCATAAGGTTCTCCGTTGGCAAGTCTATGTCTTTGAGCAAAACCGCAAAGACTTGTGAGAATTAAGGTTAATATTAAAATCTGTTTTTTCATGAGTTTACAATTTTTTGTATTACTTATTCCAAGAATCTTTAAGAGTGCAAGCACGATTAAACACAATTTGATTTTCATTTGTGTCATAATCTGTTGAGAAGTACCCAAGTCTTTCGAATTGATACTTATCTAATGGCTTAGTATTCGCAAGGAATTTTTCCATTTTGCAATTCTTTAACACCTTTAATGAATCTGGGTTTAGATTATCAAGGAATGTTTTTCCTTCTTCTACCTTGTCTGGCGATTCGCTTTGGAATAATCTATCAAATAAACGAACTTCTGCTTCAATGTGATTATTTGCATCCACCCAATGAATAGTTCCTTTTACTTTTCTGCCGTCAGGAGTATTTCCTCCACGAGTTGCAGGGTCGTATTCGCAGTGAATAAGTGTGATATTGCCATTTCCGTCTTTTTCAACGCCAGTACATTTTACTATATAGGCATATCGCAAACGCACTTCTTGACCTACTGTCATTCTAAAATACTTTTTAGGAGGGTTTTCCATGAAATCATCTCTCTCTATAAAGATATTTTTAGAAAAACTTACTTTTCTTGTTCCTGCTGCTTCGTCTTCTGGGTTGTTTACTGCATCAAGCTCTTCGCTTTGTTCAGGATAATTATCTATAACAACCTTTATAGGATCTAAAACAGCCATTACTCTTTGTGCTTTTTTGTTTAAATCATCTCTTAGCGAGTTTTCAAGACGTGTGTAGTCGATTACGTTATCTCTTTTCGCAACTCCTATGTCTTCGCAGAAGTTTCTGATACTTTCTGGCGTATATCCTCTTCTTCTAAAACCACAAATAGTTGGCATACGTGGATCATCCCAACCGTTTACATAGTTTTCTTTTACTAATTGTAAAAGTTTACGTTTGCTCATAACGGTATAGTTAAGATTTAAACGCGCAAATTCGTATTGATGTGAAGGGAAAATTTCTAATTGTTGTATAAACCAATCGTAAAGTGGTCTATGAATGTCAAATTCCAAAGTACAAATAGAGTGAGTTATGTTTTCTAATGAATCACTCTCGCCATGAGCATAGTCATACATAGGATAGATACACCATTTGTCGCCTGTACGGTGGTGATGTGTGTGAAGAATACGATACATTATAGGATCTCTCATGTGCATGTTTGAGTGAGCCATGTCAATCTTTGCTCTGAGTGTCTTACTACCATCTGGGAATTCTCCATTACGCATTCGTTGGAATAAATCAAGATTTTCTTCAACGCTTCTGTCTCTATAAGGAGAGTTTTTGCCAGGAGTTTGAACTGTTCCTCTGTTTTCTCTCATTTCTTCTAAGGTTTGGTCATCTACATACGCCAATCCTTTTTTGATTAACTCAACTGCCCATTGGTAAAGTTGTTCAAAATAATCAGAAGCATAGTGTTCTTCTGCCCAATTAAAGCCTAACCATTTAATATCTTCCTTTATAGATTCTACATATTCAGTATCCTCTTTCACAGGGTTAGTGTCGTCAAAACGAAGGTTTGTTTTACCACCATATTTCTTTGCTACACCAAAATTTAAACAAATACTCTTTGCGTGTCCTATGTGTAAATATCCATTAGGCTCAGGAGGAAAACGAGTTATTATGCTTTTGTGTTTACCACTGTTTAAGTCGTTTTCTATTATCTCCTCAATAAAATTAAGACTAGGTTTTTTTGTGATTTCTTCCTTTATTTCCATTGCTCAAACTATTTTTCTTTGATTTTAATATGCAAAAGTACGAAAATGATTTTTTATTTTTTTAATTTTGCACGTAAAAAATAAAATATTATGCTTATAGTTGGTAATTGTCTTGTAAGTGAAGATATAAAAAATGAGTGTTTTTCTTGTGATTTAAGCAAGTGTAAGGGTTGTTGTTGTGTGGAAGGAGATGCGGGAGCACCGCTTGAAAAAAAAGAAATAGAGATAATAGAAAAATTATTACCACAAATAGAGCCTTATATGGAGAAAAAGGCTGTTGAAATAGTGAAAAAGGAAGGTTTTTGGCTAAAAGATGACGATGGGGACTTGTGTACAAATATTATAGATAACAAAGAATGTGTTTTTGTTAAATTTGAAAACGGGCTGTCTTTATGTGCAATAGAAATGGCGTACAGAGCAGGAAAGATTGACTTCATTAAGCCAATTTCTTGTCATCTTTATCCAATTAGAGTAAAGGATTATGGAGAGTTTCGAGCATTAAACTATCATAGATGGGAGATTTGCAAAGACGCAATCTGCAAAGATGAAGACAAAGCATTGTATAAAACACTTAAAGAGCCTTTAATAAGACGTTTTTCTGAAAAATGGTACGACGAATTAGTGCAAGCGATAGAAGAAGGACAAGATTACTAAAATAAAGATGAACAATACAGAAAAATTTAATAGTTTTAGAGAAAAATATCCGCTTTTTATCTATGAATCTTTTAGCTATGAGATAGATGAAAAGGGATTAAAAATAGAGTTTACTTTCATTAACTCGGAGCATACTTTCAAACCAAGTCTTCTTGTTGAGAAAAAGGATTTCTTTTCTTTCTCTCATTTAAGTAAAGAGCAGTTAGACTTGCTTGTTTTCCACATGGGAATGATAGAACTAATATCTTATTGGAAGGCGTTGTGTTCTCCAAAAGTTCTTATAAAGCCTTATGCTTTAAACTCTAAGCAAAAGGAATTTTTTACTAAACTTTACTACAATGGACTTGGCGAATTTTTCTATTTAAATGGCATAAACGTTTCACAAAATGAGTTTTTAACATTAGAAAACAACGATGATAATTTTACAACTCCACAACAATTTGATTTAAATGACGAATATATAATACCAATTGGCGGTGGGAAAGATTCGGTTGTAACATTAGATTTGTTGATGTCTGCAAACAGAGATATAAAACCTTTTATTATAAATCCAAGAGGTGCAACAACTCAGTGTTGTTCTATGGCTGGGTTTAGCGAAAGCGAAACAATTACTTGCAAACGTGTGATTGACGCACATTTATTAGAACTTAATGCACAAGGTTGCTTGAATGGACACACTCCATTCTCAGCAATGCTTGCTTTTACTACGCTTTTAATCTCTGCACTTACTAAAAGAAAAAACATAGCTCTTAGTAACGAAGACTCAGCTTCGGAATCCACAGTCAAAGGTTCAGAAGTAAATCATCAATACTCAAAAAGCTTAGAATTTGAGAATGATTTTCGTTCGTATGTTAAAGAATTTATAAATTCTGAGTTTAATTACTTTTCATTTCTTCGCCCTTTGAGTGAGTTGCATATTGCAAAACTTTTCTCAAAGCTTAATTACCAATCTGTTTTCAAGAGTTGCAACGCAGGAAGTAAACAAAATATTTGGTGTGGCAAGTGTCCAAAATGTTTGTTTGCCTTTATAATTCTTTCACCTTTTGTTTCAAGAAAAGAATTAGAGGCAATATTTTCCAAAAACCTTTTTGCAGATAAAGAACTCGAAGAATACTTTTTACAACTCTGTGGAGAAAGAGATACAAAACCGTTTGAATGTGTAGGAACAATAAGTGAGGTAAACGTAGCTCTTGCACTTTGTTTAAAGAATCAAAAAGCTGATTTGGAAAATGAATATCTTTTGAAACTATGGCTAAGCCTTCCTGTTTCAAAACAATATTTAGACAATATATCTTCGCATAAACTTTTTGAATTATCTAATAAGCATAATTTGCCTACAAAGGATTTTGAAATTTTTTCTAACTCTCACTTTGCAACAAAGAAGGCTGCACTTATAAAAATGTTGAAACCTCACAAAATAGCAATACTTGGCTATGGCAGAGAAGGGCAATCAACACACAAATTGATAAAAGAACTTTTACCAAACAAAGACGTGATAATTGCAGATGATAAATCTGAGTTCGCAAGTTGTGGGTTGCAAGATGAAATGCTTAAAAACTGTACACTTTACATAAAAACACCGGGAATATCTATGGAAAAACTACCATGGATTGACCCCAATAAAATAACATCTCAAACAGATATTTTCCTGCACCTATATTCCAATCAAACAATAGGCATAACCGGTACAAAAGGTAAAAGCACTACAAGTAATTTAGTTTATAAAATTCTTTTAGACCAAGGCTTTGATACACTTTTAGCAGGAAATATTGGAGTGCCTCTTTTAGATATTTTACAAAATATTAAAGAAAATACAATAATTGTAGCAGAGCTTTCGGCACATCAATTACAATTTATTCACACCTCGCCAAGGGTTTCAATATTGCTTAATTTGTTTGAAGAACATCTTGATCATTTTTCAAGTTATGAAGAATATATTTGCTCAAAATACCATATTGCAAGTCTGCAAAGTGAAAACGATACGTTTATCTATAATTCCGATTCATTAGATATAAGAAAACTAATAGAAAAATCACCTTTGAAATCACAAATGCAAAGCTTTTCAAAAGAGGAGTCTTTAAATATAGAGGCTGATTACTTAAAAGGTGAGCATAATTTAATGAATATACAATCGGCTTTATTGGCAACGCAAGCCTTTGGTGCAGAAAAAACAATGGCATTAAAGACTGCAAAAAATTTTACTCCACTTGCACATCGTTTAGAGTTTGTTGCAGAAAAAAATGGCGTGAAATATTATAACGATTCTATAAGTACAATTCCGCAAGCAGCAATAGAGGCCATCAAAGCTTTAAAAGAAGTTCAAACTATCATACTTGGCGGAATGGATAGGGGGATTGATTACACTCCTTTGGTAGAAGAAATAGATAAATTTGAAATAAAAAACATAGCATTCGTAGGAGGGGCAGGCAGAAGAATAGCAAGAGAAATGCAAGACAAAGCAAAAAAAATTAACACCTTTATTTCCGATGATTATTCCAAGATAGTGGAGTGGTGTAGTTTGAATACAGAAAAAGGAAAGATATGTTTGCTATCTCCAGCTGCGAGTAGCTATGATATGTTTAAGAATTTTGAACACAGAGGCGAAGTCTTCTCACAATTAGTTAAAGAAATTAAATAATAAAGCATTATGAATACAGAAAATATCACGATTTCGAACGAAGAATTGAAGTTTTATAATCAATTAGCCAAGCAATTCCCAACTCTGCAAGCGGCAAGTACGGAAATAATTAAGTTAGAAGCTATCTTATTGCTACCAAAAGGTACAGAGCACTTCGTAACAGACATTCACGGAGAGTACGATACTTTTAACCATATATTGTCTAACGCTTCGGGAGCAGTGAAAAGAAAAATCGATGAGGTGTTTGGACACTCTATTTCAATAGCAGAAAAAAATCAATTAGCAACAATTATTTACTATCCTGTCGATAAACTCTCGCAATTAAAGGGTAAAGGAGTAGTAAACGAAGAATGGTATAGGCTTACCTTAAATAGATTAGTAAGAGTAGCACGTCAAGTTGCTAAAAAGTACACTCGTTCAAAAGTTCGTAAGGCTATGGATAGCGAATACGCATTTATCATAGATGAATTATTGAACGAAACAGATTCTGACAAGCAAGCATACTACGATTCAATAGTTGAAAGTATTGTAGATTTGAAACGTTCCGACAAATTCATAGAATCTATATGTGGATTTATAAAAAGAATGTTGATAGACCGCATTCACGTGATTGGAGATATATTTGACCGTGGCCCAAGAGCAGCTGACGTAATGGAACTTTTGAAAAACCATCACGCAGCAGATGTTCAATGGGGTAATCATGACATTATATGGATGGGAGCAGCGTGTGGAAACAAGTTTGACGTAGCAGAAGTAATTAGATTGACTGCAAGATATGGCTCAGTTGATACAATCGAAGACGATTACGGCATAAACCTAATGCCACTTGTTACATTCGCTTTAACAAATTATGAAAATGACCCTGCAATTCCGTTCGTGCCAAAAGGAACTAAGCCGGAAAATTACAAAGATGCAAACGTGCGTTTGATGACTGTAATACATAAAGCAATAGCTGTAATAAGTTTCAAATTGGAAGGGCAACTTGTGATGAGAAATCCAAACTTCGATATGTCGCATCGCCTATTGCTTGATAAAATTAACTACGAAAAAGGAACAATTCACCTTGATGGTAAAGACTATGAACTAAAAGACGGATATTATCCAACGATTGATCCAAGCGATCCTTACAAACTAACAGACGAAGAAGAGGAAGTGATCACAAAAATAGCACAATCGTTCCTTAACTCTCGCCGTTTACAAAGCGATGTAGCCTTTTTATTCTCAAATGGTGGCGTTTACTCAGTTTGCAACAATACATTGATGCTTCATGGTTGTATTCCAATGAAGAATGAAACCGAATTCAAAGAATTTAACCATAAAGGAAAAATGGTAAAAGGCAAAGAATTGCTCGATTGCTTAGAACAAACAGTCAGAAACGTGTGGGTAAATCGTTTTAATCAAACAAACGACGACAGAGACTACTTCTGGTATTTGTGGTGTGGCGCTTGCTCTCCAATTTTCGGTAAACACAGAATGGCAACCTTTGAAAGATACTTAATAGATGCGAAAGAACAACAAGAAGAAATATTAGATAAATATTACACTTATAGAAATGATGTAGCCTTTTGCGAAAGGATTTTAGCAGAGTTTGGACTTCATAACGAAAAAGCACGCATTGTGAATGGACATGTGCCAGTTAAAGTTAAGAAAGGCGAGAGTCCAATAATGGCAAACGGCAGATTGCTTGTCATAGACGGCGGAATGTCGAAAGCATATCAAAAAGAAACAGGAATAGGTGGCTATACTCTTGTTTCAGGATCAAGCCGTTTGTTCTTGGTTGAGCACGAACCGTTCTCATCTCCGCAAGAATCAATAGAGAATGAAAGCGATATTATCTCAAAGAACTATTTGATAGAACAAAGAACAGAAAATATCCTAATAGGCGACACAGAACTCGGAGACGAATTAAGAGAACAAATCGCAAACTTAAAGAAACTAATCTACGCCTTCAACGAAGGTTTGGTGAAAGAGAGATAAAAAAGGAAGAAATCATCAAAAAATAATCTGTATTGCATAAAAAACATACTTTTTTATGCAATACAGATTATTTTTTGCATAAAAATTCGTAATATTGCACCTGAAAAATGAGTTGAAAGATGAAATAAAAACAACAAAACGCTCGTTTGTCAAAACAAAGTAAAGACTCACGAGCGTATTTCTTTGGTTTTATTTATATTTTCTCAGTTCGCTGGCAAGTTTTCCAACGGCTGCGGTAATTATTCCAACGTCATCTAATAATCCGCCCAAAGGAATGAAGTCTGGAATAGCATCAAGCGGACTTATCATATAGATTAACGCTCCTATTGCAAGGGCTTTCCCACCCCAAGGTGCATTTGGGTCTTTTATAAATTGATATAATTTCATTACTTTGTCCCAAATTTCCGCAAGTTTCCCCTTTTTCATTCCTCCAATCTTATTATCTATTCTCTGAATGTCGCTTTCAGATGCATTTCCTACCATATTATCAAACATTCCCATTGCCTTAGAATCATTATCTTCCTTATAATCATTATAATCCTCCTCAGATAATTCCTCATCTATACTATTTAATAACTCAATCGCCTTATCTCTCCACGGATGGTCTTTATTTGCTTTTTCCAAATACTCGCTACAAAAATATTCTGCCTTGATATAATCACATGAAAGATAATAACAACATGCTAAACGATAACAGCAAGCTGAAAATGATTCGTTAGAATTATCCATATCTTCTTCATAAAATTCCAAAGCACGTTCATAGTAAGGTATAGCCTCTTCATAACTTTTCAACATATCATAACAAAGACCTAAGCTTTTACAAATATCTGGAATAAGAAAGCCACAAAGTTCAGTGTCTTTATCACAGATTTCCAATGCACGAGTATAATAATTTATTGCTTCGCTATAATCTTCCAATCCGTCATAAGCATCACCTAAATTTTGACAACAAAATATAATAGGAAACTCATTTATTTCAGGTTCTTTTTCATAAAATTTTAATGCTTTCTTCAAGGGAGTTATTGCTTCTTTATACTTACCTAAGAAATAATAACATTGACCAATATGGTCGTTTACATATCCTATCTTTTCGTGATTATTTCCTAATACTTCTTTGTATATTTTCAAAGCATCTTTAAAATAATTCAGTGCTTCATCATATTCTTGTAAATCTTTGTAACTTAGACCTAAATTCCAGTATACATTTCCTGTCTCTTCGTGATTATTTCCTAATACTTCTTTGTATATTTTCAAAGCATCTTCATAATAATTCAGTGCTTCATCATAATTTTTTTTATTATGACTTTCATGCCCTTTTTCTTTCAGTTTATATGCTTCTTCTAACTCTGCTTCGTTTGTTTCTTGCTTTTCTATTGCTGTATCTTGTTTTTGAACTACTGATGCAGTGTTTCCGTTTGATAGGGCTTTGGTTAGATAGGTTAAGGCTTCTTCGTTTTTGCCTAATGCTTTGTAGCACATTCCTATATTGGTGTAAACTTCTTTTGTTTTTTCGTCTTCTGCTCCTAATGCTTGCTCAAAAACATTTAATGCTTCTTTGTAAGACTTTATAGCGTCTTCATATTTTCCGCTTTCTTCGGAATTTTTTGCTAAGTCAAATATTACATTTGCTAATTTCAAATTTGTATCATTATTTCCCATATCTTAAATTATTTAAATTAGTAATTCACTCCATTAAATTTAAGACTTCAAAAATACAATCTTTACTTATTTTTTATGAGAGTTAAGACAAAGTGTTGCAAAAATGTTGCAAATCTTTATTTTTTTCTTTAATAAAAAGAAAATAAAAAAGACGTGAGCTTTGTCTTATCGTTATATGAGGTCCTGAACTACCCAATCACCAAACAAGAAAAGCCCACGATATTACTCGTGAGCGCTCTTGACTTATTCTTTTGGTGATTTTTAATGAAATTGTTCAGGTTTCATATAACCAATTATAAGCAAAAACGCTTTTTTATGTCGTTAAAATTTACTTAGTCTAAATTATATTTTTTCTTTTTCTCCTTTTTGTACTCCTTTTTTAAGGGTTAATAATTGATTTGTCGGTGCAATGATACGATTATTTTGTATAACAAAAAATTTTTTTTGAGTCTTTTTTTGTTCTTTTCCACTTGAATACCGATATAATGCACAAAATCAACTATTTACAAAATATCGTTTGCCTCGCGCGCCTTTTTATTTGGACAAAACAAGAATAACATATCATTTTTCAACAAAAAAAAACTCCCAAAAAAAATAATTTTCGTGAACGTCTAAACATTTTTTATAATATTCCAAAAGTATAGATTTGGTATAGTATTATATATTATATACCAAAATGGTAAGTCTAATGTGCCTTTTTTGCACTTTTGGTATGCCTTTTTGGTT
>JAZRHI010000007.1:0-1537 GCA_045644685.1 Candidatus Onthomorpha sp.
GTGATTTTTGCGCCGTCCAAACCATATACTTGGTATGCGTAGAAGTCCTCATCGGTATTGCCTTTCTCATCTACGATATAGAAGAGAGCGTTACCAAATTGGCTGATACCATCTGCGTGCTTAGAAGCCAATTTCTTAACCCAACCTTTTACGTAGTACTTTGTTCCAGTTGTAGCTTCGCTCGCTAGTTGAGAGCAGATAGCGTTAGCCTCAGCTACGGTCAAACACTCAGCTGGAATATTCCATCCGATAGTGTCAGGAGCTTCCGTGGTCACAGTAGTTGTGTCCTTGTCACCGCCTTGTCCATTACCTGGTCCATCAGGTCCTGGAGGGTTGATTGGTTCGCAGCCGATAAATGCAACTGCTGCAAACAGCATAAATGCTGCAAATAATTTGTTTAGTTTCATTGTTGTAAGTTTTTATTTGTTGATTATAATTTATTGTGCCTTCTAACGCAAAATAATTCAGCATGCAAAATTACAATAAAATTCTGATATGTGCAAAAAAAACAATGAAAAAATGAAAAATACAAAACTTCGAATATTTATTCTAGTACCATTTTGAAACTTTGTGCGCGTTAATATCTAGAAAAATGCAAAAAAAATGATAAAAAATAGATAAAAGAAAGAAAATATTTTTGAAAATAAAAAAAAAGATGTATCTTTGCAGCCACATTGAGAAATGTATATATGTATATTATGAATCATGAATCAACTATTTTTATATTAACCTATTAAATTTTGATTGTTATGAAAATTGAATTAAACTCTAAATTGTTGCAAGCTGTAAGTGGCTTGTTCTTGTTGGCGATTGCAATTGTATGGATGGCATGTGATCCATTTGAGTTGTACGCATTTTCTTGGTTGCCAGGCCTTTTTCTATTGTTAGGCGCATTGAGTCTAGCGGGTGCTTCGTATCTTGGTAAAATGGATGGCAGATTGGCGACTAAGGCTGTCTTCTACCTTCTTTATGCTATTTTGTTCTTTACTGTAGATGTTCTCGTTGTTAATATCTATTTTGTGGCTCTTTGGGCAATGATAGAGGGTGCATGGCTTGCGCAAGGTGGTGCCATTATGAGAAAAAATGGTGAGAATAATTGGTTTATACCTATATGTGTTGGTGCCTTGATTGTCGTTTTGGCTTTCATTTGTAATTATGTGACTTCTAGTCTTGTAATGATAGGTGTTGTATTCTTGTTTGTTGCATTGGGACAAATGCTTCCATTCGTAAATGATTATTTGCCAAAGATTGATATTGAGAAGAAGTAATTTTACGATAAAAGATAAAGAAGAGGATTTCTGTTGAAAGTCCTCTTTTTTTTGTGCTATTTGTTTCGAGTATGAACTGTTTGAGATATAAAGTGATAGATAAGTAAAGGAATTATTAATTTTTTTTACAAAATATTTTGTAGATTGAGAAAAAAGCAGTAATTTTGCACGCTGAATTGAGAACTATGCGTTTTCGATTGCAAATCAAGCGTTTTTATTAATTAATTAGGAGGATAAAACTATAGCAAATCCACAAAAAGGCCCACAAC
>JAZRHI010000008.1:0-2878 GCA_045644685.1 Candidatus Onthomorpha sp.
ACCATAGGCATAATTTTTCGTTTATAATCTATTCAACTCACAAAGGTATAACAAATTTCTTAAAGCACAAATATTTTTTATTAAAAAGCTTTTAAGCTCAAATGTGAAGAAAAAAATTACCTCGTTATAGTAATGCTTCTATCACTAAGGGGTAAAAAAATAAATCAAAGAAAAAATGAAAAAAAGCAAAGAAATAATAAAATAAAACGCTCGTAAGTCAAAATAAAACAAAGACTCACGAGCGTATTTCTTTTGGTTAATTTTTACCATTCGTCTTCATCATCAGTAGGACCATTAGGGAACATTGCTTCTCTTTCTATTTCTTCCCAATTTTCTGGTAATTCATATTCTTCATAATCATCTTCGTATTCTGAACACATAATAAAAACTTTTTAAATTATTAAAATAACTAACTATATAATAAATGATTTATATCAATCATTATTTGATAATATTCATTTCTCAATTCATTTGTGCATTTTTCATTATCTCTTCAATACTTATTTCTCTAATATTTCCGTATGGTTTTAAGAATTGTATTTTTCCACAAAAGAAAACATCGCCCTCAGCACTGATTGTTAAATGTCCATACGTACACCAATTATCAGAAAGTATCTTTTCCTTAAAACGAGTGTGCATTATATCGTGTCGTTTCTTTGGATTAAGTCCATCAGCAATTTGAAGCATTGTGTTTTTGTAGGCTTTAACTTCTTCTTGCGAAAGATTCAATTCTCTACCCTCCATAATATCAGCAGTATATTTAACAAAGATTGGATAATCTTTATATTTCTCTTTTAAACTCTTTTCAAAATTTAAATAACTCTCTATCTTTTCCGATAAAGATGCTTCTGGCCAAGGTGTTATTGCAACAGTTGTGCGAATATTGTTTGTTACAAATCTATCTACACAATGCATTGCTTTTTCAAATTGCCCTTTCCCTCTAACTTTTTCGTATTCTTCTTTATTATATCCGTCAATACTTACTTGCACTCCTGAAAGAAATTTTGTTGCTCTATCTATCATTTCATCAGTCCAAAGAGTTCCGTTTGTCATTATTGATACTTCTAAACCAATATTGTGAGCATACTCAATTATATTAAAGAAATCTTTTCTTGTAGCAACTTCTCCGCCCGATAATATCAAGTATTTACCCTTGTTTTCTTTGAATCCAAGTAACAAATCTTTGATTTCCTTTTCAGAAAGTTCGTTTTCGTAAGACTCTCCGCTAAACATATAGCAATGACGACAACGTAAATTACACTTATTCGTTAGAAACAAGTGCATTTGCAAACCTCCCTGTGATTTTTCCAAAGAGTTTTCTATAAAATTCTTAGCCTCAATTTGAGTTATGACAACTTTTACATTGTTTTCTTCTCCTTTAAACTTATCTAAAACCTCTTGTATTGTTGAATTATACAATGATAGATATATTTCTTTTTGAATTTCATTACTCAAAACAATGTAATTGAAACATTCCGGTGCAATTATCAAAATTTTTCCTTTGAAATCAATAATTTGATATTCATTTGGAAGATTATATTTAGTGTTTAAATCAATCGTTTTCCTCTTTTCTGCCATTTCTCTCTTTTGTTTTTTTACAAAATAAAGGGAATTATTCTGCTAATCAAGAATAATTCCCTTTTTAATAGGTGTATTAAGCATTTTTTATTCTCTCACAACACCAATGATCTGCTCCGCAATCATTGTTTTCCTCACAATGAGCAAAACAACCCCAAACATTTACACGTTCATCTTGTGTTTTCTGTTCGATTACTTCGTATGTTATTTCCATAATTAAGTTATTTAATTTAAAACATTAATTATTTACAACCATAATCGCTACCACAATCAGAATTTATGTAACACTGTGTATAGCAACCATAAGATTCATTTTCTTGTGTTGTACTTTTTTCAATTACTTCGTATGTTATTTCCATAACTCTTTTAATTTTGTTTTTTTTATACTATTTACAAAATTCAGCTTTCCATTGATTGAAGTATTTCTCTTCATTTGGATGAACAACTCCGTCAGCATTGATTACTTTTTCAATGAAATCTTTCATTAAATCAATTGTTGTAGTTTGTTCTTCTTCCGTTAATTTTTTCAAAAACTCTCTTGTGGAATTGATAATGTCTTCTATTGTGTATTTTTCACTCTTTATATCAATCAACTCTTTTAAAGAATCTTCTATTTCAATGCCATCTTTAATCATTGCTAAGATAAATTCAGAAATAAACTTATCTTCTAATTTATCATATTCACCATCGCAATTTGCAAAGAATACTCCGATTTTCCCTACAAGCAATTGAATCTCGTTTAACTTATTCATAGTTTTACTAATTTGATTTTACTATTTTTTTGTTATTATTTACCAGAAAACACTCTGATTATTGTTACTGCCGCTCCTAAAACAGCAGCAGTACCACCTGCTATTTTTACTATTGTATCAAATTTTTCTCCCATTTTATTATAATTTTATTATTATTAAACTTTTGTAATGACCCCAAATGGCAATTACTTATTTCTTTCTTTGACTTCAAGGCATAAAAAAACGTGGGACTTTTTTCTTATCATTCTATGAGGTTCCGCAATTACCTAACTAATCAAATAAGATAAGCCCACGATATTACTCGTGAGCGTCTTAACTTATCTATTGATTAGTTTTTTGATGAAATTTTGCGGATTTCATAGAATAATCAATAAGCAAAAACGCTTTTATGTCGTATTAAAATTTTAAAAGTCTAAATTATCTTTCGTTTCCTTTTACCATAGGCATAATTTTTCGTTTATAATCTATTCAACTCACAAAGGTATAACAAATTTCTTAAAGCACAAATATTTTTTATTAAAAAGCTTTTAAGCTCAAATGTGAAGAAA
>JAZRHI010000009.1:0-261669 GCA_045644685.1 Candidatus Onthomorpha sp.
ATCAGTATTCTTGATAGACAACGAAGAAGAAATAAAGATGAGCGAAAACATAGCATACACAACACTTATTTCAGAAGGAGAGAATGCAGATAGATTCCAAGTATTGTTTAAAAAAGCAAGCATTATAGAAGAAGCAAAAGACAGCGATATAACAATAACAAACTCTAATCGTTTAGTGAACGTAGCATCAGAACAAACAGATTTAAGAATTGAGGTTTACAACGCCTTAGGACAAAGAGTATTTACAACAAACGACTACAACTTTACTCTAAACCAAGTATCAGCAGGTACTTATATGATAAAAGCGTTCAACAACAAAGTAAGCAAGACTCAAAAGATAGTTGTAGAATAGATTTTTGAAATAATAATTGCTTTAATTGAAGGACGAGATTACATTCTCGTCCTTTTTTTATACCTTTGCTGAAAATAATTTTAATAAATGATGAAAAGAGTTTTTTTATTCTTTGTTTTAGTGATTTTTTCCTTTGTTTCAAAAAATTCTTTCGCAGAAAAAAATGAAAAAGTCTTAGTTTTCTATTTCTCTATTGCCGACTCTACTACTTTTTCTACTAATGAAAGAGTTGCAGATGTTGTTTTGAAGATAGGCAACAAAAAATTGTTTAATGAAACGGTTTTTGTTGGAGATAAATTAACTATTGGAAATAGTTTTCCTAATGATTCCCTTCTTAGCTTGCAAATAAAGGCGTATAGAGGTTTTGATTGTGAGATAAGGAATAACAAGGAGCGATTTAAAACAACGTTTGCAAAAAGAGTTGTGGAGATAGCAGACACTGTGTTTGTTGATTTAAAAATCGATGAAAATAATAAGTATCAATATCTTTATTATTCTTTGGATAAGAAAACGAATAAGCCTTATCGTATTCCTGCATTGGCTCAAACTCTTGATGGTACATTGCTTGCAGTTAGCGATCATAGACCTTGTTGGGCGGATATAGGATTTGGCGAGGTGGATTTAAAGATTAGAACTTCAAAAGACCATAAAAATTGGAGCGAAGAGAGATTTATAGCTAATGGATTGGGAGGAGAGAAAAATATTTTTGAGTGTGGTTTTGGTGATGCGGCTATTGTGGCAGATAAAGAGAGCGATGAGGTTTTGATTATGTGTGTTGCAGGCAGGCAAGCTTTCCCTTCTGCAACAAAAGACAAGCATAATTTTATGGCAAGAATAAGAAGTAATGATGGAGGAAAGACATGGAAGACAGAGGATGTTACTTCTATGTTTATGAATGTAAAAGGTAAATATAAACCTATACTTCCTGAAATTTATAGTATGTTTTTCGCTTCGGGAAGAATAGTTCAATCGAAAATATTTAAAGCAAAAAATAGTAAATATTATCGTTTGTATGCTTCTTTGCTAACAAATAGTGCAAGCGGTCATGATAATTATGTTGTTTATTCCGATGATTTTGGAGAAACTTGGAGCCTTTTAGGAGGCGTTTGCGTGAAGGGAGGAGACGAAGCGAAGGTTGAAGAATTAAGTGACGGTTCTATTGTTTTAAGTAGTAGAAAACCTAATGGCCGTTTCTTTAATATTTTTACTTTCTCAAATATTGCAAAAGGAAAAGGGCATTGGGCAGAACAGGTCGTTAGTAATGAAGTCTTTAACGGCATAAAAGTGGGAAGTAATTCGTGCAATGGAGAACTATTGTTGGTGAGATGTGTAAATAATTATAACGGAAAGGAATGTGATGTTTTGTTACAATCCTTGCCGACAAAGGATAATCGTTCTCATGTTACAATATTCTTTAAAGAATTGAACGAAAATGAAAAATATACTCCAAAGTCTTTGGCTGAAAATTGGGAAAAAGGATTAGAAGTTACCGATAGACTTTCTGCTTATTCCACAATGATTTTGCAAAAAGACGGAAAGGTTGGTTTTTTGTATGAAGAAGGTCCTAATGACTATTGTATAGTTTATTCTTCGTTTACTATTGAGGAAATTACTAACGGATTGTATAGATAATGCTAAGGAAATTGATAAAAAAATAGAGGTGTAATTTTCTTTTTTGGTTTTTAATGTGTACCTTTGCCGAAGAAAATAAAATTTTGTAAAAGATGAAGAAGTTTTTTTTAGGAAAGAAATTTTTTGTTTGTGTAATTTGCTTGGCACTTTCTATGGTTTCTTGCGTGGAAGACAAGGTAACTTATGACGCATCTAATTGGGAAGGAATGTGGAGCATAAGTGATGAAATTGTTTTTCCTAAATCAACAAAGGCTTCATACGTTGGAAGTATAAAAGCTGTGGATGACAATAATATTACGATAGGAGGAGAGTTATTTGGCTTAAATTCTTCTTGTCAAATCTCTGCAACTGTGTCGTCAAAAACAGCAAATTTTGATCAAATGGTTAGTGGTGTATATCGATTAGTAGGGTCTGCCGCTTTAGAGGGCGATTCAATTACTTTTAAGTTTGATATAAAAGTAGATGACAAAACAAAAGGATATACAAGAGTAGCAGTGAAGTTATAAACATTATATAAAAAGATTATGAGCGAAGATTCAAAAAAATTGCTTCAAGAAGCAAATGTTTCGATGACAGATACGGTTTCTCACTTAGAGAAATCATTGGAAAAATTGCGTGCAGGGAAAGCAAATCCTGCGATGTTAGGTGGAGTAAAGGTTGATTACTATGGCACTCCTACGCCTATAGAAAACGTAGGTAATATAAGTACGCCAGATCCTAAACAAATAGTTATCCAACCTTGGGAAAAATCTCTTTTGCATGCGATAGATAAAGCAATATTAGCGGCAAATTTAGGATTTACTCCAAAAGTTGAAGCAGACGTTGTTAGAATAGTTCTTCCTCCTCTTACAGAAGAAAGAAGAAAAGAACTATGCAAAAAAGCGAAAGCGGAAGGCGAAACAGCAAAAGTTAGCATAAGAAACGTAAGAAGAAATATTCTTGAAAAAGTTAAAAAGTTGAAAGATTCAGGTGTGCCTGAGGATGAAATTAAGTCTGTAGAAAAAGAAATGCAAGACGTAACAGACAAATTTATCAAGAACACTGATACTATTATTGCAGCGAAAGAAAAAGAAATAATGTCGATTTAGTTTTCTTTTTGAGCCAAAGAAGATTTTTAACTAAAAACTTCTTTGGCTTTATTGTTTTTTTTGTAATAATATTTATACATTTGCATCGTTAATAGTCAATGTTATGGGAACTACAAATAAGAAAGTGCGTTATTCTGATAAAGAATTGCAAGAGTTTAAAGCGATAATTTTAGAGAAATTAGCAAAGGCAAAAGAAAATCTTGATACTTTGACAGAGGCTTTTGCTAATAATGCTTCTGATACGAGTGATACCGCTCCGACTTTTAAGATTTTGGAGGAGGGATCAAGTGTAAGAAGTAAGGAAGATAATGCAAAAATGGCTGCTCGCCAACAAAAATTTATCAAAGATTTAGAAGCAGCACTCATAAGAATTGAAAACAAAACTTATGGTATTTGTAGAGTAACAGGAAA
Organism: Candidatus Onthomorpha sp.; assembly: GCA_045644685.1. Taxonomy (GTDB): domain Bacteria; phylum Bacteroidota; class Bacteroidia; order Bacteroidales; family P3; genus Onthomorpha. The sequence goes on from JAZRHI010000009.1 coordinate 3,484, forward strand.
CTTGATTCCAAAAGAAAGATTGCGTTTAGTACCGCATGCGACTTTAAGTATGGAAGCAAAATTGATGCAAGACAAAAAATGAAGTTTTGTGAAAAGACCTCTTATTGTTATATTTCTGATTTTAATCTTAGACCAAATTTTAAAATTTTGGATTAAGTTGAATTTTACTCTCGGTGAGGAAGTCTTCTTAATAGGAGATTGGTGTAGATTTCACTTTATAGAAAACGAGGGTATGGCATTTGGTATGTCTTTTGGTGAGGAAGTCGGCAAGTTAATATTGACTTTATTCAGAATAGTGGCGGCTTCTTTGATTTTTATTTATCTTAGAAAACTCATTATTAAGGGAGAAAGTAAGTTAATCATATATGCTTTCACTTTAATATTCGCAGGAGCAGTTGGCAACATAATAGATTCTTTGTTTTATGGACTTATCTTTTCCGAAAGCACATTTTTCGTTACTGCTCAGTTGTTTCCGGAAGCGGGAGGTTATGCTCCTCTTTGTTTAGGAAAGGTTGTGGATATGTTTTACTTCCCTTTAATAGATACTACTTTGCCTCAATGGATTCCCTTTATTGGTGGAAATCATTTTGAATTCTTTAATGCTATTTTTAACGTGGCAGATATTGCAATCACTGTGGGTGTAGGTTTGCTTATCGTATCTGTTCTTGTGGTTAAGAAGGATAAAGAAATTGTTTCTTCGGAAGAAATAGAAGAATCTAATAAATAAAACTGCATACTACGTGGAATTTCTAATTATTTTAGTACTTATTATAGTTAATGGACTTTTCTCTATGTCGGAAACGGCTGTTGTTTCTTCGCGAAAGCCTAAGCTTGAAGCAGATTCTAAGAGAGGGAATAAGACAGCAAAGCAAATTTTAAAGGTTTCTGAAAAACCTGATAATTTTATTTCGACTGTTCAAATCGCAATTACAGCAATCGGATTGATTACTGGTATGTATTCTGGTGAAAGTTTAATTGTGCCTTTTGGAGAGTTTATTAGTAAGTTGGGAGTTAATCCTGAATTCTCTGCAATCATAGCAAGATTTATTATAATCCTTACTATAACTTATATTACTTTAGTTATTGGAGAATTATTTCCTAAAAGACTTGCTCTTAATAGCCCAGAGAAAATAGCAAGTGTTATCATTGCTCCTATGAACTTTTTATCAAAACTATTCTATCCTATTGTTTGGTTGCTGTCTGTGTCAATACAAGGTATGATGCGTTTGTTTGACATAAAGAAAATAGATGATAAGGTTACGGAAGAGGAGTTTATGGGAATGATGGCAGATAGTGTGGAAGATGGAGAGATAACAGAGGAGCAACATGAAATGGCTGAGCGAGTTTTTTCTATGGATGATAGGGACGTTGCTTCGCTTATGACACATAGAACTGAACTTGAATGGTTGGATGTTGAGGATGATTTGGATAAGGTAAAGTCTAAATTGGCTCAACATGTACATTATATATATCCTGTCGCGTCTAAAAATCTTGATAATGTAAAGGGTGTAGTTTATTTGAAAGATGTATTTAGTAGATTAGACGGTTTTAAAAATGTAGGTGAAATAATGCGAGAGCCACAATATCTACATGAAAGTGTAAGTGTTTATGATGCTTTAGAAACTTTTAAGAAAAATAAAATACACTATGCTTTAATTATAGATGAGTTTGGTTCTGTGCAAGGATTGGTAACAATGAATAATATTTTAGAGTCATTAGTTGGTAATGCTTCTGAGTTAGAAACTGAGGATGATGAGGATGAATTTGTGAAAAGAGAGGATGGAACATATTTAGTCGGGGGACAATATCCTTTTTATGACTTTTTGAGTCATTTTGATTTAGAAGACTTATATCAAGATAATAATTTCAATACTTTAAGTGGGTTGATATTTGAACAAACTGGAACAATACCAAAAGTAGGTGAAAAGATAATTTGGGATAGGTTTGTATTTGAAATTGTGGACCTTGATGGGGTAAGAATAGATAAGATTTTGGTGACTATAGACCTCGAAAAAGTGGTAGAAGAAGCTGAATAAGAAAAAAAATGTAAAAAACTTGTTATTTTTTTTCTTAAAAAATTGGATATTGAAAATAACATTGTAACTTTGCAAGTTCATAATAGTAAATAATTAATAACATAAATTTAAACGAAACGCTATGAAAAAAGTATTTGCTTATTTGTCAATAGTAATGATATTGACATTAGGTTTATCAAACAATGTTTTTGCTCAAGATGCAGCGAAAACTGAAACTGAAACTGTTTTTGCTACAGAATCAGTAACATCAACAGACACTGCAGTTGCAGCAGAAGAACCAGCAGCTCCAGCAGTAGAAGAAAAATCATTCCACCAAGGTTTAAAAACAAAATACATCGAAGGTGGTGTGGGTTGGATGACTCCAATTCTTATTTGTTTGATTTTAGGTTTAGCATTGGTTATCGAACGTATCCTTTACCTTAACCTTGCAACAACAAACGCAGACAAATTATTACAAAAAGTTGAAGAAAACATAGTTGCTGGTAACGTAGAAGGAGCAAAAGATGTTTGCCGTAACACAAGAGGACCAGTTGCTTCTATCTTCTTCCAAGGATTATCAAGATTAGATAATGGTTTAGAAGATGTAGAAAAATCATTAACTTCTTACGGTGGAGTTCAAATGGCAAGATTAGAAAACAACATGGTTTGGATTTCATTGTTTATCGCTATTGCACCTTCATTCGGATTCTTAGGAACAGTTATCGGTATGGTTCAAGCATTCGATGATATCGAGAAAGCAGGTGATATTTCTCCAACAGTTGTTGCAGGAGGTATGAAAGTTGCCCTTTTGACAACAGTATTCGGTTTGATTACAGCATTAGTTCTTCAAATTTGCTACAACTACTTATTATCTAAGATAGAAGGATTAGTTGCAACAATGGAAGATTCTTCTATAACTTTCATGGACATCTTGGTTAAGAATAGTAAGAAGTAATTTTCTTTAACGAAAAAGATAGTTCTTTTTAAGAAAAGGGCTGAAATTAGTAATTACTTTATAAACCAAGGAGGAAAAATGAAAAAAGATTATAGAAAAATATATTGGACTATAGCCCTAATATGGGGAGTTATAGCTTCAATTTGTGCAGTTGCTTACGCACTATTATTTGACAAAGATGCTCCAATAGATGGACAATCATCAGCAATGGCAGTATGGAACGTTGCATATTGGTCAGTTATAGTATTACTTGGAGCAAGTTTATTAGTAGCAATAGTATTTGCACTTGCGCAAGTTATAAAAGGATTAAAAGATGATCCTAAAAAACAAATGGGTATCATTATAGCAGTTGTAGCTTTAATAGTAGTATTTGTTGCTTCTTACTTACTTTCTTCAGGAACAGACGTACCACAAGAAGTATTTGAAAAAACAGGTTCAGACTATTCAAGCTCTAAATTAATAGGTGCTTGTATGTATACCGTATATATCTTATTTGGCGGAGTTTTAGTATCTGTTTTATTTGCAGAGATTTCTAAAAAAATAAAATAGTTAATTATGGCAAGAAATAAGAAAAAGTTACCAGGTCTTAACGCTTCGTCTATGTCGGACATATCGTTTTTGCTATTGACCTTTTTCTTGTTGGTTTCTTCAATCAATACAGATATGGGTATTCAAAGACGTTTGCCACCGCCATCAGACCCTAACGTTAAACCGCCAGATATTCACAGAAGAAATACATTCGTAGTATTGGTAAACAAAGACGATAAATTACTTTTCAATAATGAATTAGGTGATATTACAGCACTTAAAGACAGAGCAAAAGAATTTTTATCAAATCCAGATAACTTACCAAACTTACCTGAAAAGCAAACAAGAAATATTCCATTATTAGGAGATGTAGAAGTTTCTAAAGGAGTTATTTCTTTGCAAAACGATAGAGGTACATCATACGAAATGTATTTGATGGTACAAAATGAATTAACAGCTGCTGTAAACGAATTGAGAGATGAAATGTCAAAAGCACGATTTGGAAGAGCATACATAGATGCTACACAATCACAAAGAGAAGCGATTGACAAAGCAATTCCGATTGCGATTTCAGAAGCAGAACCTAAAAACATAGGAGGAAATAAATAATGGCAAAGTTTAAACAAAAAGGCTCATCAGAAACTCCGGAACTGAACATGGGTTCAATGTCTGACATCATCTTCATGTTGATATTCTTCTTTATGGTGATTACAACAATGAGAGAAAGTTCTCTTATGGTAAAAGTAACAGTGCCACAAGCATCTGAAATCCAAAAATTGGAAAAGAAATCGTTGGTAAGTTACATATACATAGGAGTGCCAATTGAAGAAAGAAAATTCGGTTCAGCAACACGTTTTCAATTAAACGATCAATTCGGAGAAATAAGTGATATAGCTACTTTCATAGAATCAGAAAGAGCAGCAAGAGATGAAGCAGACAAACCATTCTTAACAACAACTATCAAATGTGATAAAGAAGTTAAAATGGGAGATGTAACAGACGTAAAACAAGAACTAAGAAAAGTCGGAGCATTACGTATAATGTACGCAGCATCTCGAAGAGTTAAAGACACTTATTAAACACTTCAATTTAATAAAATCAAATAAGAGTTGTTCTATTTTAGAGCAACTCTTATTTTTTTGATTGATTTGGAAAAATAAGACAAAGAATACTATATTTGCAAAAAGAATTAACAAAGTAAAAAACTTTAAAATAAGTTGTAAACTATATGTATTAACAATTTATGAAAATAGGATAATTCAAGAAAGGTTAAAATAATGACAGATTTTAATAAATTTACATTGTCGTTGCATAATCATCTTACTGAAATTTTTGATAAAAATTTATCAGAAGAAGATAAGCATAAAATAAATCTTCAATTTTGGGAAGAAATAAAAGAATTAAAATGCAACGATTTTAGATTGTATTATTATAAAGCTTATTTTTTCAAAGCAGAAAATAATATTCAGGAAGCGCAAAACAATATAGATGAAGCTATTAAATTGGTAGATGAAATTGTATGGTATAAAACAATTAAAGACCAAAAAGAATTAATAATTGAAAACGGGAAAAAATTATTTGCATCAGATACTCTTTATAAAAAACAATATACTGTAAATCAATATATTGCAAAAGTATTTTTACTTGCGGGTGAAATATATGCACAAAATGATGATGAAGAAATGTCTCTTAAAAATTATCAAATAGGGCAATACTATAATTCTTTTCTTAAACCAGAATTTCAAGACAATGTATCTGTTTTCTCTTTTCGGAAATTTAACCAATATTCGCTTTCCGACTTAATAAATAACACAATAACTGTTAGTTCTTCTAAGTCTATGAACGATCCAATGGATAGTATTATCAATTTATGGGCAAATGAAGAAAACTTAAAGAAACTTTGTAAAGAACAAAAGCATATTAAACCATATAGTAAATCATTTGATTATTTTAGAATAAGGTCTTTTTGCATAAATGAAGATAAGACAATAGGAAATGTAGTTATGTGGTCTCATTATGCAGATGAGCATAGAGGATTTTGTATTAAATATAAATTATCAAAACACTTTATTTGTCAAGAAAAAGATTCAAAAAATTACGAACACATGTATTTAAAGAAAATAAAATACTCAAATAAAGTATTTGATTTATTACAAAATAAAATAGATAGTGATATTGCATATGCAACAAAGAAAATGGATTGGGAATATGAAAATGAAGTTAGACTTATTGTTTATAACCCAAATAATACAGCAGAACATTATGGAATAGAATTAGATAATAATTCTGAAATTGAAGCAATCTATTTTGGATATAGATGTCCAGATGCTACAATAACGACTATCAAAAATTTATTCAAAGCAAATACATATTGTCCAAAGTTTTATAAAATGGAATTAAATGAAAATAACATATATCATATAAAATATAATGAAATTTAATTTAGCCCTGATTTTTTTTGAGTTGCAACTATAAACAGATAATGATTTCGGGAAAATAAGACAAAGAATTAGAAAAATTTTTCTTTGTCTTATTTTTTTACTTCTTTGAAGTAGAGACATTACCTCTTTGTGGTAATGCTTCTACCTCAAAGAAGTAATCGGATTACCACAAAGGGGTATTTTTTCTTTTCTTTGTTTTAAAAAATTATCTCAAAGAGTTAGAAAAACAAAAGCAAAAATAGTATCTTTGCAAACATAATTTGCCAAGAGTTAAGAGTGCAAATATGAATTTTATTGTTTAATAGCGTTTGCTGTTTGTTCTATTCAAATTGGAACCTGAGAAATTCTAAAAAGCAGAAGAAACAAACAAGTGCAACGCCTACGATTTACGTGGGCTTACTTGTCGTTTCTTCCGGTTTTCTCAGGACCGCAATTTGAGCAAGTATTGCCCACGTTTTGCGTTCCTAAGAAAGCCTTATTGAAAGAGACGATAGCATCGCACAAAAGCATTTGCTATGAGTAAAAGTCTTATAGAGGAATTGCCTCGTATTGCAAAAGAAGGACGCAAAGAGGCAGAAAATATCCTCGAAAAAATGAATGCGGGCAGTAGAATAAGCCTGCAAACCAACGAAATCGTATTACCTTGTAAGGATTCAAGCGGTCTGTGGAAGGGAACTAACCCTCAGGAAATTGAATCAAAGTGGTGTAACCGTCTTATCTACGGAGATAATCTTCTTGCTATGCAAGCCTTGCTCACAGGCGACAAATCGAGCAATTTAGAAGCACTTCGAGGCAAGGTAGATTTGATTTACATCGACCCTCCCTTTGATAGCAAGGCAGATTATCGTACAAAAATCACATTACCCGGCAATGAAATAACGCAAAAGCCTACAACCTTTGAGCAATTTGGCTATTCGGATCTTTGGCAAAAAGGAACAGTGTCTTATTTAGAGTATATGTACCCGAGATTACTACTAATGCGAGAATTACTTTCCGACAAAGGAAGCATATATGTACATATCGATTGGCACGTTGGGGCGTATATGAAAATTTTATTGGACGATATTTTCGGAAAAGAGAATTTTACGAATGAAATTATTTGGTGTTATGGAGAAGGAATCAACTCTAAATCACATTTTAACACCAAACATGATAATATTTACTTGTATAGAAAGAATTCAAGTAATTATACCTTTAATTATAATGATGTTTTAGAAGAATATTCTGCTGGAAACGTAAAAAAATACAAGTATAAAGATGAAAAAGGATATTATAGAATAATGGGAAGAGGATTAAAAGATAGTCCTTTTTGTTCAAAAAGAGATTTATCTCCTGAAATCGAAAAAAAATTTCCTGATTTAGTTTATAGACATTATTTAGGTGCAGGGAAATTACCTGTTGATTATTGGTTAATTGATATAGAAAATCAAGCCTCTAAAGAACGTGTAAATTACGCAACTCAAAAACCGATAAAATTATTAGAAAAGATTATAAAAGCAAGTTCAAATGAAGGAGATTTGGTTTGTGATTTCTTTGGTGGCAGTGGAACAACGGCGGCAGTAGCAGAAAGATTGGGCAGACGTTGGATTACAACCGATATTGGTAAGCCTTCAAATCTTGTTATGCGTAAACGCTTTATTGATATGAATGCAAAACCTTTTCTTTATCAAGCAATAGGCGATTACAACAAAGAGGCTTTCGCTACAAACAAACATTTTTCAAGAGTAGGCGATCTTTGTGAGGTTGTTTTGAAGCTTTATGGTGCTTTGCCTTTTGAAAGAGAAAGGCTTGACGATAGACGTTGGGGCTACATAAAAGGAGGAAAAACATTGGTTTTTGTTGATTCCCCTAATAAATTCACAAGCAAAAACACTTTGAAAAAAGCATTTGAGGCAAAGAATAACCTTTTGGGAGCCGTTTGGTCAAAATGCGTTGTCCTTTCTTGGAACTATCATTTTGATATTTCAGAAGGTTTAGAATTATATAAAGACTCTGTTGAAGTGCTTTCAATACCTCCTGATTTACTCGACAGATTAAGAAGAAACGGATTAGGAAAATTGATTGATTCAGGTAGCATAAGATTTACCTCTTTGCAATATCTGACTTTGAAAAACATAGAATTGAAATCTTGGGACAAAGAAGAAGACGAACTAAAAGTAGAATTAGGAAATTACATTCTTCACTCCCCTGATGCAATTCCACTTGACGAAAAAGACAAACAAACATTAGAAGAAATAATGACTAACGATCCTTTGTCTTTAATTGAATATTGGAGCATAGACCCTGATTATGACGAAGAGACTTTTCGCTCTATTTGGCAAGACTATCGTCAAAACACAGAAAATGACAAAGATGCTTTGCACTGTGTTTACTCCGCTACATTGAGAGTAAAGAAAAAAGCAGAAAGAACAGTTTGCGTGAAAGCAGTTGATGTTTTCGGGTTAGAGAGTATTGTGATTAAAAAACTAAAATAAACGATTATGCAAAACAATGTATCATTACGCTTAGCAAAACGCATTTGGGAGGTTGTTGAAAAGGAGTTTGAAAGCGGAGAATTATTTGAAAAAGTCAGCCCAATCACAAAAGAATTGTTGCGATTTTGGTTTTGCGAGCCTTTTGTCTCTCAGCGACAATTTAATTTTCACAAAGGACAAAAGCAAAGCATACTAAACATAATCTATCTTCATGAGGTGTTGAAAATAAACAATGTTTTGGAGATTTATGAGCAAGTAGCACCTGATTTACTTCTTGAAAGTGATTTGTTTGGAGCAAAAGAAACTCGCAATTCTCTTAAAGAAAGCAGATATGATTTGCCGAAATATCTTGTTAAAATGGCAACAGGCACAGGCAAAACTTGGGTTATGCACGCTCTTTTGATATGGCAAATTCTTAATGCAAAGAATGAAGAGGAGAAAAGTGGTCGTTTCACAAAAAATTTCCTTATCGTAGCACCCGGACTTATTGTTTACGATCGTTTGCTCGATGCTTACAAAGGACGATTAAGCGAAAACGGAGACGGAAGAGATTTTTCTACTAATGATTTTGTAAGAAATAAGGATTTGTTCGTGCCTGAAAATTATCGTGAAGAAGTGTTTTCTTTCATTCAAAACAACACTGTGAGCAAGGAAGAGGGAATTGGTAGCAAAATTACGGGAAATGGCTTGATTGCTATAACGAATTGGCATTTGTTTGAGGACAAAACAGAGAAGAATTACAAAGATGAGTTCGCCAAAATGGCGTATGAATTAAATCCTTTAACACCCGGAGTAAGCAATGGTAACAGTTTAGACACTCTTGATGCACAATATTCAAGGGGAAAAGAGATGCAATTCTTGCAATCGTTAAAAGATATAATGATTATCAACGATGAGGCTCATCATATTCACAATAACGACTTGGTTTGGCAAGAAGGTTTGAACAAAATAATGGAAGGAGATGATAAAACTTGTTTTCAAATTGACTTTACCGCAACTCCATACTTGCAAAAAGGATCGGGACGAAATGAACGCAAGATATTTTTTCCTCATATAGTGTCTGACTTTGAATTAAAGACTGCAATAAACGAAGGATTGGTAAAAACAATTAGTTTAGACCGTAGAAAAGAACTTACAGACTTAGAGGGATTGGATTATTATGCAGAAAGAGATGAAAGAGGTAAGGTTATAGGATTGAGCGATGGGCAAAAAATAATGTTGAAAGCAGGACTTAGCCGATTGGAACAATTAGAAAAAGGATTTGAACCACCTCATCACCCAAAAATGTTGGTACTTTGTGAAGACACTTCCGTTTCAAAAGAAGTGGAATCTTTCTTAACAGGTGCTGAATATGGATTAGCAAAAGAGGCTGTTTTGAGAATAGATTCCGATTCTAAGGGAGAGGTTAAGGAAACAGAGTGGAAAGAAATCAAAGAAAAGCTTTTCAACATTGATAAGCACGCTTTACCAAAAGTAATTGTGTCGGTGCTTATGTTAAGAGAAGGTTTTGATGTGAATAATGTTTGCGTAATAGTTCCTTTGCGTGCTGCGGAATCAAGCATTCTTTTAGAACAAATTGTAGGTCGTGGTTTGAGGCTAATGTTTCGAGAACCTGAATATGCAGAAACTAAAAAGGAAATAAGAGATGCTCTTTTGGTAAAGAAAACTGAGCCTAAGGCTTTGCTTGATCTTCTTTTTATTATAGAACACCCAAAATTTATTGATTTTTGGAATAACCTTTCGGGAGAGGGTTTTGAGATTGGAGAAATTGAAAGCGAAATAGAAGAAACAGAACGAGTAACAGGAGATTTAATAACGGTAGGTTTGAAAGAGGACTTCTCGCAATGGGATATGTATATTCCTAAAATAATAAAGGATAGTGAGGAAGAAATTGATTTTTCTCAAATAGATGTTAATCAACTCAAACCCTATACCGAACATAGTTTAGAAACTTTAAGATCGGTGCTTGTTTCTAAAAACGAGGTCTTTGTTGCAACAGAAGTAACTGTAAAAACAGTGTTCGGAGAGTTGGAAATAACTGCTAATCTTTTTAATTCTAAATCCTACAACATTTATTTGCAAAAACTTGTAAATAGCATTGGAAGAACGGATGTTAATAAACGAAGAAGAAACAAAGGAAACAATGTTAATTTACAAGTTTTCAGTGCAGATATTATTAGAATTGCAGACGAATATATAAGAACGAGATTATTTGATTGCGATTTTGACCCTTTTGAAAACAACGATTGGAAAATTCTTCTTGCTAATCAAGGTAGCGTTACTCAACATATTGTAAGGCAATTGAACAGTTTGATTTTCAACTTAACAGAAAACCCTATTTTTACTGATGCCGAGGTAGAGAAAGTTTGGTTTTCTTCTGTAAAAACTTTGAAAATGAGAGAAAACTATTCTAATCCGTCTTGTAAAACAATATATGAGCGATATGCTTGGCCAAGTAATAAAGGTGGATTTGAAAAGGCTTTTAGTGAGTTCTTGGAAAAAGATGGCAAAGTTGAGAGTTGGTTGAAAATAGATGAGTTTAAACATAGTTTTTCCAAAGTTTCGTATTTGCGAGATGATGGAATCATTGCTTGGTATAGCCCAGATTTCATTGTAAAAACAAAGGAAAAAATCTACATTATAGAGACTAAGGCAACTAACAACATAAGTCAGCCTAATGTAAGGGCGAAAAAAACTGCTGCTGTAAGTTGGTGCAAAAGTATAAACGCTGTTTCAAAAGACAAAAGAATGGAAAGAGAATGGGAATATGTGCTTTTGAGCGAAAACGTCTTTTACTCCTATAAAGGAACAGGGGCAGATATAGAGGATATTTGCAAAAGAAGCGTATTAAGTGGGGATTACTCTTCGGGTAGGCTTAATTTTGAATAAAACTCTCTAATCTGCATCATTTTTATTTTAAATGATGCAGATTTTTTTGTTTTGATGCAGAAAATAATCAAAAATAAAGTAATTTTGTAGTTTGAAAAACGGAATAGTAATGCACATATTTGATTACAAAAATGCACCAAAACAGTTATTGACTGCTGATATAGTCAATATATTGTCGGCTTTACACGAATTTAAAGGCAAACAAGAAAGGTATGTTGATGCAAAATCAGATGTATTGACTGCTTTATTAGATATTGCCAAAGTTCAAAGTACCAAATCGTCAAATAAAATTGAAGGAATTTACACTTCTGATGAACGATTAGAAGATTTGGTAATGAAAAAGACCGAACCAAGAAATAGAAGTGAAGAAGAAATAGCCGGATATAGAGAAGTATTAGCAACTATCCACGACAATTATTATTACATTGCCTTACGTCCAAATAATATTTTGCAACTTCATCGAGATTTGTATAGTTTTAGCGGAACAGATAGTGGAGGAAAATACAAAAATGCAGACAATATAATAGCCGAAACAGGAAAAGATGGGCAAGAAAAAGTAAGATTTATTCCTGTGTCAGCATTTCAAACCTCAGAAGCAATGGAAAATCTTTGCAATGAGTTTAATAATGCTATTGAAAAGGGAGAATATGATCCTTTATTATTGATACCGATGTTTATTCTTGATTTTTTATGTATTCACCCTTTTAATGATGGCAACGGACGTATGAGTCGTTTACTTACATTGTTGTTACTTTATCGTATGTCTTACTTTGTAGGAAAATATATAAGCATTGAGATGTTGATAGAAAAGACAAAGGAAATTTATTATCAGGCTTTGCATGATAGTTCAGTCAATTGGCACGAGAATAAGAGTGATTATACAGCGTTTGTAAAATATTATTTAAGTATTATTTTGAAAGCATATAAAGAATTCCAAGACAGAATAGAACATTTGCAACAACCAAAATCTTCAAAAGCAGATAGAGTGAAATCAGTCTTTGATAAAAAACTCGGAATAGTGAGGAAATCAGATATTCTCATACTTTGCCCCGATATTAGTCAAACAACAATTGAGCGAACTCTTAACGAACTATTAGAAAGTGGTTATATTGAAAAAGTAGGTAAAGGAAGAAGTACAGGATATGTTAAAAAATAACATCAATGTCAAAAAAATAATTTTTTTATAAGGATTTTTCATTTTTTTCTTGACTCGTCCCTAAGAGTATGTCTTAACTTTGCATTCGCTAGCAGATAAATCGTACGAAAATGAGTAAAGAAACAAAATTAAAAATCGGAGAGTTTTCAAAAATGATGCAGGTAACGGTGAAGACTTTGCGTTATTATGAGCAGAAAGGATTGCTTTTACCCTATGAAGTGGACGAATGGACCGGTTATCGTTATTATAGCATATATCAAATGCAAAGACTTAATATCATTCGTGGGTTGCAACAACAGGGATTCACGCTTGAAGAAATCAAAGAGTTGTTAGAAGATGGCGAACAGATGCCAAGCATTGATCAATTAACACAAAAAATAGAAGAAACAGAACATCAACTACAACTATTGATAAAACGCCGTAGCCAACTGCTTAAATGGTTAGACTCTCACAAGCAAATTAAGACAATGGAAAAAGTAAATATTCAATCTTTGCCCGAAATTATTGTGGCAAGCCATAGAGAAATCATTCCAAACTATGATGCCTTAGGAGCATTGTGTGTAAATAAAATTGGACCCGAAATGCAGCGTCTTGGATGCAAGTGTCCCCCTCCCGGATACTGCTTTACCATAGAACATAACAAAGAATATCGCTCTACTGACCTTGATATAGAATATTGTGAGCAAGTAGAGGAAATGGGAAAAGACAGCAATATCATACAATTTAAGCACTTGCCTGCCGTAGAAAAAGCACTTTGCATAAAACACTTAGGACCTTACGAGCGTTTTCATGAATCTTTTGCCGAAGCATTTAGTTATATGGAAGAAAAAGGCTACAAACCTATTGGGCATACAAGAATTTGCTATATCGATGGAGTATGGAATAAAGATAACCCTGAGCAATGGCTCTCTATTATTCAAATTCCAATTGAGTAAACTTGTATAAATAACAGTGGCGTATGAAAATACGTCACTGTTGTAAACAATAATTTGCTAAAATGTAGAAAAGAATCGAAAAACGTTGTAATTTTGCCTTACTATGGAGTTTAAATGCAAAGAATTTTCGTTAAATCATACGCTTTCTTCAATGAAAGTAGGCACAGATGCTATACTTCTTTCTTCTCTTGCAGAGAGAAATCACAAAAAACATATACTTGAAATTGGCACAGGTTGTGGAATTATCTCTCTTGCAATGGCTCAGTTGAACAAAACAGCAAAAATCACATCTATTGACATAGATGAAGAATCAATAAAGCAAGCAGAGGATAATTTTCAAAAAAGTAAATGGGCAGATAGATTGTTTGCAAAACAAATATCCTTGCAAGATTTTGCTGAAATAAAAGAAGAACAAACAAAATACGACTTTATTATTTCTAATCCTCCATATTTTGTAAATTCTTTGCAGGCTAACACAGCTAAACGCACCTTTGCACGACATACCGACAAACTTCCTTTTTCTGACTTTGTAAATTGTAGCCTAAAACTTGCAACTCCTGATGCTAAGATATGCGTTATACTTCCTACTTTGCAGAGCGATGAACTCACATCTTTGTTTGAACAAAAGCAAGTAAAGGTTGAAACTCAAATAAACATATATTCAAAACCCTCAAAGCCGATAGAGAGAATCATAAGAACATATTCGCTTTTTCCAACAAAGCAAACACAAATAAAAAATGTCTTTATACGAGAAGAAAACGGAGAATATTCCTCTCAATACAAAGACATAGTTAGCGATATTCTGCTTTAAAACTCAAAAATTAAAAGCGGAATCTAATTCCAAAGCGTCTTGTGTTGTCGTTTTTATATTCTGGCAAAACATTAAAGAAGAATTCATATCCTATAAAGTTGAAAAATAATTCTAATTTCCAAGGATTATAGTCTGTAAGTTTGTTTGAGTTGAAGTTTAGTTTGTTTTCTGGCGTTATATTAAAGTCCCAAAGAAAACTTTTTAAGGTCCTTCCAAATTTTAGTCCAAAATTACAAAAAAAATAATTGTTTAGTTTTAAGTTATACCTTGTATATAGGAATAAATTGCGATCTACAATAAATTGTGCATTGTTTTGAAGATGCAAATCACTTGATAATAGTTGCAATTTATTGTTTAAGCATTCTACATCGTTGTTTAAAAATTTAAAATCCCAATTGTATGCTAATCCTACAAAGAATTTGTTGCCTTTTTTAGTAGGGTGTTCATAGTAAAAATCAATAAATTGGAAATTTTGACTAATTAGCGAGGAGTATGGATTATTATAGCGTTTTGAGTTAAAGTTTAAATCAGTTGAGCTAAGAAAAGCCCAAAATAAATTTATCTTATCACCCTCTTTTTCTTTAATTTCTTGCCTTGTGTCTTTGATTGAATCAAATTGACTACTCAAAAACACTTCTTCTTTGGACGAATAAAGTGTTATTTTAACATCTTGTGGCAAGGAGTCTGTCATTATAGTCAGCGTTTTGTCTTCAAAAACACATATATTACTAAAAACAATATTGCTATCTTTCGTAGAAATTTCTAAAACGTCTGTTTCGCTCCTCACTAAGTTAAGATTGCTTTTTGCAGTCAAAGTCAATTTGTTGTAATCCTTCTCAATAGGTTGAGAAAACAAATAAATCTTTTCGTTTTGTGCTAAAATTATCCCTGAAATAAGGATAAAAAAACTAAATAATGCTGTCTTTTTCATATCAATCTAAGTTTTATCTTTTTGAAAAATCTATTAAAAATAATTCTTTCTTTTCTTCCCTTTTATAATCCCAAGAAAATTTAAGGTTATTCTTTTTTTCCTCTTTATAGCAAATCAATTTATCGGTTTCAATCCTTACAATCTTTGGCTCAATCACCTTTTCTTCCTCCTCAATCACCTCTTGCTTTGGCTCAGGCTCAACAATCGTGCTGTCTTGTTCAATAATAATTTCTTCTTCTATTGTTTGAGGGATTTCAATTGGCGTAATTTTCTTTTTTTCTCTTACAATAGGCTCGCTTTTCTTTGCAGGAATTGTCTCTTGCTTTGATTCAATAATGTTTTTTGCAATAGGCTTATTTTCGATAATAGTTTCGCTATTGTCAATAGGAGAGTAAGTAAACCAAACTATACAAAAACAAGCAGCAATTGAAGAAATATACGACCAAAACACAATAGTTTTTTTCCTCTTACTTTGTTTTGCCTTTTCTTCTATTGCAGAAAAAATCTTTTCTTGTCTTTCAATATTTTTTTGATGTTGTTTTATAGAAGCAAACAACTCAATCAATTCTTTATCTTCTTTTTTCATAACTTAGATTTTTGTTTTACTTATTAAATCTCTTAATCTTGTGTAAGCACGTGAAAGTGTTGTGCGAATATTTTCCTCACTCATTCCTGTTTCTTTTGAAATTTCTCTTATTCTTTTATTGTTAAAATATTTTTGACGCAATAACTCTTGTTGGTTTTCGGGAAGTTGATTTATTAGTTTAAGGAGTCTATTATATCTTTCTTCACTATCTTCATTAAATTCTTCATAATTCAAATTCATAATCTCCTCTTCCAAGACTTCTTTTTTTGTTTTTCTCAAATAATCCACACACTTACATTTGCAAATGTGTACAAGAAAAGCCTCAATATTATCAATAGTATTTATTTTTTCTCGTTTTTCCCAAAGAAAACAAAAAACTTCCTGCACAATATCCTCACTTGCAAAATCATTTTTTAGAATAGAATTTGCAAAAGCGTGTAATTTAGGTTGATAAGTAGTAATTATTTTTTTAAATTTTTCAATCTTCATTTTAAAAATTGTGCTTTGTAAAGTAGTCGTTTTACTTAGAAAAATGTTACACAAAGATAAAGAAAAAAAGTCTTTGCTTTTTTGAAAAAAAGCAAAGAAAAAAATAAAAAAAGTAAAGAAAAAATTTTTAAAATCAAAGAGTTTTTTTTCTTTTTGTAACTTTGCAAAATATTATATGAAATTATGACAAAGAATAAAGTAGAAATAATGTCCCCAGTGGGCTCTTACGAAGCTCTTTATGCAGCAATAGAAGCAGGAGCCGATAGTGTATATTTTGGAGTTGAAGGATTGAATATGCGTTCTCGCTCTGCAAATAATTTTACGATAGAAGACTTAAAAAATATTGCAGACATTGCAAGTCAAAATGGCGTAAAGACCTATTTAACCTTAAATACTATTGTCTATGACAGTGAATTAGGTTATATGCAAGAGATTTTAAATGCTGCAAAGCAAAGTGGAGTTTCAGCAGTCATAGCAGCAGATTTGGCAGTCATTAGTTATGCTCGCTCAATCAACTTAGAGGTGCATCTTTCTACACAATGCAACATAACAAACCGTGAGGCAGTGAAATTTTTCTCACAATTTGCAGACGTAATCGTTACCGCTCGCGAACTTTCTCTTGATAAAGTTAAAGATATTACTACTTGGATAAGAGAAAACAACATAAAAGGTCCGAGTGGTCGCACATTGGAAATAGAATGCTTTGTACATGGAGCCTTATGTATGGCAGTAAGTGGAAAATGCTATATTTCATTAGACAATGCCAATCAATCGGCAAACAGAGGTGCTTGTTTACAATTCTGTCGCCGTCCTTACAAGGTTACAGACTTAGATGGAGGCACAGAACTTATGATAGACAATCAATATATCATGTCTCCAAAAGATTTAAAGACCTTAAACTTTTTAGATAAGGTGCTTGACGCAGGCGTAAGAGTATTAAAAATTGAAGGAAGAGGCAGAAGCCCAGAATATGTCAAAGTTGTAACACGAGTATATAAAGAAGCAGCACAAGCATGGCTTAATGGAGAATGGAGTGAAGATAAATTAGAAAAATGGAACGAAGACTTAAAGAAAGTTTACAATAGAGGATTTTGGGACGGCTATTACTTAGGACAAAGAGTTGGCGAGTGGACAAAGAAATATGGTTCACAAGCAACTACAAAGAAGACTTTTATAGGCACAGTTACTAATTACTTTAAGAATATCTCTGTTGCAGAAATAAAAATTGAGACAGGAGAATTGAAAGTTGGTGATAACATCTACATAATGGGTACTACAACAGGAGTATATGAAGACACAGTAGAAGAAATCAGAGTAGATTTAAAGCCAACCGAAAAAACAGTCAAAGGAGAGTTTTGTTCAATTGCAACAAAAGGCGTTGTAAGAAGAGGAGATAAACTATATTTGGTTGAAAGCACAGGAATATGCTAAAAAAGTTTAATTATCATTCTCATTCTCTTTTCTGTGATGGAAAAGATTCAATGGAAGATATGGTTTTATCCTCTATTGAAAGAGGATTGCATTACTTTGGATTTTCATCTCATTCACCCCTTTGTTTTGAAAGCAAGGTTGCTTTGAAAAAAGAAAGAGTTGAAGAATATCTTTCGCAAGCTCGTTTTCTAAAAGAGAAATATCAAGATAAAATTAAGCTTTTCACCTCAATGGAATTTGACTATATCACCTCTATGCAAGAGAATATAAGAGAGATGTCTAAGATTTATGACTTGGATTACTTTATTGGTTCGGTGCATTTTGTGAAAGGAAAGTCTAATGATAAGGTTTGGTTTATTGACGGAAGCGATAGAGAGGTTTATGACAAAGGTTTAGAGGAGGTTTTCTCTGGAAACATAAGAGAAGGCGTTGAGGCGTATTTTCAACAAGTGTTAAATATGATAAAAACTCAAAGGCCTGATGTTGTAGGGCACTTTGACAAAATAAAAATGCACAATAAAGAAAGATTTTTTTCGCAAAAAGATAAGTGGTTTGAGGATTTTATGATGGAGTGTCTTGTGGCTATAAAGGAAAGTGGCTCAATTTGTGAAATAAATACAAGAGGTCTTTACAAGAAACGCTATGATGATTTCTATCCTGGAAGAGAATGGATAAAGAAAGCAAGTGATATGAAAATACCTCTAACAATTTCTACCGATTGTCATAAAAAAGATGAGGTGGATTTGCTTTTTGAGGAGTCAATAGAATATTTAAAACAAATTGGAGAAAGATACGTTTGGTATTTTGACGGAGAATGGAAAACGCAAAAGATAGTTTAATAGAGATATTCAAGACTGAAGATGGTAGCAATTCGCTTTTAAGAAAAGATATTGAGGAAAGCTATCATTCTCACTTTGGTGCTCTAACCGAAACTAATACTATATATATTGATTATGGCTATAATTATTTTTGTAGCTTAAATAACGCTCCTCAAATCAATGTTTTAGAAATAGGATTTGGCACAGGCTTGAATGCTATTGCGACTTTAAAAAATTCTAATCAAAGAAGTATTTTCTATCAAACAATAGAACTTTATCCAATCTCTGCCTCAGTTGCAGAAAGGCTTAATTACGGAGAAATACTTTCCTTAAAAAAAGAATTTGACTTGCTTCACAAATGCGATTGGGAAGAAATTGTGGAAATTACTCCTGATTTTAAAATTAAAAAGTGTGAGGCAAATGCTTGTGATTTTGATTTTGGAAAAGATGTCTTTGATGTGGTTTTTTTTGATGCTTTTTCTCCCGACAAAGACTCTGATTTATGGTCAGAGGATATGATGAAAAAGATTTATGATGCTTGCAAACAAGGAGCAGTCTTGACAACATATTGTTGCAAGGGAGAAATAAAAAGACGAATGAAAAAAGCAGGCTTTACTATTGCTAAATTGCCCGGTCCAAAAGGTAAAAGAGAGATTTTAAGAGCAGAGAAAAAATAAAAATACTAAGATTTTTAAAAGTTTTTCATATCTTTGCACCTATTATGATAAAGAAACACATACCAAATTGTATAACATTAGCTAATCTTTTATGTGGAACGCTTTCCATATACTTCCTTTATGTGTCGGATAATGCACTACTTCCTTCTATTTTCATAGTTTTGGGAGCTATATTTGATTTTTGTGATGGATTGACTGCAAGATTGTTAAAAGTTACTTCGGCAATTGGTAAGGAATTAGACTCTTTGTCTGATGTTGTAACCTTTGGGCTTGCTCCTTCTTTGATTATGGTTGAGGTTTTAAAGGATAGTCTTCTTGCTAATCATTATTCTTTATTGATAGCTAATGTTTTGTGTCTTATTCCTTTGTTTATGGTGCTTATGTCTTCTTATCGCTTAGCAAACTTTAATGTTGATGAAAGACAAAGCGTAAATTTCATTGGACTTCCTACGCCTGCAAATGCTCTTTTGTGGTTGAGTTTGCCTGTTTTGGCTTATTTATCTAATCAAAAGATTCATTTATGGGGTATTTATCAACAAGAAATTTATTCAACCTTGGTAGATATTCTTTTGAATCCTTGGTTTATTATAGTGTTTAGCATAATAATGGGTGTTATGTTAGTTGCTCCTATTAGTATGTTTTCGTTTAAATTTAAGAATTTTACATGGCAAGACAATAAAGTAAGATTTATCTTTTTGGTAATTAGTATATTGCTAATTTTCTTATTTAATTGTTTTGCTATACCTTTTATAGTGTTAATGTATATAATCATTTCTTTAATATCAAATTTATTTAAAAATGGAATATAGAGCAGAAATAGATGTAATGCCTTTGAAAGCATTATTAGATCCACAAGGAAAAGCAGTTGGTTCAAGCCTTAAAAATATGGGACTTGGAGTTATTACTAATGTTAGAATAGGAAAACATATTACTTTAAGCATTGAGGCTGCAAACGAAGAAGAAGCAGCTACAAAGGTTGAAAAAGCTTGCAAAGAATTGTTGCATAATCCTATTATGGAGTATTATACTTTTAAAATAGAAAAGGCTTAATACAACAATATGTGCAATCCTGTCGAAATTAGAATATCTGATTTTGATTATCCCCTGAAAGAAGAGAATATTGCAAAGTATCCTTTAAAGCAAAGGGACAAAGCAAAATTGTTGTGTTTGAATTTCGATAAAGAAATAGAAGAGTATCATTTTTGTGATATAGCAAATTTGTTAGATAGCAACACTTTTTTGGTCTTAAACGATACAAAAGTGGTGTATGCTCGTTTGTTGTTTCAAAAAGAAAGCGGTTCTATTATAGAAATCTTTTGTTTGGAGCCTGTGGATAAAGATATTCAATTGGCATACGCACAAAAAGGTAGTTGTGTTTGGAAATGCTTGGTTGGAAACAACAAAAAATGGAAACAAGAAACTATTTCTTCATCGTTTATTAACGATTCAAAGCAATTAACACTTACTGCAAAACGTCTTTGTCAAGAAAATGAAACTTGGATTGTAGAGTTTTCTTGGGATAATGAGGATTTAAGTTTTGCAGAAGTGCTTCAATGTATGGGACACGTGCCACTTCCTCCGTATCTTAAACGTAAAGATGAGGAAAGCGATAAGCAGGATTATCAAACGATTTATGCACATCAAGAAGGCTCGGTCGCAGCTCCAACAGCTGGCTTACATTTTTCAGAAAACACCTTTAAACAACTTGCAGATAAAGGCGTAAAGACTTGTTTTGTTACTTTGCATGTAGGAGCAGGCACTTTCAAACCCGTAAGCACAGAAACAATCGGTCAGCACATTATGCACACAGAACAAATTGTGTTGAAAAAAGAAAATATCAAAGAGCTAATTGAGGCTATTGGTAAAAAAATAATGTGTGTTGGTACTACTTCTGTTAGAACGATTGAAAGTCTTTATTGGCATGGTGTAAGTGTTTTGAAAAATGGTGGAAAATATTCTGATATTGATGTAAAACAATGGCAACCCTATCAAGAAATTTGTGAAATCTCTGCAAAAGAGTCTTTACAGGCTATATTGGATAGCATGGAGAAAGAAAATAAATCAATTTTGATAGGACAAACTCAATTAATGATTGTTCCAGGTTATCAATATCGAATTGTAGATAGTATGATTACGAATTTTCATCAGCCAAAAAGCACTTTATTGTTACTTGTCTCTGCAATGATTGGTCAGGATTGGAAAAAAGTTTACGCCTTTGCGTTAGAAAACAATTATAGGTTTCTTTCCTTTGGCGATGCGTGTATGTTTACAAAATAAAAAGAAGAAATAAAAAATGAAATACAAAAGAATATTGCTTAAATTAAGCGGAGAATCTCTTATGGGAAAGCAAGAGTACGGCATTAGTCCAGAAATGCTAACTCAATACGCTTCTGAAATAAAGCAAGCCAAAGAATTGGGTGCTGAAATCGCAATAGTGATTGGTGGAGGCAACATTTTCCGTGGTTTACAAGGAGCTGCAAAAGGTATGGATAGAGTTCAAGGCGATTATATGGGAATGATGTCAACTATAATCAATAGTATGGCTTTGCAAGCCGAACTTGAACAACAAGGACTTAAAACAGAATTGTTATCAGGCTTAGCAATAGAACCTATTTGTAAAGAAACCTCTCGTAGAAGAATGATTTCAGCTTTGGAAGAAGGCAAAATAGTCATAATAGCAGGAGGAACAGGAAATCCTTACTTTACAACGGACACAGCTTCTACGCTTAGAGCAATAGAAATGAAAGCCGATGTGATTTTAAAAGGTACAAGAGTTGATGGAGTTTATACTTCTGATCCAGAAAAAGACCCAACGGCTACAAAATATAGCTCATTAACTTACGATGAAGCTTTGTCAAAAAAATTGAAAATAATGGATTTAACCGCCTTTGCACTTTGTCAAGAAAACAAAATGCCAATTTATGTTTTTGATATGAATACACAAGGCAATCTTCAAAAGGTTGTAAAAGGTGAACACATAGGAACAATAGTAGAAAACTAAATAATAATGAATATGAGAAACAATAAAATTAAATTAACAGCCATATTGATGGCAGTTGTTATGTGCTTAGCAAACAATAGTTTTGCTTGTACAAACTTCCTTATAACAAAAGGAGCCTCAAAAGACGGTTCAACAATGGTAACTTATGCAGCGGATTCTCATACCTTATATGGAGAACTTTATTACAATAGAGCTGCACAATATCCAGAAGGAACAATGATTCAAGTTATTGACTGGGATTCAGGAAAACCGCTAATCCAAATTCCACAAGTAGCAAATACTTACACAACCGTAGGTAACATGAATCAATGGGGCTTAGCAATAGCAGAAACTACATACGGAGGAAGAGAAGAGTTGGTAGATACAACAGGAGGTATAGACTACGGAAGTTTAATCTATCTTACACTTCAAAGAGCAAAGAATGCAAGAGAAGCAATCAAAACAATAGCAGAATTTGTTGATACATACGGATACTATTCATCAGGAGAAAGTTTCTCAATCATAGATGAAAATGAAGTATGGATAATGGAATTGATTGGAAAAGGTGCGCCAGTTTACAATAAAAAAGGAAAAATTGACAAACGTTGGACAAAAGGAGCAGTTTGGGTAGCAAAGAGAGTTCCAGACGGCTATATCTCAGGCCATGCTAATCATGCAAGAATTACAACTTTTGCACAAGAAACAAAAGGTAGCTTTAAATCAATCTCATCTAAAAAGATGAAAGAAATATTCCGCCCAGAAGTTGAAGTGGTTTACTCACATGATGTAATAACTTTTGCAAGACTAAAAGGATATTACACAGGCGAAGACAAAGATTTTTCATTTAGCGACACATACGCACCACTTGATTTCTCAGGAGCAAGAGGATGCGAAGCCAGAGTATATGCTGCATTCCTAAGATGCAACAAAGGTATGATTAAATACGAAAAATACGCAATGGGACACGACTTAAAAAATCGTATGCCTTTGTGGATAAAACCAGAAAAGCAACTTGACGTTAATGATGTAATGGAATTGATGAGAGATCATTACGAAGGAACTCCTATGGACATGACAAAAGATCTTGGAGCAGGTCCTTTCGCTTGTCCTTACCGTTGGAGACCAATGGGATTTTCAGTTAATGGACAAGAATATGTACATGAAAGAGCTACATCTACACAACAAACAGGTTTTTCATTCGTAGCACAATCACGTTCATGGATGCCAGACCTTGCAAAAGGAATTTTATGGTTCGGAGTGGACGATACATACTCAACAGTTTACGTTCCAATGTATTGTGCAATAGAAAGAGTTCCTAAATGTTTCGAAGTAGGAAACGGAAGCATGGTAGAATATTCAGAAACATCAGCATTCTGGTTATTTAACTTAGTTACAAATATGGCTTATTCAAGATATTCTGATATGATAAAGGATATTCGTAAAGAACAAAAAGGATTAGAACACATGTTCATAAGAGAAGTTTCTCGTCTTGACGAAAAAATAAAGAAAGCAAAAAGTGCAGACGAAATATTAAAAACAACAACAAGCTTCTCATTAGAAAAAGCAGACCAAATGATGAAAGCATGGACTAAACTAAGCCATTTCTTAATAGTTAAGTACATAGACGGAAACATAAAGAAAGAAACAAACGGAAAATTTGAAGAAAGCCCATACAGAAAAGGCCAATGCGTTTTCCCAGAACAACCAAAATATCCACAACAATGGTATGAAATGATAGTAAAAGACCATGGTGATGTGATAAAAGTTCCAACTACAAAATAGTTTTTAAGCTTTATTAAATCAAAATACCCATAACATATTGTTTGTTATGGGTATTTTTTATTGCCTTAAAGAAAGGTGTTTTTTTCTCTTAGGATTAGAAAATTATTTCTTTACTTTACGAAATTCTTTCTTAGGTTTATTATTTTTTCTCTTAGGTTTATTATTTTTTCTCTTAGGATTAGTTTTTTAGTTGTTTATTCTAAAAAAAATAGTATTTTTGCAGTTAAAATATATTTAAGAGATGTTTTCAGATTCTAAAAAATTTGTAGGAGAGGGACTTACATACGATGACGTTTTGTTAGTTCCTGCATATTCAGAAATAATTCCAAGAGATGTAAGAGTGAACTCAATGTTCAGCCGTAATATTGCGGTAAATATTCCTATTGTTTCTGCTGCTATGGATACGGTAACAGAAGCTAAACTTGCGATAGCAATGGCGCAAGAGGGCGGAATAGGAGTCTTACATAAAAATATGACAATAGAAAAGCAAGCTGCTGAGGTTTTAAAAGTAAAAAGGGCAGAGAATGGTATGATTACAGACCCTATTACTTTGAGTGAAGATGCTCTTGTAAAGGATGCTCTTAGAATGATGAAGGAATATTCTATTGGGGGAATACCTGTGGTTGATAAATCTGAGAAATTGATAGGTATTGTTACTAATAGAGATTTGCGTTTCGAGAGAGATGTAAATCGTCCTATCAAAGAAATCATGACAAAAGAGGTTATCACAGCTCCACAAGGCACTGACTTCGAACAAGCGGCTGATATATTGCAAAATCACCGAATAGAAAAATTGCCAGTTGTTGATGCAGCAGGTAAACTTGTAGGTTTGATAACTTATAGAGATATTATAAAATTAAAAGAGCGTCCAAATGCTTGTAAAGACAAGATGGGACGTTTGAGAGTTGCGGCAGGAATTGGAGTAACTCGTGATATGGACGATAGAATTGATGCTGTGGTAAATGCAGGTGTAGATGCGATAGTTATAGATACAGCTCACGGACATTCAAAGAATGTAATAGATACGTTAAAGCGAGTTAGACCAAAATATCCTAATATTGACATCGTTTGTGGTAATATTGCGACTGCGGAAGCTGCGATTGCGCTTGCTGATGCTGGTGCTGACGCTGTTAAAGTCGGCATTGGACCGGGCAGTATCTGTACTACAAGAGTCATGGCGGGCATTGGCGTTCCTCAGTTGTCGGCTGTGTATGATGTTGCTAAGGCTTTGGAGGGTAGAAACGTGCCTGTAATTGCAGATGGTGGTATAAGATATTCTGGAGATATAGTAAAGGCTTTGGCAGCAGGTGCAAGCACAATTATGGCTGGTAGTTTGTTGGCAGGAGTTGAAGAAAGCCCAGGAGATACTATCATTATGGAAGGAAGAAAATTTAAATCATATAGAGGAATGGGGTCTTTGGATGCAATGCAACAAGGTTCTAAGGACAGATATTTCCAAGATATGGAAGACGATATTAAGAAACTTGTTCCAGAAGGTATAGTTGGTCGTGTACCTTATAAAGGCACTGTAAGGGAAGTGATATATCAATTAGTAGGTGGCTTAAAAGCTGGTATGGGTTATACAGGTAGTATCGATGTTGAGGCATTGCGTAAAGCTAAGTTTATAAAAATTACTGCGGCTGGTTATGCTGAAAGCCATCCTCATGATATTACAATAACAAAAGAAGCTCCTAATTATTCAAGATAATAAGAATGAAGAAGATACTCGTTTTATTTGCTTTTTTTGCAATGAGTGCTTGTGCTGTTGCTCAAACAGCTAATAGCATTGTTATGGAAATCGCAGGAGAAAAGGTTTCTAAGGAAGAGTTTTTGAGAATGTATAATAGAAACAACATGACTCCTGGTGCAATAAATAAGGAAGATTTAGATGCTTACCTTGATCTTTACATAAATTATCGACTTAAATTATTACAAGCAAAAGATTTAGGCTTAGATACTACGTCTTCTTATTTAGATGAGGTAACTAAATATAGACAACAGTTGATTATTCCTTATTTAAACGACGCTCAGGTTACTCAATCATTGATTGAAGAAGCTTATGAACGTACAAAAACTTTTGTAAGGGCATCTCATATCTTGATTTCTTTACCAGAGAATGCTAATCCTGCTGATACTCTTGCGGCTTATAAGGAAGCGATGAGTATTAGAGAGAAAGCAATAAAGGGAACTGATTTTTCAGAACTTGCAAGACAGTATTCGGATGATCCTTCTGTAAATGACAGAAAGGAACAAAACCATAAGGGTAATGGTGGCGACTTAGGTTATTTTACTTCTATGACAATGATATATCCTTTTGAGAATGCTTGTTACTCAATGGAGGTTGGAGAAATTTCTCTTCCGATAAAAACTCGTTTTGGTTATCATATTGTAAAATTAACTGATAAAATTTCTGCTTTTTGTAGTACATTTGATATAGCACATTTATGGATTGGAACAGATAAGCGTTCGGATGAAGAGGTTAAGTCAATGATTGATGAAGTTTATTCTATGATACGAGAAAATAATTCTGTGTTTGATAGTCTTGTAAGTGTGTATTCTGATGATAAATCTACTGCAAATGCTGGCGGAATCTTAAAAAATCAAAAGATAAATTCGGTACCTGTTGATTATGTCGTTGCATTGAAAGGTTTAAAAGAAGGAGAAATTTCTGCTCCGTTTAAAACACCTTATGGATGGCATATAGTAAAACCTATACACTATAAGGCAATTCCTTCGTTGGAACAACAAAAACGTATTATTGAAGAAAGAATTTCTAAGGATGAAAGAAGCTTTAAATCTTTGGAGTCTTTTGCAAATAAAGCGAAAGAAGAGTTTGGCTTTGTTGAAGATAAGGAAAACGGATTGCGTGAGATTGAAAAGATAATGACAGATTCTGTTTTTACTGCAACATGGAAAATCCCAGCAGATTTTTCAAATAATACAGAACTTTTTAGAATTGGTGATTTTTCTTTTACAGTTAATGATTTCGCAAAGGCAATTGAAACTTATCAACGTCCACAACCTGCCGAGTATATACCAACTTACATAGAAAAAGCATACAATACTGTATTGTTAGAGCAAGTTGTAAATTATGCAGATAGTAAATTAGAGGATAAATTCCCTGAAATAAAATCGGATATTAAAGAGTTTAGTGATGGAGTTTTAATTTTCTCAATCACTGATCAAATGGTATGGAACAAATCCTTAATTGACACACTTGGATTGCAAGAATATTTTTCTGCAAATCAACAAAATTATAAATGGAAAGAAAGAGCGAGTGTAACGCTATGGAATATTGATGCAGAAAAAGACAATGTTGCAAAAATAGAAAAGGTATTGAAAAAAGCCGTTCGTAAAGGTTGGACAAACGAAGAAACAAAAACTAAATTATCTCAAAAATTGAAAATAAAAGATGATGCAGATAAAAGGATCACTTATAAATGGAAGAAATACGAACAAGGAGATAATAAAATAGTTGATTCATTATTTTGGTCAGATGTTACAACCAAAGAAGGAACTATTAAGTTCTATGAAACGAAAAGTAAAAAAATAACATTTTTAATACTAAATTCTTGGATAGGAGAGGAACCTAAAATATTGGATGATTGCAAAGGTTTAGTTACTTCGGATTACCAATCATTTTTGGAAAAACAATGGGTAGAAGAACTAAGAAATAAATACCAATACAAGGTTTATCAAGATGTATATGATAGTATAAAGTAATTGAAACTTATGAAGAAAATATTTTCGTTAGTAATATTTACACTGTTTTTTAGTTTTGCAACTTTCGCTCAACAAAATAGCAATCCAGAAGGTACAGTTGTTGATAAGGTTGTCGCAATCGTTGGGCAGAATATGGTAAAACAATCAGAATTGGAAACAGCCTTTATTCAGCAAAAGCTGAATAGTAATATTATTGTGGAAAATGAATACGAAAAGCGTTGTGATCTTTTGGAAGGTATGCTGATTAACAAACTAATGTTACATCAGGCTGAAATAGATTCCATAGAAGTTACCGACGATGAGGTAAATAGAGAAATGGATAATAGAATAAGATATATGATAAGCGCTTATGGTTCTCAGGAAATGTTAGAAAAACAAATGAGACGCACGTTGAGCGAAATCAAATCTTATTATAGAGATGTGATTAAGGAAAACATCATGATTTCTCAAATAGAACAAAAATTAACTGGCAATGTCTCTATTACGCCTCAGGAAGTTGTTGATTTTTATAACTCAATTCCAAAAGATAGTTTACCGATTATTAAAGAAGAATACGTTTTTGCTCAAATAGTTAAAACACCTCAGGTTTCAGAAGAAGAAAAAGAAAGAGTAAAAACAAGATTAAATGAATACAGAGATAGAATTCTAAAAGGAAGTAAGTTCTCTACGATAGCAACTCTTTACTCCGAAGACCCTGGCTCTGCGAAAAAAGGTGGGGAATTGGGATTTTTTTCAAGAGGGCAAATGGTTGGCGAATTTGAAAACGCAGCATTTGCATTGCAAGACGGAGAAATTTCTCCTGTTGTAGAAACAAAATATGGCTATCACATAATTCAAATGATTGAACGTAGAGGAAATCAAGTAAATTGTCGTCATATATTGTTGCAACCAAAAGTAACAGAACAACAATTAAAAGAGGTCTATCAACAATTAGAAGAAATAAAAAAAGAAATTGACGAAGGAAAAATAACTTTCGAAGAAGCGATTATCAAATATTCTGATGACGATTCAAAAATCAATGAAGGGTTAATAGTAAATCCATACAACGCAAGTGCAATCTTTTCAAAAGAATCAATAAATGAAACGATGGCTAATGTTGAAAAGGTAGATTTCGACTCTATGAAGGAAGGAGAAATTACCAAACCTATAAGATTTAAAACAGAATTGTCAGATGCGTATAGACTAATCAAAGTTAATAGAAAAACAGCTGAACATAAAGTTGATTTAACTCTTGATTATGATAAAATTTATACATCAGCTTTAGATTCAAAGAAAACAGATGTTATTAGCGAATGGGCAAATAAAAGATTAAAAAAGACTTACATAAAAATAGACGACGACTATAAAGATTGTAACTTTAAACTTAATTGGATAAAATAACAATGAATCAAGTTGAACGCTTAGACATGTTTATCGGAAAGTGCAATCTATTAAAAAAAGAGATTGCAAAAGTGATTGTTGGCCAAGAAGAAATAATCAATCAGATACTAATATCAATCCTTTCTTCGGGACACTGTCTTTTAGTTGGCGTTCCTGGATTAGCAAAAACACTTTTAGTTAATACAATAGCAAAGACATTAGGCTTAACCTATAAAAGAATACAATTTACTCCCGATTTAATGCCCTCAGACATAATAGGAAGTGAAATTCTTAATACAAACAGAGAGTTAGAGTTTATAAAAGGGCCTTTATTTGCGAATATCTTACTTGCAGACGAAATAAATCGTACACCACCCAAAACACAATCAGCACTATTGGAAGCAATGCAAGAACATAAGGTAACTGTAAATGCTAAAACCTATCCCTTACAAGAACCTTTCTTTGTTTTAGCAACTCAAAATCCAATAGAGCAAGAAGGAACCTACCCTTTACCAGAAGCGCAGTTAGATAGATTTATGTTTATGCTTTGGTTGGACTATCCTTCATTTGAAGAAGAGGTACAAATATTAAAAAACACCACAACCGATAAGGTAGTAAACATAGAAAAAGTATTAGAAATATCAGATATAATCGATATACAAAATCTTATAAGACAAGTTCCCGTAAGTGATAACGTATACAATTACGTTGTAAGTTTAGTATCAAAAACAAGACCTAAGGGAAGCGAAATCGCAAACAAGTATTTACAATGGGGAGCAGGGCCTCGTGCATCTCAATATTTGATAATGGGAGCAAAAGCACACGCAGTATTAAACGGAAAATACTCTCCTGATATAGAAGACGTTAATGCAATCGCCGTAGCGACATTACGTCATAGAATAGTATTAAATTACGAAGCACAAGCAAACGGTTACACAACGGAAACAATAATTAGAGAACTTATAAATAGTAAATAATATAATGAAGAAGGTTTTATATTTTTTAGCACTTAACTTTTTCGTATTAACCCTTGTTGCACAACCAGCAAGAGAAAGAAAACCAGCAACTCAAAATACGAAAACAAATACAGAAACGAAGCAAGGATTTAACATACCAGCAGATGGATGTAACTTTGTAATGATATCGCAACCACCAAAGCCCAAAAAAGGTACTACACAAAAGAAACAAGTACAAACAGCGCCATATTATCCTGAAAGAATAGAGGCATATATTTGCTTTGAACCATCTTCTGCTTATTACACAGAGGAAGGATTGAATATATTAGACAGTATATATTCTATTGCTTTCGCACAAGGAAATAATAAGTTCTATAAAATGACCATAGAGGCTTATGACGATGCAGAACCTTTGAATGAATTGAACGCTTCTTTATCAAGAGACAGAGCAGTAATGATATTTAATTATTTCTCATCAAGAGAAGGTACAGAAATTATAATAAAGAGAACACCAAGCACCTATACGCACTCTTGCAGTGGAGAAATGCAATACTATATCAAATACAAAATGCCATTTGACTTTAAATGGACATCTCTTTACAATAAAACGGAATCAGAAAGAGTAAAAGACGGAATCAATTTGACAGGAAAAGTAAGATTACTTATAGAAGATGACCCAGAAGGATGCTTAGGCGAATATTTCGATTACTATTATCCTTCACAAGACTCCACATTGTCAGGAAACCTTTCAAGCGTTATGATACCAAAAGGTGCATTAGAATCAATAACTCATACAAAAGACACAATAGAATACACATGTAATATTTCTTATAAGGAATATATGAACTTTGAAGACTTAACTAACAATTACCATTTAATACCTCATAAAAAACAATTCTTAGTAAACGCAGGCTATATCGTGATAGATGCGGAGCATCAACCAGATTACAACTCTTGTAAAAACGTTGAAAACTACCAACCAATAGTAAAAGTAAGAGTTCCTTTGGATTTACATCAAAATGATGCAAGACTAAAATTCTATGCAAAGGTTTATGATAACAAAGGAAAGGCTCATTACAAATCAATCCCTACAAAAAAAGAAAAAGATAAAGAGACAAAACTACAAACTATTACAGCAGACCTAACAGCCTTCCAGTTAGACACTATTTACATAGGCAAGAAGATAGAAGAAAAAGAAATGTCTGATTATTTCTATTCAGCAAAAGAAGGAGAGCCAGGAGCATTTCAAGCAATGGGAGGTTGGTTGAAACCATACAAGCTAAACAAAAAAGGACAGTACATTATAAAAAAGCAAATGCAAATGGTACTTCGTAAACCAACAGGAGAAATAATAGAAGAATAGGAATTTATGATTAGGAGTAAACAAATATTAAAATTATTAGCAGCTATAATACTCTTTGTTTCGTGTTCAAGCAAGAGTAAGTTAGTAGTAGAAATTCCAGAACTTACAACAGGAGAGATAAAGGTAATATACGCTACTCCAAATCAAATAAACGCTAATCAAGAAGAAGTTTTAGCAACATCATTCATTGCTAACGGAAAGGTAGAAATAGTATTAGATACAATTTCCTTTGATAGAAAAATCAAAGATTGTACAATGATAATACAAAACGCAGAACAACAATTTGCAACTACACTACCATTACCCTTAGAAAAAGGAAAAACTATCACACTCAAAGTAAGCGGAGTTGATAAATATATTGCAAGAGAAGATTATTTAACAACAACATATTCTGGCTCAAAAAAAGTAGAAGAATTCTCTAAGTTCCATAGTGAATTGATGGAACAAAACAGACAACTCATAAAAACACCAGAACAACACAAAGCAATATATTCTAAACAAGCAGAAATATACAAAGCATACATAGAAGAAAATCCAGAATCAGGCTTAGTGTATTCTCTTCTTATAGGACAGATGATGCAATTCAAGTTAGATGAACAAAATTCCATAGTAGATTTATGTTCAAATCTTTGCCTTAGTGTAGAGGAAGAAAACATTTGGGCGGAGTATCTATGCCAAATATTAGCAGAACGCCAAAAAAGAGCATTGTCTTCTTCAATTTTAAGCTTTAATGCAATAGATATAGATGAAAAAGAATACACAGAAAGAGATATAAAACCACATGACTATGTTTTAGTATGCTTTTGGGCATCGTGGTGTAAGCCTTGCAAAGAAGAAATACCACAATTAAAAAAGTTATACGAGAAATATAATAGTCTTGGATTAGAAATAGTTAGTATTTCTGTGGATTTAAACCCTATGGACTGGGTAAATTTCACAAAAGAGAACACTTTACCTTGGCTTTCTTTGTGGGGTAGAGGCCATGAATTGACTGCAAAATACGATTTCCAGACAATACCTTTTAATATAATTGCTGATAAAGACGGAAAGGTGATTAAAAGAGAGTTGTACGGAGAAGAAATCGACAAAGCAATAGAAGAATTATTCCTATCTAAAACAATCGCATCGCCACGCAAAAGAAAGAATACTCAATGAAAAGAAAGCTGCCTATAAAACGTGTAAGTAGTCGGCACAAAAACGCAATATACTTTTTATTTGGTATTGCAATAGGATTGTTTTTAATATTCTTTTTTGTAAAAGACAAGTTTACATATTTAGAAGCAAACGAATTAAATAGGCAAATCACACTTTCAGATTCTTTATCCGCAGAAACAAAAAAATATGCTTATCCAATAGTAAAAGATTCTGTATATTTAGATTTAAATAATTCGGATACCTTAGATTTACAAGAAGTAAATGGAATAGGGAAGGTAAGAGCCCGAAATATATATAGATATGGACAAAAATTAGGTGGCTATATCAGTGTTGAACAATTAAGAGAGGTGTATAGCATTGACGAAGAAACTTTTCAAAAGATAAGACATCATTTCTACGCTGGTAAAACTACAATAAGAAAGGTAAATATCAATAGCGATGATGTTAAGTATTTAGCAAAACATCCTTACATAGATTTTGCGCTTGCGAAAGCCTTTATACGTTTTCGTAAACAATATGGAACAGATTTTACAAAAATAGAAGATATAAAAAGAATACATTTAATGGATGACACAACCTATAATAGGCTTTATCCATATTTAAAATTATCTGATTAAAACACATTATTATGGAGTTTAATGCAAAACAAATAGCTCAATTATTGAACGGGCAAATCGAGGGAAACGACGATGTAGTCGTAAATAAATTATGCAAAATAGAAGAAGGAGAAGCTGGTGGTTTATCTTTCCTTGCCAATCCTAAGTACACACAATATATATATAACACAAAATCGAGTATTGTAATAGTAAATGAAGATTTTGTTGCAGAAGAAAAAATAGAAGCTACACTAATCAGAGTTAAAGACGCATATAGCTGTTTTGCTCAGCTGTTAGAGGTTTACAATCAATACAGATTTAATAAGCAAGGCGTATCTTCTCTTGCGTTTATCGACAAACAAGCTTCTGTTGGCGAGAATAATTACATCGGAGAGTTTGCTGTAATTTCTCAATATGCCAAAATAGGAAGTAATTGTAAAATATACCCACACGTTTACATAGGAGACAATGTAACAATAGGCGATAACGTAACAATATTTGCAGGAGTAAAAATTTATCACGATACTGTAATTGGTAATAACTGCATAATACACGCAGGAGCAGTCTTAGGAGCAGACGGATTTGGCTTTGCACCACTTCCAGATGGCACTTTCAAAAAAATTGCTCAAATAGGAAATGTTGTAATCAAAGACGACGTGGAAATAGGTGCGAATACCACAATAGATAGAGCCACTATGGGTTCTACGATTGTAGAAAAAGGAAGTAAATTAGATAATTTATGTCAATTAGGCCATAATGTAGTAGTAGGAAGTTCCACTGTAATGGCGGCACAAGTAGGTGTAGCGGGCTCAACCAAAGTAGGAAGTAATTGTTTCGTAGGAGGACAAGTAGGATTCGCAGGACACATAAACGTAGGCGATAAATGCTCAATCGGAGCCCAAGCAGGAATAATCTCAGACGTAAAAGAAGGTTCTACAATCATAGGTTCGCCGGCAATAGATGCGAAACAATATATGAAAAGCTACGTCTATTTCCGCAAATTAGACCAAATGAAAAAGCAAATTGATGAGTTGGAGAAAAAACTCTTAGCTTTGGAAAAATAATTCTTAGGATTGAAAAAATAAGTCTTAGCTTTATTTTATTAAAGCTAAGACTTATTTTTATGAAGCAAGGGATTAAAGAAGGTTTATCCCAATAAGGTGCATGAATTCTTCCCTTGTTTCTTTATTTTTAAGGAATGCTCCTGTGAAGTCAGAGGTTGTGGTAACGGAATTTTGTTTTTGAACTCCTCTCATGCTCATACACAAGTGTCGAGCTTCGATTACGACTGCTACTCCTAATGGATTTAAGGTGTTTTGAATGCAATCTTTGATTTGTTGCGTCATTCTCTCTTGCACTTGTAGTCTTCGTGCAAATACATCTACGATTCGTGGAATTTTACTTAAACCTACGATATATCCGTTCGGGATATAAGCAACGTGTGCTTTGCCTACCATTGGTACCATGTGATGTTCGCAAAGGGAATATATCTCTATGTCTTTCACAATCACCATTTGCTTATAGTCTTCTTTAAACATGGCAGAACGAAGTATGTTTTCGGGTTCTAAATCGTAACCATGTGTGAAAAATTGCATTGCCTTAGCAACTCGCATTGGTGTTGCTAATAAGCCTTCTCGGTTTACGTCTTCTCCAAGTAAGCTTAAAATTTCTTTATAGTGGTAAGCTAACTTTTCTAACGTGTCTTCGTTGTAGCGTTCTACCTTTTGATACCCAAATTGAGTAGAGTTATCTGTATTATTCATTATAATAAAATTCTTCTTTTTAGAAATTGAGCGACAAAGTTACAACAAAAATAATTAAAACTTAGAACAATCACTCGGATTTTGCCATTTGCCGTCTTCTTTTATCATCTCAATCAATAAAGGCAAGGCTTCTTCTTCTGAAATATTTGAATGCACCAAGTTTTTTCCCCTATATAAATGTACCTTGTTTTCTAATCCTCCAATATATCCGTAATCTGCGTCAGCCATTTCGCCAGGTCCATTCACAATACAGCCCATTACAGCTATTTTTAGGCCTTTTAAATGTTTGCATCTTTCTTTTACCTTAGCCAATGCGGATTGTATATCATATTTTGTACGTCCACAAGATGGGCAAGCAATGAATTCTGCTTTGAAAACTTGTTCTCCCGTTGCTTGTAGCACTTCTGATTGCAATAAATCGTCTTTTAGTTCTAATTTATCAACCATTGATTCCATTATCAAGGCAGTTACGTTTCCTAATAGCTTTTCTTGATTAAATTCTTCTTCGGATTGATATATTATTCCTGCTTTATGCTCTTGTTTTTGTAAGTTTGTTATGATTTCCGCTGGGCTTTGCTTGCAAATATCAAAGCGTTCGAGATTTGAAACGTCGCTTGGTTTTTCTCTTTTTTCAAATTCAGAATGTAAAATTATGGTTTTTTCGCTTTCTTTTGGCATAATATCAGAGTATGCCTCTACGATTTTTTTCGCAACAGGGATTTCGTTTTCAGGAATCTCAGTCAGAGAAACTCTAATTGTATCTCCAATTCCCAAAGCCAATAAACTGCCAATTCCACATATAGACTTCACTCTTCCTTCCATTTCGTTTCCTGCTTCGGTTACGCCTAAATGAATAGGAAGGTTAAATCCCTTTTCTTCCATCATGCAACAAAGCATACGAGTTGCGTAGTGCATAACTTTAACGTTACTTGCCTTCATAGAAAGTACGAGATTGTCAAAATTTAATCCGTTGCAAATTTCTACAAACTCCATTGCCGAACACGCCATTGCGAAAGGTGTATCGCCATATCGTGCCATAATTCTTTGACTTAAAGACCCGTGATTTGTTCCTATTCTTATAGCGGTATTATTCTGCTTACAAATATCTATTAGTGGTGAAAGCCTTTCTGCAATCTTTTCTAACTCTTGCTCATACTCCCTATCGCTGTATTGTATCTTTGAAATATTTCTGTCGGTGTAGTTTCCAGGGTTTATTCTTACCTTTTCTACAATAGAAGCTGCAACCTCAGCCGCTTTTGGGTTAAAATGAATGTCTGCAATCAAAGGTACATAGCAATTTCTTTTCGCTAATTCGTTCTTAATATTATAAAGATTTTGAGCGGCCTGCACATTAGAAGCTGTGATTCTTACCAATTCGCAACCCTTTTCAACTAATCTTAAAGTTTGTTCCACAGTTGCAATAGTATCCATCGTGTCTGTGTTAGTCATAGACTGTATTCTAACAGGATTACTACCACCTATGCCAACGTTTCCAACCATTATTTCTTTTGTTTTACGTCTTGACACAGGATTTGACAAAGACCAAGCAGGTATAAATCTATCCATAAAATTAAATCTTTAAATAAAAACACAAAATTATAGAAAAACTATGAAAAAAGGCCTTTTTGTGATATTCTTTTTCTGTTAAATTATTTCAGAATATACACTGCCAAAATAAAAGTTAGGAAATAATTTCGTAATTCTTTGTTTAAATTGCAAAGTAGCAACTTATGAATGCAAAATAGTCGGGATTTAGTGTTTTGTCTTTTGGAATGCTGATTTTAATGTTTGGAGATATTTTTATGTTATTGCTAAATTGAAATTGGAAACCGCTTATTATGCACGATTTATCTTCATTGATTATGTTGTTTTCTTCTTCTAAAATATCGTATCTTGCATAGAAATCAATGTTTTTACTTATTAGGAAATCTCCGTAAAGGCTTATTCCTTGTTTACGGTCTTTTAGGATGTTATATTCGCCTCCAAGAGAGAATTTTTCGTGTTTGTAGCCTGTGAAAAAAGATAAGTTTATGTCATCTCTTTCGTTTACTCCTGCATATAGGCGAACAAGTAATCCTTTTAAGGGTTTTAGGCTTGCCCCTATGCCATATTGTAATCCGTTTCCTTGTTGTAGTTTTTTATATCCTTCTCCGTTTGTAATGATTGCGTCTGCTGATAACCAATTATTAAATTTGTAGGTAGCCGATAGCCCTAAGTCTGCACTATGTCCAAATTTATATTCGTCTTGAAATGATTTTGCTATGTATCTTTTAGCCCAAAATTTTTCTATTTCGTTGAATTGTGTTGTGGAAATCAAACCTCCGTTTAATGTAAAGTTGTTATGTTTCCATGAGATTTGAGCATTTTTTATGTAGGCTATGCGTTGATAGTCGGTTACGTCTTTTGACTCGCCTATGTCCATAACTGCTTTTACGGATAAGCCTTTTTGCAATTCGTATTGATAGCCTAAGTATGCTCTGTTTAGTTTAAATCCTAAGTCTTCTTTGTTTTCTCCAAGTCCTGTGTAGAAATCTCCAAAGATTTGAATAATTGGTTGTCCGTTTCCTTGATTCTCATTTTTTTGAGCAAATAACGCGGAAGTTGAAATTAGGTATAGGCTTAATATTGTTAAAAAAACTTTAAATTTCATTTTCGAATATGTTTAAGGCTGTGGCAGTTGTGATTTCTGCTACTTGTTCTAATGGAATATTCTTAATTTCTGCTATTAGATTTGCTATATTTAAAATGTAAGCGCTTTCGTTGCGTTTTCCTCTGTACGGAACTGGTGCAAGATATGGCGAGTCTGTTTCAAGAACTATGTCTTTTATATCAATATCTCTTACAATGTCTGAAAGTTTTGCGTTTTTAAAGGATAAAACTCCGCCAATTCCAATTTTAAATCCCATTTCTATGACTGTTTTTGCTTGTCTTAAATCTCCGCCAAAGCAATGGAATATACCTTTGTATTGAGGCTTATTTATGTTTTTTAAGGAATGATATATTTGATCAAAGCTTTTTCTTGCGTGAACAATGAAAGGCTTATTTAAGTCTAAGGACCAATTTATTTGTTCTTCGAAGGCAATTATTTGTTCTTCAAGAAATTCTTTGTCCCAGTACAAATCAATTCCTATTTCGCCTACTGCACAAAATTTATTAGGAGTCTTAAATAATTCTTCTTTGATAATAGATAAGGAATTTTTAAAATCAGCTTTTACACTTGTAGGATGAAGTCCCATCATTGGGATGCAACAATCGTATTTTTCGCAAAGAGAAAGCATAGGCTTTATTGTGGTTTCATCAACGTTAGGTATAAACATCTTATTTATACCATTTTGTTTTGCTCTCTCTATTACCAAGTCTAAATCCTCAGTAAAAACATCTTCATATAAATGAGTGTGAGTGTCAATCAATATCATAATTCAATATATAACAAAAAACCCCCTTTAAATAAGGGGGTAGAGGTTTTATGTTTTTGTTTACAAATTTCACTATTTTACAGAAGCTACTCTTTTCATGCACTTAGATTTAAGATTAGCAGCTTTGTTTTTGTGAATAACTGAACGTTTTGCTAATCTGTCTATTTGAGCAACTAATTTAGGTAATTTAGCAGCTGCTTCTGTTAAGTCCTCAGTTGTTCTGAAATCTTTCAAAGCATTTCTCATTGTCTTAGCGTAATAACGATTAGCTATTCTTTTTTTGTCGTTAGCACGAACTCTTTTTATTGCACTCTTATGATTTGCCATTTCCTTTTCTCTTTCTCTATTCTTTAATCTTTTGTACCCCGTAGGGGATTCGAACCCCTGATTTCAAGAATGAAAATCTTGCGTCCTAGGCCAACTAGACGAACGGGGCGTTCTATCTTGTTTGACGATGCAAAATTACAACATTTTTCATTACTACCAAATTTTTCTTAGGAAAAAAATAAATTTTTTCTTTGATTATTCTCTATCTTGCTGAAATTCAAATCCTAATCTTTTAGCAGTAATTAGCCTTTTTGTGGAAGAATTTATCTTCATTTCCGCAATACTTATGGTTTTTACCTCGTCAAAAGGCGGAACTAAAAGATCAAAATTGTTAGCGTACTCCATAGAAGATAGGATTATGTTAGAAATTGACTCTTTATTTATAATAGATGTATTAAAGTTTGAATACAATAAACCAACCTCGCGCTTTCCTTCTATAAAGTAATGATTATCCTTATTTATAAACACCCTTCCGATCATATATCCTATGTCATAATCGCGATCATAGTCAAAAGAATCTGCCAAGAAGTTGTAAATATTTATCATTCCACAATAAGAACGATTTTTATCTTGTGTTACATAAGGTAATTTCATTACTTCATGTTGTCGAGAGAACTCAAACGCATTTGTATGCATAGAGAAAATAAGTACATCTGTACCAAAACGAATTTCAAACTCTAATTCAGATTTGTTTTGAAAAATAAATTTTGTGTCAGGCGAAGTTTCCTGCATTTGTTTTATAATTTCCTGGGCTGTTTCCTTAAAAATAACAAACGCATCCTTAGTATTATTTAATACATTATTTAAAAGAGAAGATTTTTTTACTATTTTATTGCATAAATTCATTGTATCCATAATTTTTATTTAAAAAAGGTTGAAAAAAAAGCCCCATGAAAATTCATAGGGCTTGATTTACTTTCTCTCAGAAGGTTAGTCTTCTGGTTGAATAGCTTCCATAGGGCATACGTCAGCGCAAGTTCCGCAGCTAACGCATTTTTCAGCATCTATAACATAGATATCGCCTTCAGAAATTGCCCCAACAGGACATTCATCAATACAAGTGCCACATGCAGCACAGCTGTCTGTAATTTTATAAGCCATTTTCTTAAATTTTTAAGGTTTAAAACTTTTGCAAAGATACATCATTCTTTGAAATAACAATAAAAAAATAAGAAAAGTTTTGTGCTTTGGATGTAAATCTTCGTATTTGTTGTACCTTTGCCAAATAAAAAAATAAGTAAATAGCTATGAAAAATAATGTTTTTTTGATGTTGGGAGTTTTGTTAATGGTATTTTCTTCTTGTGCAAAGAAAGAAGTAATTGAAACTTACGAAAACAATTCTCCAAAGTTAGTTTATGAATATAAAGACATAAATGGCAAAAAAGTAAAGGTAAAAGAAATCCGTTACTACGAGAATAAACAAAAACGATTAGAAGGAAAATTTGACAGAGATGGTAATAAGACTGGCGAATGGACGTTTTTCTTTTCAACAGGAGACGTATTTGCGAAAGCAGACTTTACAAATACAGAAATAGGTCTTGATTGGGAAGTTTTCGATATAGAGAGAAAGCCACTTGTTTTAAAAGAAGAAAAAGTCATTGCTTTACATTTCGCAGAAGATAATGGCTTATGTGACATAAAAGTAAAAAAAGCAGAAGGGGAAATATTCTATAAATTTTTCGAAAACTTTACAATCAATCAACGCATAAACACAATAGGAAACATACTTCAAGGAGAAAGTATGTCTTGGTATGAAAACGGACAAGTAAACTCTATACACTATTATAGAGATGGCATTCAAGATAGCCTTTATCAAGTATTCAGTGCAGAAGGTAATATCATAATAAAAGGACAATATAAAATGGGTGTTAAAATAGGTAAATGGGAATATTATCTTTCAGACGGCACACCTCAAGGCACAGAAATATATGATATAGACGGTACAATACTAAAAAGAAGAAAATAATGAAAAAAATAGTTTCGCTTATCGCAATAATACTATTTAGTAGCATATCACTTTATGCACAATATAGTTTTGATTTAGTTGAATGCAATG
Organism: Candidatus Onthomorpha sp.; assembly: GCA_045644685.1. Lineage (GTDB taxonomy): Bacteria > Bacteroidota > Bacteroidia > Bacteroidales > P3 > Onthomorpha. The sequence goes on from JAZRHI010000009.1 coordinate 44,097, forward strand.
CAGAAATTTCGCAAGATAACGTAGAATACTATATAGTAAGGAAAGACACCCTTGCAGTTCATAAAATAAGTAATAGCGAATTAGAAATCTTCGGCACAAAATACAAAGCAAGTGAACAAGATGTAAAACTATCCCTTAAAGTCTATTACAATATTAAGTTAAAGACATTCATTTTGCTTGCAGATAAAAAAGTAGATTACAACTTAGGATGCGACGTGCTAATGATAAAAAATAAAAAGTCGCAACATATAGGCGAAATATCAGTTGCTGCATATACCAAAGACGAAAATGGAAGAATGAATTACAATAGTATATTGCCATTTGTATCAATAGTAAAAATATCTGACAGAATTATTTTCAGTTTTGAAACACCTTTGGTAGTGATTTACCCTGGTTTATCAGAGGAAGCGACATTTAACGGAAGAGATGTTTACTATACATACTCCAATTCTAAATTACAAATATCTAAATAAAAGGAATAGCCATTGTTAATCTTTCAACAAATTTAGCAATAGCGACTAATACATCCAATTCCACATTAACCACAAAAGAAAGAACATCATTTAGAAAAGGGATATCCATAAAACAAATAAGGACTATTATACTTATTAAAATAAACCCAAGAAAAGGAACAACGATTACGTTAGTTAGCAAGAATAATATAGGAAACGTTTTAAAATTATAAAGAATTATAGGTGTAGCAAACGATTGTGCAGAAAGGCTTACACCTATATTTTTTAATATCTGTGCTTCTAAACCTTTTCGTCTATACTTTTCAATCAGTCTATTTATGAACGGCATGCACGTTAGTATGCCCAAAACCGCCAAAAAGGATAATTGAAAACTTATATCAAACAAAAGTAAAGGATTTGCTAAAAGAAGAAAGAATGCAGTACAATAAAGAGAGTTTAAACTATCAGTTTGTAATGGTAAAATTTTAGAAGCAACAACAATAGTAAACATTAACGCAACCCTTAACGAAGAAGGAGTACAACCTATTATCAAAGCGATAAGCCAAGCAATGACAATCAATAATATTTGCCTAAAATAATAAAACCTTAAACCGAATAAGCAAATAAACTTTGTGATTTCATGAAAGAAAGCAAGAATTAAACCTATATGTAACCCCGAAACACATAATATATGAGCAATTCCCGTAACAGAAAAACTATTTTTAATATCCATGTCTAACTTTGATTTATCTCCAAGTAACAAAGAAATTGCTAATTTAGAATTTCTTTCCGATAAGTTAGAGGATTCTATTTTGCTCTTTAAATAACCATTACTATTCTTAGCCCATCCTATTATTTTATTCCCTTGATTATGATTTACTATTTGAAAAGAATAACAATAAACCATATGATACAACCTTTTATGTTGCATATATTTTTGATAATCAAAGGAAGATTTTTCGTGATTTTTAATTCGATGTAATTTTGCATCAGATTCAATTACATCACCATAATTTAAATGCGAAAACTTTTTAGGTAAATTTACGATAATATTACCTTTTGTTTTTTGCCAAGTATTCCCATCAAAATATTCAATGACTTTCGCCTCGTAAACAGTCCAATTCTTTTTTGGTTTATAGTTATCTGTTATTAAATAGCGAAATGATGTTGCTTTGTCAAAGTGAGCAGAATAATGCTCATTGACAAAAAAAACCGGCACAAAACTATCCACAATTATTATCCCTATTATAAGAAATATAAGCGGGATAATAATTGGGCGTTTAAACATATTATAATCTTAATTTAAGACCGGCAAAAATAGTGCTTGGGTGGAAATTGAAAACAGCGTTCATTTCTCCTGCCATACAAAAACCGCACTCGTTACATACGCCTTGTTCGTTTCCAATACATTGAGTTTTCCTTGTCCCGTCAGAGAAAATGAAATTCGTTACCCAACATTGAGGAGTAAAATCAAGAGATTTCATTTTCTTTAAGCCAGCCACAGAATTCATAATAGGATAACCTTTTTTCTTATAAGCGATTATCAAATCTATTATTTTCTTTCTCTTTTCCATATCTAAAGCTAAATACTCTGTGCCTTCAAAAGGAGTATGGAAGTTTAAAGAAATAGACTTGATATAAGGATTATTCTTAACGTATTCTATGGTTTCAGCTACCGATTCATAGTTTAAAGTGTTGATAGCCATATTTACACTTAACGCCTTATGATTACAAGTAGAGATGTTTTGCTCTAATTTTGCAAAAGTGCCTTTTCCTCTAATTCTTTCGTGGTATTCGCCAACTCCATCTAAGCTAACCCAAATGCTATCTGCATGAGAATTTGCAAAAGGTCTTTGAGCGTTAGTTGTAATTGTACAAGAATAGAATCCCATTGACTTAGCCAAATCAATCAAATCATCAATTCTTTTACCATTATCTTCCCATATAAAAGGTTCTCCGCCTTCGAAATCAATAAACCTTGAACCTTGCTCATAGCAATAAGCAATTTCTTCTTTTATTTGCTCAAAGGTTTTTATATTTGGGTTAGTGTGATTATAAACACTGCAATGCTTACAAGCAAGATTGCATTTGTCTGATATAAATATTACACTTTGAAGAGGTTTTCTTTGATTAAAAAATTTAGCACCAAAAAACCATTTGGCTAAATAAAACATTTGTTTAACCATAATATGATATTGATTATAATTATTACTATACAAAATAAAGAAAGTGAGTTTCTCGCTCCCAGCCAACGCGCCATAAACCAATCAATGCCTGCTGCTTGAAATTTTTCCCAATCACCCATGTTTCCCATGTACTTAGGCGGTTTTGCAATGCTTGTGTTTTCTGATTTCACAAATTCAAATAAACTTCTTGTCAGCCAAATACTTCTTGGCAAAACAAGTAAAACCAAAAGATAAAGCAGAGATAAATCCCAGAAAATAACACCTGCAATAATAATTAGGTAAGGTACGAAATTAAATACCATACTTGCAGTTAGATTTGCACTATTGCTTTTTAGCAAACGCGCAAAAGTCATCTTGTTTGCACTCTCATCTGCTTTTTGATCAATGAAACTATGTGTAAAAAGAATGTTAACGACTAACAAACCTACGGGAATAGATGCCAAAACTACGGAAATATCCAATCTGTTAGCACTTGCGATATACACACCCATCATTAAAAGCGGTCCAAAAATGATTCCGATAACTAATTCGCCTAATCCGATGTACGAAAACTTGAAAGGAAATCCAGAATAAGAGATTCCCAACAATAAAGTCAAAAAGGCAATTAACACTATTTGCCAATTAAAACGGGCAATCAAAATAATTCCTCCCATTACAGCGGCAAAAAGAAGAAAAAGTATAATAGCTCTTCTTAAATCACTAAGACTTGCTTCATTAGATGTAAGATAAGGATATTTTACAATCCTTGCTCTAAAACCTTGACGATTAAGTTCTTTTCTGCTTTCAGCAGTATTGACTTTGTAATCAAAGAAATCGTCTGCCAAATTCATGCCTAAGTGAGCTGATATAACGCCTAAAACCGCTAAAATCGCAAGAAAAATATTGAACTCTTGCTCATTGATTGCCATCACCACAGCTAAAATTGCTGGAAGTAAGCTTTGTGCCAAAGAAACCATTCTTGCGTTTCGTAGCCAAACTTTTAATTTTTTCATTACTTTACTTTTAAATTTTAGAGCTTACAAAATTAAAAATAATTCAAAGAAAAAATAAAATAAAGCAAAGAAATATTTTTTTAAAGTAAAGAAATAATTTTCTAAACCTAAGAAAAATTATGAAGTTTCTATATTTTTTGTATATTTGCACGTTAAAACGTTTAGTTTATTAAGGGAATGGACTTAAAAGACATAGCAAAAATTATAGAAAACGAGATAAACACTTTTGAAACTATGTATCAGGAATGCAAACAAAGTGATATAGAAATGCTTTCTGATATATTGTCGTATTCCCTTTCGCAAAAGAGCAAAAAAATTCGCCCACTTATCACGCTATTAGTGGCAAAGGCTTGTGGAGGTGTTAGTGATGCAACCTATCGTTCGGCAATTATCGTAGAATTGCTTCACACTGCTTCATTAGCTCATGATGATGTATTAGACAATAGCGATTTGAGAAGAAACCAACCGACAATAAATGCGAAATGGGGCAATAACGCTGCAATATTGTATGGAGATTATCTTTTCGGAAAGTCGCTTCAACTAATCCATAACAAGGAAGATTTTGAGCTTTTGCCGATTTATTCCAAGATAGCAAGAGAATTACCTATGGGAGAACTATTACAAAAAGATGTTTTGGAGAAAGGAATAATTTCTCGTGAGTCTTATTTTAGTGTAATAGACAATAAAACTTCTTCTTTATTAGGAGCCTCGGCTTACATAGGAGCAAAAACTGCTAAAACAAACGAAGACTACACTCAATATGCCGAAGAATTTGGCAGATTATTAGGAAGAGCATTCCAAATAAAGGACGATATTTTAGACTTTGACACTACTCAATCTAATGGTAAGAAATCAGGAAACGATATAAAAGAATGTAAGTTTACATTGCCAATAATAGATTACATAGAGCAATTAGATGATGAGGTTAAACCCAAAGTAATAAATTTTGTCAAACAAAAAGACAAGTCAGATGAAGATATTATGATGCTGACCTTAAACATATCGACATCAAGTAGTCTTAAAAAAACAGAAGCACAAGTAAAATATTATAGTGATAAAGCAAAAGAAGTTTTAAAGCATTTGCCAGAAAATCAAGGCAGAAAAGCCTTGGAACAATTAGTAGAACAATTAGTAGAAAGAAATAATTAAACAAATTAAGAGTATGAAAAAAGCGATTTTATTTTTAATAGTAACAGTATGTTCTTTGATGACATACGCGCAACAAACACTTCCAAGTGTAGATTTAAAAACAATAGATGGAAAGTCAATAAATACAAAAACTCTTAGCAACGAAGGCAAACCATTTGCTATATGTTTTTGGGCTACATGGTGCAAACCTTGTTTAATGGAGTTGAGTACATTTGCTGAATTGTACGAAGAATGGCAAGAAGAAACAGGAATGAAAATCTATGCTGTGTCAATAGATGACAGCCGTACACAATCAAAAGTACAACCTTTGGTAAATACCTCTGAATGGGAGTATGAAATATTGCTTGACGTAAATAGCGAATTTAAAAGAGCAATGGGAGTAAACAATCCTCCTCATACATTTGTTGTAAACGGCAATGGAGAAATTGTTTGGCAACATGTTGGATATACTCCTGGCGATGAAGAAGGTTTAATCGAAGCAATACGCAAAGTAATTACAGAAGAAAAATAAAAAAACTAAATGAAAAAAATAGTAGTCATTGTCTTGTTTTCTTTATTGCCTTTTATGCCTTATGCACAAAGCATTTTAGGAGGTAAAGTTACAGGAAACTTTCAAATGGACATACAGGCGTCTAAGGAAGATAGTGTAATAGGTGCAGAAAAAGTAAAAGAAAAACTTTTAAGTAATGCTTTTGCTAACATAAACTACACAAGTGGAGATTTTTCTGCTGGTTTAAGATTTGAATCCTATTTGAATCCTATTCTTGGCTTTGATGCACAATACAAAGGAGCAGGAATACCTTACCGTTTTGCGTCATACAAAAAAGATTACTTAGAAGTAACCGTAGGAAACTACTATGAGCAATTCGGAAACGGCTTAGTATTCCGTTCATACGAAGAAAGAAATTTAGGATTAGATAACGCAATGGACGGATTGCGTGTAATTGCAAAACCAATTGACGGAATTGCTTTAAAAGGTGTAATAGGTAAACAAAGATATTACTGGGAAGATATATGGGATAACGCAAATGGTCTTATTCGAGGCTTAGATGCAGAAATTTCTTTGAATGACTTAATCACAAAAATGAATAATAGCGCAACTCGATTGACTGTTGGCGGAAGCTTTGTTTCAGTTTATGAACAAGCAAGTCCGAAAACAATAACATTGAATGGCGATATGTTCAAGATGATTATACCAGAAAATATTGGTGCAATGGCTGCTCGTTTCGATTTTTCTCACAAAGCATTTTTCCTTTCAGGAGAATATGCTTATAAAGGACAAGATCCAAACGCAGTAAACGGATATATCTACAAGCCAGGTAACGCTTTGTTGTTGAAAGCTTCATATTCTGTTAAGGGATTGGGAATTTCTCTTGAAGCAAAACGCATTGACAATATGAGTTTCAAGTCTAAAAGAACTGAAACAGGAAATATGTTAAATGTTAATTACCTTCCTGCAATTACTCGTCAGCATGCGTATTCTCTAATGGCAATGTATCCTTACGCAACACAAGTTAATGGCGAAATGGGCATACAAGCCGATATCATGTATAAGATTAAAAAGAACACAATCTTAGGAGGTAAATACGGAACCGAGTTAAAATTAAATTATTCAAGAGTTCACTCTATTGATCGTCAGCCATTGGAAGGCTATGCTTTAAATCAAATGGGTACAGACGGATATACATCTGATTTCTTTAAGGTTGGAGATAGTTTATACTTCCAAGAAATAAATTTTGAGGTGGGTAAGAAAGTTAATAAGGACTTAAAATTAAACTTTATGTACTCTAATCAAATTTTCAACCCAATTGCATTTGGCCATCCTGAGGCTGAAAATGTTATTGCTAACATTTTTGTTGCGGATGCTACATATAAAATTTCTAAAAAGCACTCTGTAAGAGGAGAAGTCCAATGGTTGTTAACAGAACAAAACTATGGCGAATGGGCAAAAGGCGATTGGCTACAAGCGACTGCCGAATATAATTTTGCAGGTAAATGGTTCTTCGCATTATCTGACCAATGGAATTATGGAAATGAAAACGGAGATAAAACACACTACTACAATATAGCCTTAGGTTCGACATATAAAACAACAAGAGTGTCGTTAAGTTATGGAAAACAAAGAAGCGGTATAATTTGTATAGGAGGTGTATGTAGAGAAGTGCCAGCTTCTAATGGTTTATTTATGACAATAACAAGTAGTTTTTAATAAGGGAAAAACATGAGAAAGATATTAAATACAATATTGGTAATAGGTTCTATTCTTTTTGCATCTTGTGAAAATTACACAGAAGAAGAAAGATTGACACCTATCATAGGAGAAACAGATTTAACAACTCCTATTACCAAAACACAAACAGAACAAGCTATCTTAGTAGAAGATTTTACAGGATGGGATTGCCCGAATTGTCCGGGCGGAACAGCAATTCTTGAAGCTGAGATGGAGACATACGGAGAACGCTTAATAGTTTCTGCTGTACACACTGGCTCTTATGCACGACCAAAGCCCGAAAACGAAAACATGGATTTACGCACCCCTTACGGAGATGAATTGAAGCAAACTTTCAATATAATAAGTTATCCTGTCATTTTGATAAATAGACAAGGCACTCCTGTTAGTAGTGTAGGAGATTGGGCAAGCAAAATAGGAGAAGCAATCGCTAATACTCCACATAGATTTAACATCTCATTAGGAGCAAAAGTAGAAGGCGAGACTAATATTTTAGTAAGCACAAAAATAGAAGTTTTAGAAGCTGTTGATTCAGAAATTTCTTTGACTTTATACGTTACTGAAAGCGGAATAGAAGGTATTCAAAACGTTGCGTCAGAGCATCAGTTATATACATTTAAGCATGTATTGAGAGAAAATCCGTTAAAGGACATGCCGCTTGCTAATTCTTTCAAACAAGGAGATGTAATAGAGAAAAATTATCTTGTAACAGGTTCTCAAAATTGGGTAATGGACAATTGTGCAGTTGTTGTAATGATAACAGACAACGCAACAGGCGAAGTGTTACAAGTAAACGAAATAGAATTATAAATGTTTAACAAATAAAAAATTAAATGAATATGAAGAAGACTTACTTGTTTTTATCAATGTTATTTGTTGTGTTAGGCGTAAGCGCTCAACAAACTTTCAAAATGACATATCAAGGTGAAGAATTTTTTTCTAATGACACCTTGAAAATAGAAGTAGTTCCAGGAGAAGAAGCTAAGGCTTTCTTCTTTTTAACCAACCAAACAGAAAGTCCAATTGACACATACGTTGGTTATGAGCAAACAATGGGAGATGCAAACACAGAATTCTTAATGTGTTTTGGTAATTGCACAGAAGGAAACTTTGCAGGGCCAGTTACTTTGAATCCAAGCGAAGAATATACCTTGTTTGACATAGCATATTTCCCAGCAACAACAAACACAGTCATTATAAAAGTAGATATAATGAAAGCCGCAGCAACAGAAGGCGAATACGAAACATTAGAAAGCTTTTATGTAAAATACTATGATGAAGTAGGATTAGAACAAGCGAAAGCAACAAATCTTTCTTTAAGCGCCTATCCTAATCCAGCTGTAAACAACGCAAAATTATCTTATGCTATACCATCTAATTACTCAAAGGCAGAAATCTCTGTACGCAATATGGTAGGCAAAACCGTTGCAACAATTCCTGCAAAAGTAGGAGTAAAATCAGCAGTGAATATAAACACATCAGAATTGCCTAATGGAGTTTATTTCTACTCAGTAGTAGCAGACGGAGTAACACTTTCAACAAAAAAATTAGTAGTAAGACACTAATAAGGTTTAAATGTTTTAACGAGAAAGAGGCAAGAAATTGTCTCTTTTTTTATTTCCTTTAATTTTTCCTTAGGATTAGTAAAATATTTCTTAGCTTCAGAAAAATATTTCTTAGGTTTAGAAAATTATTTCTTTGAAAAAACTTTGATAAACAATGATAAGTAAAAAATAATCATTATTTTTGTAAAATGAAAAGTAAGTTGTTTTATACCATCAATGAAGTCTCCGAAATGTTAGACCTTCCCACTTCAACATTACGTTATTGGGAAAAAGAATTTAACGTTTTAAAACCACGCAGAACAAGTGCTGGTATAAGGAGATATACAGAAAAAGAGATTGAGTTCCTAAAAAAAATTCATTATTTCACGAAAGAATGTGGCTATTCTTTAGAAGGAGTTAGGAAAGTAATGAAAACAGGTACGCAACAATACTTAGATCCGAAGTATGAGTTGGTTGCAACTCTTAATGACATAAAAGCAATGCTTTTAGACATGAAAGCCAATCTTGAAAAAGCCAAATTAAAATAATAATATTGCAAATGAAGAAAAATATAGCACTTGTTGCAGGAGGATATTCGGGAGAATACGAAATATCCATACGTTCTGCTGGGCAAATATCGGAAAATATAAATAGAGATAAATACAATGTTTATACAATCGTAATAGAAAAATCATCATGGTATTATTCTGTTGAAGGCAAACGCATAGAAATAGATAAGAATGACTTTTCTCTTACACTGAATGATGAAAAAATAATCTTCGATGGTGCATTGATAATCGTTCATGGCACGCCTGGCGAAAACGGATTATTGCAAGGATATTTCGATATGCTGAATATTCCTTATACAACTTGCTCTGCACTTGTTTCTTCTATAACTTTTGACAAGGAAGTATGCAATGCACTTGTTAGAAGCTTTGATATAGTAAATGTTGCAAAGAATACAAGTGTCTTTAAGGACGAAGAATTCGATATAGATAAGATTGAAAAAAACATATCATTACCTTTGTTTGTCAAACCTTCGGAAGGAGGCTCTTCAATAGGTATGAGCAAAGTTACAAGCAAAGAAGAACTGTTGCCAGCCATAGAAAAAGCCTTTACCGTTCACGATAAAGTTTTAATAGAAGAGTTTATTGAGGGACGAGAATTTAGTTGTGGAGTGATGCAAGTGGGAGAAAAAGAAATAATTGCATTCCCTATGACAGAAATCATATCACAAACAGCATTCTTTGACTATGATGCAAAATACAATGGGCTATCGAGCGAAATAACTCCCGCAGAAGTTAGTCCTGAATTTATGACACGAGTTCAAGAAACAACAAAAAAATTATATAAAAGGCTAAATTGCTCAGGCGTTTGTAGAATAGACTTTATCTATCGTGAGAAAGACGATAAGTTATTCTTCCTTGAAGTCAATACAACACCAGGACAATCTGCCCAAAGCATAGTTCCGCAACAAGTTCGCGCAATGGGACGCGATACAAAATGGTTATATCAAACCCTTTTAGAACAATTAGGCTTGTAATGAAAAAAACAATTTTTTTACTATTAGCATTATTTTTATTTAACATTGGTTTCTCACAACCAAGACCTAAAAACGTAATCCTTCTCATTGGAGATGGAATGGGAATTGCACAAACCTACGCTGCATATCTTGCAAACGATAAGCAATTAACCATGTACACAATGCCATATGTAGGATTATCAATCACATACTGCGCAAACAAAGAAGTAACTGACTCAGGAGCAGGCGGAACAGCCCTTGCAATAGGACAAAAAGCACTTTACGGCTCAATAGGTTTAGATAAAAATTCACAACCTCATGCTTCGTTATTGAAAATGGCGAGAAACCAAGGTAAAAGCACAGCAATAATTACTTCTTGTGATGTTACACATGCTACACCCGCAAGTTTTGTGGCAAATGTCAAAGATAGAAATCTACAAGAAGAAATAGCCCTAAGTTTTATCAAAGAAAACATAGACATAGTCATAGGAGGAGGCTTAGATAGATTTGTTCCCACAAAGAGAAAAGACAAACTAAATTTATTAGATTCTCTTACCTCTAAAAAATATGAGGTGTATAATTCAATAGAGCAAATAAAAAATACTAAATCTAAAAGATTTTACGCACTTTTAGCCGATGGTCATCTTGATGAAGCAAAGAAAAGAGGCAATGTTTTACCAGAAAGTTTAGAAAAAACACTAAAAACACTTTCCGATAACGAAAATGGATTTTTCATAATGCTTGAAGGAAGCAAGATTGATATGGAAGCACATCTTCATAAATACGAAAATATGATAGATGAGGTGAAAGACTTTGATGAATGCGTAAGAATAGCTTTGGAATTTGCAAAACAAAATGGTGAAACCTTAGTTGTTGTAACTGCCGACCACGAAACAGGGGGTCTTACCTTGCCTGCTGACAATAATCTTACAAAAGCCGAGTGGACTTCTTGGCATCACACAGCTGTTCCCGTACCAATTTTTAGTTATGGAGTGGGTGCAGAAAATTTTACAGGAGTAATGCAAAACACAGACGTGTTTTTGAATATTTATAATTTGATAAAAAAATAAAAAACAATATAAAATGACAGACTATACATTGAAATACAAAGTTGCTGACATGTCTTTGGCAGACTTTGGACGAAAAGAAATAGAGATTGCTGAAAAAGAAATGCCGGGTTTAATGGCATTGAGAGCAAAATACGGAAAAGAAAAACCGTTAAAAGGAGCAAGAATCATGGGTTCTTTGCACATGACAATTCAAACAGCAGTTCTTATTGAGACATTAACAGAATTAGGAGCTGATGTAAGATGGTGCTCTTGCAATATCTTCTCTACACAAGATCATGCTGCGGCTGCTGTTGCAGAACGTGGAGTTCCTGTTTTTGCATGGAAGGGTGAAAGTTTAGAAGAATATTGGTGGTGTACAAATCAAGCACTTTCTTTCCCTAATGGAGAAGGTCCGGATTTGATTGTGGACGATGGTGGAGACGCAACATTATTAGTACACAAAGGATACGCAATAGAAAACGACCCTTCTTTACTTGACAAAGAAGCCTCTAACACAGAAGAAGCAATAGTGTTGAAAACCTTAAAGGCTGTTTACGCAGAAGATTCTCAAAAATGGCATAAAATTCTTAAAACCCTAAAAGGAGTGAGCGAAGAAACAACAACAGGAGTTCATCGCTTATATCAAATGATGGAAAGAGGAGAATTGTTAATTCCTGCAATAAATGTAAACGACTCTGTAACAAAAAGTAAATTTGATAACTTATATGGTTGTAGAGAATCTTTGGCAGACGGAATCAAACGTGCAACAGACGTTATGATAGCAGGAAAAGTAGTAGTTGTTTGTGGATATGGCGATGTTGGAAAGGGATGTGCAAGAAGTATGCGTGGATATGGAGCGAGAGTTTTAGTAACAGAAATTGACCCAATTTGTGCTTTACAAGCTGCAATGGAGGGATTTGAAGTTACAACTTTGGAAGACGCTTTGAAAGAAGGAAATATCTATGTTACAACAACAGGAAACTGCGATGTAATCACAGTTGAAGATATGGCAAGAATGAAAACAGAAGCCATAGTATGTAATATAGGACACTTTGACAACGAAATTCAAGTTGAAAAGTTGGAAAACTATCCAGGAATAAAGAAAGTAAACATCAAACCACAAGTTGATAAGTTTATTTTCGAGGACGGACACTGCATTTACTTGTTAGCCGAAGGTAGATTGGTAAATCTTGGTTGTGCAACAGGACATCCTTCGTTTGTAATGAGTAATTCATTCACAAATCAAACACTTGCACAAATTGATCTTTGGACAAAGAAATATGAAGTAGGAGTTTACCGTCTTCCAAAAGAGTTAGATGAAGAAGTAGCAAGACTTCACTTGGAAAATATAGGAGTAAAACTTACAAAATTAACACAAAAACAAGCCGATTACATAGGAGTAAATGTAGACGGTCCTTATAAAGCAGAACATTATCGCTACTAAAAATAAGAAAGCAATGAAAAACGTATTTAGGGTTTTTAAATATATTTTGAACTATAAGAAAGACATAGTTTTAAACGTAGTTTCAAACCTTATATACGTTTTCTTTTCGCTTTTTTCCTTTGTGATGATAATACCATTCATTTCGGTATTATTCGGAGTCATAGAAGCACCCTTGCAATGTCCAGAATTAAGTCTTGACAAAGACGCTTTGATGGATTATTTCTCTTTTCACTTAAATGCTTACAAAGAAATCTATGGAATATATCCTTGTTTGATAGCAATAGGTGTCGTTTATATTATTTGCATTTTCTTTTCTGCGCTTTTCAGATACTTAGGAATGTATTTTATTGTGCCGATTCGCAATGGACTTGTAAACGATTTGAGAAACGATGTTTACAAAAAAATATGTATTCTACCACTTAGCTTTTTTTCAGACAAGAAAAAAGGCGATATTATGTCAAGATTAACATCCGACTTAGCAGATATAGAATGGAGTGTAGTAAGTAGTTTGCAGATGTTAGTGAAAGATTCCATTATGGTTTTGGTTTTCTTCTCAGCACTCATAATTGCATCTTGGCAATTAGTCTTATTTATTGTTGTAGTCTTACCTATTGCATATTTTTTAATAAAGAAAATAGGCAATAGCTTAAAACGCAACTCCATTAAAGGACAAAAAGAAATGGGAGTTTTAATGTCGCAATGCGAAGAGACGCTTGGAGGGCTTAGAGCTATAAAATCATACGGAGCAGAAGGCATAACAAAAGAGAAATTCTCTCAATCAAACGACTATTACACCAAGGTGATGACTAAAATATTTAGAAGGAAAGAATTAGCCTCACCTTTAACAGAATTTTTAGCCATATTTGTGCTTGTAGCAGTAGTTTTGTTTGGAGGAGAATTGGTTTTAGCAGGCAAAATGTCAGCAGCAATACTTATAGGCTTTACTTTGATTTTTGCAAAAGTAATTTCTCCTTTGCAAGAGCTTTCGACAGCCTATTATAATATGCAAAAAGGAGATGCAGCAGCAATAAGAATTTATGAAATTCTTGACGCAGAAGAAAAAATCACAGAAGTAGAAACTCCTTTGCAAGTAAACGAGTTTAAAGACAAGATAGAATTTCGCAATGTCTTCTTTTCCTATGAAAATAGTTCAGAAAACGTATTAAAAGACATAAGTTTTACAATTAAGAAAGGGCAAACCGTTGCCTTAGTAGGAGAATCTGGTGCAGGAAAATCAACACTTTTAGATTTGATTTCAAGGTTTGCTGATGTTAATTCGGGAGAAATTTTATTTGATGGCGTAAATATAAAAGAAATAGGTATAAATGCTTTGCGTTCTCAAATAGGTATTGTTACACAAGAGGCGATTTTGTTTAACGACACCATATTTAAAAACATAGCCTTTGGAAATCCATCGGCAACTATGGAAGAAGTGATTGCCGCCGCAAAGATTGCAAATGCCGATTCTTTTATTTCCAAAATGGAAAAAGGATATTACTCACACCTAAGCGATAGAGGAATGAGCCTTTCAGGAGGAGAAAGACAAAGACTTTGTATTGCAAGAGCTGTGTTGAAGAATCCAGAAATTCTTCTTTTAGATGAAGCCACTTCTGCCTTAGATACGCAAAACGAACACGAAGTTCAGCAAGCCTTAACTCAACTGATGAAAGATAGAACCTCAGTTGTGATAGCACATCGTTTGACAACGATAATGAATGCCGATGTTATTTTGGTTATGGATAAAGGAAAAATTGTAGAAAGTGGCAATCACAAAGAACTTTTAGAAAAAGGAGGTATATATTCTCGCCTTGTGAATATGCAAAGCTTAGATGTATAAAAAATAAAAAGGTTACTTAACATTAAGTAACCTTTTCTTTTGAGGTCTCTTCCAGATTCGAACTGGAGTAGACGGTTTTGCAGACCGGTGCCTAGCCACTCGGCCAAGAGACCTTACGGGTTTCGGTTTGCAAAGATACTGCTTTTTTTTAAACTTGCAAAAAAAAAGCAGGTTATTTGACAGATTTTGATAATAAAAATAGATTTTATCCAATTTTACCAGTTAAATATGCCTTTGTTCGCTCATCTCTTGGGGTGGAAAATAAGGTTTTTGTATCTCCGTATTCAATTAATTCTCCCAAATACATAAACATTGAATGAGAAGATATACGCATTGCTTGTCCCATATTGTGAGTTACAATTAAAATAGTAACTTCTTTTTGAAGTTCTAATAATAGTTCTTCAATATGTTTTGTTGCTATTGGGTCAAGGGCAGATGTTGGTTCGTCCATTAGGAGGATATCAGGTTTCATTGCAAGTGCACGAGCAATACATAGTCTTTGTTGTTGGCCTCCGGATAAAAAAGTGCCTTTTTTATTTAAAACATCTTTTACTTCGTCCCACAATGCTACATTTTTTAAGCAACGTTCTACTATTAAATCTTTTTCACTTTTTGATAAACGTATGCCATTTAATGAAAATCCAGATAAAACGTTGTCGTAAATACTCATTGTAGGGAATGGAGTAGGACGTTGAAAAACCATACCAACACGAGCTCGAACATCAATGGGAGCCATAGAAAAGATATTCTCTCCATTTAACAGTATCTCTCCGTCAACACGAATATTAGGATAAAGATTATGCATAAGATTTACTGCACGTAATAATGTGGATTTTCCACAACCGGAAGGCCCCATTATAGCTGTAATTGTATTTTTTTCAATAGCAGCTGAAACATATTTTACTGCCATTGTTTGCTTGGTATATGATACACAAGTCTTTTTAAATTCAAGTATAGGTGTTATTGATTCCATTTTCTTTTAAGATATTTTGATAAAACATTTAATGTAAGAACAAATAATAATAGAAAAAGAGATGCTCCCCATATCATATTTTGTAAATAAGGGTCATTAAAGAATTCCCAAATAAGTAATGGTACAGCTGATATAGGTTTGTCAATAGACCAACGTATAAAAGAACAACCTAATGCAGTAAACATTAAAGGAGCAGTTTCTCCTATTACTCTTGAAATAGCAAGTAATATTCCTGTGAAAACACCCCCAAATGCTGCTGGTAATTGAACCTTTAACATTACTCTAACTCTATTTCCACCAAGGGCTAAACCGGCTTCTTTAAGAGATGTTGGTAAAATCTTTAAAGTTTCTTCGGTTGAGCGAATTATAAGGGGAAGCATCATAATAAAAAGAGCTATGCTACCTGCAATAGCGGAATATCCTTTCATAGGAACAACTATCCAAATATAAGTTACTATACCTACAATTACAGAAGGAGTTCCTTGTAATAAATCTGTTAAATAACTAATTATTTTTGCAAAACGATTTTTAGAGTTCTCTGCAAGAAATATTCCACAAAGAATACCTATTGGAATAGCAACTATCATAGCCATACTTAATATTAAGATAGTTCCTATTATACCATTAGCAATACCTCCAGGAATGCGTTCTCCATTTTCAATAGCTTGCATTGTTTTGTATGCAGTGGGAGTTGGTTCGGTAAAAAACGACCAAGAGAGTTGATTGTAACCATTTATAAAAACTTCTCCTAAAATAGCAAATAAAGGAACTGCTGTAAGTGTTGCTAAAATACAGATGCCCCATAGTATTGCTTTGTCTTTAATCAAACGATGTTTTGTTTTACTATACATAATTACGAAATTCTTGCATGTTTAATCATTATTTTGCCTATCATATTTATTATAGCTGTAATTATAAAAAGAATAAGTCCTATTGCAATTAGAGATGAAAGTTTTAAATCATCAGCTTCACCAAATTGATTAGCAATAATTGAAGCCATAGAATTGCCAGTAGAAGTTATAGAATTAGGAATATTGTTAGTATTACCAATTAACATTGTAACTGTCATTGTTTCTCCTAACGCACGACCTATTGCTAAAACATAAGAAGAGAATATTCCTGAGCCAGCTACTGGGAAAACAATTTTTTTAATAACTTCATATTTTGTTGCACCAAGGCTATAAGCACTTTCTTTTAAATCATTAGGCACCATTTTTATAAATTCAGCACTAAGAGAAGCAGCATAAGGAACAATCATTATAGCCAAAACCAAAGATGCTGTCAAAATTCCTGAACCTTGCGGAGAAATATTTAAAGACATTATAATAGGTCTTAAAGTATAAAATCCCCATAAACCATATATAATAGAAGGAATACCCGCTAATAAATCTGTAACAGTACTCAAAAAGTTAGCTATTTTTGTATCCTTAAAATATTCTCCTACAAATAGAGCAACAGGGAGAGAAAAAGGAATACAGAATAAGAGAGCTAAAAAAGTAGTCAATAATGTACCTAAAATAAAAGGTAATGCTCCATATTGTTCAGCACCTTCCGTATAACTCCATTCAGAAGAAGTTAGAAAATTGAAGAATCCAAAATATTCAAAAGCCTCATAAGCATCAGTAACGAGGGCATACAATATGCCCCCACAAATTATAGGTATTACTAATGTAGCTATAAATAATATTATTTTATATATCTTATCATTCATATACTATTATTGTAATATGGTAACGCCGTTAAATGTTACTGTTTTCAAATTATTAATGCTTAATTCTTTGACTTTGTCAGGAAGAGGAGCATAATGAACTTTTGAAGTAATACTTTGAGCCTTATCAGAAATAATATATTTCAATAAATTTAATGTAGCAATAGCTCGTTCCTTAGTGCGATCAGAGTAGTTTTGTTCTTTGTAAATAATTATCCAAGTAAAGGTTGAAATAGGATAAGCCCCGTCTGCATCAGCATTAGTTATAGAAGCTCGAGTATCATTAGGAATATCTCCTGAGGCGGCAGCAGATATAGAAGCAACTGATGGTAAAACAAACTCTCCTTTTGCATTTTTTATACTTGCGAAAGGTATTTTTTGAGCAAAAGCATATTCAGAACCAATATATCCTATAGAATTTTTTGTTTGAGAAATTACACTTGCAACACCAGGATTACCTTTTGCTGCTTGTCCAGAAGGAAAATTTATAGATTTTCCAGAACCATATTCAGAAGCCCACATAGGACTTACCTTAGTAAGGTAATCTGTAAAAACAAAAGTTGTTCCCGAGCCATCAGAGCGAAAAACAGGAATAATATTCTCATTAGGCAAAGTAATATTTGGGTTAAGAGCAATCAAAAGAGGGTCATTCCATTTTTTTATTTTGCCAGCAAAAATATCAGCAATAATTTCTCCTGAAAGTTTTAAATCATTTACGCCATCTAAATTGTAAGCAACAACCACAGCTCCCATACAAGTAGGAATATGTATTACACTATCCATTTCAGACATTTCTTTTTCAGAAAGGAAAGCATCACTACCAGCAAAATCTACTATCTTATCTCGTAAATTTCTTACTCCTCCGCCAGAACCAATGCCACCATAAGCAACAGCATCACCATTAACTTCTGCAAATTGTTCAAATATTACATTGTAGAAAGGTAGTGGGAATGTAGCACCTGCACCAGAAAGCTCTTGTGCTTTATTACCATCATTTTTTGAATTATCGCCACAAGAAACAACTGAAAAGGCGAATACTAATGTCATAATTTTTAGAAATTTTTTTTTCATAATCAATTCCTTATTTAAATGTTTATAATTAAAATCCAAAATAACAATTAATAAAAGCAGAATATGATTCCTTAGAACCATCTAATTTAGGCATACTTACCCTAAAATTAGGAGCAATTTTTACATATTTTCCAAGTTTGAATTGAGCTCCAAGAATTGCAGTTGATTCATCGTTTGCATAATTCCAATTATTCTTAGAATATAAGTCATCAAATCTTGCGTATATAGCAGTTTCTTTTGAAAGGTTTACAGAAGCAAATATTGAATATCCTTTTTGGTCGCAATCATCTTTAAAAGAAGCGTTCATTAAGTAATTATACTCAGCCCCAATAGTGAATTTCTCACATTTATATCCCATAAATGCAGCCATATTTGTAATATTCTTTTTGCTATCCTCATCACCCTCATTTAAGCCTCCGTATAATCTTATTTGAAAACCTTTAAGAGGCGTTAAGGTTACACCTAAACCATAGTTTAGACCATTATTTTTTTGAATTTTCTTATAACCCTCACCATTAACTATTATAGCATCTGCTGAAATTAAATTAGAAAATTTGTAAGAGGCCGAAATACCTAAATCAGCACTACTTCCAAACTTATATTGATCTTGAAAAGATTTTAAAATATAACGATAGCCCCAAAATTTCTCTTGAAAATTGAACTGAGTTGTAGAAATAAGACCTCCATTTAGAATTAAGTTGCCCGATTTCCAAGAAATCATAGCGTTTTTAATATAGGCCAATCTGTGATAATCAGTTACATCAGAAGATTTACCAATATCCATAACACCTTTAACCGAAAGGTCATCTCCAAGCTTGTATTCATAGCCCAAATAACTTCTTTCCAATTCAAATCCGCTCTTGTTATTTTCGGAAACAAAATTTGAATGGAAATTGCCAAACATTTGAACAATAGCTTTACCCTTTGGCTCTTCTTTTTTTACATCTTGCCCTTGTGAATAGATAGCGATACAGGCGAAAAGCCCAGCTAAAATAATTTTCTTTTTCATAGTTATTATATTTTTAATTTGATGATGCAAAATAAGAGATATAATGTTTCATAAATGTTACAAATACATTAAATCTTCATTAACATTGTATTTAGTTTTATTATTCTGTGTAAATTTGCCTCAGAATAATAAAACTCCCTATGACAGAGCGTATATTGATAGTTGATGATGAAGAAACTTTATGTGAAGTTTTAAAACTTAATCTTGAAAATGAAGGTTATGATGTTGATGTTGCTTTCACAGCAGAGCAAGCCCTAACATACGATTTAAAAAAATATTCACTTATACTTTTAGATATAATGATGGGAGAGGTAAGTGGGATAAAGATGGCGAAGATTCTAAAAGAAAATGTTACAACAGCCGAAATTCCAATAATATTTTGCACAGCACGAGATACAGAAGACGATATGATAATGGGGCTTAACATAGGAGCAGACGATTATATAATGAAACCCTATACGATTCGCAATGTCATAGCAAGAGTAAAAACTGTATTAAGACGCACTTCAACTCATAAAAATATTATTATAACAGACAAACCCGACATACTTAAAGTAGAGGGGTTGCAATTAGACTTAGGATTTAAAAGATGTACAATAGAAGGTAAAGAAGTTAAACTTGCAAAAAAAGAATTTGAACTTTTAGCCTATTTAATTTCAAATCGAGGAAAGATTTGTTCAAGAGAACAAATACTAAATAGTGTATGGAGTGATGAGGTGGTAGTTTTAGATCGCACAATAGACGTAAACATTACACGTTTACGTTCCAAAATAGGCGAATATGGTTCATATATTATAACACGTTCAGGTTTTGGTTATGGTTTCCGTGATTAAATTATCCTTTCATAAAAGACTATTTTTGCAACTTATTGCTTTCTCATGGGCAATAGTAATTTGTTTTATAGTTTTTCAATACATAAGAGAAAAGGAATACAAATCTGAACATCTAAGTGCACAATTACAACAATATAATCGTCATTTGATTTATGCTATTGAAGAAGGAGTTTCTTATGAAGAATATATATCCTCCTATGAAAAACCATTTAAAGATTTAAGAATAACTCTCATTACATTTTCTGGTGCAGTTATTTATGATAATGTCATTTCAATAGACTCTCTTAGCAATCATAACAATCGTCCAGAAATTATTGAAGCAAAGAAAAAAGGCTCAGGCTATCATATCGGGCGACAATCTACAAGTGATGGGAAAGAATATTTCTACTCAGCAACAAAAGGAGAGCGAATTATTGTAAGGACAGCAATCCCTTACTCAAATACTTTACAAGACTTACTCTCAGCAGATTGGACTTTTATTCTAATAATGATTATAATTACACTCTCAATGAGTTTTATTGCTTTTTTTACAACACGCAAACTTGGCAAAGACATAGAAAAAGTTAATCGCTATGAAGCAGAACAAGAAAAAAATCGGATAAAGCGTCAATTAACCAACAATATAAATCACGAATTAAAAACTCCTGTTGCCTCAATTCAAGTATGCCTTGAAACACTCCTTTCAGGCATTAGTCTTAGCGAAGAAAAACGTCAAGAATTGATAGAAAGATGTTACATACACAACGAACGACTTCGTAATTTATTAAATGATGTATCACTTATTACAAGAATAGAAGATGGCAATACACTAATTTCCAAAGAGCCTATTGTGATAAATGAAATAATAAAAGAAGTAGAAGAAGAATTAGGGATAATGCCAGAAAATGAACGCTTAAATTTACATACAGATTTTACACAAAAGGTTACAATAGAAGGAAATTTATCTTTAATCGGCTCAATATTTCGTAATCTTACAGAGAATGCTATCAGATATTCAGAAGGTAAAAACATATACATATCATTGATAGAAAATGATGATATAAAGTGTTTGATACGATTTGAAGATGATGGCAAAGGTGTTAAAGAAGAAGACTTGCCACACCTCTTTGAACGATTTTATAGAGTAGATAAAGGAAGATCGCGTCAAATGGGTGGAACAGGTCTTGGTCTTGCAATAGTTAAACACTCCGTGCAATTTCACGGAGGAACAATAAAGGTTTCAAATCGTCCGCAAGGCGGATTAAGGTTTGATTTCTCACTAAAAAAGTGAAGCAATACGTTGCAAGGCTTCAAGTAAAGTTGCACGAGGACAACCTAAATTGATGCGGAAGCAACAATTGTATTGTGAATTTATTGATTTTGGAGCAAAAGTAGTGCCATCGTTCAACACAACCTCGGCTTTGTTTATGAATAACTCTGCTAATTCTTTGTGAGACTTGTTATAATCACTAAAATCCAACCACGCCAAGAAAGAAGCCTCAGGAAGCACCATTTTTACTTTTGGAAGATTTTCCTTAACAAAGCTTTCCAATAAATCAATATTAGATTTTAGATAATCAAGCATTTGATTTAGCCAATCCTCTCCATAAGAAAAAGCAGCCTCTGCCGCAGTGTAAGCAAAAATATTGCCGTATGCCACACCCATTGCATCAATCCAACCAAAATATTGCTTACGAAGCGACTCGTTTCCAATGTAACAAACCGAACTTCCTAAGCCTGCAATGTTGAAAGTCTTGCTTGGAGCCATAAAAGTTATGCTATGTTCAAAGGCTTGCTTAGAAACAGTGCTATAACTCACGTGTTTATTAGGAGAAAGCGTTAAATCGGCGTGAATTTCATCGCTAATGACTATCACATTCTTTCTTTGGCAAATTTCGGCTATTCTTTCCAAGGTTTCTTTTCCCCAAATTGTTCCCGCAGGGTTGTGAGGATTACTCATAATAAAGAGTTTGCAACCTTCAATCTTTTTTTCAAAATCTTCAAAGTCGATAAGAAAACGACCATTCTCTATTTTTAGGTTGCTACACACCAAAGTGCGATTGCAAGAGAGAGGAAGATTGACAAAAGGCGGATAAACAGGAGTTGTAACCAAGATTTTATCGCCCTCTTTTGTAAGAGAAAGCAAAGCAAACGAAATTCCTGCTACAATACCCGGAATAAAATGCAAATCGTTTCTTTGACAAGAGATATTATATCTTCTGTCCAACCAATTGATTACAGCATTCCAATAATTTTTTGAAGGATTGCCATAGCCAAGTACCTCATGCTCGCAACGTTTTCTTATAGCCTCCATAACAAAATCAGGAGAGCGAAAATCCATATCAGCAACCCATAAAGGCAATAGGTCATCTCTTCCGTAAGTATCGGGAAGAGAGTCATATTTTACACAGTCAGAATGTCTTCTTTCTATGTTTTGGTCAAAGTTATATTGTTTTTCCATACGGCAAAGTTAAGAAAAAATAATTAAAAACAATTTTGTATTTTTGCATTCTCTTAATAAAAAAACAGATTTAATAGAAATGAATTGGGTAATCTTGATTTTAGCAGGCTTGTGTGAAACATTTTTCACCTTTTGTCTTGGAAAAGGTAATCTCGCTTCGGGAAATAAAGCAACTTTATGGTATGCTGCCTTTGTGATGTTTTATATTCTAAGTATGATTCTTCTAACTAAGGCAACAAAAACAATACCTATCGGAACGGCTTACCCCGTTTGGACGGGAATAGGAGCAGTTGGGGCAGTGTTAATAGGGATTTTTATCTTCAAAGAGCCAGCTTCTTTCCTTAGACTTTTGTTTACCTTTACACTTATCGCGTCAATTATTGGCTTAAAAATGGTTCATTAAAATAAGTTTTTTGATTCAAAATTTGGTTGATTCGTTTTTTTTTTACATTTGCGGCCTGAAAATCAATATAAAAAAATAAATAGATTATGAAAAGAACATTGTTATTATTGGTCGCACTATTTATGTGTGGCGTTGCGGTTTCGCAAGAAAAGGAAAAGAAGTTCACGCTTATTATTCAAGAAAATTTATTGCCTTTTGGCGATGACTATTATGTGTATGATGACATAGATGATCATAATGATATAGACGAACGTAGTGGAAGATATGGTTGCAATCTTACCTATTTAAATTACTTACCTACAATAGAATTGGATTACGATAACAAATTTTCTGCACGATTAAGATTTAATGTATTAAAAGCAGAAGAAGGAGGAGGACCACTTGATCCAAATATCAATTCCGTTTTACCACCATTTAGATTGAATTATTTTAATCACGAAATAGCAACCTCTACATCACTAACATTAGGATATAACTTTTTAAATAAAACAAAAGCCCATAGATTAAAAGCAAGTGCAGTCTTTGGAGCAGTGTATTATTACAAAGATTATTATTGGGGAAGAGTATATGACGTAAATGATGTAACAGCTTCACCTACTATGTATTTTTTACCAACAGAAAGATCTTGGCATTTCCAAGTTGGAGCAGAGTTATCTTATCAATACTTTTTGCCTTGCACTAATTATCGTTTAGGACTTGGAGCAAGTTGTGAATTTTCTCTTGCAAATTACAATGCAGATCCAACAATTACTATGTTTAACTTTAACATAAGTTACAAACTCTTTAACTTCTAAAAATAAAACAAAGAAAAAATAAAATAACTCTTTGATTTAAGAAATTATTTCAAAGAGTTATTTTTTTGTTTTAAAGAGTGGACCTGCAGAGATTCGAACTCTGGTCCAAACAAGAAACAACTAAGCTTTCTACATGCTTATTTTGTCCTTCATTTTCGTGAAAAAGCTAAGGGACAAACACCCTGCTTTAACCTTATCTTTTAAATTTTCACCCTAATGTCAAAGCTCCATTAAGGTTATTTCCGTTTTGCTAGCACCTCTTAGTCCTTAACCACGGAAAAAAGGTCTTGGAGAGATGTCTTGCTCGATGTACTTTACACCGATTCGCAAATGTAGTCTACTATACTTCGACTAAGCTGCAAGAGCGTAGTTATTTTCGCCAATTATTGTTTTGTAACTCTGGTTGAGGCTTGTGTTACCTTAGCCTGCATGCTTACTTAATCATTTGCCTTGCTGTCAAAACCAACCCAGGCCCTTAATTAAGAGACTACAAAAGTACAATAAAACAATAGATTGCACAAATTTTTTAAGAAAAAATGAAAAAAAATTACAAAAATGTTTGGTAGTTCAAAAAAAGGTCGTATCTTTGCAATCGCAAATGAGGGAATAACTCAGTAAAGCGAAAGTTGGTCCGGTAGTTCAGTTGGTTAGAATACATGCCTGTCACGCATGGGGTCGCGAGTTCGAGTCTCGTCCGGACCGCAAAGGGTTTTAAGATTTCAAGTCTTGAAGCCCTTTTGCATTTTTAAAGGTTTATGAAATCGGAAAAGGCAAAGGGAATTGTTTGTGGAATATTGTCCGCAATATGTTATGGAATGAATCCTCTTGGAGCGTTGAATCTCTATCAGAAGGGAATGAGTACTACTTCTGTTTTATTTTATAGATTTGGTTTTGCTGTGATTATTCTTGCTTGTATAATGATAGCAAAGAGGATTTCTTTTAAGGTAAACAGAAAGCAAGTGCTCGTCTTGGCTTCTTTGGGTGTTTTATTCGCTATTTCTTCGCTTTCTTTGTTTATGAGTTTTCTTTATATGCCTGCGGGTGTGGCTTCTACTTTGCTTTTTACTCACCCTATTATGGTGGCTTTGATAATGGCTGTGTTTTTTAAGGAAAGGATTACTTCTATGGTTGTCTTTTCTATTGCGTTGGCTTTTGGTGGGGTTTGTTTGTTGTATTATTCGGGTGAGGGTGTGGTGTTGAATACTATGGGTGTGATTCTTGTTTTGCTTTCGGCTTTGAGCTATGCTTTGTATATGATTGTGGTCAATAAGTCTTCTCTTTGTTTTTCTACTTTTAAACTTACTTTTTATGCTTTGATGTTTTGTCTTGTTTGTGTGGGATTGTTTTCTTTTACAAATAAGGATTTTTATATTCAGCCAATAACTAATCTTAATCAGGTTGTTTATATTCTTTTGCTTTCTGTGGTTACTACTATTATGTCTTTGTGTTTGATGAATATTGCTGTGAAAATTCTTGGTTCAACGCCTACTTCTATTATGGGGGCTTTGGAACCTTTGACTGCTGTGGTGATAGGGGTTTTTGTTTTTAATGAGGTGTTTACTTTGAATCTTGCTTGTGGAATTGTTCTTATTTTGATTTCGGTTCTTTTGATTGTTTTGCAAGATAAGATTAAAAAGATAGGGAGTAAATAGATCTTATACTCTTGTTAGTCTAAGCTTTGCTTTTTGTTTTAATTCGTAGAAATTATTTGTTTCTAAGATTTCGGCTTCTCTTAGAAAGAGTTTGGCGCAAGCCTCTGCGTCTGATTCTGCTTTGTGGTGATTTAGTGCTATGTTTTCTTGGTTGCATAGGTGGTCTAATGAGAATTTTGTAGATTCTTTCCATACTATGCGTGAGAGTTGATAGGTGCAAAGGTATCTTGCTTTTGGTTTTGGTATGCCGTAGTGTAGAAGGGTTTTTCTAAGTACGTTTATGTCAAATGAGGCGTTGTGTGCTATTATGATTTTGTCGTAAAGATATGGTTCTATTTCGTGCCATAGTTGGTTAAACTCTGGTTTGTTTTCTACGTCTTCTTTGTGTATACCGTGTATTTTTTGTGCGTAGAAATGAAAATAGGGGAAACAGATTGGTTTTATTAACCAATTTTTTGTGCAAACTATTTGTGAGTTTTCTACTACTGTCAGTCCAAGTGAGCAGGGTATGTATTTGTCTGCTGTTTCAAAGTCTATGCTTACAAAGTTGAACATAATATTAAAAAAAATAAGAAGGGAAGTGTTGTCTTCCCTTCTTGTTATTTGATTTCTATTCGCTTATTTTTTGAAATTTGCTAAACCTTCATCAAGGAATTTAACAAAGTTGTTTATGTCTCTGTCGTATGATTTAGGTTCTTTTGTTAATAGGTTGCCATCTGCGTCCATTAAAACGTATAATGGTTGTGCGTTTGCGTTGAATTGTTCTATTTGGTAGTGATGGTTTTTCTTCCCAAGTGTTTTTATTGTTTTTCCGTCTTTTGTTTTTACCCATTCGCTTTTTGGAAGCTCAATTGTATTAACGTCTGCGTAAAGGGCTACCATAACATATTCTTCTGTTAGACGTTTTTTTACTTGTGGATCTACCCAAACATAGTTTTCCATTTCTCTACAATTAGCACAAGTTTTTCCTGTAAAGTCTATGAAGATTGGTTTGCCTACTTGTTTTGCGTATGCCTTTGCTTCTTCAAGGTCAAAGAAACCTTCAAATCCTGTTGGTAAGTGAAGATCTTTTGCGTATTTTCTATCTGCTGGTAGAGATGATGAGCTTTCTGTTGCAACTGTTGCGTTTTCTGCATTTATTCTAATCAAATCGAAGTCTTGTGTTGTTTGTGGTGGTACGTATCCTGAGATTGCTTTTAGCGGTGCTCCCCATAAACCTGGTATCATATAGACTACGAATGAGAATACTATCAATGAAAGGAATAAACGTGGTACTCCAATTTTTTCAATTGGTGCATCGCCTTTGAATCTTAATTTTCCAAGTAGGTAGAAGCCTAACATTGCAAAGGTAACTATCCATAATGCAAGGTAAGTTTCTCTATCTAATATTCCCCAACCTGCTGATAGGTCTGCCATTGAAAGGAATTTTAATCCTAATGCTATTTCTATGAATCCAAATACTATTTTTACTGTGTTTAACCATGCTCCTGATTTCATGTTTTTTAGCATTGAAGGGAACATTGCAAGTATTGTAAATGGTAATGCAAATCCTAATGCAAATCCTATCATAGATATTAAGAATACATAACTATTGCTTGAACCTGATGCCATTTCTATTAAGGCTGCTCCTAAGATTGGTCCTGTACAAGAGAATGATACTAAAACAGTTGTTAATGCTATGAAGAATGTTCCTAAGTATCCGCCTTTGTCTGCTTGTTCGTCTGATTTGTTTATTAGTTTTGAAGGCATTGTTAGTTCAAATAAACCAAAGAATGAGAAGGCGAATATCATAAATATTACAAAGAATATTAGATTTGGCACCCAGTGTGTAGAGATTATGTACATTGCGTTTGGTCCAAGTGCCCAAGATAGAATCAATCCTAATACTGTAAACATAAAGATTATGCTTCCTCCAAAGAAAAAGGCTTGTTGTCTTCCTTTACGTTTAGATGTGTTGCCTTTCATAAAGAATGAAATTGTCATAGGTATCATTGGGAAGACGCAAGGTGTGATTAAGGCTAATAAACCTGCTGTAAATGAAACAAAGAATGCAGCCCACATTGATTTGTCTTTTTGTGCGGTTTCTTCTGCTGGTTTTTCTTCTGATATTGTAGTAGTTGCTTGCTCTGAATTTTTATTTTCTGCAACTAATTCAGTTGAAGTTTCTGTTGTTTCGGCTAATTCTTCTGTGATAACAGGTGTTGCTTCTGTTATTGTAGAATTTCCTTTTACGTTAAACGAGAATTCTACGTCTTCCGGTGGTACACAACTTCCTTTTTCGCAAAGTTGATAGTTTACACTGCCATTTACTTTGAAGTTTTCTTTACTTTTTACTTTTATCTTTTGAGTAAAAGTAACTTTGCTTTTGAAATATCTTGTTGTGTCTTTCGCAAACGGGTCGTATTCCGCGATTGGCTTTGGCGATTCTTTGACATTTCCTATTTTTTCATAGTTTCCATTTTTCTCAAATGTGAATACAATTGGATTTTCCGTACCTTTGGTGTATTGAGAGTAAATATGCCAATCTCCTTCCAAAGTACATTGCATTACTAATTCTGAAATTGAATCGTTAATTGCCTTTGTTTTGAAATTCCATTTAGCAGGCTGTTGAGCATTCAATACATTAGAAAAAATAATTACTAATGCTAATGTTGCAAGTTTAAATACTAATGTTTTTTTCATTTTTATTGTTTTTTTATTATTTACTTAACCAAATTGATGGGTTTAAATGATGTGTTCCTTTAAAGATTTGAAACTTATATTCACTAACTCCGTCTTCGTTTGTACTTACTATACCTATTGTTTGTTTAGTATCTACTTTTTGTCCGTTCTTTACACTTACACTTTTAAGATTTGCGTAAACGCTCATATACTCTCCGTGTCTTATAATTACGACTAAAAGTCCTGTAGGTCCTTTTGCTACTCTTGATACTTCACCTTTGAATATCGATCTCACGGCAGAGCCTTTTGTAGTTCTTATATCAATTCCTTTATTTTCGATAACAGCGCCCGCAACCTCAGGATGCTTATGGACTCCGTATTGAGATACTATCACGCCTTGCGCTGTTGGCCAAGGTAATTTACCTTTGTTTGTTTCAAAGCTACTAGATAATGCAACTTCTTCCGGAGTTGTTGCTATGGTATAGTTCTTTTTCTTCGCTGTTTCTATAGCTGCTTTATTTGCAGCTACTTCTTGTTTGTTTGCTGTCGAAGATTTGGAAGTCGCTTCCATTTGTTGCTTCTTCTTTGCTGCTAATTCTTTTTGTTTTTTTACTTCTGCCGCTATGGCATTATCGATTTGTTGTTGTAGCTTTTTAACTTGTTTTTGTTTGTCTTTAAGGTTTTTTGCTAACTGTTTCTCTTTCTTTTGTAATTGATTGACAGTTTTTTGTTTTTCCTTCTTTTCTTTATCTAATGCACTAGAATTTTTTAATTCTTGTTGTAATAACTTTTCTTGATTAGTACGTTTTAATTCTAATTCGTTAGTATGCTTTGATAATTCTTTTGTTTTAGATTCTATTTGAGCAAGTTTCTCTTTTTGTAATTCACCAAACTGACGGAAGAATATGTATCGTTGATATGCTTCCTTGTAATCCTTAGATGAGAATATAAACAAAAGTTTGTCGGTATTTGTTTTATTTTTCTGAGCGTAACGAAGCATTTGCGCATAACTATCTCTTAGAATAGTAATCTCTTTACATAATTCTCCAATCGATTGTTGTGTGCTTTTAATTTCGTTATTTAGCATTCCCATTTGGGAGTTAATATTTTTAATTAACTTTTTTCGTTGCTCTATCTTTTTTTCTAATACTCTTAACTCGGAAGTGGACATTTTTTTTGTCTTTTTCGTTTCATTGAGTATTTTATTCATAGAAGCAATCTCTTTTTCTAACTTGATTTTTTCCTTTTCTAATTTATTTCTGTCCTGAGAGAATAAACTAGATTGACACATTACTATACTTATTATCAGTATAATAATGTGTTTTGATAAAAATGTGTTATTAAAATTAACTCTTCTCATATTTCAACCGCCAAAATTACAAATATTTAATGAAATACGAATAATTTATTTCGTAATATCTATATCAATTCTTGACGTAACGCATCTTGTTTTATAAAAATGAATAATAAAAAGGTGAATGCCCATAGCGAAGAACCACCATAACTAATGAATGGCAAAGGAATACCAATCACAGGTAATAATCCAATTGTCATTCCTATGTTAATAAAGAAATGAAAGAATATAATGCTTGCTACGGAATAGCCATATATTCTCGCAAATTTTGATCTCTGTCGCTCCGCCATTTTAATTAGTTTTGTACAAAGCAGAATGAATAATATTATTGTTAGCGATGAGCCAATAAATCCCCATTCTTCGCCTATGGTACAAAAGATAAAATCTGTATCTTGTTCAGGCACGAAATTAAATTTCGTTTGCGTTCCGTTCAAAAAGCCTTTTCCTAAAACACCTCCCGACCCTATGGCAATTTTACTTTGATTTACGTTGTATCCTACGCCTTTGAAATCTTCTTTTTTGCCAAGTAATACTTCAATTCTATCTTTTTGGTGTTGCTCTAATACATTTTCAAATACAAAATCAACAGCCAACGTAAACAATGAGGCACCTAAAAAAATACCTATGAATAAAAATATATTGATTTTTTTAATTCGTTTTTTCAGGAAAAGAAAAGCTAATAATATTAGTGTAAAGTATATTCCTATAAGTAAGTATTGATTTACTAATAAAGCCAAAATAAATAGTAAAATGCAACATGCACCAATTATTAGTATGTAAGAAGACATCCCTTCTCGGAATAATACAAATACAAAGGAGCAAAAAACTAATGCAGAGCCAGTATCGTTTTGTAAAAGTATCAATAACATTGGTATCATTATGACTGCAACAGCAGAAATACGTGTTCTCCATTTTTTAAAGTCAGCTGTAACAGATGAAAGTGTCTTTGCTAATGCCAATGCTGTTGCGCCTTTCGCAAATTCAGAGGGTTGTATCCCGAAATCACCTATTCCAAACCATGATTTTGCACCTTTCGTCTCAGAACCTACAACTAATACGGCTATAAGCATGAATAAAAATATACCATATATAATATAGGATGTCTGCGAAAAGAATTTGGGATCTAATATTAAAACAAAAAATGCGATTAGAAGAGATGCTCCTATCCATATTAACTGTTTGCCATATCTACACGAGAAATCTAAAATGCTACTATTGTCTCCTTCATATACGGCTGCGTATATGTTTATCCATCCAAAGAAAATGAGAATTAAGTAAATGGCTATTACTCCCCAGTCAATGTTTCGTATTAGGCTTTTATTCCTTCTATCCATTAAGTCTACTTTTTCTTAGTTTTTATCTTTCGTTTTAAAGGTAGAGGTTGGCAAGGATTAGTTTTAATGTAAAACTCTTCCATTTCTGTTCTAGTAACTTCTCCTTTAATGTACTTCTCTATGATAAGGCTTGCTATGGGAGCAGCCCATGTGCCTCCACCTCCTTGTGCGTTTTCTATATAAACTGATACTGCTATTTGTGGATTGTTTTTTGGAGCAAAGCAAATAAATACAGAGTGGTCATCTCCTATATTTTCTGCTGTCCCTGTTTTCCCGCATACCGCAATATCATCTATCTTAGCACGTCTTGCTGTTCCTCCTCCTTCGTGAACAACTCCCCACATCCCTTCTACGGCTATGTCCCAATAGGAAGAAGGAATTAAACTATAATGTTTTTCCGAGTATTTGGTGTATCTCATTTTTTTGTTTTCATCTCCGAAATTTCTTACTAAGTGCGGAGAAATATACCAACCTCTATTTGCAACTAATGCAGCGAAATTGGCCATTTGTAACGGAATTACACCTACTTCTCCTTGACCAATAGAGTTTGAATAAATAGTATAGAAATTCCACCCACTAGGATACCATTTATTATAAAAGGTTGTATCAGGTATGTAGCCCTTTCGTGAGCTTGGGAGGTCAATATCTAAACGTGTTCCAAAGCCCATTCTTTTTGCTGCTTCGGTCCACAAACTCAAACCATACTTACTATCTACTTTTCCTGTTTTTGGATTTGTTTGTTGTACGACTCTTTGGAATACTCTGTAAAAATAAGGGTTGCAAGACATCTTTATAGCATCTCTTACGCAAGAAGCAGAAGGGTGATTGTGGCATCCGACTAATCCACGGTCGCAAACAAAACCTGTATTTGGCGTAATAACACCCATATCCAAAGCAATAAGAGATTGAGCTATCTTAAAAATACTTCCAGGTGGGTATTCTGCCATAAGAACTCTATTGAATAGAGGTTTGGATATGTCTTCTGATAATTTTTTATAGTTTTCCCCTCTAACACGTCCCACTAATAAATTAGGATTATAATAAGGTGCTGAAACAAAGCATAGAACTTCTCCTGTACTTGGCTCAATAGCAACAATACACCCCCTTTTGTTGGCCATAATCTTTTCAGCGTATTTTTGCAATTCGATATCTATTGTGCTATAAAGGTTTTGCCCTGCAACAGCTAACGTATCGAACATTCCATCTTGAAAAGAACCTTTTTCCCTATTATGAACGTCCACAAGGGTTATTTTACTTCCTTTTTCACCTCTTAGGATTTCTTCATAAGACTTTTCTAAACCGCTCATACCTATGTAATCCCCTTTTTTATAGTAAGGATTCTCTTCTATGGTTTTTTCGTTTACTTCACCAATGTACCCTAATATATGACAGGCTACCGAATCTGGATAATACCTTAGCGTTCTGCTTTGAGCATAAAAGCCTTCGAATTTATAAAGTTTTTCTTGTAGAGGAGCAAAGTCTTCTTTCGATATTTGTTTTTCAAAAGTTGATGGAGCATAAGTGGAATATTTTTTAGCCTTCTCCATTTTTCGAATGAAATCTTCCTTGCTTATTTTAAGCAATTCGCAAAATTCGTTGGTATCTAAGTCTTTTACTTGACGAGGTATTACCATTAAATCGTAAACTGCCTCATTGTAAACAAGAAGTTTACCATTCCTATCATAAATTAGCCCTCTTGACGGATATTGTGTAATATGCCTGAGAGCATTTTTATCAGCTAGATGAGCATACGAATCATCTATTATTTGCAAGTGTGCAAGCCTAAAAATATATATAACACCTACAATAATAAATATCGCAATAACAGTAATACGTCTTGAAGAAAAAGAATCTTTCACCTATTTTATCATTAAAATAAAGTGCAAAATTACTCAAAACGGCTGAATAATCATAATCTTATTAAGGAATAATAAAATAAAGCTAAGAATTAGAAAAATATTTCTTAGGTTTAGAAAAATATTCCTAAGGAAAAAAAGAATAAAGCTAAGGAAAAAAATAAAGTTTTTTTGACCCGCAAAACGTAATTTAAATTGCGATTTATTATAAAAAATAAAAAAATGCTTGCTTTCCAAAAATTATTTACTAAATTTGCGTTTCAAATCGTAATAATTAAAGATGAAACGAATATTTTTATTTTTAGCTTTATTATTTGCTTCTTTCGGAGGAGCGATTGCCAGTGAAAAAACAGAGAAGTTTGATGCTGGTGAACTAATAATGGAACACCTTGGCGACTCTTATTATTGGCATATTTTTACTTATAAAGATTTTGACGCATCTATACCATTGCCGGTGATATTGCTAAATGATGGAAAATTAGATGTATTTATGTCTAGCCGATTTGAGCATGGGCATTCTCCATACAAAGGATATAAAATAGCAAGTGCAGAAGATGGAGAAGGATTGGAAGGAAATATAATCTGTGTTGATGAAAACGGAGTCTATACTGGCAAGAAGCCATTAGATTTCTCGATTACAAAAAATGTTTTTGCGATATTTATAGTCTCAGGCTTGATTATATTTTTAGTTTTGAAAGGAGCAAAAAGCGCAAAGAAAAGAGAAGGACAAGCACCAAAAGGATTACTTACTGTTGTTGAATATTTTATCTCATTTATCAAAAACGACATTGCAGTACCTTCGATAGGCGAACACAAATACAAGAAATACTTACCATATTTACTAACAGCATTCTTATTTATCTTCTTTTCAAATCTATTAGGCTTGTTTCCATTCTTCCCAGGAGGAGCAAACATTACAGGAAACATAGCAGTAACATTATGTTTAGCAGTATTCACATTTGTTATTACTAACGTGAGTGGAAATAAGCATTATTGGAAACACATAATCAATATGCCAGGTGTGCCATGGTGGCTAAAATTTCCTCTACCAATTATGCCAATAGTGGAAATCTTAGGATTATTCACAAAACCCTTCTCTTTAACAATACGTTTGTTTGCAAACATAACAGCAGGACACGTAATGATATTGAGTTTCATTTGTATAATTTTCATATTTGGGGAACAAAGTCCAGCCTTAGGCTATGGAACATCTATTTTGCCGATATTCTTCGCTTTATTTATGACTGCACTAGAAGTATTAGTAGCATTCATTCAAGCATATGTGTTTACGCTTTTATCAGCCATTTACATTGGCATGGCGACAGAAGAAGAACATGCGACAGAATAATGATTTATTATTAGAAAAGTTAAACGGATTTATCCGTAAGTATTACAAAAATATTTTGATAAAGGGGATGTTTTATTTCATCGCCCTTTTGATTTTATTCTTCCTATTCTTCGCACTCATAGAATTCGTAGGTTATAATAGCATTATCGTTAGAACGGTAATATTCTACATATACACTGCATTATCCCTTTTATTGCTTGGAAGATATGTTGTATATCCTTTAATGAAGCTGTTAAATATTGGAAAAACTTTATCACATGAAGCGGCAGCTCAAATAATAGGCACACATTTTCCAGAGGTTTCAGATAAATTGCTAAATCTTCTTCAATTAAAACAATTATCTGAATCCGAAGACTCGGAAATACTATTAGCAAGTATAGAACAAAAAACAAAAGAACTCTATCCTGTGTCTTTCCATAAGGCTATTGACAAAACAAAAACAAAGAAAATAGGAATTATATCACTTTGTATAGTAGCAGCTTTATTGATAATAGCTATCTTTTTCCCAAGATTTTTAAAGGAAACAACTTATCGTTATATCAATCACACGCAATATTTTGAGAAACCAGCACCATTTCAATTTATTTTGAAGAATTCTACTACTGAAATCTTACAACAAGAAGATTATATTGTAGAATTAAAAGTTGTAGGCAGTGCATTGCCAGATGTAGTCTATATAAAGATAGATGGAAATGAGTTTCAGATGAAGAAAAACAACAAAACATCATTTTCTTATAAAATTTCGCAATTACAAAAGAATACATTGATTAGTTTTAGTGCGAATGACTATAACAGTAAAGACTATTTAATAAAAGTAAAGCCAAAGCCTATCATAGTAAATGTAAAAGCAAAAATAATTCCACCTTCTTATACAAAATTAGAATCAACAATAGTCAATTCTTTAAACGATATTAGCGTACCAAAAGGCTCGAAAATAATATGGGAAGGCTTGGTTCGTGATACAAAAAGCATATTATTCATTCAACAAAGTAAAGAAATGGCATTTTCTCCTAATGAAAAAGGAGTCTTTATGTATAGTCATACTGTAATGAATGACATGAAATTTGATATAAAAACAAAAAATCAATACACAGATTATTCAGATACGTTAAGAGTTCAAATAAGAATTTTAGAGGATGCGTACCCTCAAATAGCAGTTGTTGAACATAAAGATACGATTTTCCCTGATAGAATTTTATTTAGAGGACAAATAAAAGACGATTATGGATTTTCAGAATTAAAGTTTTATTTTAATCATATAAGTGATAAGGATACGATCCTAAAATCATATTCTATAGAAGTAAATCAGCAAGAAAACGCACAAGATTTTTATTATGACTATGATTTATCTGACATTGCTCTTAAAAAAGGTGATAAGATAGAATATTATTTTGAGGTTAAGGATAACGATGCCGTAAATGGAGCAAAGACTATGAGAAGTAAAGTTTTTATGTTTAATTTGCCAACAGCCGAAGAAATAGAACAAAAGCAAGAAGCGAATTCTGAAAACATAAAACATACAGCTGAGGATGTAATGTCAATGATAAAAGACTTAAAGAATAAAATCAATGAATTGAATAAGGAATTTATTGGAAAGAAAGACTTATCTTGGCAAGATAAAGAGCAAATAAAAGATTTAGTTCAGCAACAAGAAGAAATAAAACAAGCATTAGAGGAAATAAAACAGACAATAGAAGAAAACAATGCGTTAGACGAAAAACTAACTCAGCAGGAGGAAGAAATATTACAAAAACAAAAAGAGTTAGAAGAGTTGTTCGAAAAAGTATTAGACGAACAAATGAAAGAAATTCTTGAAGAGATTAAAAAACTTACGGAAGAAAATATAGATAAAAACAAACTTAATGATGCTCTCAACAACATTAAATTAAATAATGAAAACCTTTCAAAAGAGTTAGATAAGAATATTGAAATTTATAAACGATTAGAAGTAGAAAAATTAAAGAATGAGGTTACAGAATCTTTGGATAAATTGTCTGAAAAGCAGAAAAAACTATCTGAATCAATGAATAAAGATAGTAAAGAAGAGAATTTATCCAAGCAATCAGAACTTTCTAAGGAGTTTCAAGAGCAACAAAAGAAATTATCTAAGATAGAAAAACTTTCACAAGAGATAGACGATTATAAAACCCTAAAAAGAGATAATAAAAAAGAGTCTGCGGTTAATGAAAACCAAAAAGAGGCTCGCGAAAACTTAAATCAAAATAAGAATCGTAAGGCAAAAGAAAATATGAAATCTGCTGCCGAACAGATTCAGCAGATTTCTGACGATATAAAGCAACAAGATTCGGATAATCAAGCAAGTGAACTTGGTGAAGATATAGAACAAGTAAGACAAATCTTAAAAAATCTTGTGCAACTCTCAAAGGAGCAAGAAGATTTGATGAATACAATAAAAATAACCAAAGTTTCGGATCCTTTATATCAAGATGTAATAAAGAAACAATATAATTTAAAAGAAAAACTCAAACCAATATCAGATACTTTGTTTAATATGAGTAAACGCCAACCGCAAATAGGTTCGATAATTACGCAAGAATTAAATAAAATTGATAATAATATAGAACAATCCATAGCAACGTTGTTACAATATAATCAAGCGCATTATTCAAATTACAGAAACAATTCTGTATTGTCTTGGCAACAATATGCAATGTCATCAATGAATAATTTAGCTTTAATGTTGAGAGAAAGTTTAGAGAATATGAAAAATCAACAACAAAGTAGTAACAGTAAAAGTAAAGCAAAACAGCAGTGTAATAATCCTTCAAATTCTCAACAGCAAAACAACTCTCAACAAAGTTTAAAGAATTTACAAGAATCTTTAAATAAAGAATTGGAAAGACTTAAAAAGGAATTAGAACAAGGGCAGTCGCAAGGACAAAAGAAAATAGGAGAAAATTCTAAATTAAACGAATCGTTAGCCAAAGCGGCAGCTCAACAAGAGATGATAAGGAAATTGTTGCAGAAAGAGGCGGAAAAATTGAAGGCAGAGCAAGGTAAACCGTCTAAACTGTTGAACGAAATTTCCAAACAAATGGAACAAACCGAGAAAGATATCGTAAACAAGAACATAAATCGTGCTACAATAAATCGACAAGCAAAAATATTGAGTAGGTTGCTTGAACACGAAAAAGCAGATAAAAAACAAGGGAAAGATAATAAAAGAGAATCTAAAATAGGTAAAGATAGAATGAATTTTGACAAGAAAGACTTTTTAGAATTCAAAGAGTTGAAGGAACAAGAGCAAGACATCTTTAAACAAATTCAGCCTTCGTATTCGCCTTTCTATAAAGAAAAGGTTAATAACTATTTTTACAACTTAGAAAACAAAACAACGAAAAAATAATGGACACAAAAAGCTATACAAAAAGGGTTTCTTTAAATAATACATACAAGATAAATAATCTTATAGAAAACATTTGTCAGGAGTATAACATAAGCTATTATTATGGGATAATATCTGTATCAATTGAACATGTGCTTGATTTGGTAATATCTTTTTATGGTAATACTGTTGCAAAAGAAGAAATTGTATTTTGTTTTGAACAATGTGTTGGAGGGGTAAGCTTTTCTATTGAATGTAAGGATGAAATTTTTTCTTCAATGATATTCGATCGAAATAAAGAAATAGAAGATTTGGATGTTAATGCATTTTTAATTTCTAAATTGAGTGATAAAGTTATTGTATTGAATGAGGGAAGGAAATTAGAACTTTTGTTTTTTGTAAACGGAATAGAACCTGAATTGCTTTTGGATAGACAAGAAAAAATCAAAGAATATAATTCAAGTAGAATGCATCAAAATATAAATTAAGTGTATTATGGGAATTAGTTTCGCAGTTCAAACAACTTTTACTTTAAAAAATAGAACTATTTTAAAGAATTGGATAAAGCGTACAATTGAAAGAAATAATAAACAACTAGGAGAAATATCTTATATTTTTTGTTCCGATGAACAATTATTAGAAATCAATAAAGAATTCTTAAATCACGATTACTATACAGATATAATAACTTTTGATTATTCGGAAGCTGATATTGTTTCTGGTGATTTATTTATTTCGATTGATAGAATAAAAGATAATGCTAAAACACTAGATGTATCATATCAAGAAGAGTTGCATAGAGTTATTATTCACGGAATTTTACACTTGCTAGGATTTAAAGATAAAACAGACGAAGAAAGTCAAAATATGCGTTTGTTGGAAAATGAGTGCCTGTCAGATCTTTTAACTTTTATAAATCAAAAATAATGTTTCAAAAATTCGATACGATTGTAGTAGGGGCTGGACATGCAGGCTGTGAGGCTGCAAGAGCTTCTGCTTTGATGGGTGCGAAAACGTTACTTATAACACAAAATTTAACAGCTATTGCGCAACTTTCATGTAATCCTGCTATGGGAGGGGTTGCAAAAGGACAAATAGTGAGAGAAATAGATGCCTTGGGAGGATTGTCAGGAATAATCACTGATCAAAATACAATGCAATTTAGGATGCTTAATAGGAGTAAAGGTCCGGCAATGTGGAGTCCAAGAGCGCAAGTAGATAATATTACTTTTGGAATTTCTTGGAGAAGACAACTTGAATTGACTCCTAATTTGCAATTATGGCAAGATGAGGTTGTAGATTTAATCATTAACAATGGTGTTGTAGAAGGAGTAATTACTAAAATAGGATTAAAGATCGAATCTAAAACCGTTATTTTAACAAATGGAACTTTCCTAAATGGTAAAATACATATAGGAGAAACTAATTTCGAAGGCGGAAGGATTGGAGAGGAAGCTGCAAAAGGTTTGTCAGATAAAATGAAGGAGATGGGTTTTGAAGTAGAAAAACTCAAAACAGGCACACCTATGAGAGTAGAAGGGAAAAGTATTGATTTTTCTGTACTACAAGAGCAAAAAGGAGATGAGAATCCAGATCAATTTTCATTTATAAATTCTAAAATAGAACAGTTAGAACAAAAAAGTTGTTTCCTTGCATATACAAATGTTGAAGTGCATGAAATTTTAAGGCAGGGATTTGAGAAATCTCCTATGTTTCAAGGTAGAATACAAGGTAGAGGACCAAGATATTGTCCGTCAATAGAAGATAAAATTGAAAGATTTTCTGATAAAAACAAACATCAATTATTTGTAGAGCCAGAATCAAGATATAGTAATCTTTATTATATCAATGGTTTTTCATCATCTTTGCCATTGGAAGTGCAATATAAAGCTTTAAGAACCATACCTGGATTTGAAAATGCAATAATACAAAAGCCAGGATATGCAATAGAGTATGATTATTTTCCCCCAACGCAATTAAAAGCAACCTTAGAAACAAAACTTATTAAAGGATTGTTCTTTGCAGGTCAAATAAATGGGACTACAGGTTATGAAGAAGCAGGAGCGCAAGGCTTAATGGCGGGAATAAATTCTTATATGGCAATAAACGATAAAGAACCTATAATTTTAAAACGTTCAGAAAGTTATATAGGAGTCTTAATTGACGATTTGATAACAAAAGGTGTTGATGAGCCTTATAGGATGTTTACATCAAGAGCGGAGTATAGAATATTGCTTCGTCAAGATAATGCCGACCAAAGACTAACTCCTATAGGATATTCCATAGGTCTTGCTAGCGAATCAAGGCTTAAAAAAATGGAATCTAAGAAAGAAAATATTGAAAGAGTAGTTCATTTTATTAAAAATAACAATGCTTTGCCCGAAGAGGTAAATGAAAGTTTTCAAGAATTGAATACACCTTGTATTGGCCAAAAAACAAAAATTTCCCAATTATTATTAAGGCCTCAGGTAGATTTAAATTTACTCAAAACAAAGATTCCATATCTTAATACCGAAATTGAAAAAACCCCAACGGAGATAAAATCTCAGGTAGAGGAATGTGCTGAAATTCTTGTTAAGTATGAAAGTTATATAAAGAAAGAAGAAGAAATTGTAAGCAAGCTTTCTCATTTTGAGAATTTAGTTATAAAGGATGATTTCGATTATCATGCTTTGAAATCATTATCATTTGAAGCTAGAGAAAAGCTGTCAAAAATTAGACCAAAGACAATAGGACAAGCAGGACGAATAAGCGGAGTATCACCTGCTGATATATCTGTTTTGGTTATTTATATAAGTAGATAATGTTACAGAAAATGTTTTTACTATTGTATAATTGTTAAAGAAAAAAGTTTTTTTTGTATCTTTGCCAAAATTTTATAAAAATAAGAGTTCAATCTAAATAATTATATTATGTCAGTAAACAATAAGACAAAGGAGTTGAAGTCGAGAATGCAAGTAGTGCTTCAAGGAGGAGGAGAAAAAGCGATAGAGAAGCAAAAAGCGACTGGTAAACTTACAGCAAGAGAAAGAATAGTTCAATTATTAGATGAAGGTTCATTCCATGAATACGATTTATTCATACAACATGCTGGACGTGATTTTGGAATGGAGAAAAAAGAACTTCCAGGTGATGGTGTAGTAACAGGAACAGGGACAATAAATGGATATCCTGTTTGTATATATGCACAAGACTTTACAGTGGCAGGGGGTTCCCTTGGACTAATGCACGCAAAGAAAATATGTAAAATAATGGATCACGCCATGAAATTAAGAATTCCTATTGTAGGAATTAATGATTCAGGTGGAGCCAGAATACAAGAAGGAGTTAATGCGTTGTCTGGATATGGAGACATCTTCTATAGAAATACGATGGCTTCGGGAGTAATTCCTCAAATATCAGTTATACTTGGTCCTTGTGCAGGTGGAGCAGTTTACTCACCAGCATTGACTGACTTTGTGTTCGTTGTAGATAAAA
Organism: Candidatus Onthomorpha sp.; assembly: GCA_045644685.1. GTDB lineage: Bacteria > Bacteroidota > Bacteroidia > Bacteroidales > P3 > Onthomorpha. Next base: position 84,761 of record JAZRHI010000009.1, read on the forward strand.
TATCAAAGATGTTTATTACTGGACCAGAAGTAATAAAAACTGTATTAGGAGAAGAAATATCTCAAGAAGACTTAGGAGGAGCAAGAGTACACGCTGAAATATCAGGAAACGCACACTTCTTTGCAGAAAGCGAACAAGAATGTTTTGAACAAATAAAAAGCTTATTTACATACATCCCTTGGAACAATACAAAGAAAGCAGAAGCTTTTGAATCTAAGAAACCAAGAGTTAAAGACTACAAAATTAGCAATGTATTCCCATCAGACCCAGCTCAACCTTACGATGTAAGAAATATAATTAAGAGTATAGTTGATGGTTCTGAATTTTTGGAAGTTCAAGAACTGTTTGCACCAAATATTGTAATAGGATTTGCAAGACTAAATGGAGAAACAGTAGGATTTGTAGCAAACCAACCAATAGCATTAGCGGGAGTATTAGATTGTAATTCCTCAGACAAAGCAGCACGCTTCATTAGATTCTGTGATGCCTTCAATATTCCATTAGTAACCTTAGAAGACCTACCAGGATATTTACCAGGAGTAGACCAAGAGCATGCAGGAGTTATCCGTCACGGAGCAAAAATATTGTATGCTTATTCAGAAGCAACAGTTCCTAAAATCACAGTAATATTAAGAAAAGCATACGGTGGTGGATATATAGCAATGTGTTCATCTCACTTAAAAGCAGACTTTGTTTTTGCTTGGCCAACAGCAGAAATTGCGGTAATGGGACCAGAAGGAGCAGCAAACATTGTGTTTAGAAATGAGATAATGAACTCAGACAATCCAGAACAAACACGTAAAGAAAAGATAGCAGAATACAAACAAAAATTCGCTAATCCATACGTAGCAGCATCTTATGGATATGTAGATGCAGTAATCCAACCAGCAGAAACAAGAGATTATATTGTACACGCATTAGAAATGTGTAAGAATAAAGTACAAGAAAATCCTCAAAAGAAACACGGATTACCACCATTCTAAAAAGCGAAACAAAACCAAAATTGTATTACATTTAAAAACAGAAAGAAATGGCAGACAACAAAAATATGAGAACTCATTACAGACAACTTTATGTTAAAGTTGCACCAGGAGAAATCTATGCATTTATCCCAGGAACAATATTAGACGTGTTTGTAAAAGAAGGACAAAAAGTTAAAAAAGGAGAACCATTATGTTGCCTTCATGCAATGAAAATGGATAACCAAATATGCTCTACAATAGAAGGAGTAGTAAAAAGTGTTAACATACAAAAAGGACAAACAGTCAGCAAAAACGATGTCCTAATAGAAGTAGTTAATGAATAAAATATAAAAAAACATATTTCGTTCGTTAAACTAATAATAAATAAATAGACAAAAATAAAAATGAGAAAAACAGTATCGGTATTAACTTTCTTAGGGATAGTTTTCCTAATGGCGTCGTGCGGAAGCATAAAAACGATGCAAAGCAAGCACAACGAAGTAAGATATCAAATATCACCAAATCCAATGGAAGTACATGCGGATAGAGTGATAGTAACCATAAACGGAAACATACCAGAGAACTATTTCCAAAAGAAAGCAGTAGTTTACTTACAACCAGTTTTAACATGGGAAACAGGAGAAGTAATCTTGTCGCCTATGAACCTTAAAGGCTCAAAAGTAGAAGGCAATGGAAAAACTATTGAGAAAGGTTCAGGCGGACGATTTGTATATAAAGATACTGTGGCTTATCGTCAAGGAATGGAAAGTGCTAAATTATTCTTAAATCCGATAGCATACAAAGCAACAGAAGTAAATGAAGCAAATGCAACTTGGAGTGAAGCAATGGAAAATCCAGGAGCGATAAAATTAGGCAATGTAAAAATAACAGAAGGAATAAATTCCACATCTAATAGAGTAGATATAAGAGGAGATTTAAGCATTGCACCATCTAACTACAACGTTAGAACAGATGAAATTATGGCAACAGATGTCTATTTCACTGTAAACATGTCTGAAGTTAATTGGAACAATAAACTAAACCAACAAATGGATGCTAAAAAGAACTACGAAAGCATGAAGAGCTACATAATAAACAATCAAGTACCTCGTCAAATATTCGTAAACGCGTGGGCATCACCAGAAGGAGAAGAAACCTTCAACATAGGCCTTTCAAAAAAGAGAGCAGAGTCAGTAGTAAATCTTGTAGATAGAATGTTGACAGAAGCACTTACAGAAAGAGCAAAAATAGAGAACGTAAAAAAAGCAGACATTCAAAAATACGTTGAAGAAGCCAAACAAGACGTAGTCATAACTTCAAGCGCAAAAGGAGAAGACTGGGAAAACTTCCTACGCTTAGTAGAAGGCTCATCATTAAGAGAAAAGAACACAGTCATAAACGTAGTAAAATCACAACCAGATAGAATAAGAAGAGAACAAGAGATTAGAAACATGTCTGTAATCTTTAATCAAATCGAAAGTGAAATACTACCAACATTGCGTAGAGGAGAAATAGCATTCAACTTCTCAGGAGTACAAAAAACAGAACAAGAAGTAGCAAGAATGGCTATAACAAACCCAGACAATCTTACCTTTGACGAATTGATGTATGCCGCATCCCTAACACACAACTACGCAAGCAAATTACAAATCTACACAGCTGCAACAGAAAGATTCGCATCAGAATGGGCAGGTTGGAACAATGCAGGAGCAATAGCATTATATCTTAACCAATTAGAAGACTCTAAAAGATTTTTGGAAACAGCTGACAAACTATCTCCAAACAATGGAATGATATTAGCAAACCTTTCGTTAATGGCATTAGCATATAAAGACGTCGAATTAGCAGATGAGTATGTGAAAAGAGCAATTGAAGCAGGCAATGACCAAGCAGAAATGAACCAAGCAATAGTTCTAATCAAGCAAGCAAAATACGAAGAAGCAGCAGAACAACTTGACGGAAGAAAATGTACATATAACTTAGCATTATTACAACTTCTAACAGGTAACACAGGAAACGCAATTCGTACATTAGACTGTTGCATGGACCAAACTTCAGAAGTGCATTATTTAAGAGCAATTTGCTATGCTAGATTAGACGATGTGCCAGGCTTGTTAAAGAATCTTAGAGAAGCATGCCAACAAGAGCCAGCTTACAAGTACCAAGCAAAACACGACTTAGAGTTTAGACGTTATCAATCATTGATAGAATTCCAAGACGTAGTAAATAACTAAACGAAAGTTTATAATAAAAATTAAAAAAGCCCGAAATTTTAAGAAATGATTTCGGGCTTTTTTGTTTTATAAAAGCGTTTCCCCACCACTTAACGCCTAATGCGTAAAGAATTTTCAAGCAAAAGATTTCTGATTGCAAATTTTGAAAATATAAGCCTTTAAGCAAATGACACTAAATCAAAGACTTAACTTTTCAAGTCTTGATTTTGCTGATTTTTCCTTTGATTTAACGTAGTTTTTATCGCATTTTAGCGAAATAAGATCGGAGCAAACGACTCGTTTCATCGGAACAAAAAAAATTTTCTTCCGAGGAAAAAATATTTTCATCCGATGAAAAAAAATTTTGCTCCGATGAAAATTAACTCAGCCTCGATTTGAAGAAAATTTCCCTTGATTTTAGCCCAATTTTCGTCAGATTTTTTACAAAAACTCAAAAATAAAATTTCGTAAGAATAAAGATAAATTCCTTAAAATCTTACATTTATAAAACTCAAAGTAAAAAGAACCAAATAAGAACCAAAAAAAATTTTGGTAAATTCAAAAATAATTATAATATTGCATCGAAAATTAGTTTTTAACCTTAGAAAAGGAGGAATAAAAGGAGAAAAAGAATAATTATCATTTAGACTTAGTAGATTTTATTACGACATAAAAGCGTTTTTGCTTATAATTGGTTTTCTGAAATCTGGAAAATTTCAAAAATTCACCGATAATATAAGTGAAAAACGCTCACGTATCACAGCGTGGGCTTTTTCTTATTCGGTGAATTAGGTATTCCAGAGCCTCAGAAAACGATAAGAAAAAAGTCCCACGTTTTTTTATGCCTTTAAGTCAAACTTTCAAAACAACATCTCGCCTTTTGGGACTTGGGTGAAGTAAAGAAAATAGTATTAAATTTAAACAATAAAGATTATGATTTACAAAAAATTGAAAGACTTAACGGACGAAGCTCTTCGAGATGGAGAATTAACAGTAGAAGAAGAATCGCGCCTTATGGCAAGAGCAAGAGAAATGGGACAAGATTTAGACGAGTTTAGATCTTACTTAGAGGCCGAAAGAAAAAGTCGGGTTGCATATCTTGCTGAAGAAGAAAAACTACGTCAAGAACGTGAAAATAGACCTGCTTATGTAAAATTATCAGAAGAAATATCTTCTTGGGAATCTTGCTCCTTTTCTGCAGAATTTAGAAAAAAAAACATCGAGAAAGTATTAGGTAAAGTTATTATTCCAACTGATCAAGAAGGTTTATTTCAATTAGCAAATTATTTATTTTCAAAATATTCTCATGGGAAATTTGCATATATTTATAAATCAAGGCTTAAAGAATGTCTAAGTGCTGGTAAATTATCTTTTCCAGATGATAAAAGATTCGAAAGCTTAGAAACTGCTTTTAAGGAAACAGGAATTAAAAGATTAAAAACCATAGGAATATTAGCAGGGAGTATAGTAGTCATCATTTTGATTATTATAATTCTTGCCAATGTATTATAAAACAACTTTTTTAGAATGAATAAAGTTAGATTAGACATTATATAAGAAACAAACAAAAGTAGCAATATAAAATAAATGCTTATGGGAAATAAAGATTTCATATTAGATTTATTTAATAGACTGTCTAAAAGCGATATTTACCAAGGAGGATATTCCGAAGATAAAGAGTCTATAAGAAAAATCTTTAAAAACACAAAGGATAACTTAAAATCAGATGTTTTAATTCGTTTAACTGTAATAGATAGTATGTATTCTACTCAAATGGATAAACGTTATTATGGTTTGAATGAATTAGCAGAGGTTATTTCTTCGTTTAGTAACCTTAAAGATTTAGCAATTAAGTTTGTAAATAACCCTGAGGATACTTCTTGCTTTGATTATAAGATAGGAGAGAAAAAGGGTAACTTGTTTGATGAAAAATATGGCATAAATAAACAAGGAGATAAAAAAGGTTTAGCAGTATCTTTAATATCTAAATATTTATGTTTCCTTACCGATTTTAAGTTTCCTATTTACGATTCAATAGTATTAGAAATCTTCCCTAAGCTTTGGGCGTATTGTGAGTTTGGAGAAAAAGAATGCCCTAAACATATCACATATAGTGCAAGCGGTAGTGAAAGAATAAAAACTTTCGTAAATGCAATCAACACTCTTATTAAAGAATTAAAACTTGAGAAAGAGAATTATAAATACGATGTTCTTGACCGCATAATGTGGTTTACAGGAAAAGTATGTAGAGGAAATCTTTCTCTTATTCTTTCTTATGAAGAATATGTTGAGTTTTTTGGATCTAAAGGAAAAGATTATAAATTTGATATCAAAGAAGAAGACTTATCTAAATTACCATTTTTGAAAGGTAAGGAAACTCTTAATGATATATTTAAATTAGCAAAAGAAATTAACTAAAAACCGAAGAGGACAACGGGATATAACCGTCCAAAAATATTATGGGAGAAGATGAAGTAACAAGATGGGAAAGAGAAGTAGCATCAAAAAAAGCTTTTATTGCGAGATTGCAAGAATCTCTTAATAGGTATAGGCATACAAATCCAAGCGCAGCAGCGAGCGTTAGATCTCGTATTGCAAGTGAGAAAAGTAGTTTGGAATACGCTAAAGGTCAATTGAAAATAGCAAAAGCAAAAAAACGTAAATAGGTGTATGTTAATTCGAGGTTTTAAGAGAAATAATATTGAATGGCGAACTGTTAGAAACATTAAGTCGGAAGAAATGTTTTCACTAACAGATTGGTCTAAGATATTTACTGATTTATCTTCTTACCTTGAAATAAACAAAACTTTATCATTAGGTTATGGGCAATGTTTCGTTGCTCGTAACCTTTTGAATGATGAAGATTTTGCGTTTGTCTTTATTTATAAAAAAGATTACAAAGAGAACAAAATCGTTTTTCACGGAGGTGGTTGGAAGAAAGGTAATACTCTTTTGCATTATACTGCTTTTGTGTATTTATTAGAAAGACTTTTCAAAAGAGGTTACAAGATTCGTACTTCTTGCTTAAAGACTAACAAAAAGGCATTCCGCTTTCTTCATAGCGTTGGCTTTGTTAATTATTACACAACGGAGAATTACCATTATTTTTGGTTGCCACAAAAACGTTTTATGAATACAGAAATTTATAAACGAGTAAATAACATTTGAAAGATTAAAGATTATGAGTATTATTATCCTTGTTATTTCTTTTTTACTTAACTTGACAGGACGTATTGTTGTGCCTGTTGGTTTGATAGCGTTTTTGGCTAATATTGGAATGGGTAATTTTGATATTCTAATGCCTATGGGAGTGTTGGGAGTTATTGGTATTGTTTATGGAATCTTAGCATACAAATATGATATTCCACCTCGTTGGTTTTGGTCTGAGTCTGCAAATTCTATTTTTGAATATTCAGTTGGAGCAGTAATAGGTTATGGGATTTTATTTGCCTTATGGGTACCTTTTCTTATAGTTTTAACTTATTTAATTGAATATTTTGGATAATCAATTTATTGACATGAAACAACAAATCACTAATTTCTTTCTAAATGATAAGATAATCTTAGGTTTTATTATTGCTAATGCTGCAATAATCTTTGCACAAGAAAGTGGATTTACAATGCCTTGGTTGTATTTCTTAGACATTGCAATTAGTTTTATTTTCGTAATAGAAATGATTGTAAAGCATAGAGCCTTTGGGTTGAAAAACTATTGGAAGGACTCTTGGAATAGATTGGACGGAGTCTTGGTTATTATTTCTCTCCCTTCTTTATTTGAGATTTTCTTTACAACAGGCCTTAACCTATCGTTTGTTTTGGCTTTGAGAGTTTTTAGAGTGTTCAAATTTTTTCGCATAATAAGATTTCTTCCAAATATAAAAGAACTATCAAAAGGCTTGAAAAAAGCATTGAAAGACTCTTATGCAGTTTTTTTAAGTTTTATAATTATTATTTTTATTTTCGCTTTGTTGAATTGTTCTTTGTTTGCAAAGTCAGCTCCTGAGTATTTTGCAACTCCTTTGGACTCTATTTATTCTATTTTTAAGTTATTTACTATTGAAGGTTGGTTTGAAATTCCCGAAGTTATTGCTGATTATTATTCCGATGCTCCTTTTGTGGTTCATGTCGTAAAATTATATTTTTCTTTATTGCTTATCGTTGGAGGGGTTATTGGCTTGTCGTTGATAAACTCGGTGTTTGTTGATGCAATGGTGAGTGATAATAACGATGAATTAAATAAAGAAGTTGCTAAACTTCATGAAAAAATAGATTCTCTTACAGAAAAAATAGATGAATTAAATAAGAAATAATGAGAAAATAGACTTTTTCTATTGATTGCTTCTCTTTTATGTGAAATATCGTAGTTTGAGAGGCGAAAATATGAAAATATCGAAATAGAGGTTAGTTTTCGGTTAATTTTTCCTCAATTACGGTATAAAACTCTTTCTAAGAGTTTTGCAATATCATGAAATTTGACCATTACCCATTTTCCTCCTACCGTAATCCCCATTTTATGGTCTTATCATCTGATGCTGAAACAATTTTTGTTTTGATTATAAGATGATGAACGAACAATATCTGTATGTTCTATTGGTCGTCAAGTTAGTATCAACTTTTATGACTATTTATTATTCTTTATTAAAACACTCTTTCTATCATCTATAAGCATAAGATAATAGAAAGAGTGTTTTAATAGGTTATTTCTCTGAGTTGTAGATTTGTTTAATTTCATTAATATTCAACAAACGAGAATAAATTCTAATATTATCAACTTTAAATGACATGGCAGGGACTATAGCTTTTGCATTACCATCCATCATATCTCCAATACTATTTCCTGTCCCTGTAATAACGCCACCAAAATGGAATTTACTAGATTTGTACCAATAACTTCCTGTTTGTTCATCTACTTTACGACCATCTATGAATAATTGGAAAAGATTACTATTATAACCATTTCCTGAAGACCTCACTACAAGTGCGACATGATGCCAGCCTGAAGATTGGATATTTCTTGCGTTGTAGTCGAATGATAATGGCAGGAAAAAAATAGCATCAAACCTTGTTAATGCAATTCTACCTTCATTATTAACAGCAAGTCCTCTTCCCTGTGGTTCTCCAAAAAATAATCCTGTTCCAAAGTCTTTAACCCAAAAACAGATTGTGAAAGTTGCAGGAATAAGATTGTATGGGACAACCATACGTTGATTTTTAGCGGCTTGAAGAAGAAGCGATTTTCCATATCCATTAGGAGTTTCATTAACAAACTTAGGATTCCCAATAAAGTTAGCATCATAACCATTGTCGGTGGCATCGTCAGCATTACCATTATCAAAATTCCAATAAGCCAACAAGCCTTCTTTGACAATAATATCTTTATTTGGCTGTGGCAAACCGACATTGCGACCACTAATATTAGTAGCCTGGTAGTCGCTATTGCTTACGGGATTTGTGCTTTGAGCACGTACTTCTTGTGGAATACTACCTCCTTCAAGAAGTTTTGCTGCAAGATTCTGACATCCACGTTGGATTGCGTTAGGATTATAGTCCATTAATTCGTTATCGCTCATTTCGTAACGACCGCTAACCACATTAAGAACTTTTGCAGTAACGAATACTTGATTTTCAATGAGTGCGACTTCTGATGCCAATACATAATCCACACCTGCCATTTTCCCAATTGCCCTTATATCATCATCTTTCACTAAACCAGAGCGTTCAAACTTATGTTCTAACATCAAAGCCTTTACTTGTGCTCGGTTGTAAGCCGTGTAATTCGGGTTTTTTATTATACCTGTTTCTATGTTGCTGCCTATCATCATTAAATATGCGTTACTAATATTGCCCTCGTTGCAGTAAGTTTCGAGGATTGCGATAGATTTTCGCTGTGCGATAGATGCAGAAGTAAAGCAAACAATCGCTAATAAAAGCATTACTCTTTTTTTCATCTTTGTTCTGTTTTATATATTTCTTCTATTTCTTCTATTTTTAACAAGCGTTCATAAAAACGTACATTATCGTATGCTATGGCACCCCGACCAAAAGATAACCTGCCTACATTCTGACGTTCTACCTCAACTGGAATTTTTGCGACTGAAACTCCATCTACAAAAAATAGAATAATTGATTTGACGGAGTTGTTTTTATTTTTTACACCTTCTATCCTAAAAGTTTTTTGTATTGTAACATGATGCCACCCTTCTCCAAACATAATCATTGCCAATTCATCTTTATAGATTGTTCTTGATGCATCAAAATTAATTTTTCTCTTTAATGTTCCATCTGATATTTTTTCTAATAGTCCATCAACCTCGACTTTTACTAAAGATTGGTTTCTGAGATCGATACTATAACCCCATCTATATATTCCATCCTTCATAGAACTTTCTTTTAGAATTTCTGTACCATATTTCCATCTTTTAGGAAAATAAACCCACATGCAAACCGTCCATTCAGCAGCATTAATAATGGTTCTTCCACTTTTAGAGGGTTTTCTACACAAGCATAGCCGTATCCTGATGGAGTTTTGGTCGTAAACTTAGGTTTAAACACCCATTCATTACTACCAATCTCAGATGTATTCTCGTATTCTGAAAAATCTTTTCCTGTTTGGTCATTAAATGTCCAATAACCAGCCAAACCATTGGAAACTGCAATTGGAACATCAAATCTTACAAAACCGATATTTTTACAATGGTTGTTTGTTTTGTATATTTCGCGATAAAAGATATCTTGTACGGCTGGAGCTACTGAAACAACACTATTAAAAGGATTTGATCCTACAATCCTATAACTTCCATCTGATACAACTATAAGACGTATTAAGATAAAACTATCTTCTGTTATCTCAGCACACGCTATAATGTCGGCTTTCAACAACAGTCCTAATTTCTGTAATAATTTGTTGTCTGACAAATCTTGTGATGTAATGCTATTTTGTCGCATAACTTTTGCAACTTTTTTAGGATATATTATAGAAAATTTCTCTTTAGAAGTTGCCTTATAGTATTTAAGTCCACGTACAATGCCCTTCGCAATAGAATCTGAAACAGCATTTATCTCATCATTCAAAGGCACTATTGCCACTTTGGTCTTACCTCCTGACATTGCAAAAGAGCAAAACAACAATAGAGATACTATAATAAAAAATTGTTTTTTCATTTTCACTATTTTATTTGATTATTATAGAGAGTGCTTTTTCTGCTATTATACGAGCAGCTCGTTTATATCCATCACGGGCACTTGGTTCGTAAGCATAGGTATCTCCATCGCCTTTGATACCATCTTTATGACCTGCTTCTATTTCGGAGATTTGATTCTCATAAATAACCCTTCCAGTAGATGCATTTGTGATTGTAAGTTTCCCATCAATCCAGCAGAAAAAAGCCATGTTTAGATAGTGTTGTGTACGACTCACTTCCGCATTTGCAACAATAATCCAATCGGCTTCTGCTTCATTTTCCACGAAATGACATCCTGCACTTTCCATTTCTCCTTTGATTTCTGATGCGAAGATAGAATAAGTTTCTCCATTGATGTCGGCTGTGCATTTCATATAAATAGCAATACCATGTTTTAAGTCGGCTATCATTGCAGTTAATTGCAGACGTAGTTGCTCACATTCATTTAGTAAGGATTGTAATTCTGTCTCAGAATAGCCAAAAATATTGAGCCAAGTTAAAACTTCATAGGCCTTATGGAAATACTGTTCTGTCTTAGGTAGTTTTTCATCACGGGCACGAGCATGTAATCCGTAATCTATTAGTACTTCTGCTTCATCAATAATGGTACGAATCTTGCTAACAACTTGTGCATATTCATTTTTATAGAACTGACGTGCTTCTGATTTGTTGATATAAGCAATAACCCATCCTTCTTTGCGCGAAGAGTCATAATACTCCTTAGTGTGAGCCAATCGTAATGTAACGTTTGTTGTCAATTCGCTTATTGAAGAAAAAAACTCTTTATCTACTCCATTTTCAGACCAAAGTTTTGAGATTGACTTGCTTTCAACTTTCACTTCAAACTGCTTAGCTAACGAATTTAAGGCATCTTGGGTTAAAGACTGAATGAAAGCACGAGCGTCTTGCCCATTAGTATTGTTGTTACTTTGACAACTATAAATATACTCCGCAGTAGTATAGGCTTTTAATACCGATGGACAATCTTGAGCATTCAAACCTATACCAACAGTAAGAATGCATATAATCAGATATAACCGTTTCATAATATACTATCCCCTACTTTTAGACAAATTTAATGATTAAATTTAATTTGTTTTATGCCTACAAATTTACAAATTTAATTCAACTCAACAAATATTCATTTCATTTATATAACTAATCCATATTTCATTGTTGGTAATAGAATGTCAAGAGAAGAAAGAGGATGTTGCTGAATCTATTTCTCTTTTATATAAATATCGCAGTTCGAGATGTGAAAATATCGAAATAAAGGTTAGTTTTTGGTTAATTTTTCCTTAATTACGGAATCATAACTCTGCCTAAGAGTTTTGCGATGTTGTTTCTTATTTCAAGATAGCTTCTTAATAAGTTCAGCAATTCTAATTGGAATTCTCCTTCTTCAAGGGGTATTCTTTTCTTTACGTCTTCTATGTATCCGTTTATTTTATATAATTTGAAATCTAAAAGAGTGTCTCTAACGTATTTGTCCATTGTTTCTTTATTTTCGGGACGTGGGACTTTGATTTCGTTTTTTTCTTCCCAATTAGGGCTGATTACATACGGTGTACTTACTAAATCAATTGCCAATTTAGCGATTTCTGGATTTTGATGTGAGGTAAAAAATCTCAATTCGGGTAAATAATCTGTATTGTATATGTAATCCTTATACATCATAAAGATTTCATTAAACAACTCGTAATGAAAACCTATATTATCATTGAAAATATCACACACAATGTAGTTTGCAACATATATATCTCGTTGTTCTTTTTTGCCCTCAGCATTAAAAAGTTCTTGTGTTGTGATTTGATTAGCATAATTAAACAAAACAGAAATTATAGCCTTCTCTTTATTATACTCAATGTCGTTATTGCTAACCTCAGCAGGCTTCGCAATAGGAGTTTCCTTTACTTCGCTTGGTGGATTTTCAGTATTAACTTGTTTAAAAGACTCTTTTAGCGCTTTATTTTTAAGAATCTTATTAAGTTCGTTATTAAGTATTTCTTCCTTTACGTCCAATAATTTGCTACATTGTTGCAAATAGGCATTTCTTTCCAATAAATCTGGAATCAAAGCAATAGTTTCTACAATATCTCTTGTTAAATCCGCACGTTTTATTGGGTCGCCCTCTGCATCTGCAAGCAAAAGATTAGTCTTGTAAAGAATAAAATTCTCAGCATTATTCTTTATGAAACTATGAAACTCATCTTGCGTGTGATTTCTTGCAAAAGAATCAGGGTCTTCGTTGTCGGGGAAAAGTAAAGTCTTGACATGCAACCCTTGTTCCAAGAGAAGATTTACAGCCTTAAAGGTTGCTTTTATTCCTGCACTATCTCCATCATATAGAAGCGTTACATTTTTTGTGTAACGTTTAATTAGTCTTATTTGGTCTTCGGTTAAGGCCGTCCCCGACGTAGCTACAACATTTGTTACAGCCTGTTGGCTCATCATTACAACGTCCATATTTCCCTCAACCAAGAAACACTCGTCTTGTTTTACGATTTCGTTCTTTGCAAGATGAAGTCCAAACAACACTTTGCCTTTTGAGTAAATCAAACTCTCAGGAGAGTTTACATACTTGGCTTTTACCTTATCTGTTCTTAGAGTTCTTGCAGAAAAACCTAAGACTCTACCACCCAAATTATGTATTGGGAAACATACTCTACCACGAAATCTATCGTAAATACTACCATCGTTTGAGTTTATAAGACTTACGCCTGCACTTACAAGCTCTTCTTTTGTGAATCCTTTGGCTAAGGCTTTTTTTGAAAAGTCATCTCCGGTTTCTTTGCAGTATCCGATTCCCCAACGTTTGATAGTTTCTTCCGAAAGCTCTCTTTCTTTTAGGTAAGACAAGCCTATGCTTCGTCCTTCATTGTCTGAAAAAAGTATCTCTTGAAAATATTTTTGTGCAAAGTCGTTTATTTGATATATTCTATCTCTTTCGCTTTGTTGAGCAACTTCTTCTTCCGACAAAACTTGCTCTTCTATTTGTATTCCATACTTATTTGCCAACCAACGTAAGGCTTCTGGATATGTATAATGCTCATGCTTCATTAAAAACGAAACAGCATCGCCTCCTTCTCCGCATCCGAAACATTTAAATATGCCTTTGGCAGGATTAACGTTAAAAGAAGGAGTTTTTTCGTTATGAAAAGGACACAAACCTATGTAATTGACACCTCGTTTTCGAAGTTCAACAAAACTACCTACGACATCCTCTATTTTCGTAGCGTTAATTATTTTATCAATGTCCTCTCTCTTTATCATAATCCATTTGCAAATATACGTTTTTTATTGATTTATTCGTTACATATGGTTGAATAATCAGAAAAACTATTGATATGAGATTAAGAATCATAAACAAATTAAAATATAATTACTCCTATTTAGCAGTAATAGGCTTTGCAATTTTGTATCTCTTGTTTTTATCAAACAATCCCACCTCAGACTCGTTTTCTTATGCCTATTCCTCAGTGCATGGTGAAGAATTGCTACGTCCGCATCACTTATTATATTGTTGGATTTGTCGTGTGATTTATTCTCTCTTTGCTTTCACAAACATAGAGCCGATAACAATTTTTCAAATTTTTAACGCCGTTATGGCATCTGCCACATTGCTTGTTTTAAGGCGAATAATAAAAAGAGTAAATCGCGATGAAAGATTTATTTTTTCAGCGATAGTTTTTTGTGGCTCTTGCTTTGGATTTATGCGATTTGCAACTGACAACGAAGCATACATACTTCCGCTATTCTTTTCTTTGCTTGCAGTTTATTATTTACAGACATTTTTGCAAGAAAACAATATTTTGCGGTTATTAAAGATGAGTTTATCAATAGTGGTAGCCTGTTTGTGTCATCAACTCAGCATTTTGGTCTATCTATCTTTGTTTATAGGATTGTTGCTTAATAAAAGATGGAAATATATCTTGTATTTCATTCTTGTAAGCCTAATAATACCGATAGTTTACGCGATTTGCTGTTTTGCAGAGACTAATCAATTTTCTTTAAACGCCCTTTACACCTTTGTACTCCATGATTACATTCAAGGATATGCACAATCGCCAGATGTAAAACAAGTATTATTGCTTAGTTGTATTAGCTTGATTCGCACTTTCTTACAAGTGCATGGAAATCTCTTAGGAATAATAAATTATTCCTTAGGAATATTTATTTTTTCCTTAGCTTTATTTTTTGTTTTCTTAGGGATAGGAATCGCAAGCTTTGTAAAAATTAAAAAAACTACACTTTCGCTTTATGATCAAAAGAGATTTGTAATAATACTTTGGCTAATTCTGATTTTATCTTTCCTTTTCGCTGCTTTTTCTAACGGAAATGCGGAGTTTATGATAGTGATTCCTTTTATTCTTATCATGCTTTATTCTCACTATTTTTCAAATCAAAAAACAATTCTTTTCTTTGGATTGGCAATGCTTGTGTGGAATACTTGTTTTGCTTTGTATCCTCAAAGATTTCTTAAACTTAACTGTAATGAAGAGGTAGTTGAGCTAATGAAAACACGAAGTGATGCTACCTTTGTAGTGATTGACAAACCCGCTATTGAGAATTTGTATTTGTATAAATACTCTTCTGAAAATTTACCAAAGATTTTTCATGCTCAAAGATACACTCCCGAAACAGAATCGAGTCAAATAATAATTACAGACGTAATTGGAGCAGAGAGTCCTTTATCTCGTTCAAGCCTATTAAACACATACGAATTGGATTTTAAAGACTGCGAAAAAGATAGTTTAATTTTCAAATTTGAATCCTTAGGATTGAAAAGAGAGATACACCTATTGCAATTACGATTAAAATAAACTAACTTTGCAGACTGAAAAGAAAAATCGATAATGAGAGAAATAGTAATAGCAACTAATAACAAACATAAAGTAGAAGAAATACGTTCTGTTGTAGAGGGTAAGATAAAAATAATAACTCTTGCAGAACTTGGTTGCAAGGACGATATCCCTGAAACAGGTGAAACGTTGGAAGAAAACGCACGCCAAAAGGCAAGATATATTTGGGAAAAATATGGAAAAGATTGCTTTGCGGATGACACAGGTCTAATGGTTGATGCCTTAGATGGTAAACCTGGTGTGTATTCTGCTCGTTTTGCAGGAGAGAAATGTAGCTTTGACGACAATATTGACCTTATGCTTGATATGATGGAAGGAAAAACAAATCGTAAAGCATATTTTTCTACTGTTATTTGTTTGATTGAAGACGGTAAAGAAACACTTTTTGAAGGCAGATGTGAGGGATGTATTCTTACAGAGCGATATGGAAGAGGTGGATTTGGCTATGACCCTATTTTTATGCCCGATGGATATGGAGAAAGCTTTGCAGAAATGAGTTTAGACGAAAAGAATAAAATATCACATCGCGGAAAGGCAACAGATAAACTTATAAAATATCTTCTTAAAAAGTAGAAACGATGATAGATGTAAAAGAAATATTAGAAGAACAAGTAATATCGCTTGCTAAAAATATAGCTTTGTCGGCAGTAACTGCACCAAAAGCCAGAGGAGTTGATAATTTAGAAATACGAATTGCGCACGGAGAAGAACTAAAACAGCTATCTAATAAATTACAAGAGCTAAATAAAAAGACAGGTCAAGAGTTTCTTTTAAGAGATTCAAATAATGTATTGCAATCTCAGGCAGTTATTCTTGTGGGAAGCAAAACTAAGGTCTTAGGATTAGATTGTGGATATTGCGGATTTGCATCTTGCAAAGAAAAAGAGGAGAAAGCACCTCTCGCACCTTGCTTTTTCAATTCAAACGATTTAGGAATAGCGATAGGAAGTATGTGTTCTCAAATAGCAGACCATAGAATAGACAGCAGAGTTATGTTTTCTGTGGGATTAGCAGCTAAAGAACTTTCATTTTTGCCTGAATGCACCACCGTATTGGCGATAGTGATGAGTGTTTCAAGCAAAAGCGTATTTTTTGATAGAGTAGTAAATAAGTAAAAACAATATAAGAAATGTTACAATTAGGATTTATAAGAGAAAATAGAGATTTTGTTATAGAAAGATTAGGAGTTAAGAATTTTCCTGATGCGGAAACAAAAATAGATAAGGTAATAGATGTTGATAACGATAGAAGAAATACACAAACTGAGTTAGATAATGTAAAGGCTGAGGCAAATCGTTTGGCGAAAGAAATAGGTATGCTTTTCAAACAAGGAAAGGTAGCTGAGGCTGAGGAAATGAAGGCGAGAACTGGCGAATTGAAAGTAAAGGAAAAGGAGTTGGGAGAACAGTTGTCAAGAATTGAAATAGAATTAAGGGATCTTCTTTTAGCGATACCAAATCTTCCTAACAAAGATGTGCCAAGAGGAAAATCCGCAGAGGATAATGAAATTGTATATGAGGAAGGTGAAATCCCACAACTTTATGAGGGAGCGGTAGAGCATTGGACTCTTTGTGCAAAGTATGATATTATAGATTTTGAACTTGGGAATAAAATTACAGGAGCTGGATTTCCTGTTTATAAATCACAGGGAGCAAAACTTCAAAGGGCTTTAATTAACTTCTTTTTGGATGAAGCAGGAAAGTCAGGCTTTACAGAAGTTCAGCCACCTTTAATGGTGAATGAGGCTTCTGCACTTGCAACAGGACAACTTCCAGATAAGGAAGGTCAAATGTATGCTATCCCATTAGATGGCTTTTATATGATTCCTACTGCCGAAGTTCCGGTAACTAATATTTTTAGAGATACAATACAAAAGTACAATAACTTGCCTATTTCTTGCTGTGCATATTCTCAATGTTTTAGAAGAGAGGCTGGTTCTTATGGGAAAGATGTTAGAGGTCTTAATAGATTGCATCAATTTGATAAGGTGGAAATTGTATGTATAGATACGCCGGAACATAGCGCGCAACAATTAGAAGTAATGAAAAATCATGTGGCTGGATTGTTAAGAAAATTGGAGTTGCCTTTTAGAATACTTAGATTATGTGGCGGAGATATGAGCTTTACTTCTGCTATAACTTACGATTTTGAGGTTTATTCTGCTGCACAAAAACGTTGGTTGGAGGTAAGTAGTGTATCGAATTTCGAAACTTATCAAGCAAATAGATTAAAGTTAAGATATAAAGACGAAAACAATAAAACGCAATTAGCACATACGTTAAATGGTAGCGCATTGGCTTTACCAAGAATTGTTGCTGCGCTGTTAGAAAATCATCAGTTTGAATCGGGAATACGTATTCCAAAAGCATTACAACCATACTTTGGCGCTGAAAAAATTTTCTAAAACACACAAATGCTATGAAGAAAATACAAATGGTGGACTTAAAAAGTCAGTACGATAAAATTAAGACAGAAATCGATTCTTCAATAGAATCTGTTATTGATTCAACTGCTTTCATAAAGGGAAGCATAGTTGATGAGTTTGCTGACAACTTGGCAAAGTTCCTTTCTGTAAAGCATGTTATTCCTTGTGGGAATGGTACGGATGCTTTGCAGATTGCAATTATGTCTTTGGGATTAAAACCTTCTGATGAGATAATTTGTCCTTCGTTTACTTTCATAGCATCGGCAGAAGTGATAGGTTTGTTAGGTTTTAGACCTGTTTTTGTGGATGTGGATAAGGATTCTTTCAATGTTACTGCGAAAAATATTGAGAAGGCTATATCTGTGAAAACAAAGGCTATCATTCCTGTTCACTTATTCGGACAAGCTGCTCCTATGGAGGAGATTCTTGCTATTGCGAAGAAGTATGATTTGTATGTAATAGAGGATACTGCTCAGGCAATAGGTGCTGATTATACTTTTTCTGACAATACTAAAAAGAAATTGGGAACAATAGGTACTATTGGTTGTACTTCATTTTTCCCATCTAAGAATCTTGGTTGTTTTGGCGACGGTGGTGCAATTTTTACTAATGATGATAAGTTGGCAGAAAGGATGAAAATGATTTCTAATCATGGAATGAAAGTCAGATATCATCATGAAATTTTAGGAGTTAATTCTCGTTTGGATTCAATTCAAGCAGCGGTACTTAATGTTAAACTAAAATATCTTGAAGATTATCAAAAAGCAAGATATGATGCTGCTCAAATATATACTAATGCCTTAAAGGGTATTGAAGGTATTGAAACTCCTATAGAAGTTCCGTATTCAACTCACGTTTATCATCAATATACTTTGAAAATCAATAATGGACGTAGAGATGAGTTAAGAGAATTTTTGTCAAATAATGGTATTCCTGCTATGATTTATTATCCAATTCCTTTACACTTGCAAAAAGCATTCTTACAGATTGCAAGACAGGGTGAGGTTATGGAAATTTCTGAGGAACTTTCTAAGACAGTGCTTTCTCTTCCAATGCACACAGAATTGGATTTAGAACAGCAAAATTATATTATAGGAAAGATAAAAGAATTCTTTAAAGCGTAAGGTTCTTTATGCAAAGTAAAATGACATTGGTTTGAAATTGTTTTTATTGTTGTAGGCTCTTAACAGCGATGTATGTTAAGAGTCCTATAGCATCTTGCATGCTTTTTTCGTCTATGTCGAAATTAGATGTATGTAGGTTGGTTATTTCGTGATTTTCCTTTTTTGTTCCAAGTCTAAAATAACACGCTGGGACTTTTTGTGCAAAGTAAGCAAAGTCTTCGGCAGTCATTCTCATATCTATGTCTAATACGTTTTCTTCTCCAAGGTATTCTTGTGCTAATGTGCGGGTGGTTTTTGTGAGTTTTGGATTGTTGTATAGATATGGGTAACCGTGGTCAATAAATACATCTGCGGTTGCTCCAAATGCTTTTGCTGTGTTTTCGCTTATTCGATGTATTAGTTTATGTGCTTCTTTTCTCCATTCGTTATCAAAGGTGCGAATGATACATTCTAAGTATGCTTTTGACGGAATTATATTTGTTCTTCCTTCTGCTAAGAATGTGCCTACTGAAAATGTGGTTGGTAGTGTTGGGTTTGCATTTCTGCTAACTAAGGTTTGTAAGGCAGTTATTATGTGTGAGGCTGCTACTATCGGGTCTATGTTTAGGTCTGGTGTTGCTCCATGTCCTCCTTTCCCTCTTACTTCTATATAGATTTCATCGGTGGAAGCCATGTATTTTCCCTCTTTTATACCTATTTTTCCGCACTCTATTTCTGGTGTTGTGTGCAATGCAAATATTGCTTCTGGTGTTATGTCTTTAAATATTCCGTCATTTAACATTGTTATAGCACCTCCGGGATAGTGTTCTTCGGAAGGTTGGAAGATAAACATGACTTGGCCTTCAAATTCTTCTCTTAATTCTGACAAGATTTTGATTGTTTCTAATAGAATTGCGGTGTGAGCATCGTGTCCACATGCATGCATTACTCCTTCGTTTAGAGATGCGAAAGGTAAATTAGTGCTTTCTTTTATAGGTAAGGCATCCATATCTGCTCTTAATGCAATAGTTCTATTAGAGTTTGTTTTGCCTTTGATAAATCCATATATTCCGTATCCTCCTATGCGAGAGGTGTATTCCACTCCGTCTATTGTGTCAAGGATTGAAGAAATGTATTCAACTGTTGCTTTCTCTTGTTTTGAGAGTTCGGGATATTGGTGTAAATGCCTACGAATGGCAACAACATTTTCAAAATGTTGTTCTGCTTTCTCTTTTATTAAATTTGTGATTTTCATAAGAACCACACTTGGTAGTGTCCTCGCAGGGACTCGAACCCTGGACCCATTGATTAAGAGTCAATTGCTCTACCAGCTGAGCTACGAAGACAATGCTAAATCTTTGATTTTGCGTTTGCAAAGATACATCTTTGTTTAATTTCTGCAATATTTTTATTGTAAAACTTTTACTTGTATTTTATAAATGATTGATTGTTAGTGTGTTTTATTGGTGTGTGGTATTTTTTTTATTTTTTTCTCTTTGGAATGCAAAAAAAATTATAACTTTGAACGCATTTTGTAAGTATTTAATTAACTTTAAAAATAATAAAAAACTAGTTATTATGACATCTTTAACATTATTATTAGAAGCTGTTGCTAATCCAACAATTGGTTATGGTTTAGCAGGCATTGGAGCAGGTATTGCTGCTGTTGGAGCAGGTATAGGTATTGGTAATATCGGACGTAATGGTATGGACGCTATTGCACGTCAACCTGAAGCAACAGGAGATATTCGTTCTAATATGATTATTGCAGCTGCATTGGTTGAAGCTGTTGCTTTGTTCGCTAATGTGGTTTGTTTGTTAGTTATATTAATGAAGTAACAAACGAAAAATGTAACATAGCAACATGACGATTGGTTTTGTTGCTATGTTTTATTGCAGAAAATAAATATTTAAAGAAATAATATGGGACTATTAACACCTGATATTGGTCTTCTTTTTTGGATGACTCTTACTTTTGGAGTTCTTTTGTTTGTTTTGTGGAAATTTGGTTGGCCAATCGTTATTCAAATGATGGACAAAAGAGAAGAGCAAATTAAAAAATCTTTGGAAGAAGCGGCTGTTGCAAGAGAAGAAATGAAACAATTGCAAGCAGGCAATGAGAAATTATTGATTGAAGCTCAAAAAGAAAGAGATTTAATGCTACAACAAACTAAGGAGCTTAAAGAAAAAATGATTGAAGAAGCAAAAGAACAAGCTCAAAAGGAGGCTCAAAGAATTGTTGTTGCAGCACGTGAAAATATTGAGTATGAAAAATTACACGCTATGACTGAATTGAAAAATCAGATAGCGAATCTTTCTATTGAAATAGCAGAAGATCTTTTGAAACATGAACTTACGGATAAGGTTAAAAGTAATGAAATTATCAGTAAGAGAATGTCGGAAATAAACCTTAAATAACAATGAATAGTTTTAAGTTACAAACTCGTTATGCTCAGTCTTTGTTTGATCTTGCACAAGAAAACAATGTGATTGACAAGGTATATGAGGATATGTTGTTGATAAAGCAGGTTTGTGAAGAGACTCCGCAGTTGAAGGCTGTGTTAAAAAATCCAGTAATAAAGCCTTCAAAAAAGAAAAATATAATTCACGAGATCTTTTCTGGTAAGATAGAACAACTTTCTGTGCTTTTCATAGAATTGTTAGTGTCAAAGAGAAGGGATGTGTTTTTATTCGAAATAGCGGATAGGTACACTGAATTGTATAAGGAGTTCAAACATATAAAAACTGTTAGATTTACAACAGCTCAAATACTTGATGAGGTAATTGTAAGTGAGATTAGAAGAGAAATTGAAGAGAAATTGTCTTCTAAAATAGACTTGCAATTGTTTGTTAATCCTAAATTGTTGGGAGGATTTTCTTTAACGGTTGAGGGAAAACAATATGATGCAAGTTTTAGTAAACAAATAACAAAATTAAAGAAAGAATTTAACAAGAATATATACGAGAGAATATTCTAAAAATAACAATAGATATGGCAGAGATAAAACCATCGGAAATAACAGCGATATTACGCCAACAACTTTCAAATTCTAATTTGGAAGCCACATTGGAAGAAGTTGGTACTGTTTTGACAGTAGGTGATGGAATTGCGAGAGTTTATGGTTTAATGAACGTTCAAGCAGGGGAGTTAGTAGAATTTGATAATGGAGTTCAAGCAATCGTTCAAAACCTTGAAGAAGATAATGTTGGGGTTGTGATTTTAGGAGAATCAGAGTCAATAAATGAGGGAGATACTGTTAAAAGAACAAAAAGAATTGCATCTATAAAAGTAGGGGAAGGCTTGTTGGGTAGAGTAATCAATACAATAGGAGAACCTATTGACGGAAAGGGCCCTATTTCAGGAGAATTATATGAAATGCCTCTTGAAAGAAAAGCCCCAGGTGTTATTTATAGACAACCAGTTGAAGAACCATTACAAACAGGTTTGAAAGCAGTTGACTCAATGATTCCTATAGGAAGAGGACAAAGAGAGTTGATTATTGGTGATAGACAAACAGGAAAAACTGCTATTGCAATAGATACTATATTAAATCAAAAAGAATTTTATGATAAAGGCGAGCCGGTATATTGTATTTATGTGGCTTGCGGACAAAAAGGTTCTACTGTTGCAAATATAGTTAGAACGTTAGAAGAAAAAGGAGCGATGGCTTATACTACCGTTTTAGCAGCAACAGCTTCGGATTCTGCTGCTATGCAGTTCTATGCTCCTTTCGCGGGTGCGGCAATTGGGGAATTTTTTAGAGATACGGGACGTGCAGCTTTGGTAGTTTATGATGATTTAAGTAAACAAGCTGTTGCATATCGTGAAGTTTCTCTATTATTGAGACGTCCACCTGGACGTGAAGCATATCCTGGTGATGTATTCTATTTACATTCAAGATTATTGGAAAGAGCAGGTAAAATTATCAATGAGGATAATGTGGCGAAGAATATGAATGATTTACCTGAAAGCATAAAGCATCTTGTGAAAGGAGGCGGATCCTTGACAGCTCTACCAATTATTGAAACACAAGCGGGAGACGTTTCTGCGTATATTCCAACTAATGTGATATCTATTACGGATGGGCAAATATTCCTTGAAACTAATTTGTTCAATGCGGGTATTAGACCAGCGATTAACGTAGGTATTTCTGTTTCTCGTGTTGGAGGTAAAGCGCAAATTAAATCTATGAAGAAGGTTTCAGGAACGCTGAAATTAGATCAAGCTCAATATCGAGAATTGGAAGCATTCTCTAAATTTGGTTCTGATCTTGATGCTGCAACTAAGTTCGTTCTAGAAAAAGGTAAGAGAAACGTTGAAATATTGAAACAATCGCAATACTCACCTATGAAAGTTGAACATCAAATTGCGATTATTGCTTGTGGAACCAATGGTTGGTTGAGAGATGTTCCAACAAATAAAGTAAAGAATTTCGAAGATGAATTTATATTCCACCTTGAAGGTCAAGAAAAAGAATTATTAAATTCTTTAAAAGAAGGAAAACTTGACGATCAAATAATGAACAAGTTGGAAAATATAGCAAAAGAAATAAGTAGAAAATATAAAGCATAGTTATATGGCTAATCTTAAAGAAATCAGAACAAGAATAGCTTCTGTTAGTTCAACTCAACAGATAACGAGTGCAATGAAAATGGTGTCAGCTTCAAAATTGCGTAAATCTCAAAACGCAATTTTGAAGTTAAGGCCATACTCTGCAAAGATGACAGAAATAATAAAAAATCTTTGTGGTAGTGAAAAAGCTGAGCTCCCTCTTGCAAGAGAATCTAAAGTTTTAAATAATGTATTACTTTTGGTTTTAACAAGTAATAAAGGCTTGTGTTCGACATTCAATTCTAATGTTATCAAAGCAACTAATCAAAGAATAGAATTTTATAAAGAGAACAATAAAGATACAAAAGTACATATTAAAACTTTTGGTAAAAAAAGTACAGATTTTTTCAAAAAACAAAATAACATAATTGAATACTTGGGTGAAAACGATGATATATGGGATAACTTATCTTTTGAAAACGTTTCAAAAGAAAGTGATATCATTGTAGAAGCCTTTTTAAATAAAAAATACGATAAAGTAGAAATTATCTATAATCAATTTAAAAATGCTTCAACTCAAATATTAACCTATGAAACTTTTCTTCCTATTGTTTTAGAACAAGAGAATACAAATATAAATAACGATTATATTTTCGAGCCTTCTAAGCAAGAAATAATCAATTCTATAATTCCACAATCTTTAAAAACGCAATTATTTAAATGCTTCTTAGATTCATCAGCTTCTGAACACGGAGCAAGAATGACATCTATGCACAAGGCAACGGATAATGCGACAAACTTATTAAAAGATCTTAAACTTACTTACAACAAAGCACGACAAGCATCTATTACTAACGAGATAATAGAAATATGTAGTGGTGCAGAGGCATTGAAATAGTAGAGTCATGAGATTTGAAGTAGATTTTTTAGTAATAGGATCTGGAATAGCTGGATTAAGCTATGCACTGAAAGTTGCGAACTACGGAAAAGTTTGCATTCTAACAAAGTCTGATGCAGCAGAATCTTCCACTAAATATGCACAAGGTGGTATTGCAGCTGTAATGTACGACAATGATTCTTATGAAAAGCACATAAATGATACACTAATCGCAGGAGCAGGACTTTGTGATTTGGAAAGTGTAAAAATAACTATAACAGAATCTACTGACAGAATAAAAGAACTTATAGAATGGGGAACTAATTTTGATAAAAATCAGACAGGAGTTTATGATTTAGCGAAAGAAGGAGGCCATTCTGAATATAGAATCTTACATCATCGAGACAACACAGGTTTTGAGATAGAAAGAGCCCTTTTAGAGCAAGTACGCTCGCATCCAAATGTTACTTTAAAAGAAAATCAATACACAATCGATATAATAACTCAACACCATTTAGGAGAAAAAGTTAATAAACGATGTGATAATATAAAATGTTACGGTGCCTATGTATTGGATAAGAAAACCAATACAATAGATACCTATCTTTCAAAAGTAACAATGCTATGCACAGGAGGGAATGGAAATGTCTATTCAACCACAACGAGTCCACTCATAGCAACAGGAGATGGTCAAGCAATGGTTCATAGAGCCAAAGGAAAGCTTAGACACATGGAATTCATACAATTCCACCCTACATCTTTATTTAATCCAAGAGAAAAACCGTCATTTTTGATAACAGAAGCCATGAGAGGCGCAGGAGGTGTGCTAAAAAATATGGCAGGAGAGGCCTTTATGGAAAAATATGATAAAAGGGGCTCCTTAGCGCCAAGAGATGTTGTAGCTCGTGCAGTTAATGCAGAAATGACAAGACGAGGAGATGAACATGAATACTTAGATTGCAGAGGAATTAGCAAGGAAGAAATTATGCGTCATTTCCCTAATATTTATGCGAAGTGCTTAGAGATAGGTATAAACATAACCCAAGAAATGATACCAATAATTCCTGCTGCGCACTATTGCTGTGGCGGAATAGAAGTAGACCAATATTCTCGCACAAGCATAATTAACTTATACGCTTCTGGTGAATGCTCTTGCACAGGCTTACATGGAGCAAATCGTTTAGCCTCAAATTCGTTATTAGAGTCCTTAGTATATTCCCATAGAGCGTATTTAGACTCTGTAAATAAAATATCAGAAATAGAGATATGCAATAAAGTTCCAGATTGGAATGCAGAAGGAATGGTTTTGAATGAAGAATTAAGTCTTATCACACAATCAGTAAAAGAAGTGCAACAAATAATGACTAATTACGTAGGAATAGTAAGAAGTGATTTAAGACTAAAAAAAGCATTCAAACGAATGAGGTTAATTTACGAAGAAACAGAAGAGTTATACAACCGATCTGTATTAACTCCTCAGTTATGTGAACTTCGAAACTTAATAGCCAATAGTTATTTGATAATAAAAATGGCAGAACAACGAAAAGAAAGTGTCGGTTTGCATTATTCGATAGATTATCCTCCTAAAACAGTGAAATAGATGAAAAAGATAATTGTATTATTCTTACTATTGTTTATTTGTATAGAAACAATAGCATTTGATTTTAGTTCTATATCAGCCTCAGGCCAAGTATTATTTTACAATATCAATAATAATACTAACACAGTAAGTGTTACAGCCCCTGTTCACACCAAGGTGAAATCCTCATACATAGGATACGCAAAACCATCAGGTAATTTAATTATTCCAAATGTAGTAACTAACAATGGAACAACATACATTGTAACAGCAATTGATAATAGTGCATTTGCAAATTGCACAGATATAGAAAGCGTTGTCATATCTGATTCAATAAGAATAATAGGAAATGAAGCATTTTACAATTGTAATAAACTTAAAACAGTAAAATTAGGAAGTAATGTAAAAAAAATAGGAGCATCAGCTTTCCTTTCCTGTTCAAAATTAAAAGAAATAACCTTCCATAACAATATAACAGAAATCTCAAAACATGCTTTCTCGAATTGTTCTTCATTAGAAGAAATATCAATCCCAGAAAAAATAGCTAACATTGAACCTTACACATTCTATTCTTGTGAAAATCTGAAAAGAATAACCCTTTCATCATCATTACAAACCATAGGCGAATCTGCTTTCGCCTTTTGTAGAGAATTAGACTCTGTAACTCTTCCTGAAAGCTTAAAAATAATAGAAGCAAAAGCCTTTTCATCGTGTACAAACCTAAAAAAGATAAATTTACCTGAGTCGCTAACAAGCATAGGAGCCTTAGCCTTTTCCTCATGCACAGCTTTAACTTCTGTTGTCTTACCAAAAACATTAAAAGAAGTAAGTAACGCACTTTTTTCTCATTGTAAAAGTTTAGAAAACATACAATTACCAGATGAACTTAGAGCAATAGACAATAATGCCTTTGAACATTGCACAAAATTGAAAAATATAAAATTACCAAATACCATATCAGTAATAGGAAATGCCGTTTTCTCAAATTGTATCAGTTTAGATTCAGTTAATCTTCCAGTTTCAGTATCTTCAATAGGAAGATATGCTTTCCAAAACTGTACAAACCTAAAAACAATCAACTTACAGTCTGTCCAAAGCATAGAAAAATACGCCTTTGAAAGGTGTAAAAATTTAGCAAACATAGACTTGTCAAACGTAAAAGAAATAAGAGAATACGCTTTCTCAGAATGCACAAAATTAAAAGCCATAGCATTGTCAAATACTATGGATACAATAAGAAATTATACGTTCTATCAATGCTCAAACCTTGAAAACGTAAAAATAGGTGATAATATCAAGACAATAGGTAACTATGCTTTTTATAGATGTGTAAAGTTAGATTCAGTAATACTACCAAACTCACTTACTACAATAGGAATTGGAGCTTTTGAAAAATGTGAAAAAATTAGCACAATTACATTTGGAGCAAACGTAACTACAATATCAAATTATGCTTTCAATAATTGCAAAAATTTAAAAAACATAACTTTTGAATCTTCAATACCTCCGAAAGTTTTTGCAAAAACATGGGGAAACAATTCAAAACACCTAACTGTTTCAATACCATTAGAAAACGATAGCACTTACCTTGCCGAAATTAAATTAAAGGAAAATATTTTTAAAGTAAAGAAAGAAAAAAATAACTCCGCAGAAAATTTAATTAAAGTAAAGAAAGATACAACGCAATACGCAGAAAGACTAAATATAGCCTTAAACAAGATAAATACAATAGACATAAGATTAGAACAAGGCATAGAAATGTCAGAAAATCTTAAAGGATTGTCAAAAATTCCACAAAAAAGAAAACTCACATACTTAGACTATCCTCAGTTAATAAATACAATGACTTTATCGTTGAGTGAAATAGAAACTCAACCTATACAATTCACTAATTTAAGTGTAGAAATACAAACACCTGTTTTAGCAATAGAACAAGTTGTTGCAGAACCTATAAAAGAAATCGTAGCACAAGAGCCAGAACAAGTAAAGAAAAATGTAAAACTTACAGTATTTAGTGAAAATACTACAATGGGAAAAGTTGTAGGAGAAGGAAAATTTAACAAAGGGACAGAAGTAAATATTTCAGCAGTTGCAAACAAAGGTTATAGATTTGTTTCATGGCATGATAATAATATAGATAACCCACGAAATATTACTTTGAAAGCAGATACTGCATTTTGTGCAATTTTTGAACCTGAAACATATATCTTAGACGTAAATACAAATGATATAATAATGGGAGATGCTTACGGAAGTGGCATATATGATTACAATTCCGAAGTGATAATTACAGCAGATGCCTTTGACGGTTATCAATTCGTAAAATGGAATGACGGAAGCATAGAAAACCCACGAAAAATCAAAGTAAACGAAACAGAAAAGATATACATAGCGATATTTGCTCCTAAAAACAACTTTGAAGTCAATGAAAAATTGACATATTATCCAAATCCGACAAAAGGAGTTGTCTATTTGAGCAAGAAAGCTAAGATGATAGAAGTTTTTAACACGTCAGGAAATCTATTAGAGATATTTACAGAAAAATCAGTCGTAGATATATCATCTTTACCAGCAGGAACATATACTTTTAGAGTAACAATAAACGAAGGAATTCAAACATTAAAAGTCGTTTTGAAAAAATAAGATATGAAAAAAATAAGCATACTTATACTATTATTAAGCATTGTTTTATCAATTTATTCATGTAAGAAAGATAGTCAAAACCTTACAACAACAATCACTCATTTAGGGAATTGCATACCAAATGATAATGATGCAATCACAGAAAAAGATGCAGCATTTAGTTATCACGCATCAACATCTACGTTAAGCATAAATAAATTTTATAATTTCTACCCTTGCGATAGCGAAATAAAAATCTTAGCTGAAATAAAGGATAATGTAATACAAATAGTTGAACAAGTAGAACAAACAAAAGAGTGTACTTGTCCTAAGGATATATCCTACACAATAGGAAATATCCCTTCCGGATTTTACAAAATATCTATCAACTCTAAGATAGTAGGAGAGATTTTAATCTATTGATAAATTTTTAAGTCGTAATATTACTTCCTTAACGCTTTCGCAATCCATTTTGCAAAGACGTTGCAATTCTTTTACGCTACCTTGTTCAATAAATTCGTCAGGTATTCCTATTCTTTCTATCTTTTTGTGGAAATTATTGCTAACAGCAAATTCTATAATACTGCTTCCAAATCCTCCGTTTATGGTTCCGTCTTCCATAGTTATGATATAATCATATGATTCTAAGGCTTGTTTAGCCAACTCCTTGTCAAGAGGTTTCAAAAACTTAAAGTCAAATAAAGCAATATCTAAATTCTTTTCTGCAAGTTCCTTTGCAACTTGTTTTGCTGTGTGAATTGTATTTCCGATACATAGAATAGCAACATCCTTTCCGTCTTTCACTTTGACGCCTTTACCAATTTCGATATTTTTCATATCGTTATGCCAATCTTTTAAATAACCTTTTCCTCTCGGATAACGAATTACAAATGGCTTATTTTGATTTACAGCGGTAAACATCATATTTCTAAGGTCATTTTCATCGCTTGGTGCAGCCACTATTATGTTTGGCACACAATTTAAATAAGCTAAGTCAAAAGCACCATGATGTGTTGCTCCATCTTCGCCAACCAATCCAGCTCTGTCAAGACATAAAACAACGTGAAGCCCTTGCAAAGCAATATCATGTATGAATTGGTCATAAGCTCTTTGCATAAAAGAAGAATATATGTTACATACAGGAACCATTCCTTGACAGGCAAATCCAGCAGAAAGAGTAACAGCATGTTCTTCTGCAATTCCTACGTCGAAAGTGCGCTCTGGAAATGCTTTTTGTAACATATTCATAGAACAACCGCTTAACATTGCAGGTGTTATTCCGACAATTTTTTCGTTTTCTTTTGCAAGCTCTACTAATGTCTTTCCAAAGATATCTTGAAATTTAAGAATCTCATCAGAAGACTTGCTTTCAGGGATTTCTCCTGTTAAAGGATTAAACACACCAGGCGCATGATAAGTCGTAGGATTGCTTTCTGCAACAGGAAGCCCCTTTCCCTTTTTAGTAATTATGTGTAATAATTTAGGACCTTTAATATTTTTTAAATCCTCTAAGGTTTTAGTAAGAGCAATCAAGTCATGCCCATCAACAGGACCAAAATATCTTATATTTAAAGCCTCAAAGAAATTGCTTTTTCCTGAAAATAAAGATTTGAGGCTAAAAGACATTTTTTTGAAAAAGTTTTTTGGTTTATTATGAGAAGTATTCCCTCCCATAAGATTCCAAATCCTATTTTTTAATCTATTATACGTTGCAGAGGATGTTATCATTGTTAAATATTGGCTCATAGCCCCTACACGTTTGTCGATAGATATTCCATTATCATTAAGAATAACTAAAAGATTAGCATCAGTAGAGCCCGCATGATTTAGAGCCTCAAAAGCCATTCCGCCAGTCATTGAACCATCTCCAATAACGGCAATATGATGATTGTCTTTCTTTTGTAGTTTATCTGCAATAGCCATTGCCAAAGCAGCAGATATAGATGTAGAAGCATGACCTACCCCAAAAGAATCGTATTTACTTTCACTTCTTTTAGGAAATCCGCTTAAACCTCCAAATTTTCTAATATTAACAAATTCGTTTCTTCTTCCCGTTAGCACTTTGTGAATATAAGCTTGATGCCCTACGTCCCAAACTACATTATCCTGTGGCGTATTAAACACTTTGTGTAGAGCAATTGTTAATTCCACTGCACCAAGACTTGAAGCTAAGTGTCCAGGGTTTTCACTCAATACATCTAAAATATACTCTCTCACCTCTTTTGCAAGAGATAAAAGTTCGTTGTTACTCAATGATTTTAAATCATTTGGAGAATCTATTTTCTTTAAAATATCGCCTTGTTTATATGTAGAATTCATATTCTTCAACATTTAATTGCAAAGATACATAAAAAGCTTGAAGACTTGCAAATAAAAAAGTACGAATATTTTACTTTATATTTTTTTGTAGAAAATTTGTCAATTCATTAAAAAAGTGTATTTTCGCAAACTAAAACCATAAAATATTTTGAAAAATGAAGAAAATCGTATTATCAATTTTAGGAATGTTTGCAGCTTTCGCAGTATCAGCACAAACACCTCAGTTTGTTTCGACAGAGCCTGCAAACAAAAATGTAATTATTGAAGAGTACACAGGTATCAACTGTGGATATTGTCCAGACGGACATAGAATCGTTAGAGAATATGAAGAACAAAATCCGGGAAGAGTATTTGGTATTAACATACACCAAGGAGGTTTTGCTGCAAATACTTACACAACTCAATGGGGAGATGCGCTTGCAGATCAAACAGGCTTAACAGGATATCCAGCAGGTACTGTAAACAGACATGTTTTTTCTGGTGGAGTAACAGCATTAGGAAGAGATAAATTTGTTCAAAGAGGAAATCAAATTCTTTCTCAAACATCTTTTGTAAATGTTGCAGCACAAGCAACAATAGATGTTGAAACAAGAGAATTGATAGTAAACGTTGAAGCTTACTATACAGCCGATGCGGAAACATCATCTAACAAATTGAATGTTGTTTTATTACAAGACAATATTATTGGACAACAACAAGGAGCAAGTGCTAACCCTGCACAAGTTACATCTGACGGTCAATATATTCACATGAGCATGTTGAGAGATATGCTTACAGGACAATGGGGTGAAGACCTTAATGCACCAGAAGGTTCAAGCGTTATTCCAGCTGGAACCTTATTCCAAAAAACATATACTTATAATGTGCCAAATTCAATTAGCAATGAATTAGTAAAACTTGGCCGTTTAAGATTGATAGTGTTTGTTACAAAGAATACACAAGAAATATATACAGGTTCAGAATGTATTCCTACACTTTTAAATCTACCTCCGCTTGAAGCTTCTTCAATGTCTATGAAAGTAGAAGGTATAAGCGGTTGTAATGATTTAGCATCGCTTGTATTGAAAGTTTACAATACAGGAGCAAATGCTTTAACAAATATGGAAATAGCATATGGTTCAACAGTAAGTGGTACACAAACTTATCAATGGACAGGAGAAATTGCATCAAATCAAGAAGTTGATGTAGAATTACCAAACGTTCCAGTAGAGCTTGGCGTAAATACAACAGTTTTTGCTAACATTGTTTCTATCAATGGTACAGCAATAGAAGACCCACAACAAACTGCAAAAATTAAGAAAGACGCTCCAAAAGAAGGAAATGGAGATAAACTTAAAATTGTCATAAAAACAGACGAATATGCTTACGAATGCAGTTGGAAACTTTCAGACGCAAATGGTAATGTTTTAGCAGAAAAAGATTATTATCCACAACAAGTTGTTGTAAGAGATACAGTAGAAGTTCCTATTTCTGAAATAGGTTGCTATGTATTTGAAATATTTGATGAATATGGCGATGGCGGTGCTTCATATAAAATATACGATGGAAATGAAACAAGAATATTAAACGGAACAGCTTCATCGTATAAAAAATATAAAGCAGTTGATTTAAAAGTTCTTTCATTAGTTGGATTAGAAGAAGCAGAAGGTGCAATTCTTCAAACTTTAGCTTATCCAAATCCTGTTAATGATATGTTGAATCTTGAAATCTCTATGTTGGAATCAACTCACGCTAATATTTCTGTTGTAGATATGTTAGGAAGAGAAGTGATTTCATTAGGAGAAGTTGCATTGGCAACAGGAAGCAATAAGTTTGAAATCAACACTTCAAACCTTAGCAACGGAGCTTACTTCGTTAAGATAATATCTAACGCAGGTATCACATCAAAGAAAATAACTGTAAACAGATAATAAAGATATAGTTAAGTAAATTAAAGAGAGGATTTATGTTTTCTTAGCATAAATCCTCTCTTTCTTTGTTTTAATTTTATTTTTCTTAGAAATATTAAATAGATTCTAAGACTTTTTTTACCTCTGCTATTTTTCTGTAATCTGTTTGTGTTATTTTATATTCTTCATCCGCAGAGATAGCACCCATTGAAACTCCTTCTTTTCTGTAAGTCATAAGACTGTCGATTTGAATCTTGCCTGAAAGATGAAAATTCCTTATTCCTATATTATGAAACATGGAAACATTTTCGGCATTTATTCCACTGCCAACCATAATCTCTATTTTGTTGCCGTAAAGCTCTTGTGCTTTTCTTATATTCTCAAATCCTTCTACGGCTTTGTTAGCACCGCCCGATGTAAGTATTCTGTGGCAACCGCAATCTATGATTTGTTCTATTGCTTTTAAATAATCATTGCTTAAATCCAATGCTCTATGAAAGCAAACTTGCATATTCCCAGCTGTTTCCACTAATTTTTTTGTTCTTTCGCAATCAATATTTCCCTCAGGCGTTAATAACCCGAAAACAACAGCCTCAACGCCAACTGATTTGCAAAATTCTATATCTTTTTTCATTATTTCAAACTCTAAATCTGAATAAAGAAAATCTCCATGTCGTGGTCTAATCATCACTGCTGCTGGGATGTGTAATTTTTCTTTTGTCATCTGAATTAGAGCTGCAGAAGGAGTTGTGCCACCCTCTGCAAGGTTATCGCATAATTCCACTCTGTTAGCTCCTCCCTTTTCTGCCTCAATTCCAGACTGTAAGGTGCCAATGCAAGCCTCAATTTTAAATAAGTTTCTTTCGTTTTTCATATAATTCTTGTTCTAATTTTTCTATTTTTATTAAATGATTTTTATATCCTTCGCTTTCAGGGTTGAATGCTCTGTGTTGTTTCATTGAATAAAGCTTAGAATAGTCTTTGCAAAGTTTTATTGTATCGTCTGAAAACAAGTGAGTTGAGAATTTTTCCCAAATGTAATCAACAGCAACTTCCGAAGGGTGAAGCATATCTGATTGATAAAATCTGTAATCTCTTAGTTCGTCCATAACTATTTCGTATGCAGGGAAGTAGGAGCAATCATTTATTGTTTTACATATTTGGTCTGTCGCTATATGTAGAAGACTTTTGCTGATGATGTTTTCTCTATATCCTTGTTTCCAGTGTCTTATAGGCGAAACTGTAAGTATTATTTTGATATTTGGGTTGATTTTTCTTATATTGTTGATAGTAAGGATTGTATGTCTAACAATTTCTTCTGCGGATAATAATCTTCTGTCTATTAGTTTTGAATCTAATTTGTGGCAGTTGCCTAATATTTTATTGTTTTCTTTCAAAAAGAATACCCAAGCCGTTCCTAAGGTTATGATAAGCCAATCTGTTTGCTTCAAAAAATGATTGGCGTTTGTAATCTCTAAGTTTATAGTTTGCAGTAGCTTATCCTTGTTTTTATCTCTAAAAACGCCGTGATGTTCATATGAATACCAAAATTCATTTACATATACTAAACTATCTGAATCTAAGAAATTTAGATTTAAAATCCTATCTAAGCTATCGCAAATGGAGAAAGGATTGTATAAAATTCCAAATGGATTTATCAGTGTTTCGAAACCGTTTATTGTTAGTTTGTTTCCAATATTTTCTGTAAAACAAGAGCCTAATAACATCACTTTATCCTTATGGGAAATGCTGTTTTCGTGTTTCGAAATTGGTATTGGTGTTGTGAAATTCATACTAATTGAAAAATAAATTATGATTTTTGAATCACAAAATTACGTATAAAAACATAAAATTCAAAATAAAATATTACCTTTGCAAGATAAAATTTTTTGAGTTTATGGAAAGTAATCAAATCGCAACAGTTGAAAATGCAAAAGAGTTAGGCTTATTGCCTGAGGAATATGATAAAATAAAAGAATACTTAGGTGGACGTTGTCCTAACTATGTTGAATTGAGCATTTATTCAGTTATGTGGAGCGAACACGCTTCATATAAAAATTCTATCAAGTATCTAAAAACTTTACCAAAAGAAGGCAAACAATTATTAGTAGCTCCTGGTGAAGAAAATGCTGGAATGGTAGATGTAGGTGAAGGATTGGCTTGTGTTTTCAAAATAGAATCACACAATCACCCTTGTGCAGTAGAGCCTTTCCAAGGTGCGGCTACTGGTGTTGGTGGAATCAATAGAGATATTTTTACAATGGGTGCAAGACCTATTGCTCAATTAAATTCTTTACGATTTGGTAATTTGAATAACCCTCATACACAATGGTTGTTGAAAGGGGTAACAAAGGGAATTTCTCATTATGGAAATGCTTTTGGTGTTCCTGTTTTGGGAGGAGAGGTTTTCTTTAATGATAGTTTTGAAAACAACCCATTGGTCAATGCAATGAGTGTTGGTATCATGAGAAAAGAAGAACTGATAAAAGCATTGGCAAAAGGAAAAGGTAATCCAATATACATTGTAGGCTCTGCAACTGGTAAAGACGGTATTCACGGTGCCACATTCGCGTCTGCTGATGTTACAGAGAACACTGCTGATGATATTCCTTCGATTCAAGTTGGGGATCCTTTCCAAGAAAAACTTCTTTTGGAAGCAACATTGGAATTAGGTAAGAGTGGAGCTATTGTTGGTATGCAAGACATGGGCGCAGCCGGAATTATCTGTTCTACTTCCGAAATGAGCGAAAAGGGAGGCTCAGGAATGATAATCAATTTGGATAAAGTGCCTTTGAGACAACAAAACATGGAACCTTGGGAGATACTTTTATCTGAAAGCCAAGAAAGAATGCTTGTCTGCGTTGAAAAAGGTAAGGAAGAAATCGTTGAAAATATTTTTGCTAAATGGGATTTGAATTGTGCTAAGATAGGAGAAGTAATTGATGAAGATATGCTTTATTTCTATCACAATGGTAATTTAGTTGCGCAAGTACCTGCTTCAACATTAGTGTTGGGAGGTGGTGCTCCTGTTTACGATAGAAAATATTCTGAACCTGATTATTACAAACAAACTTTCGAGTTTAACAAGGATTCTGTAAAGGAACCAGATATTAAAGAAGCTAAAAAGATTGCAGAATTTTTGACTTCTCATCCTAATATTGCTTCAAAACGTTGGGTTTATGAACAATATGACTCAATGGTAGGAACAAAAAATATGTCAACAAACAGACCTTCTGATGCTGGTATAGCTAATTTGAAGGGAACTGAAAATGCAATTGCTATGACTTGCGATTGTAATTCAAGATATGTTTATTCAGATCCATTTGTAGGAGCTCAAATTGCGGTTTCTGAGGCTGCAAGAAATATTGTTTGCTCAGGAGGAGAGCCTTTGGCGGTAACTAATTGCTTAAACTTTGGAAATCCATATAACGAACATACTTATTGGCAATTTGTTAAAGCAATAGAAGGTATGAGTTCCGCTTGCCGTAAATTTAATACACCTGTTACAGGAGGAAATGTTAGTTTCTATAATCAAGCTGTGATGAATGGAAAAACAGAAGCCGTTTATCCATCTCCTGTTATCGGTATGGTCGGAACAGTTGATAAGTCTAAGCAAATGACTATGGACTTTAAAACTAAGAATGCAACAATTTATATGTTGGGTGAAATAGTTGATGATATCAATTGCTCAGAATATTTGTATTCTTATAGAGGAGTGAAATTATCTCCTGCTCCTTACTTTGATTTAGATAAAGAAGCTAATATGCAACGTACATTGAGCGATTTAATTAACCAAGGCGTTATAGAATCTGCACATGATATAAGCGAAGGTGGTCTATTCGTTGCAGTATTGGAAAGTGCTATGATAAGAAATATGGGATTTGAAATTTACTCTGCGGGAGATGTTAGATTAGACTCATTCTTATTTGGAGAAAGTCAAGGTAGAGCAGTAGTAACTGTTTGCCCTGAAAAAGAAAATGAATTCTTCGAAATGTTAGAAATATCAGGTGTTCCTTGCTGTGCCGTTGGTAAGGTAAGAGAAGACATGGAAATTTTTGTAGATGAAGAATCTTTCGGAAAAATCAATAATTATAAAAAAGTATATGACAATACAATAGGAGATGTATTGGATAAATAATAAAAGGAAGTATATGAAAAAGTTTTTAACTTTAATATTGGCTTTAACTTGTGGTAGCTTTGTAAGCTTTGGTCAAGAAGGTGGGTTGAACGATGATGCTTTAAACAAAATAAGAGCATCATATAAACAAACAACTGAAAATAAGGCATTGAGAAATGCGATTGCCAACAACCCTATCCAAAAATTAGTTTTGGATTTAGATAATTTGAATAAATACGATACACACTTTTCTCACAGAGTAAAAAGCAAGGGTATCTCAGATCAAAAGTCTTCCGGACGTTGTTGGATGTTTACAGGGTTCAATGTAATGAGAAGTGCGATGATTTCTAAGTATAATCTTGGTGCTTTCGAATTTAGCCACAACTATCTATTCTTTTATGATCAATTAGAAAAGAGTAATTTATTCCTTTCTTTGATTATAAAACATATAGACGAGCCTTTGGATAGTAAACACAATGAATGGTTACTTAAAAATCCGCTTTCAGATGGTGGACAGTTTACAGGAGTCTCTGATTTGGTAACAAAATACGGATTAGTTCCTGCAACAGTGCAACCAGAAACCTATAATTCTAACAATACTCGTAAAATTGATGAACTAATCATTTTAAAATTAAAAGAATATGCGTTAGAATTGAGAGCAATGAAGCAAAATGACAAGAAAATCAAGTATGAAAAATTGGAAAGTAAAAAGATAGAAATGCTTTCTCAAATATACAAAATGTTAGTTTTTGCTTACGGAGAACCAGTTCAAGAATTCACTTACACATTACGCGATGCTGACGGAAAAGAACTATCAACCGAAACTTACACTCCAAAATCTTTCTACGAAAAATATGTAGGTAAAGATTTAAAGAACACATACGTTATGTTGATGAACGACCCTTCAAGAGAATTTTACAAGGTTTATGAAATTGAAAACGACAGACACGTTATGGATGGAGCGAATTGGAAATATATTAACTTGCCTATAGAAGAAATTAAAAAGGTTGCAATTGCTTCTATTAAGGATTCAACAATGATGTATTTCTCTTGTGATGTCGGTAAGTTCTTATATTCAGAAAAAGGATTGTTAGATGTTAATACTTTCGACTACGCATCTTTGATGGGCACAGAATTTGGCATGAATAAAAAGGAAAGAATTCAAACTTTTGCAAGTGGCTCTTCCCATGCTATGACTCTATGTGCTGTTGATTTAGATGAAAACGGCAAACCTAAAAAATGGCTTGTTGAAAATAGCTGGGGAGCATCTAATGGTTGGCAAGGACATTTAATAATGACAGATGAATGGTTTGAAGAGTATATGTTCAGAGTTGTAGTTGATAAGAAATATGTTTCTTCTGACATTTTAAAATACTTAGATCAAAAACCAATAGTCCTACCTCCATGGGACCCAATGTTTAGTGAAGATATTTATTAAATAAACTTTTTATGAAGTTTTGTAAGTTAATATTCCTGCTTATTGCATTATGTTTTCTTCAAGGAAATTTAAAGGCACAGGATATAGATACTGTAAATTATTTAGACTATAACGCAGAAGTCTTTTTTGAAGACGAGTCGGAAGATTATGAACCTTCTGATGAAGAAAAAATATTCCAAGATGAGTCTGACGAAGCAAGAGAACTTGTTTTGCACATAGAGGATCTGTTGAATTATGCTGTATCTCTTGAAGATAATGATAGCTTAACATATAACTATGCTATATATAAAAATAGTGAGGAGTTAGTTGAGTATCAGGAACAATTAAGTAGTCTTGAAGATTTAGAGAAACGATTTGTTATAGTTAATTCTAAGGGAGAGTTTAACTTCCTTTACAGTAGAGAATACGTCTA
Source organism: Candidatus Onthomorpha sp. (assembly GCA_045644685.1). Taxonomy (GTDB): domain Bacteria; phylum Bacteroidota; class Bacteroidia; order Bacteroidales; family P3; genus Onthomorpha. The sequence goes on from JAZRHI010000009.1 coordinate 123,312, forward strand.
TAATCAAAATAAAGCATGGGATTTCATATACGAAAGACTATATGATGAAGACGGAAAACTGATTCTATTCATTAGACAATACAATACATATAATTCTGTATGTGCAGAAGTCGCTTTTGAACGCTCTGAATATTATTTTACTAAGGAAGGAGAATTGGTTCGTAAGACTTACGAAATTTATGACTCGAATAATAATCCGCTAAATATAGAAGAATGTTGGATGGAAAGGGAATTTTATGATAAAATAATGGATTTGCCAAGCTTTTTCTCAACATATCCCTTTCCATTCATACAAGAAAATGATGAGGTAAAAGAATAGTAGTTCAATGAAGCTTATTATTGATAAAGGTAACACGAGAACAAAAGTGGCTGTTTACAAGCAAAAAGAATTGCTTTCAGTCACTGCTGTTGATTGCTTAGAAGTCAATTTTATCCGTGAATTGCTATCAAAATATGACATTAGCGCTACAATATTTTCAACAGTTTCAGGTGAAGAAAAGGAAGAAGTAATGTCGTATTTAGCAGATAACACTACCTTATTTACAATGAGTGAAGAATTGCTTTTACCTATTCAAATAAATTACTCACCTAAAAATTCATTAGGTAAAGATAGGATAGCTGCAATCGTGGGTGGCTACAATATGTTTCCAAAAGAATCAGTATTAGTAATAGATGCAGGTTCTTGTATTTGTATAGACTTTATAGATAGCGAAGGAATATACAAAGGAGGGAGCATTTCATTAGGATTTCAGATGAAATCAAAGGCTTTAAATACTTTTACAGCAAATCTTCCGTTAATAGATTTTTACGATAATAAAGTTCCGTTGTGTTCAAATAATACAATTGATTGTATAAAATCAGGAATAGTAAATGGAACTATGTTAGAAATCAAAGGAATGATAGACTCTTATTTACAAAACGAAAACAAAGAGTTTAAAATCATTTTAACAGGAGGAGATGCTGGTTTTATATCAGAAAATTTAGATATTGAATTTATTGTAGAACATAACTTAGTTTTACAAGGCTTAAATATGATATTAGATTACAATATTAAAAATAAAGATGTTTAAAAAAATAGTATTTATTTTATTGCTTACTGCTTTTGTGTTTAACATAAAAGCACAAAATACGATAAGTTCGCCATATTCAAAATACGGAATAGGGGATAATGTTGGCTTTACAAATACAATAAATGCGTCAATGGGAGGAATTTACAATGGTTTAAGAAAAAACAACTTTGTAAACCATAGAAATCCTGCATCTTACGCAGCAGTAGATACACAATCCTTTGTTTTTGACATAGGATATTATTCAAATAATAGAATATTGAGATCGGACGCCTTAACATCGAAAGGCAATACAGGAGGAATATCACACATATTATTTGCATTTCCATTAAGTAAAACAATAAAAATGGCAGGAGGCATACTTCCAGTTTCTGTAATTGACTTTTCTGCATCAGAAAACTTTCTATCAGATACTGTAATTGGCTCACACAAATTTACATACGACGGAGAAGGAGGTGTAAATAAAGCAATGTTAGGTATAGCCTATCAACCATCTTTCTTTGATAAAATTTCAATAGGGTTAAATGCAGAATACTTATTTGGAAACTATTATAGAAGTTCCACATTAACCTTTCCAGATTCTGCAAATATGCTTTCATCAAGAGTAGAATCAAACTATTCTATTTCAGCCTTTAACTTTAATTTTGGAATGCAATACTTCCAACAATTTAATAACGGAGATCAATTTACATTAGGTGTGAACTATGTTTTACCAGCATATTTACCAACAAACAATCAATATAGACACTACACATTCTCAACAAGTGCAGCAGTAGAACAAATAAGAGATTCCGTAAAATATGAAAATACAACCGGAAGTATTGAATTACCACAAACAATAGGCGTAGGTCTTTCTTACGAACGCCCAAATAAATTCTTAATTGGCGCAGATTTTGGATTTGCTCAATGGTCTAAATTTGCATTACACGGAAACAGATATGAAGATATATTAAAAGATAATTACACACTTAACATTGGTTGCGAGTATAAGCCAAATGTGTATGGTAATTATTTAGAAAAAATAGCCTATCGTTTAGGTGTAAATTATGAAACAGGCATTATAGAATTGCGAGGTACAGAAATTTCACAATTAGGAATAGCTTTGGGATTTGGACTTCCAATAAAAAAACAAGGTACACACGTTAATCTATACCTTGAATACGGAAAACGAGGAACAACAGAAAACAATCTAATCAGAGAAGATTATTTTAGAGTAGGCATTTCGTTCTCGGCAAGAGACAGATGGTTTTTTAAGAGAAAATATCAATAAAACAATAATAAAGAATGAAAAAAGTAACATTATTAGCTGTTATAGCAGCAATGTTTTGTGTAACCGTAGCAAATGCACAAAAGTTTGGGAAAACACCAGAGGACAGTACTGCTTGTATAATGAACAATTCTTTATACCAAGAGTTCTATAAACAAAAGAATTACAAGGATGCTTACGAACCTTGGACAAAAGTAGTTGCTCACTGTCCACAATACCACATCAATACATACATTAGAGGAGCAAACATATTGAAAACAATGATTGCAACAGCACCTAATGTAGAAATGAAAAACAAATACATTGATGAGTATTTGAAACTACAAGACATAAGAAGCGAAGCCTTTGGCGAAGAGTACAATAACATTGCACAAAAGGCTAAAATCTTATCAGAATACCGTCCTAACGAAACAGAACAAATATTTAAATGGTTTAAAGAGGCAGCAGAAAAAGGTGGAAAGCAATTAGACGCACAATATTGCCCACTTTACGTTGAAGCAACAGTAAAATACTTAGCCGCAATAAAGGCAAGCTCTGACCAAATGGACATTTTGTTTGAGGCATACGATTTTGCAGCAGAAACATTGGAAGGAATAATCAAGACATCAAAGACAGAATTAGAGCAAGCACAAGCATCTGGCAACGCAAAAGCAATTAAGAAAGTTGAAGCTAATCTTAAAAATGCTCAAAGCTACCTTGCTTTAACAGAACAAATAATTGAACCATTTGCTTCTTGCGATAAAATTATTCCTATATACGAACCAAAATTTGCAGCAAACCCTAACGATGTTGAATTATTGAGAAAAATCACTACTAACTTAGATCGTAAAAAATGTACTAAGTCAGAATTATTTTTCCAAGCAACAGAAAACCTTCATAAGTTAGAACCAAATGCTAAATCAGCATTTATGATGGGACAAATGTTAGTTGAAAAAGAAAGATTCGAAGAAGCAGTTCCTTATTTTGAAGAAGCAATCAGCAAATTTGAAGATAACGAATCAAAAGCAAAGGCATCATTCTTATTAGCAACAGCATTGATGAACGCAGGACAATATGGCGCAGCAAGAACAGCAGCTTACAAAGTTGCAGAGTACGATAAATCATTAGAAGGAAAGGCTGTGTTAATGGTTGCTAACATGTACTTGAAGAGTTCAGTATCTTGCGCTTCTCATGCAGGAAAAATCAGAGGAGCAGCTTGGGTTGCATATGACGAAGCAGCGAAAGTGAAAAATATTGACCCAACACTTGCAGAAGATGCACAAAGAGTGATGAACGCAGCACGTTCTCAATGGCCTTTAAAAGCAGATATGTTCTTTAACTCTATCAATCCAGGTGATGGATACACAGTTGGATGTTGGATAGGAAAAGGAACAACAGCAAGATCAAGAGACTAATAAATTATAACCTTTAATTAGTATGAGAAAGTACATATTTGAGAGATTATTCTTCCTATTGGCTTTCTCATACTTTTTTTTATCATGTAGCGAAAACAAACCTGCACAAACTCAATCAAAGGAAGAAAATATCCCTTCTCAGATTGTAAATGACGCGTACTTATTACGCAGTATCAATGGCGTAGTTGATACAGAATTGTCTTCAAAAAAAATAGAAATTTACAACACTCCCGATAGTTCAAAGATGATTTTCCCACAAGGATTGAACGTTAAATTTCTCAATGAAGACAAAACGATAAAAGCAGTCGTAACTTCCAATTACGCAGAAAGCCTTTCAAATAATTTATACTATCTAAAAGATAGCGTAGTCATAATAAACTATAAGGATTTAGATACCTTTTATTGTCAAGACTTGTATTGGATACAAGATTCTGCCATAGTAAGAACCGATTTGCCTCTAAGACGTCATAGCGAAGGTGGAATAGATTACGCAAAAGGGTTAAGAGCCAGCGATGACTTTGATAGCGTAGAAGTCAAAAGCCCTTACGGAACACAAAAAGTAAACGAAGAATAAACCTTTCTTTTACTTCTTTCTAAGAATGTAGTTTTGCTTTTTCAGAGGCTTATCAGTAATAAAAATAATGCCGAAATAAAAGAAATCACAACAAATTTTAAATTTCTCATTTGCTTGAAGAAATTTCCATAATTCGTTTTTCAATCTATTATTGTAAATTCCCTCAATAACAATAGCCGTCTCAGAATTACAATTCTTTATTTGCTCTAAATTTTCTTTAACAAAACTTTCTCTGTCTATGTAAATCAAATCAATCTCCTTTGATTTAAGATAACGAAAGGTCTTAAACAAAAATTTTCTCAAAGACTTAGTCTTAGGAATGCGTGCTTCCAGCTCAGGAGAGAACACAATATCACTATTTTTGCAAGAGAGCTTTAAACCATTTACAAAAAAATCAAACATAAAAGGCGAATGTAAAGAATATTCGTCCTTAGCCTTAAATTTATAACAAAGATAACTCTTTTGAAAGAATAAAAAATCCATAATGTTTGCGAAATTACAAAATTTAATTATTTTTGCGGGAAATTAAAATCAAAAAAATTATGGTGAACATCGAAGAAAGAGTAGAATTAGCTCGAAAATACCATAACGAAGGCTATAATTGCGCTCAATCAGTCGTTATGGCGTATAGCGATTTGCTACCAATAGAGAAGAATATCGCAGAAACGCTTTCCTTACCCTTTGGACGAGGTCTTGCAGGCTTTAAAGAAGTTTGCGGATGTGTGTCAGCAATGGGGCTACTTACAGGATTACTATTGCAATATCAAAAACAAAATCCTGTAAATAAAGACTATTTTGCAATAATGCAAACAATGGGAGAAAAATTTAGGGAAGAAAATGGAGAAATTGTTTGCAAAAAATTATTAGGATTGGAGGCTGGAAGCGCAAAACCTAAGAAACCTTGCAACGATTATGTAGCTTGTGCCACAAGAATAATAGGAGAAAATCTTTTTAAATAGACTTTCTTGTTTTTTCTTTACTTTTTTAATTTTTTTCTTTGAAATAATTTGATAAAGCAAAGACTTATTTTAATTTTTCTTTGCTTTATTTTCCTCTTCCTTGAAGTATTATTATTGCTGTGTAGAATAAGATTTTTATATCGGTAGAAAGAGAAAGATTTTCCAAATAAATAAGATCATATTTTAATCTTTCAACCATTTCATCTACCGATTCAGCATAGCCATACTTTACTTGTCCCCACGAAGTTATGCCGGGCTTAACCCTTTGTAAAAGTCTGTATTCAGGAGCCTTTTGAACAATTTTATCAATAAAGAATTGACGTTCTGGACGTGGTCCTACAATACTCATTGTGCCTTTAAGCACATTGTAAAATTGAGGAATTTCGTCTAATCTTACCTTTCGCATAAAGCGACCGAAAGGAGTGATACGCGGATCCTTATCTCCGCTCGACAACATTGGTCCATTGCTTTCGGCATTTATGTACATGGAACGGAATTTGTGCATATAAAAAGGCTTTCCCTTGTATCCAATTCTTTCTTGTTTGTAAAAGATAGGTCCTTTGCTTGTTGAATAGACAATTATTGATGTAATTATGTAAACAGGTGAAAGGATTATTATAGCAATTAGGGAAATTGCAATGTCAAATATACGTTTTAGAATTTGTTGCCAAGGAGCCATTAGCCCATGTGTTACAGATATTAAAGGGGTGTTAAATATTGCGTTTGATTTTACATTACCCATTAAAATATCTCTTCTGTCTGCTGGCATTTTTATTTCAACATCTTGTCCCGCAAGGCAGATTATGTCAAAGATTTCGTTATCATCTTCTTGCTCTAAGGCAACAATGATTTCCTCTATTTTATGTTTTTCAATTATTTCAGTTAATTGGCTTATTGTTCCTAAGTGTTGCAAGTCCAAAAACTTAGTTGGATTTCCGCTTTTATTTAAAAAACCAATGATTTTATTGCCAGAAGATATTTCTTGACTTTGTATATCTTGGTAAATCTTTAATGCTTTTTCTCCATCGCCGATTATAATTGTTGGGAAGTATATTTTGTTTGAGTGAATGTTAAATACTTTTTTTGAAGTTATGATAAGACGTGGAATATATGTTAAGATAAAATGAATAGAGAAAAGAATAAAGAATGAGATATAGTAATTTTTGTAGGTTTGTACGTTATCATCAAGTAGTAGTGCAAAGAAAATAAATACTACTCCTATGAAACAAGAAAATAATGTTTGAATTAAATCTTTTAATCGTGCTTTTTTATAGATTTTTTGATAGTATCCTTGCACATAATAAAGGAATAACCAAAATATAGGTATGATTGCTAATCCGTAATAGAAGTTATTATCTGCGAATACTGCGTTTATGTCTTCAAAATTACCAGATTCTATGCTTGTTTTTCTGAGAATGAAAAACAAACTCCATGCTATCATAGAAGAAAGTGCGTCGCAAATAACGTATTTAAGTGTTTGTGTGGTTTTATTCATAGAAAGGTGAAGCAGAATTTAGATTATTCGTTAGGATATTGAGTGAATTTGATATTATCAACGTGAATGAATGGATTGCTTACGTTGTCTGGATTAAAAGCTTCTAAATATATTTTGAAACTTGTTGGATAACCTAACGTATTCCAAACTTTTGACAATAGAACATATATTTTTTGCCATCCGCCTTTTTGAGGTGGTGTCAGCCTTACCGCACTTATATATTTAGATGCTTCAGCTGAACTGCTGCGTCCATACATTCCTATTTCAAATGGCACGTTTGAATTATAATCTATTTCCAATATTATTCCGTTGTCATTGTTACAGAAAATAGAGTCTTTGGAAATGTATTTGTTATGTCCGTTATTTTCAAAATAAATGGCACCACAGTGATTGCCATACTTTACACTATCTCCCGATGTCGTTGCCATACTTAAAGGTTCTTCGCCAACAATATCTGCTTGTTGGAAGTTGATGAAGTAACTCTCGAAAGTTTCTTTGAAAGGCATGCTACATCTTGCAGCATTGTACATTATGGGTTGTTTAGGTATGGTAATTTCTTCTCCCGGTACTAAATTAACAGTGTCAATGTAAGTTGTGTAAAACACCTGCTCCTCTCTCATACTATTTATTCCGTTGTATATGATTCCAGGTCTTAGTTCGATTTTGTGTTTTCCTTCTTTTAGAATAGGAACTACGCATTCGAATGTGGTATCGCTTGGATTTAAAGGAAAGGCTCCAATGAATTTACCATTAACATAAACCCATACATCCCTAATGTCGGAGGTTAATAAATCATCTGATTGAGAAAAAGTGAAATCTGGGTTTTCTACAAGGTAAAATCCTTTGAAATTTATATACGCTGGCACTTCTTGTTCTCCTTGAAAGCTATCACAAGATGTGAATGCAAAGGCTAAGAGTATTATAATACTAAATAATTTTTTCATTTTTATTAAATTATTGTTTTTTGCAAAGGTACGAATTATTTTAATTTGTTAATTTTCTATGAATTTCTTTTTTCCTTTGTATATAACGTTGATAATTTTCAAAAAGTGTGTTAGTGGTAATAGGGAATGAAATATTTAATGATTTTTAATAGTAATTTTTTTCAATAAGTCAATGAAAGAAAACACTGATGCTTTGAAATAAATTTTGTATTTTTGCTTTCCATTTTGAATTTTAAAAAAATAAATAGTTTTTTGTAATGTTGGTAGATAGTTATAAGCATCAAGGGATGCGTAGGTTAATGATTGAGCATTTGAAACGAAAGGGAATAAGCGACCAAAAGGTGTTAGATGCAATGAATAAGGTGCCTCGACATTTCTTTTTGGACTCTTCTTTGGACGGTTTGGCGTATGAGGATAGGGCTTTGGAAATTTTGTGTAAGCAAACTATATCCCAGCCTTCTACTGTTGCGTTTCAAACTCAGCTATTGGATGTTGCACCTTTTGAAAAGGTGTTAGAAATTGGTACAGGTTCGGGATATCAAACTAGTGTCTTGTGTCAGATGAATGCAAGGGTATATACAATTGAACGATTTAAACCTTTACATAATTCTGCTCAAATAATATTTGACGCATTGAAAGTAAAACCTAAATGTTTTTTCGGAGATGGTTATTTAGGTCTTCCAGCTTTTGCTCCATTTGATAAGATTCTTATTACTTGTGCGGCACCTAGTCTTCCGAAAACGCTTATTGAGCAACTGAAAATCGGAGGAATTATGGTCGCTCCAATAGGAGAAGATACGCAAACTATGTATAGAATTCAGAAGCTTTCTGAAACAGAAATAGATGTACAGTCTTATGGGGAGTTTAAGTTCGTTCCAATGTTAAAAGAGCGTAAATTTTGTTAGGAAATTATTTTTTTGTAATTTTGTGCATTAAATTCAATTTGTAAAAAATGGCAAAAACGAAAGTTTTATACGTCAATCAAGAAGTCTTTCCTTATTTGGAATCTGAATTGGCTAACGTAGGAAGATTTCTTCCTCAAAGTATACAAGAAAAAGGTAAAGAAGTAAGATTATTTATGCCTAAATTCGGAGGTGTAAACGAAAGAAAAAATCAATTACACGAAGTTATCCGTTTGTCTGGTATGAATTTGATAATAGATGACAGCGATCATCAATTAATTATTAAGGTTGCATCTATTCAGTCTGCAAGAATGCAGGTCTATTTCATAGATAACGAAGATTATTTCCAACGAAAGGCAAATATTTTTGATAATAACGGAGATTTGTTCGAAGATAACGATGAAAGAATTATGTTCTATGCGAGAGGTGTCTTAGAAACAATTAAGAAACTTAGTTGGAAACCAAACGTTATTCATTGTATGGGTTGGTTTGCTGCCTTATTGCCGTTCTATGTCAAGAGAACAGAATACAAAAACAATCCTTTCTTTAATGATAGTAAAATAGTGCTAAGTTTATTTAATGATGAATTTCAAGGAAGCTTAGTAGAAACTTTCTTGAAAAAGCTAAAAATGGAGGGAGGTACAGCAAAGGATTGGAAATTGTATAAAGAACCAACTTATCTTAATGTTATGAAAGCTGCGATACTTTATTCTGACGCAGTAGTTGTTGCAGAGGAAGGCGTAAATAGCGAGTTGATAGAATTTGCTGTTGCGAATAAAAAACCAGTTGTGGAGTATTGTCCTTTCGAAGAACAAAAAGATTTGATAAATGAACTTTATGATTCTTTGGCAGTTGTAGATGAAGAATAAAATCTTAGATATGAATAAATTAAAGTTGTTGTTATTGTTGCCATTTTTAGCCTTGATGTCATGTGTTGATGAAAATGAGTTTTTAGGTATAGATTTGGTAGATGAAAATGATAAGTTAGAAATTGGCTTGGTTGAAAAATTGGATATGTCTTCTTGCTTTTTTAAAGAGGATTCGTTGATGACAGCCAATTATAGGTATAATGTGTTAGGAGAATATAGAGATGATAAATTTGGAGCGGTTTCTTCTAATATTTTTACGCAACTTTGTTTGTCTTCAACGGCAGAGGATTTTTCGTCGTTTAATATCGATTCAGTATATTTAACATTGGCATATTCAGGTGGCTATTCTAATGATACAACATTAACACCTACAACAATGAATGTGTTAGTTTATGAATTAGATGAGGTTTTAGATACAACTAAAAGGTATTCTTTTAACGATGTTCAAGTAAAACCTAATCCAATTCTTGATTCTAATGTCGTTATCGATGTAAATAGCGATATTATAATGGGAAAAGATACTTTAAATCCTCACTTACGTTTAAAAATAACAAATCAAGAATTTTGCGAAAAGCTGAGTGGATTTAAGGGAGACAATGATGCGTTTCAAGAACTCATAAAGGGATTGAAAATAGTCGCAAAAAAACTTGACCCAAATGGCTTTATGGCGTATGTAGATATGACTTCATCTGCGACAGGTCTTGTTTTATATTACACAAAAGCGGATAAAAAACAATCATACAAAATAGATTTTCCTGAAAGAGGGAATAGATTTATGCAATATACATATGATTTTTCAGGAAGTGAGCTAAATAATATAGTAAATGACACATTGGGAATAGACGGATCGCAAATTTATCTTGGTAATATGGGGATAAGTATGGCGAAAATCGACATTGATGAAACTGCTTTTATGAAATATTGGATGGATTCTATCAATAGGGGCAATACTTCAAACAATGTAGCAATTAATAGGGCTGTTATAGAAGTTCCTGTTTCGGAAGAAAATCAAAGTCTTTTACCTCTTCAAAAGATATTGTGTTATAGAAAATACATTGCTAACGGAGATACTAATTTGGTTTTAATTCACGATGCCCAAGTATCGGATAGTTATTATGATGCTAAGTATGAGCCTTCTACAAACTCATATAGAATTACGGCAACTATGCATTTTGAAAATTATATAAACGGAAATATTGACGAATTGGATATTTATCTTGTTCCTGACGAAAGACGTTCTTCTGCAAACAGAGTAATTCTTAATGGAACAAAGCATCCTACAAATCCAATTAAAGTTCGAATAACCTATTCTAAACCTCAATAAATAATATGAAAAAGATATTTAATTTCTTACTAATTTTATTAGTATCTTCAAGTGCTTTATTTGCACAAAAGCCTTATGTAGAATATTGGAGCAATGCTCAGAAAGCGACAGAGGGTACTTTGTCGGATAATGATATAAGAATAGGGGTATGGCATTGGTATCATGAAGACGGAAAGGTGCAAAAAGTTGGAGAATACAATGAAAAAGGAATGAAAATTGGAGAATGGGTTGATTATTATTCTAATGGAAAAGTAAAAAAACAAGAACTATTGTCTGGAAACGGAGAATGTAAAGCATTTTACGAAAATGGACAATTACAATATACTTATAAAGTTGAAGAAGGCTTAAAACAAGGAGAGTATATTGAGTATTACGCAGACGGAAGTAAAAAAATACAAGCAAATTACAAAGATAACGAACTTGATGGCTATGCTATTTGGTATTTCCCTGACGGAAAAAAAGACATGGAAGGTAGTTTGAAGATGGGAAAACGCGAAGGTAATTGGATTTATTATTACAGAAGCAATGGTCAAAAGGGAAGTGAAGGAGCTTATTCAAACGATAAAGAAACTGGACGTTGGATATATTATTACGAAACGTCAGAAAAATGGAGAGAAGGCGATTATAGAAATGGGCAAAGAGAGGGTTTGTGGAATACTTATTACGAAAACGGAAAGATTCACCACAAAGGAAGTTATGTAGCAGGCAAAGAAGAAGGAATTTGGGAGAGTTATTTTGAAAATGGCGACATAAATACAAGAGGACGTTTTGTTTCAGGAAACATGAGCGGACAATGGGAAGTTTTTTATGCAGATGGTTCAAGAAAAACACAGACATCATATCAAGATGGTATAAAAAACGGAACAGAAACATTGTATGATGAAAATGGTAACATATATCAAAAAGCCGATTATAAGAATGGAGTTATGAATGGACGTTGGGAACGTTATATGGACGGCGTTTTGATTGAGAAAGGTGCGTACACAGAAGGTAAAAAGGAAGGTTTATGGATTTTCTACGCACAAAATGGATATAAACAACGCGAACAAGAATTCAAAAACGGAAAACCTCATGGTAAATGGGCAGAATATTATTCTGTAAACAAGAAATCTGCCGAAGGAGAATACAATGACGGACAAAAATCAGGAACTTGGAAAAATTATGACAAGAGCGGAAAAGTTTTGTCTATAACAGAGTTCAAGAATGGAAAGAAATTAAAAGAAGAAATCAAGAAAAATTAGTTTGATGAAAAGTTTTCTTAATTTAATCCGTTGGAAAAGTGTAATATTATGTGTTATTGCACTTTTTGTTGTTAGAGGTTTTTTGATAGAACCGTTTTATAAAGCAGTAGCAGGCGGAGTTGTGAGTGCTATTTCAGGCTTTGAATATTTTATATTTTGTTTATCAATCTTGTTAATCGTTATTGCTTCAATTTTGATAAACGAATATTTTGACCAAGACATAGATAAAATCAATAGAGCCGAAAAAGATATCTTTATAGGCAAGATTATTTCTGCGGAAAAGGTGCTTAAATTATTCTATATCTTATCAACGATAGGAGTATTGATAGGATATGTAATAGGATACTTAAATGGATTTTTACATTTAGGCTCTATACTTCTTGTTTTTGTGTTTATCTCATATTTTTATTCGCTTAAATACAAAAGACAGTTAGTTGTAGGAAACTTAGTCGTTGCATTGCTATATTCAATGATAATTTTCTTACCTGTATTGTTTGAAATATTCTCTCTATTGAAAGTAAATCCAGATATATTCAAAATAATCATACTTCCTTTTAAACAACAATTATTACCAATTACTATATTGCTTACCGTTACTGCCTTTGTATTAACATTTATTCGAGAAGTGGTTGGAGATATGCAAGATGAAGAAGGAGATAGAGAAGTAGGGTGTCGCTCTTTTGCGATTGTGTGGGGAGAAAAGAAAACAAAAAAATTAGTAACTATCGTTATGATACTTCTTATACCGTTAATACAATTCCTATTGAATTATTACGAAAGTTATATCTCCATTATTATAGTTGCTTTGATTATTTACATTCCTCTAATCTTCTTTTTTAAGGAATTAAGAAAAGCAAAAGCAATTCAAGATTATGGATTTCTTTCCGAATTGTTAAAGATGGTTTATGTTTCTTGCCTATTTGCAATTACAATCTTAAAATTCTAAAAATATGTCTTTATCTAAATTGCTTTCAACCAAGATAATCTTAGCCTCAAAGTCGCCAAGAAGAAAACAATTATTAGAACAAATGGGGTTTAATGTGCAGATTGAAACAATAGATGTTGAAGAAAATTTTCCAAACGATTTAGATATAGATGAGGTTGCCGAATATTTGGCAATTAAAAAGTGCGAAGGATACAATAAAGTTATAGAAGATAACACTATTCTTGTAACTTCTGATACCATAGTCGTAATAGACAATATTATTTTAGGAAAACCTCAAAACGCAGAACAAGCAAAAGATTATTTAAGGATGTTATCCTCAAACACACACAAAGTTATAACAGCTTGTTGCTTAAAGACCAGTAAACAAATCAAACATTTCTCACAACAAAGTATAGTTAAATTCAAACAATTATCGGAAGATGAGATAGAATATTATGTAAATAAATTTGCGCCTTTCGATAAAGCAGGAGCTTATGGCATACAAGAGTGGATTGGAACCATAGGTATAGAATCTATTCAGGGAGATTATTATAATATTGTAGGATTTCCATGTAACAAATTCTTTGAAACCGTAAAGGAAATTACTGCTTCTACCAATAATCCACAGACATAAGTCAAGAAAGCTAAGAAATAAAATTCTAAATCTAAGGAATAAAAAAATAAGTCTTAGCTTTAAAAAATTTTCTCTTAGAGATAATAATTGCATTTTAAATAGCAAAATAATTAGGTTTTAATTTTATTTTTAATACCTTTGTACAACTAAAATAGGTTAAAATGAAGTTGTACACAGAAAACGTTGTAAAAAAATATAAGAAAAGAATAGTTGTAAAAGGCGTGTCTATAGAAGTTTCTATGGGCGAAATAGTAGGTCTATTAGGCCCAAACGGAGCAGGAAAGACGACTACGTTTTATATGATGACAGGTTTAATAAAGCCCTTTTCGGGAAAGGTATTTTTAGATGACGTAGATATTACAGAAATGCCGATGTATAAAAGAGCGCAAGAGGGAGTTGGTTATCTAGCACAAGAAGCCTCTGTTTTCAGAACGCTATCCGTTGAAGACAACATAATGTCTATTTTAGAATTCAACAAGAAACTTTCTCCAACCGAAAGAAATGAAAAATTAGAACAATTATTGGAGGAATTTAGTCTAACACATATAAGAAAAAGTAAAGGAATACAATTATCAGGAGGGGAAAGAAGAAGAACAGAAATCGCAAGAGCGTTGGCTGCTGACCCTAAATTTATTTTATTAGACGAGCCTTTTGCGGGCGTTGACCCTATTGCAGTACAGGATATACAGAATATAGTTAAGGGATTAAAGAATAGAAATATTGGAGTATTGATAACAGACCATAATGTTCACGAAACATTATCTATAACCGATAGAGCATATTTGCTTATAGAAGGTAGTGTATTTAAATACGGCACACCAGAAGAGTTAGCAAATGATGAGCAAGTTAGAAAGAAGTATTTAGGAGATAATTTTGAATTGAGATAAAATATGTTGTTGATTTATGTAGATAAATTAACCAATAGATTAGGTTATACCTTGAATTTGGTATTCAAAGAAATGATGTCTATTAAATATTCTATTACAATAGACAAGGAATACTTTACTCAATATGACGGACCTAAGTTATCCTATTCCACACAACCGATAACAAACGAATTATTCATATTTAGCACACCGCTACTCTTTCAAACCATAATAGAAATGGTAGAAGTGAATTATTTTGAGAAAGATAAAATTCCATATCTTTTTAAAGTATATTCAAAAGAATCTATTTGCAATTATGATGTCTTAGCAGCGTGTTTTTATATGGTGTCGAGATACGAAGAATACTTACCCTATGTTAAAGATATGCACTGTCGATTTAAGGCAGAAGACAGTTTAGGATTTAAAAAAGGCTTTTTAATGAAACCTGTCGTTAATATATGGGTAAATGAATTAAGAAATAAAATTTCACAACATTATCCTGAATTAACATCTCAACACCCTAAATATTCTTTTATTAACACTATTGATATTGATTCTGCATATTCTTATAAATGTAAGGGATTTACACGAAACACATTAGGCTTTTTCAGGGATTTATTGAAAGGAAAAATAGACCTTTGCTTAGAAAGACTAAAAGTTTTGTTTAAAATAGAAAACGACCCTTATGATACGTTTGAATATATTATTACATTGATTGAAAAATTCAAAGTTAATACTATATTTTTTGTGCTGTATGGCAATTACGGCAAGTACGATAAGAATATAAATCCATATAATAATAAATTTAGAAGGCTAATAAAAAATCTATGTGATTATGCGAAAGTTGGCGTTCACCCTTCTTACGATAGTTTTGACTATCCTCAACTAATAGATTCACAAGTTAAGATGTTGGAAGAAACATTGCATAAGCCAATTAAAAGATCTCGTTATCATTACCTTCATTTTCGTCTTCCAGAAGGTTATAGAAATTTAATGGCAACGGGAATCGTTGAAGAGGACTTTTCAATGGGTTTTTCAGATACCATAGGTTTTAGAGCAGGTATTTGTAATAGTTTTAATTTCTATGATTTGGCATTAGATTATGAAACAAAATTAAGAATACATCCCTTTGCCTATATGGACGTTGCCTTGAAAAATGGGATGAAACTTACACCGCAACAAGCCTTCGTTGAAATAAAGAAAATAACTGATGAGGTTAAAAACGTAAATGGTGAAATGGTAAGTATATGGCATAATGAGAGTTTGTCAAATAAGCGAGAATGGCTTGGTTGGAGGGCGATTTATGAAAAGATAATAGAAGATAGTATTAACGAAAAATAAAAAATAAATTATGATAGCACTAACGGGAGCAGCAGGATTTATAGGAAGTTGTATGCTTAGCAAGTTGAATGCAGAGGGTCTTAATAATATTGTTATAGTTGATGACTTTTCTAAAACTGAAAAGCTGAATAATTATTCTAATTCAAAGTTTGCCTTAAAGATAGAAAGAGAAAATTTTATTCAATGGTTTAAAGAAAATGCTGATAAGGTAGAAGGAGTTTATCATTTGGGCGCTCGAACAGATACAACTGAGTTTGATTGGAATGTGTTTAAGAAATTAAATCTTGAATATACAAAGGACATTTGGAATATATGTGCTGAGAATAATATTCCTATGGTTTATGCTTCTTCTGCTGCAACTTATGGAGGAGGAGAGCATGGATATGAAGATGATTTAAACATAATTTCAAAATTAGAGCCACTTAATCCTTACGGACGTTCGAAACACGAATTTGATTTGTGGGCATTGGTACAAGAAAAGCGTCCTCCATTTTGGGCAGGCTTGAAATTCTTTAATGTTTATGGCCCAAATGAATATCATAAAGGTAGAATGGCATCTGTAATTTTTCATTCATACAATCAAATCTTAGCAAACGGACAAGTAAAGTTGTTCCGCTCTCATAAAGAAGGCTATAAAGATGGTTGGCAAATGAGGGATTTTGTATATGTTAAAGATGTCGTAAGTGTACTCTTTTATTTGATGAAACATCAGCCTGAAAGCAGTATATATAATCTTGGTTCAGGAATTGCTCGTAGCTTTTACGATTTAGCTTCTTCTACTTTTGTTGCTATGGGTAAAGAAACGAATATAGAATACATAGATATACCAGAGGATATAAGAGATAAATATCAATATTATACAGAAGCAAATATGAATAAGTTGATTTCTGTAGGATATAATTTGCCTTTCTATTCATTAGAGGAAGGAGTAAAAGATTATGTGCAAAATTATTTAATGAAACAAACTTATTTGTAATATGAATTATAAGGCTAAGCTACACGATATAAAGGCATTTGTTTTTGATTACGACGGAGTGATAAGCGATGGAAACATCTGGTCTGCAAATGATCAGATAATCGTTCGTAGTGGAAACGTTAAAGATGGTTATGCTATACAATATGCTTTGCGAAAAGGCTATATAGTTGCTGTTATTTCAGGAGGAAGTGGCAGTAGTATAGCATCTCGTATGGCAATGTTAGGAGTGAAAGATGTATATTTAGGTTCGCATCGTAAAAAGGAAATATTCACTAAGTTTTTAGAAGATAAACATCTGCAAGCCAAAGAAGTACTTTACATGGGCGATGATATTCCAGATCATGATGTGATGACAATGGTAGGAGTTGCTACTTGCCCAAGTGATGCAGCAGAAGAAATTAAACAAGTCGCAGATTACATTTCTCATAAACAAGGAGGTAGCGGTTGTGTGAGAGATGTGATAGAGCAGGTTATGAAATTACAAAACAAATGGTTTGACGAAGATTCAAAGGCATGGTAAAACGGAGAAAGTTTTCATACATTTTACTGATTATATTGTATCTCAGTAATTTTGGATATAAGGAAGTATTTGCTCAAACAGAAAAAACATTTGAGTGTAAGGCAACATATTATCATAATATGTTCGAAAATAGACGTACTTCGTCAGGAGAAATATTTTCTCAAAAGAAATATACTGCTGCACACAAAACTTTGCCTCTTAATACCTTAGTAAAAGTTACTAATTTGTCTAATGGACGTTCTGTATTAGTAAAAGTAAATGATAGATGCCCTAAAAAAGGAGTTATTGACTTGTCTTTAAAAGCTGCAAAACAAATATTAGTGAATAAAACAGGTGTTGCGAGAGTAAAAATAGAAGTAATGGAAGATGAATATTTTGAAATTTTGGACGAACAAGATGAAATATTTGCTTCATTGGATAAATTACAATTGAATGATAGTGTTAGAAATAGTTATTTCGATTCAATACTTCTTGTTCGCAAACAAAAATATGAGTCGGCTTTTATTTTTACATATTATGTGCGATTATGTACAATAGAAAGTAAAGATGAAATGAGTGGAGTAAAAGAGTTGCTTCCGTTAAATTATAAAAACATAGCAAGAATAGAAAAACTTTTCGAAGAAAATAGCTATTATGTGAATATAGGTCCGTTTTTAACACTAAAATTAGCAGAAGAGGCTCTCGGAACCTTAAAAAACACATATAAATACGCGCATATTGTTAAAAAGAAAGTTAAATGAAAAAAGCATATAAAAGATTTAAAATCAATATGTAATAATAATGTTCAAGAATAGTTATCAACAAAAAAGCTAATAAAAACTTCTTTTTTATAAAGTTTTTTTTTACTTTTGCACGACTGCTTTTTGATAAAATAGATGTTTTCAAAAACAGAAAAGAAACAAAATAGATATTAAATGTTTAAAATTATACAAGACAAATACAAACGATTGGTGAAATTGAGTTCATTGGTTTGCATGCTATTTTTAGTTGTTGCAAGCCCATTGTTAGTATACTCGCAACAAGAGCCACAGTTTTCACAATATATGTTTAATCGTTTGTCCTATAACCCTGGTTACGCAGGTAGTAATGGTGCTATTTGTTTGACAGGCTTTTACCGCAATCAGTGGATGGGGATGGGATTGACAGATGTTTATGGAGAGCCTTCTCAAGCTTCGTCAGGAGAAACAATGAATCTGTCATTTGATATGCCGGTTAGGTTTCTTCATGGAGGTATTGGCGCAACTGTCATTTCAGATAAGATAGGTTATAGAGATAATATTCACGCTAAGATAGATTATGCTTTCAGAATACAACTTCCTACTGGTAATTTAGCGATAGGAGTTGAAGCTCAATTATTCAATTCTACATTAGACAAAAGTCATTTAGTTGGTGCAGATGATATTACGCCAGATGATCAGATTGGAACAAGTATGGACCCTGTTTTAGGCGACTTATCTGAACAGAGTGATTTCCTTTTTGATTTAGGAGCTGGTATTTATTATCAAATACCTGGTAAATTATATATAGGATTATCAACTTCAAAATTATTAGAAACTTCAAGCGATAAATTATATTGGGATAACAGAAGGTTTTATTATATATTAGCGGGCTATGAATGGGAATTGCCTGCGTATCCTTCGTTAAGAATATTACCTTCTGCATTATTGAAAACAGATTTTATATCTAAATCAGCATATCAAGTAGATGCGTCGTTGTTAATGGAGTGGGAACATAAAATTTGGGGAGGAATGACATACAGAGTGCAAGATGCTATGGTTTTAATGGGAGGTATTGCGTTTGGAGACTTTAAGTTGGGAGTGTCTTACGATATTCCTACTTCAAGAATCTCTACACAATCAATGGGTTCCTTAGAATTATTTGCTAGATTCTGTTTCAAGATAGAAAATCCTCCTAAACCACCGACAATTTATAGAAACACACGTCGTATTTAATACTGAAAGCACTTGAAACATAAAAAGTATAATTTGCGTATTTTATATAATAGAAAACAATTTGTGATATGAAGAAAATATTTTTGTTAATTTCAACAGCCTTTCTAATGTTCAGCTGTGGCTCTTCTGACAAAGGAGAAGTTATAGGTGTGCAAGAAAGAGCGGATTTCTTGGATATGCAACCATATGGTATGGTTGATGTACCACAAGGAAGCTTTTTGATGGGTTCTTCTGATGAAGATGTTTACAAACTTTACGATTGGCAACCCAGAACAGTACAAGTTCAATCTTTTTGGATGGACGAAACAGAGATTACAAACAACGAATATCGTCAGTTTGTATATTGGGTAAGAGACTCTATTGCTTATAAGTTATTAGGTGTAGACTTTCCTGAAACATATTTGATAGAGGCTGACCAATGGGGAGAAGAATTAGAAACTCCTATAATCAATTGGAGTAAGAAGATTGATTGGACTTTGGAAAATGCAGACGAAAGAGAAGCATTGGCAGAGTTGTTTATTCCAGTTGATGAAAGATATTACGGAGCAATGCAAATAGATGCAAAAAGATTAAATTATGAATATTATTGGATTGACTTAAAAGCAGCAAGTCAAAAGAATTTTGAAACAACTGCATCAGAAGAATATAGAGGTTCATCTTTTGCATCTCGTCCTGACGGTTTGAATAATAAGAATAAGTTCTATAAGAGAGAGGTTATCAACGTTTATCCAGATACATTATGTTGGGTGCATGATTATGCTTACTCTTATAATGATGCAGCAACACGTTCATATTTTAGTCACCCAAGATACGACAACTATCCTGTGGTTGGGGTTTCATATAAGCAAGCAAAAGCTTTCTCTGTTTGGAGAACACTTATGATGAACAACTATTTGGCTAAAAAGGATTATGAAAGAATGGAAGATTTCCGTTTACCAACAGAAGCTGAATGGGAATATGCTGCAAGAGGTGGCGTAGATGGAGCTCCTTATCCTTGGGGTGGCCCTTACGTAAGAAACGGTAATGGTTGCTTTATTGCAAACTACAAACCTTTAAGAGGAAATTACGGAGATGATGGTGGAGTAACACCAATATTAGTTGCACACTACGCTCCTAATGGTTTTGGATTGTATGATATGGCAGGTAACGTAGCAGAATGGTGTGAAGATGCTTATAACGAATCGGCGTACAACTTTGCTCACGACTTAAACCAAGTAAATATATACTTAGCTTCAGAAGATGATGCACCTGTTATGAAGAGAAAAACTGTAAGAGGAGGTTCTTGGAAAGACCAAAAATACTTCATACAAACAGCAACACGTTCATACGAATATCAAGATTCTGGAAAGAGTTACATAGGTTTCCGTTGTGTTCAATCATACATAGGAAGAGTTAGAGGAGATAATCCAAAAACATCGTCAAATGTTTACAGAGAGTAAGAATTTAAAAAAATAAAGTAAAGAAAAAAAATAATTTAGTCGTAAAAAAATAAAACAAATATAGTTATGGGAATTATAGACAAAATAGTAACAAGTAAAGCTTATAAAGAAACAACAGCAAAGTTATATGGTATAGGTGCAGCGGTCGTAATCGTTGGAGCGTTGTTTAAAATCAACCACTGGCCAGGTGCAGAAGTAATGCTTATCATTGGTATGGGTATTGAAGCTTTGATTTTCTTCGCGTCAGCGTTTGAACCACTACACGTAACATACGATTGGAGTTTAGTTTATCCTGAATTAGCAGGAATGGAAGACGCACATCACGGAGCAGAAAAGAAAGAGAAAAAAGACAAGAAAAAAGATAAAAAAGCAGAAGCAACACAAGGAGCAGAAGGTGTACAAGTTGTTGGAGGTGTTGCTGGTGGAACAACAATAATAGGCGGTTTATCTAATACACAAGCCTTAGATAAGATGTTGGAAGATGCAAAAATAGGACCAGAATTAATAGAAAGTTTAGGAAAAGGCTTGCAAAACCTTTCTACAACAACAGCTGGCTTAAATAATATAGCAGGAGCGGCAGCTGCATCAGAAAAATTCACATCGAATATCAATGTTGCATCAGAATCAGTAGTAGAATTATCATCTGCATATAAGAAAACAGCAGACAATTTAAATAAAGACTTATTAGTATCAGGAGAATACTTATCATCAGTACAAGAAGCAACATCAGCTGTTTCTACATTAGCAAACATTTATAAAGAAACAGCAAATACACTTTCTGTTGGAGATGCTTCATACTTAGATGAATTGAAAACTATGGCATCAAGCCTTTCTTCAATCAATGCTTTATATGAAATGCAAATTCAAAACTCTTCTACTCAATTAGAAGCAACAAAAGCAGTTCAAGAAAGAATAGACAACTTAGTTGTAAACTTTGCAGATACAGCAGAAAACGTATTAAGATACAAAGAACAAGTAAATGCACTTTCAAAGAAAGTTGGAGCATTGAACGATATTTATGGAAATATGCTTGCTGCAATGCAAACAAAAGCATAGTTTAATTAAAGAATAGTCAAAAAAATAATTTTTAAAAACAAAATAGAGAACTATGGGTGCTACGAATTGTCCGGAAACGCCGAGGCAGCGAATGATATCAATGATGTACTTAGTGTACACAGCGATGTTGGCTCTTAATGTCTCCGCAGAAATATTAAATGCTTTCGTTACAGTAGGGGATAGTGTTGAAGTAAGTAATAATTTGATTGCAAGTAAAGTTGAAGGTTCTTACATTGCATTTGAGAATGCTTACAATGGAAATCCAGGTAAGGTAGGAGAGAATTGGGCGAAAGCACAAGAAGTTAGAAAAAAGACAAAAGTAATGTTGGATTATATAGACAACATTAAATATGAATTGCATGCAATGACAGATGGTTTGAAAGGTGGCGTTGCGGAATCTAAAAAATTATTAGCAGAAAAAGGATTCAATGCAATTGTTAAGAAAGATAATTACAATGAGCCTACACGTTATTTCTTAGCAGGAACAGAAGATGGGTCAGCAGGTAAGGCCTTGGAGTTAAGGAAGAAAATAGAAGCTTACCAAGCGGATATGTTAAGTTATGTTTCGAGTGAAGCATATAAAAAGCAGTTGAAAAGTATGCAAATCCAAACTGAAGGTACGTGGAAGAATGCAGCAGGTCAAAGTCTTAATTGGCAACAGTACAATTTCTTTCATATGATTATCACAGCTGACATGGTGCTTTTGAATAAATTTAAATCAGAAATTCAAAATGCAGAAATGGACTTGATAAATCACCTATACTCACAAATATCTGCTGATGACTTTAAATTTGACCAAGTAGTTGCGAGAGTATTACCTAAATCTACCTATATCATTCAAGGAGGACAGTATGAAGCAGACGTAATTGTTGCAGCATACGATTCAAAGAGTGAACTTAGAGGGGAAGTTAGAGGACAAAACATCGTTGGCGACTCTGGTATGTTGAAATTGAAATTTGGAGCAGGTGCATTGGGACAACAAAAGTATAAAGGTACAATATTTGTTAAAAAAGAAACAGGTGAAGTGCCTTACGAATTTGAAAGCGAATACTTCGTTGCTGCACCTTCTGCAACAGTAGCTCCAACAAATTTACAATTGTTTTACATAGGTATTGATAATCCTATATCTGTATCTGTACCTGGAGCAAGCTTAAAAGACATTACTGTAACAGCGTCAGGAGCAGGAGCACAATTAAATAAAGTTGAAGATGGAAAATATACTGTTAAACCAACAAAACAGGGAGAGGCTTGCATAATAAATGTAAAGGCTAAAATTGCAGGTAAAGAGATGGATATGGGTTCTATGAGATTTAGAACAAAACCTGTTCCTAAACCAATTGCCAAAGTGGGTACATTTACAGAAGGTAGAATTGATAAAAATCAATTATTGGCTTATGAGAAACTAAAAATAGATCCAGGAGATTTTGAATTTCCTGTAAGGTATATGGCTAAGAGTTATAAAGTAGAAGTGATTACTGGAGGTGATCGTCGCCCTCCTATGGTAGTTAATGGTGAGAGATTTACTCCTGAGGTAATTGCAGCAATTAAAAAAGCAAGAAAAGGAAATACTGTTGTAATAAGTGAAATTAGAGCAACAGGAACAACAGGAGAAGTATCTACTGCAAATAGTAGTATTGTTCTTACAATTAAATAATATTTGTGATTATGAAAAGATTAGAAGTTATATTATTAGGTTTATTTTTGTTCTTATCACCAAGTTTGTTTGCACAAGTTGTAGATGAGCCTGAGGATAATTCCGATGGATTCTACACAAAAGAATCAGAACTTATAGAAAACGGGAAAAAAGCATTTGAATTCCCTTATGTAAGAGAAGCAGATGTGGTATGGGCTCACAGAGTTTGGAGAGTGATTGATTTTAGAGAGAAAATAAATCAAGTATTCTATTATCCATTAGGAACTGGATCTGACAATCAAGGAAGAATGAATTTGTATAATGTATTACATCAAGCAATAATGGAAGGTCGTATAAGAGTCTTTGCAGATGATATGTTTATAGAAGAAATAGTTGATTATAAAGCGTATTTGGAATCTTTTGCCTCAAAAGAGACTGTTGAAATAGAGACTGGTGAATATGATTTGGATGGTTTTCCTATGATGAAAGATTCAACAATAATAACAGGAGAAATAAGGGAAGACGAGGTGTATTTTTTACGTATTAAAGAGGATTGGTTTATAGATAGAGCTCGTTCTGTAGAAGATGTAAGAATAATAGCTTTCACTTTATTAGCAGAAACAGAAAAAGGACATACACCCCTTGGTTGGATAAGATACAATGACCCTGAGGTAAGAGAATTGTTAGCAAATTCAGAGGTCTATAATATGGATAACGATAGAGCAAGACGTTCATACGATGACATCTTCCGTAAAAGAATATTTTCAAGCTACATCATCAGAGAATCTAACGACTTCAATAGAAGGATAGAAGACTATGCTAGAGGAGTAGATGCTTTATTGGAATCACAAAGAATAGAAGATTATCTATTCGAAATGGAAGAAGATATGTGGGAATATTAGAATAAGTATTATTCATAAAAAGTAAAGAGAATGGCTTTTTAAAAGGTCATTCTCTTTTTTTATATTATCAAAATAACTCTTAGCTTTAACAAAAAAATCCTTAGGATTTTTCAAATTTTTCTTAGCTTTAGAAAAATAATCCTTAGAGTTATTTTTGTGAAATGGTATTTTACTTTTGTGTTGTCTTTTTGTTTGCATTAAAATATTTGTTATTTTTGCAGTAGTTTTTATCCTTATTGTAGTATGAAACAAGTTAAGTCAAGGCGTGCTTTAATATTGTCCTTGTTTTCTATATTTTCTTTTTTTGCTTTGGTGTTTTGTGTGCATATTCTTTTGCAAAGGGAGGGTATTCATACGCCTTTAAAGGCTGTTTTTCCAACTTATGATGTTTCTTTTGATGAAAATGGCGCTAAGTCTGTAACTTTGTCTGATAAGCCTTTTGAGAAGATTACTTCTGAAAAGATGACGGTTTGGGATGGCTCGCATTATGATTGGATAAAGAATACTTATTATGGGCGGGAAAAGGATTTTGCTTATTATCCTTTGTTTCCTTTTTTTTGGAAGGCAACAGGTTTTTCTACTCTTGGGATTAGTATTCTTAATATATTCCTTTTTATTTTTGGCATGCTGTTTATGTTTAAAATGTTTAAGGATAAGTTAAGTTTTAGTGCTGTTTTGTTATTGTTATGTGTGCCTTATATGGTTATTTTTATGATGCCGTATTCTGAGGCTTTGTACTTTGTTTTTATTGCTTTGGGACTTTTTGGAATCTTAAAAGAGAAATATTGGCTTTATTTCCTTGGTTTTTTGTTTGCTTCTATGACCAAGTCTTCTTCTTTGATTTTTCTTATTTTATTTTTCTTTTTGGAGGGGTTGTATGCGATAAGTCATCGTGATATTGTGTTGTTTTTAAAAAGGTTTTTAAAGGCTGTTTTACCAGTTGTGTTGGGAATGTTTTTAGTTATGTGCTTTCAATATTTAATTGGAGCTCCTTCGTTTTTTCAATCGATTATTTCGCAAAGGTATTGGGGAAAATCGCTTTCTTTACCAGAATTGCCTTTTAGTTTTTGGTCAAATGAGGGTAGGAGTATAACAGTTCCTTTTCTTTGTTTGTATTTTATTCCTATGTTAGTGGTGTTGGGAAGGGAGTTTGTGCTTTCTTTGAGAAAAAAACATGATTATTTTTTCGATAAGTGGAAGTATATTAGATTGATTTGTATTATTTTTCTTGTGGGTAATGTGTTTACGGCTTTGTTTACTCAGCATGGTGGTTTGTATTCTTTGGCTCGTTATCTTTTAGCTACTCCTTTCTTTGTTTTTTTGTTGTTTGATACGGTTAATAGAAAGAGAAATAATTTATCTTTAATTGTTTGTTTTGCAATAGGTTTGATAACGATATTTATTTGTAAGGATTATTTTGCAAAGGTGGACTTTTTTGGCACTTATCTTGTGATAATTAGTTCGTTAATAGCGTTTTTTCATAGCAAAATAAAGCCTGCTGTTTTGTATTCAATATTGGTGTTTGTTGTGTTATTGAATGTGTGTTGGACGGCTTATATGTTTAATTGTTTTCTTTTAGATGGTTGGATTTTTACCTAATGTTTTGTAATTCAAATTTTTTTCTATATCTTTGCAAACCGATTTTTAGTGAAATAGAGTAATTAAATAATATAATAAAGAAATGACAAAAGCAGAAATTGTTGCAGAAATCGCACACAGAACAGGCATAGAAAAAATGGTGGTTCAAGAATCTGTTGAAGCTTTCATGACTGTATTAAAGGAAGCTTTAACAAGAGAAAATGCTGAAAACGTATATTTAAGAGGATTCGGAAGCTTTATAGTTAAGAAAAGAGCTGAAAAGACAGGTAGAAATATTTCTAAAAATACAACTATAATTATACCTGCTCATTACATACCATCTTTCAAACCTGCAAAGGTTTTTATGGATTCAGTTAAGAAAAATGTAAAACAAGTAAAATAAGCATTAAATAATATCAATTATGCCAAGCGGAAAAAAGAGAAAAGGTCATAAAATGGCCACTCACAAACGTAAAAAACGTTTAAGAAAGAATAGACATAAAAAGAAATAATTTCTTTGGACTTAGTGTCTATGTAAGGTTATTGCGAAACATTTAGACATCTTCTTAGTGTTTCGCAATATTTTTTTGTTTAATCATCTTAAAATTATATTCGAGTGGATAAAGATTTGATTATTGATGCGTCTTCTCCGTCAGGAGTTGATATTGCCCTTCTTGAAGATAAGAAGTTGGTAGAGTTGCATCGTTCAAAATCAGAATCGCAACACATTGTCGGCGATATTTATCTCGGCCAAGTTAAGAGAATTTTGCCTGGATTAAACGCTGCTTTTGTTGATGTCGGTTATGAGAAAGATGGTTTCCTACATTATCTTGATTTAGGTCTATATTATTCTTCTCTTAAAAGATTTACTAAAATGGGACTTAGTAATTCGTTGAGTAATGTGGATTTGAAATCTTTGAAAGAGCCAAATTTAGAAAAGAATGGCTTGATAAATGACTATGTAAAGCAAGGACAACTTATTTTGGTGCAGATTAGCAAAGAGCCAATTTCGACAAAGGGTCCTCGTTTAAGTGCTGAAATATCTTTTGCGGGAAGATTTTTAGTTTTAGTCCCATTTTCAAATAAGGTTTCTATATCTCAAAAGATTAAAAATTCAGAGGAAAGAAACCGTTTAAAGAAATTGATTCAGAGTATACGTCCTGAGGGTTTTGGAATCATTATAAGAACGGTTGCAGAGGGGCAATCTGTTGCAGATTTAGACAATGATTTAAGAGATTTAATGTCTAAGTGGGACGAATTGATAAAAAAATTACCAAAATCCTTGCCTCCTTGTAAGATGATTTCAGAGATGGATAAGTCTTCTGTAATCATAAGAGATATGCTTACAGAAGAATTTACCAATATCTATGTTAATGATGTAGATATGTACGAAGAATTAAAGGCGTATATATCAAATATTTTTCCAAAGATGGAAGATATTTTGCATTTGTATAAGATGCAAACTCCAATCTTTGAACAATTCAGCGTTGCTAACCAAATACGCAGTTCTTTTGGGAAAGTTGTAACTATAAGAAGTGGGATTTATTTGGTTATAGAGCAGACTGAGGCTATGCATGTAATAGATGTAAATAGCGGACACAGAATAAAATCTGGTCAAGACCAAGAAGAAAATGCTCTTATGGTAAATTGTGAAGCAGCAGTTGAGATTGCACGCCAAATGCGTTTAAGAGATTTGGGTGGAATTATAGTTATAGACTTTATAGACTTAAATTTAGCTTCTAATAGAAAGATTCTTCTTGATAAAATGAACGAGGAACTTCGTAAAGATAAAGCAAAGCACACAGTCTTGCCTTTAAGTAAATTTTGTCTTATGCAAATAACCCGTCAAAGAGTAAGACCTGCCGTAGATGTGGATTTATCAGAGGTTTGCCCTTTGTGTAATGGAAGCGGAAAGATAAAATCTTCTATGGTTGTAGTTGATGAAATAGAAAATGACATAAGATATTTATCGCAAGAGCAGAATGAAAAAAGGCTTACAGTCATTGTGCATCCATTTGTTCGTTCTTATTTAACATCGGGACTGTTAAAATCTATCCGTCGTAAATGGATGAAAAAGTATAGCATAAAAATAAAAGTTATATCTTCTTCTGACTATGGAATTATGGAATATAGTTTCTTGAATGCAGAAAATGAGGAAGTGAAATTGTAGGAAACAAAAAAAGAGAGAAAGTTTACTTTCTCTCTTTTTTTATGTGATCTAGTCAGGATTCGAACCTGAGACCTACTGCTTAGAAGGCAGTTGCTCTATCCAGCTGAGCTACTAGACCAACCCTTAAAAAAAAGAACCATGTTTTTGGTTCCTTAGTCGGGGTAGCAGGATTCGAACCTGCGACCTCCACATCCCAAATGTGGCGCGATAACCGGACTACGCTATACCCCGTTTTCCTTTTCCCAACGTAGAATCTTCTGCGGAGAGAGGGGGATTCGAACCCCCGGTACCCGTTATTAGGTACGACAGTTTAGCAAACTGTTGGTTTCAGCCACTCACCCATCTCTCCAATCCTACAAAGAAACATTGCGTTTCTTGTGAATTGGGATTGCAAAATTACGTCTTTTTTTTTATTTACAAAATTTTTTTCAATGTTTTTTTTAATTTTTTTTAGTCTTTGTGTTTTTTATATTGAAAATCAAAGCGTTAAAATTACTGTTATTTTAAATAAAAAAGTTCAAAATTATTTTTTTACCTTTGCAACGAAAAAATAATGATTCAAAATCTAAGATAAATATGAATTTTATAGGACTAATAATAGGAATTGCAACATTTTTGATAATTGGATTGTTTCATCCAATAGTTATAAAGACAGAATATTATTTTGGAGCAAAGGTTTGGTGGTGGTTTTTAATCGCAGGAATATTATTTGTTGTTTTATCCATAATAATAAGCAATATTATTATTTCAACAATATTCGGAGTTATAGCTTTTTCTTCATTTTGGAGTATATTGGAGTTAAAACATCAAAGGCGAAGAGTAAACAAGGGTTGGTTTCCACAAGGACCTGGACATAAAAAATAATACTAAGGATTTATATTTTACGTTATATAAGGATAATCCGATAAATAGATGCCAGAAAAGTTTAGAATTTTTGACGACAATCTCCTTTTGTATGAAACAATGCTTAAAGACATACGCAATTCAAAGCAGAGTGTATGGATAGAAGTCTTTCGTTTTAACAAAGATGCTATGGGAGAGAAATTCCGTTCAGTTCTTTATGAAAAATTAAAGGAGGGTGTTGAAATAAAATTACTTGTTGATGCTTGGGGGACTGGAAGAGATAAAACTTTCTTTGAGCCTCTAATAAAAAATGGAGCAGAAGTAAGGATTTATCGAAAGATGAAATTTGGTAAAGCATTTCTTGCAAAAAATCATTGTCGTAATCATAGAAAATTAGTAATCATAGACTCGGAAATAGCTTACATTGGCTCTTCAAATATTTCTGCATACTGTTTAAATTGGCGAGAATTAAATCTTAGAGTAAAGGACGAACAACTCTTAGTCATATTTAAACGTTCATTTAAGGACAGTTTTCGTTCGTTTGAACGATACTCGTTTAAGAATATCGGCTCTAAACGACACCTTCACTCAGGAAATTGGGTTTTTATACAGGATTTCCCAAATATTTACCGACAAAAAATTAAGACAAAGTACGAAAGAATGATTTCTAAGGCAGAAAAGGAAATCATAATTGAGACACCATATTTTTTGCCGGGTCGTAATTTAAGAAAACTTTTAAGTGAAGCATCCCAAAGAGGCGTTACAACTATTGTAGTATCGCCTTTACGTTCGGATGTTAAATTTGTAGATATTATAAGACGACACTATTTAGGCCAACTCCACCAATCAGGAGTTAAATTTTACTTTTACAATCAAAGCAACTTACATTCAAAAGGCGTAATGATAGATAATAATTTGTTTTCTATAAGTTCAGCCAATTTTGATTACAGAAGTTTTAGGTATCAATACGAATTAGCCCTTATAGGTAGCGAACAATCTTTGATAAAGCCATTAAGAGAACATTTTGATTCGACATTGAAAAATTGTACTTCATTTAACTACCAAGAGTGGAAGAAGCGCTCTTTCATTCAAAGAATTTCAGAAATTATATTATTACCATTCAGGTATTTGTTTTAATTTTGTAAAAAAATATCATCATGCAAAACTTTGATGTTTCTGATATAAATAAAATAAAGCGAGAATTTAGAATTTACGGCACAGATAACAAATTAAATGAGGCGATAAGCATAGCAGCAAGAGTCGCTTCTACCGATTCAACCATTGTAATTATAGGAGAAAGTGGCGTAGGTAAAGACGTATTTTCAAGGATTATCCATCACCATAGTAGCAGAAAACAAAATAAATACATAGCAGTGAACTGCGCTGCTATACCAGAAGGAACAATAGAAAGCGAATTGTTTGGCCATACAAAGGGAGCATTTACAGGAGCAGAAAAAGACAGAAAGGGATATTTCGCAGAGGCAGACAAAGGCACAATATTTTTAGACGAAATAGGAGAATTGCCTATTACAACACAATCAAAATTGCTGAGAATATTAGAAAATGGAGAATTTTTACCAGTTGGCTCCTCTAAGGCAGTAAAAGTAGATGTTAGAATAATAGCAGCAACAAACGTAAACTTATATAAAGCAGTTGAAAAAGGCAAGTTCAGAGAAGACCTTTACTATCGATTAAATCAAGTCGTAATTAACGTACCATCCTTACGAGACAGGAAAGATGATATACCCATTTTATTTAGATATTTCTGTTCAGAACATGCCGAAAAATATAAAGTTCCTAAAATAGAGCTAACACCAGAAGCAACAGAATACCTAAAAAATTATAGATGGCGAGGAAATGTTAGAGAATTAAAAAACATTGCAGAAAGAATCTCGATACTTGAAATGAATAGGAATATAGATATTGTAACATTACAAAAATATATTCCAATAATCGAAAACTTGCCAATTTTAAGTGAAAACAATGACGAACCAAACGAAAGTCGCGACGATATAATTCGCATGGTATTGCAAAACCATAAAGATGTTCTGCAATTAAGAAACGAAGTTGAGCAATTAAAACAAATAGTTCGACAACTCATAATAATGCCTCAGGAAGACAATCGTATAGTTGAGATTGATGCCCCACAGAATTTGAAAGATATAGAAAAGGCTGCGATAATTGAAGCCTTAGAGAAAAATGGAGGAAAACGCAAATTAGCCGCCAAAGACTTAGGATTTTCTGAAAGAACCCTTTACAGAAAAATCATAGAATATGGAATAACAATTTAAATTGATGATAAAAACATTAAATTTACCATACTCTAAAAGCATCAGTAACCGACTTTTGATTATGCACTGCCTATCAAAAAGTCAATTACCTTTAACGCACCTTTCCGACTCTGACGACACACTCTTGCTATCAAACATAATTTCCCATATAGCAAAGCAAACAAGCAATACCTTTCACACTAAAAACGCAGGAACTACAACAAGATTTCTCATAGCCTTACTTTCCACGCTTGAAGGCGAATGGAAGATAGAAGCAGACGAGAGAATGAATTTTCGTCCCGTTATTCCATTGATAGAAGCATTAAAACAATTAGGAGCAGACATAGAAATCAACTCAGAAACAAAGATATTTCCCATTAAAATCAAAGGAAAAAAACTACGAAGCGAAAAAATAATACAGCTAAACTCCACACAAAGCTCTCAAATCGTAAGTGCAATAGCTATGATAGCCCCTTACTGCAAAGGAGGCTTAAAAATAGAATATCCAACCAATCAAACCTCGCTCTCATACATAGAAATGACACTCTCTATGATGAAACGCTATGGCATAGTATTAGAAAAAAAAGAAAATATCATAGAAATAAAACAAGGCGAATACAAAATAGAAGAAGAAATCTTTGAAGCCGATTGGTCTTCCGCCTCATTCTTTTACGCCTTAGTAGCAATATCAAAAACACACAAACTATTTATTCCACAACTAAAAGAAAACTCCTTGCAAGGCGATAAAATAATTGCAGAAATCTTTCGCAAAAGTTTTTCAATCCACACAACCTACAACCAAGAAGGAGCAATAATAGAATACAATCCTAAAATAGAAAAACAACCACAAAAAATAGACTTCACAAACTGTCCCGACCTATTTCTTCCCGTGCTAATAGCCGATGTATGCACCGATTCAAAACTTAGTTACAAAGGATTGCAAACCCTATCCTTAAAAGAATCCGACAGACTCAATAACGCAATAAAACAAATAGAGAAATTAAACATAAAAACCACAATAAAAGACCAAGTTTTAAGCATAGATAAATCTCAAATACACCAAAATAAATTTCCAATCCTAATAGAAACCTATCAAGACCATAGAATGGCGATGGCATTTTCATTACTTGCCTTTAAATATGAGGGAATAAAAATAGAAAATCCCGATTGCGTAACTAAGTCTTTCCCAAACTATTGGAGCGAAGTAAACAAAATAAAAAATATCTCTTAGGTTTTGTAAAATATTCCTAAGAGATATTTTTTTAAATCTAAGAAAAAAAATCTTAAACCTTAGACTTATTTTTTCCCTATATTGAATCCCTTAATTCCATAGAAGAATAAATAAGCGTAAGACACCATTGGAATTAAGAAAGAAATACTTATGTTTGTTGCGTCAGCCAAAAGTCCTTGCAAAGGAGGCAAAACTGCTCCGCCGACAATCATCATAATCAACATAGAAGAGACTTGTGAAGTTTGTTCTTTCAATCCGTCAATCGCAAGCGTGAAAACATTTGACCACATAATAGAATTAAACAATCCTATCGCAAGTAAAGTCCAAATTACCAAAGGAGAATTGATAGAAAGGCTTAAAACAATCAAGCAAACATTAACAAAAGCAAAAATTGCTAAACTGCGAGCAGTTTTTCCTTTACCAATAAATAAGCCAACGAAGTTTAAAACAATGAAAAGCAAGAATACCCAAACTTTTTCAAAGCCTAAACCATGCAAAGAATTGTTTATAAAGAATATTATTGCAAAACCTGTTGCAGCAAGCAATAACATATAAAGCAATTTCTTTTCTATCTTTAAGCTACTCAAAGAAACAGAGCCAAGAAAACGTCCTATCATAGCACCACCCCAATAATAAGAAAGATAAGCCGAAGCTAAGGCTTCGTCCATCTGCATAGTTTCTTTTAAATATGACACTATATTACTACCAACCGCCACTTCTGCTCCTACATAGAAGAAAATACCTAACGCACCGAGTATTGTGTAAGGCTTAGACCAAATAGAAGTTTTCTTACTTACAGAGTTTTCTTCCTCAATCGTAGTATTGATTTTTGAAAAGTAGATAAAAATTGCTACAAGCAATAAAAGCCCAGCTAAAACCAAATAAGGAATAACCACAGTTGAAGGCCCTTGATTTTCTTCTGGCTTAAACATTGTAAAAATCAAATATCCGCCTAATGCAGGTCCTAAGGTAGTTCCCAAAGAGTTAAAAGCCTGAGAAAGATTTAAACGAGAAGAAGCAGTTTGTGGGTTACCGATGATTGCAACAAAAGGATTAGCTGCAATTTGTAAGAAAGTAAGTCCTAAACCCAAACAAAACAAAGTGCAAAGGAAGATAGAAAAACTCAAAGCCTTATAAGCCGCAAAGGCAAACAAAGAACAAGCCACAGAAGATATGACGAGCCCTATTACAATCGTTGTTTTGTAGCCCCATTTGCTAATAGGGTCTTTTTTCTTTAAAGAAAGAATGTAGAAAACAAATGCTCCTACAAAATAAGCTATAAAGAATGCAAATTGAACGATGTTTGCCTCGAAGTGAGAAAGAGAATAAATCTCTTTTAGGAAAGGAATTAAAATATCATTCAAAGAAGTGATAAATCCCCACATAAAAAAGAGGATTGTAATTGACACCATTGGCATTATATTTTGCCCTTTATTCAAATTTAAACTTTTCATTTTATTTATTTTTTAAGTAATACAATGTTGAATAATACGTATTTGTAAAAAGATTGTTTGCAAGAATTTGTAAATCTTCAAGACTTACTGAATTATATAACTCTCTCTCTTTATTTATAAGGTGAGTTTTTCCGTCAAGATGTGTAAAATAAGCAAGATTCATCGCTTTGTCTAAAACTTTTATGTTACCAAAAGTAGCGTTTGCGTCATTTTTGTTTTTCATCTTTTGCAATTCGTTTTCGGTAATCATATTTTCTTTCATTGCTTTTAGCTCTTGCCAAATTGCTTCTTCGCCTTGCTTTATATCTACACCATCTCTATATTTTCCTGTAACTACAAAAAGTCCGCAATCGTCTTCTCCTGTAATAAAGGCATTGACTTCTGTAAATAATTGTTGGTTTACAACTAAGCTATTATACAAACGAGTGCTTTTCCCATTAGATAGCACGTCGGAAATTAAGTCATACTTATAGTAATCTTCGCTTAGTCGTCCTCCCATTTGGAAAATAATACAGATTAAGTTAGCTGGGACATCTGCTTTTACGGTTTTCTCTCTATTTTCTGTTTGTTTTGGTTCGTTAGGATATGTTTTCTTTACTGTTTTTGTGGCAGGTATTTTTCCGAATGACGCTTCTATCATAGATTTCAAGTCATTCAATTCTACATTTCCCGAAATTGCAAGCACAGCATTAGAGGGTGTGTAATAGTTTTCATAGAATTGTTTCGCTGTTTCTAAGGTAACGTTTTCTATGTGTTCAATACATTTTCCTATTGTTTGATGTTGATAGGGGTGAACAGTGAAAGCGAGTTCCCTTATTTGCTTCCATAAATCTCCGTAGGGCTGATTGATGTATCTTTGTTTGAATTCTTCTATTACAACATTCTTTTGAACTTCTAAACTTTTGTCATTTAAATTTAGATTTTGCATTCTGTCTGCTTCTAAGTCCAAAGCATATTGCAAATACATGTTTGGTACACTTAAATAGTAGTTTGTGATGTCGTTATTGGTAAAAGCATTGCTCTCTCCGCCTAATCGCTCTACTATTTGGTCGTAATTTTCAAAGTTTTTACTGCCCGAAAACATTAAATGCTCAAAAAGATGAGCAAATCCTGTTGCATCATCTTCTTCGTGCTTAGCTCCGATATTGTATAATAGGTTCACAGCAACGAGTGATGTAGTTTTATCTTGATTAAACACCACTTGCAAACCATTATCCAATGTAAAAGTTTCAAATTTTATCATTATTAGTCGTAATATCCTTCATTTGAGGTTTCAAAATTACTACAAATTTCTTTAAAATCGCAATATTTACAGTTTTCTGTGCTATGCCATTCTTGTTCTTTATCAAAAATTTCTTCTAAGCACGTTTTTAAACAATTTTCATATTCATTGTAAATATCCTCATCAAAGGGATAAACACTGCAATTAGGGTCTTTTTTTAGTAAATGAGGATAAATCAATTGTGTATCTACAACTTTACATTCTTTTTTTTGTAATAAATATGCGTAAAACAAGACTTGTAAAACATAATTGTTACGTTTATTTTTTTCTTCTTTGTCAAATAGTTTTGGAATGCTGTTTTTGAATTCTTTTTTGCTTTTACTTGTTTTGTAATCTATAACGACATATTCTCCTTGTGGTGTTATATCTATCCTATCTATTACTCCTTGCAACTGAACTGAAAAACCATTTAGGTCTATCTTTACATCTTTTATTGATTTTTCTGCTTCAACGAATTGATTGTCGCTTTTGTAATATTGTTGTAGTGTTTCTAAATATTTTATACATGTATCCTTTTCCGATTGTGTTATTACTGCTTTTTCTTCTTCCTTTTTTATTGAATTAAATGCGTCGTTTACACAGTCTATTGGCGATAAAGCATATTTAGATTCTAAAAAATTCTTTGCTGCGGCATGGAAAAAATTTCCAAAAACAATGTGAGAAATATCTTTCTCTTCTGTTGGTTTTAAACTTTTTATGTATTCAAAATAGAATTTGCGTCCACAATCTAAATAAGTGTTAATCATAGAAGCTGAAAATAATACTTTCTTTAAATTTTCTAAAACTTCATCTGTTTTTTTGAAAAGATTTTCAGCGTTTATATTAAGTTGCTCATGTAAAGGTAAAGCAATGGTTTTTTCTTCAAAAGGGATATTGGTTTCGAATCGTAATTGAAGTAAAAATCTTGACATTTCCTTTATTTTTCCTCCCTTTCCAAGTGTGTTATATATGAAATCTAAATCTTTCCTGTTTTGAAGTAATCTATAAAAGTAATAAGCGAATACAGCAATCTTTTTCTTTTGATCTATTAAACCAAAGGCATCTCTTACCGAAAGTGGAATAAAAGAAGTTACATTATTGATTCGCGGAATATTATCTTCGTTTGCAGATAAAACAAGTACGTGTTTAAAGGTTAGATTTCGGCTTTCTAATAATCCCATTATTTGAATTCCGTCAGTGGCATCGGACTCGAAGGGAATATGTAGCCTTCTTAGTAAAAATAATAGTGTTTTTTTAAGAAAATTGTTTTGCAAAAATTCAATTTTGTTAAAAGATATAGTCTTTTTAAAGTCATTTAATATTTTTATTATGCTGAAACAGCTTTGTTTTATTTCGTTTTGTTGAGTTTTTAAACCTT
The DNA here is from genome assembly GCA_045644685.1 of Candidatus Onthomorpha sp. GTDB lineage: Bacteria > Bacteroidota > Bacteroidia > Bacteroidales > P3 > Onthomorpha. The sequence goes on from JAZRHI010000009.1 coordinate 159,777, forward strand.
TTTCTTTTACGAATAAGGTTAATTCTTCTAAGTATTCTAAGATTGGTTTTTCTGTTTTTTGTATTTCGTCTATTTTATCTTCGATTTCGTTGAATAAAGGAGTGCTTGCAAGAGGATAACCCATTGCAATATTTACTTTAATCTCTTCTTTATTGATTTTTTCAGGTAAAGCCTTTAATACAAATGGCAAAAGGTTTTCATTTCCAAGTATTATTGCAATTTCGTTCTGCTTTAAATCTTCTTTATACTTGTTTTCCAGTTCTTCAATCCAAGTTTTGATGTAGTATGTGTTTTCAATCTCGTAAGAAGTCTTTACAAGAGAAATTTTTTCTTCGTTTTTGGTAATGGTATTAAAGTTATTTTTTGCAAAATCTGTGTTATGTGGGAAATTATTTAGGTTGTTTTTCATGAAGATACCGGCTTCTTGATAGTCGGAATTAGTGTAATATTCGTCGTAATCCCAATAAAAATTTGCTGAATATTCATCTCGCAAAATTCTAAATATACTTTCTTCGCATTTATTTAACACATTAAATCCTACAACTGCAAAATTTTGATTGTGAAAACGTATTTCTCCATTTTTTAGACGGTCTAAAAAATCGCGATGAATCATTCCTGAATATCCTATGCCTTGTTGTTTTAATTTTTCTTTATAATCGCAATATATATCAAATAAGCAATTCCATATATTTATGAAATTCCTTTTCAATTCCGAATCTTGTTGGAATATTATAAAGAAATTATTTAACAATTCTTTTTGTTGTTCTGTTAAATAGTCATAAGGATTTTCTATCTCTTTGTATTCTTCAATTAACTGAAAGACTTGTTTGGCTTCAACAAGGTTTTTGTCTATGTCGTCAAAGTCTGAGAGAATTATTTTTCCCCAATTATAAAATGATTCGAAAGTTTCATTTTCGCTTGTCTTGCAAATCTCTTTGTAAGACAAGAATAATTGATAAATTAACGAGAATTCATCGGCTGTTCTAAGGTAAGAATATTCTTCTATAAAGTCTGCAATACTTTTACACTCAGGTTGCCAAAATGTTTCTTTATTTTGCGTTTTAAATTCTTGATTGAAATATTTTATTGCTCTTTTATTAGAAAATAAAACTTGTAAATCAAGCAAGTATTCATTGCTATGTCTTCTTATATCCTGTGCTACTTTTTGTAAAAACATTACTCAATCTCTTTTATTTCGTTACCAATAAACCATAGATATGTTTTGATATTTTCATATCCCATTTCAGATACTATTTTCTTGTATTCGTTTAATTGTTTACGATATTTCTTTTCGTATTCTGTGTCTTCGCTGAATTTATAGTCCACAATAATTACCTCATTCTCACCAAACATAATTCTATCGAAACGTTTAGTTTTTCCATCGCTTATAATTTCCTTTTCGTTCAATACTTTATAAGTGCCATCAAACCACTTATAACCTTTTGCCTCGATAAACATTTGTTTTATTATTGTTTCGGCTTCTTCTCTTAAAGCTTCATCTTCTATTTTTGGTAAAATGCGTTCTAAATCCTTTTCTTCGTAGATTTTGGCGCAAATATTGTGTAAAGCAATCCCTCGATTCTTTTTTTCTTCTGCCGAATCATTGTGATTGATGTCGAAAAAATCTCTTGCTTCTTTGCTTAAAGAGAATTTAATGGCGTCTTGCTTTTCAAAATTTGTGCATTTAATTTTTGAAGTTATGTTTTCGCCTTTGTGTTTGAAAATATCCTTTTCTTGAACATTTGCTTTCTCTTTTTCTTTTGTAAAATTCTCATTTCCTATAATGAAACAATCTCCTCCATTGTTAGGATATTTTGCTAATAAGTAAGTAAGCAAATCAGAAGAGCAAATATTGCTTTTAGGATTCTTAGAAATAGTAGATAGTGCGTGCTTTGGACGAGTGAAAGCTACATACATAAGATTGTGATTGTCTATTATTTGATTATATTCCTCTATTTCTGCATTTGTAGTGTATATTATGTCGTTTGTTTCTTTTAGTTCACCAAGTGTTGCTCGGAATAATTTTACAGGACTGTTTGCATCATGATTGCGTATCCATAACTTATTTTTTTGATTTACATATTGCCAATCGAAAAATGGTATAATAACAACAGGAAATTCTAATCCTTTTGATTTATGAACGCTGAATAATTTTATCTTTTTATCATTTTCATCATCGTTTCCTTTGTTATCATCTAATGAAATTTTGTAATCTTTTAATTCATCTGCCCAATATTTTAAGAAAATATTGATTTGCTGTGGCTTTTGTTGGCAAAATTCTAATAATTTTTCATAAAAAGCAGAAATAAATATGTCTTGTGTTTCTATCTCACACATTTTTATAATTATATCTACTAAATCTATTAGCGGAATATTGTCTTTTTTTATTGTTTGTAAGTTTTGTATGGTGTTTTCTTTACAACCATAAACTTTCAACAAATATTCGGAAAATTTATCTTTGTTGTTTGCTATTAAACGTAGTGCAAAAATTATAGTTTTTATAGAACGTGAACTATTAAAGGTGAAAGCGTCATCGGAAACAGGACTTAATCCTTTTGATTTTAGATATTCTGCTGTTAATTTAAGTTTATCGTTTGCGCGAAACAAGAGTGCAATATCCGAATATTTAAATCCTTTTTCTATGTAATAGTTTATTTCTTCTATTGTTTTGTCTAATACGTCTTGTTCATTGCCTTTTTCAATGAAATTAAACCTTAGCAATCCTTCGTCTTTCTCTTCGTCTTTTTCTTGTGCAACATCTTTTTTAAATTCACTTTCTTTATATAATTCGTTAAAGAAACCATTATTGAATTTTACAATGTTATAGTCTGTTCTATAATTTGTACTTAGAGGTGTTTTGGAATTTTTTTTATCTTCTAAAAGTTCAGACATTATTGTCCAATCTCCTTCGTTCCAACGATAGATAGATTGTTTTAAATCTCCAAAAATCGTGCTGCTTCCTTGATTGCTGATACATTCGTCTGTGATAAATTTAAAGTTCTTCCAAGAAAGCAGAGAGGTGTCTTGGAATTCGTCTATCATTATATGCTTTATTTTTGCTCCTATCTTTTCATAGACAAATGAAACATCGTTTCCGCCTATCATTTTAGCTAATAAACCTGCTGTTTCTTTAAGTAAGAATAGGTTGTCTTCTTTTAAGGCTTCGGATTTAAAGGTTTTAATGCTTTTTAGTAAGATACATTCATATATGGAATTGATTTCGAGTTTTGCTTTTAAGGCTTTGCTTTTCTCAGTTTGAAAAAAATCTAATATTTCATTGTAAGCATCTGCTTTTTCTTTTTTAGCATGTTTTTTATAAAAGGGTTCTTCTGCTTTTATTAGTTTGTAGTCTTCGTTTATGTAGTCTTTTCTTATGAAATCGCTAACATTAAATTCTTTTTTAAAATTTTCTATTTTTGAATGTAAGGTTTTTAGAAAATCATCATAGATTGCTTTTTGATTTTTAACGTATTTTTCTATTGTTTCTATGTCTGTTGTTTGCTCATCTATGTTTTCTCTAATGATTTCTGTGTTTAGGTCTTGTGCAAGTTCTAATAGAATTTTGTCATGTTTCCAATTCTCTCCCTCTTCTAAACGTTTGTCAATGAGTTTTTCTACATAGAGTTTTAGTTTCTCAGAATCGTTTACTTGTTTTATTGCTTTTTCCAAATATTCTGTTTCATCTAAAATCACATCGAAACGACTACCAACTTTAACTTCCTTTGCAAGATTTTTAAGGACTTTTTGCAAAAAACTATCTATTGTTTCAATATTGAAATATGAATAATCGTGAAGAATAGTTTTAAGAATATCTTTTGCTTTGTTTATTATTTCAGTTTCGCTTTTAAGTGTTTTTTTTGAAAGTATGTTTAGGTATTTCTCAGCGTAAGGTTGCTTGCTTGCAAGTCCGTAAAGCACAGAAAGAATTCTTGTTTTCATTTCATTTGTGGACTTGTTTGTGAAAGTAACCGCCAAAATATTTCTAAAAGCGTAAGGATTATCTAAAAGCTTTTTAAGATATTCGCAAACAAGATTAAAGGTTTTTCCGCTACCTGCCGAAGCGGAGTAAATGTTTATTTGTCCCATATAAATGTTTTTAAGACTTACATAAATTATTTCTTTACAAAAGTAAAATATTTCTTAGAATTTTTAAAATATTTCTTAGGTTTAAAAAAATATTTCTTAGGTTTGTTAAGATGTCAGAAAAAAGCAGTAATTTTACAACCAATTTTAAAATAGGGAAAAGATGAATATTTTTCAGCAAAAGTTACTTGCATTAAGCGATAGTATGAGAAAAGCGAGTGAAAGAGTATGTCAAAGTACAGAAGTTTCACAATTGGATATAGATGTCTTAAAACAAAGAATGAGAGAACTATATGATTTCCTTCTTACTGCGGATTATGAAGAGAAAGCAGAACTACCGGAAATTACTCCTATCGCACATATAGAGGTTGTGGAAGAAGAAAAACCTGTTGTAGAGGAGAAAAAAGAGGAGGTCGTAGAAGAAGTTAAGGAAGAGAAAAAAATAGAAATTGTTGTTGAGGAACCAAAAGAGGAAGTAAAGCAAGAGGTAATAGAGATTAAAGAAGAACTTCCAAAGGTTGAAGAAGAGGTTGTTGAGGTTAAGGAAGATGTGATAGAAGTTGAAGAAGAGATTATTGAAATAGAAGAGGAAATTCCAGAGGTTAAGGAAGAAGTTGTAGAAGTAAAAGAAACTGTTATAGAAGAACCTAAGGAAGAAGTCAAAGAGGAAAAAGAGGTTAAAAAAGGCTCTGTTTTAGATTATCTTCATAATAATATAATGAAAGATAACGATAAAAAGCATCATAAAACCGAAGAATATCAAACCTTAGATTTGTTTAAATCGCCTCCTTCTATAGCAGAAAAATTTGAAAATAAAAATCGCAGTGATTTAAGAACTGCAATAGGTGTTGGAGAGAAGTTTATGTTTATCAATGACTTGTTTTCAGGAGATTTAAAAGCTTATACAAATTTCATAAACATGCTAAACGAAGCTAGTAGCTTAGAGATGTCGATGATAGTTATAGAAGAAAACAGAAATAAGCGTAAATGGATAAAAAATTCTTTGGCATATAGTACCTTAGAGAGCTTGGTAGAAAAACGTTTTAGGAAATAAGTTATGTCAAAAGGGGTATTCATTTTTTCTGCTCCGTCAGGAAGTGGAAAAACCACGATTTTAAAACCTATTTTAGAAAAGTTAAAAGATAAATTCGGCTTTTCGATATCGGCTACTACGCGTTTGCCTCGCGAGGGTGAAAGAAATGGAGTAGATTATTACTTTATTACTCCCGAAAATATGAGAGAACGTATAGCGAATGGGGATTTCCTTGAATGGGAAGAGGTATATCCTGATAAATATTACGGAACTCTTAAATCGGAATTAGAAAGAATTTGGGGACAGGGTAGGTTTGTTGTATTCGATATCGATGTTAAGGGTGGCATAAACATAAAAAATATTTTGAAAGAACAGGCTTGTTCAATTTTTATTATGCCTCCAAGTATTGAAGAATTGGAAAAAAGATTGAGAAACAGAAATACGGAAAGCGAAGAGTCGTTACAAGAAAGGCTTGCACGAGCAGAAATGGAGATTTCTTTTTCTAATAATTTTGATGTTGTGATTTGTAATGATGATTTGGAGAAAGCAATTTCCCAAGTGGAAGAGGCAATAATGCAACAAATAGAAAAATGGAACGTTAAGCAATAAAAAAAGAAGAATGACTAATAAAGAAAACTACGTTTGTGTAATAGAACTGTTGAATTTTAAGAAGATTTCCTTAGAATCGGGAAAGGATTTGCTACAAATAAGAGTTGATAATATAGTAAACCAAGTAAGAAAAATATTAAATACACTTACAGATGTTTCTGCGAGTTTTGTAGGAGATAGAGTGGAACTTGTGATAAATTCTACAAGTAATCAGTTTGAAAAATTCGTAGAAATGATAATGGATTATAATAAGCACGCCTTATTGTTTGGAATTCCTCATAGAGCAATCGTATTTAAAGAAAATTCTATTAGAGTTAAAGAGGAAAACTTAAATTTGAATGTTTCCAAAGAGGCATTTAGTGCGTTGGAGCAATTAGAACAGTTTGATTTAGCAGGAATACTTATAGATAGTTCATTGTATAATGAAAGAAAGGATGTCTTTGCTAAATATACTGTTAGCTATAATGATGCTATTGTTTTAAAACTTTCAAAAAGACCGATTGCTGAGATTGCTTTGCAAGGAATTAAAAATAGTATTAACAATAGCTTTAATAAGATTGGCGTTAATGATTTTTCTACTCAATACTCGACTATTCTGAAAAATACATTGAGGTTTGTTGATGTGCAGAATGTGTAAACGATTATGGATATAAAAAATAGATTTCACGTTGAAACTGCGTGTTATCAAAAGAATCATAAAGGGGAATTTATATGTGGAGACGTTTTTCTTTCAAAAAGATTGAAGGAAGAAAGTCGCACCTTGGCGGTTTTGGCAGACGGAATGGGGCATGGCGTAAAGGCTAATGTTTTAGCGACATTGACTTCTACTATGGCAATAAATTTTGCGGAGGAACATAAGGATGCTAAAACTATTGCTGAGATAATTATGGATACTTTGCCAATTTGTAGTGAGCGAAAGACAAGTTATGCGACTTTTACAATAGTTGATGTTCACAATAGCGAGGTAAGTATTCTTGAATACGATAATCCTTTATGTCTTATAATGAGAGGGGGAAATGTTTACGAACCTGAATGGAATTGTTTATTACTTGAAAATATAGATCAGCAGGGTCGTAGTCAGGAAATTATGACTTGTAGTTTTGTTCCTATGAAAGAGGATAGAATTATATTCATTTCCGATGGTGTTACTCAATCTGGTATGGGTAATGACGACATGCTTTTGGGTTGGGGACGTGATGCGTATGTGGAATATGTGAGAGATACTATTTTAAACGAGCGTTATATATCTGCAAACAAGCTTGCGCAAAGGGTAGTAAACAAAGCTTATAGTAATGATAAGTTTTCTTCTAAGGATGACACGAGTTGTGCGGTTATTTATTTTAGAAATCCAAGGAAAACTATAATTGCGACAGGCCCTCCTTGTGATGTGAATAAGGATGCTGAGTATGTAGAAAGGGTAAAGGCGTTTGATGGATATAAAATAGTATCTGGTGCTACAACTGCTGAGATTTTCTCTAAGCATTTGGGTGTTGAAATTGTTGATGATTATGAAAACTTAGATTCAACCTTACCACCAATGAGTAAAATGAAAGGTTTGGATTTGGTAACGGAAGGAGTACTAACTTTAAATAAAGTTATAAATATTCTTTCTAATGCAACAACAAATAATAGCTTTGGAAAGGGGCCTGCGGATCAAATAGCTGAGAGATTATTGAATAGTGATGAGATTTATTTGTTGGTAGGTACGAAAATAAATCCGGCACATCATGAGCCAGATTTACCAGTTGAAATTGCCTTGCGGAAAAGCGTTATCAAACGTCTTGTAGATATTTTAGAGAAAAAGTTTATGAAAGAGGTAATCGTTGAATATTTATAAAAAATACAATACTTTACATTTTTTTTCTTATTTTTGTCCACTTAAATTATTTGATATGATAAAAAAGATATTTGTTTCGTTATTAGCAGTCGTTATAGGAGTAAATCTTTCCGCACAAACTTTCATTAGAGATGCGGAACAGGGAAATGCGAATGCGCAATATAGACTTGGAAAAATGTACGAAAGGGCAGATAGAATGCCGAAAGATATTTCCAAAGCAATAGAATGGTATATGAAAGCAGCAGAACAAAATCACCCTAAGGCGATTATGGCTCTTGCTGAATTGTATTACTATGGTGTAGATGTAAAACAAAATGCTCATTTGGCATTTAAGTATTTTAACTTAGCTGCTCAACAAAAAAACTCTGAGGCTTATTTTTGTCTTGGCGAAATGTATGAACAAGGAGTTGGCGTTGCAAAACATTTACCTACTGCTTTTGATTGGTTTAAGAAAGCAGCAGATGAAGGAGGTTTAGCAAAGGCTCAATTTAAGATAGGAAAGATGTTGTATTTTGGTGACGGCGTAAAAAAGAATATAGCTCAGGGAGTTAATTACATAAAATTAGCATTTAATAATGGCTATCCAACAGCGATAAACTTTTGGAATGAAAATCAATTGTGGAGATATGAACAATAGTAGTTGTATAAAAAAGATTTTAGCAGGTATTTGTTTTTTGTTTTGTTTCAGTGTAGCTGCTGAATGTCAGAATTTGTTGCTTAAAGCAAAGAATGGTAACACTGAGGCTCAATATGAATTGGCTAATCAATACTATAAAGGTATTGGACAGATACAAAGTTATAGCAATGCTTTCGTTTGGTATAAGAGAGCAGCAGAAAAAAATCATCTTGCTTCATGTTATGCACTTGGAACAATGTATGAAGAGGGCAAAGGTTGTACTCAAAATAAGAGATTGGCATTTAGCTATTATATTCAAGCGGCTGAAAGAGGAAATGAGCTTTCTCAGTTGAAGGTTGCTAAGATGTTTGATGAAGGAGAAGGCGTTATAGAAAATAAATCACGTGCTTACTTATGGTATAGGATTTGTGCGGAAAGAGGAGATGCCTTTTCATGTAGAAGAGTTGGTGATTTCTATTTTTATGGTGATGTTATAGGACAAGATTTAGTAGAGGCTAAATATTGGTACGAAAAAGCAGCGGACCAAAATGAAATATACGCTATGCAAAATTTAGCATACATATATGTTATAGGTAAAAGCATAGCACCAAACTATCAAAAAGCAGATTCTCTCATAGCAAAACCATTACAAGAACAATTATCGGTTGCTCAATATGTAAAAGGTTTTTTATTGGAAAACGGATATTATGGAGCGAATAAAAAGAAGGATGCGATAAATTGGTACAAAAAATCAGCAAAGCAAGATTGTGTATATGCAAAAGAGGTCGTTGCAATAGATGAATACATGACCTCTGGCGAAATAAAGGCATTATTGGAAATTAAAGACATAGAACGTTCTCAAACTTATTACATTCTGGGAAAGGAATATGTAGAAGGGAAAAAGATTAAAAAGAATTTAAAAAAGGGATTAGACTATTTAAATAAATCTGCTTTAAATAATAATGAAGAAGCAAACATTTATCTTGCTAAATTGTATTCTAATGGAAAGATATTAAAGAAAAATACGAAAAAAGCAACATCTTATTATCAAACAGCTGCAAGTTTGGGTAATAAAGAGGCGCAACAATGGTTGGATCGTAAGAAAAAGTAAAATATGCAACAATTAGATAAAAATGCTGTTATCAATGCGGAAAAATGGTTAAAGGGAAGCATTGATGAATCCGTAAAACAAGAAATTCTTTCGTTAAAAGAAAATAATATAAGTGAATTTAACGATGCCTTCTATAAGACATTGGAATTTGGAACTGGCGGATTGAGAGGTGTTATGGGAATAGGTACTAACAGAATGAACAAATATGTTATTGCCATGACGACACAAGGATTTTGTAACTACATTCGCCAAAACAACCCTAACGAAAAAATCAGAACAGTTATATCTTACGATAGCAGAAACAACAGTAAAGAATTTGCAACAATAACAGCAAGAGTTATGGCTGCAAATGGATTTGATGTATTCTTGTTTGAAGATATTAGACCTACGCCAGAACTTTCTTTTGCAGTAAGAGAATTAAAAGCAAATGCAGGAGTAATGATTACAGCCTCGCATAACCCAAAAGAATACAATGGATACAAAGCTTATTGGAACGATGGCGCACAATTAACTGCCCCACATGACGAATTAGTTATCGAACAAGTGAACGCCATTACCGATTTAGCACAAGTGAAAATGCAGGATAATGATGATAATATCACGATAATAGGAGAGGAAATAGATAAAATTTATCTTGAAAAGGTAAAAGCATTATCCTTAAATAGCGATTGCATAAAAAAACATAAAGACTTAAAAATTGTTTATACACCATTACATGGAACAGGTATCGCTTTGATACCACGAGCATTAAAAGATTACGGATTTGAAAACGTAATTTGTGTAGAAGAACAATCAATTCCAGATGGTAATTTCCCTACTTGTGTTTCTCCAAACCCAGAAGATGTTGCTGCATTAGAGTTAGGATTGAAGCTTGCAAAGGAAATAGATGCAGATGTATTATTAGCGACAGACCCAGACGCAGATAGAGAAGCTATTGCTTTGAAAGATAATAAAGGAGAGTGGATAATATTAAACGGAAATCAAACAGCAAGTTTACTAACCTACTATTTACTATCAGCCCGTAAAGAATCAAATCTATTAAAAGGTAAAGAATTTGTTATAAAGACTGTTGTAACAACAGAAATGCTAAAAAAGATAGCAGATAGCTTTGAAGTAGAATGTTTTGATGTACTTACAGGATTTAAACACATAGCATCGAAAATAAAAGACTTAGAAGGAATAAAAGAATATATAGGCGGAGGAGAAGAAAGCTTTGGATACTTAATAGGCGACTTTGTAAGAGATAAAGATTCCGTATCTGCCTGTTGCATATTAGCAGAGATGGTAGTTTGGGCAAAAGAAACACATACATCTCTTTACGATTTCTTGCTACAAATGTACACCCAATATGGATTTTTCTTAGAAAAACAAGTATCTATCACAAGAAAAGGAAAAACAGGTACAGAAGAAATTCAACAAATGATGCACACATTCCGCACAAATCCACCAATAGCATTAGATAATGATGAAGTAGTAGAAGTAATAGACTATTTAGAAACAGAAAAGACTAATTTACCAAAATCAAACGTACTACAATACCTATTAAAGAGCGGAAGCAAAGTTTCAGTGCGCCCTTCTGGAACAGAACCTAAAATAAAATTCTATTTTAGTATCACCTTCCCAATGCAAAACAAAGAAGAGTACGAACACTTGCAAGAACAAGCAAGTCAAAAGATAGAAAGAATAAAGACTCAGTTAGGTTTATAACTGAGTCTTTATCTTTTCAACTAAGCAATGTAATTGCCACAAAATTATTCCACACGATACAGAAACGTTAAACGAGTGCTTAGTTCCGAATTGTGGTATTTCAACAATTTTATCACATAAATCAATAACATCTTGCTCCACACCATCAACCTCATTCCCCAAAACAATAGCTATTTTCTTATCATTATCAATATTTAACTTATCAAGCATTTCGCTATTTGTAGTTTGCTCTAATGCAAATACAGACCAACCTTCATTTTTTAGTTGTTTAACAATCTCTGTTGTAGATTCTGCATATTCCCAATCGACACTTTCCGTTGCACCTAAGGCAGTTTTTTGAATTTCTCTATGAGGAGGAGTAGGCGTTATGCCACATAGGAAAATCTTTTCCACAAGAAACGCATCACTTGTACGAAATATAGAACCTACATTGTGCATGCTTCTTACATTATCAACAACTATTATAAAAGGACGCTTTTCGGAAGATTTATATTCATCAACTGAAATTCTTCCTAATTGTTCCATTGACAGTTTTTCTCTCATTTTTGATTTTTATTATAAATTCTGATTCCTAATTGACTATATCCCTTATCTTCATACTGATAAAGCGGAAGGTAAAAGTAAATATTCTTAAAAATTTCCAAAGTTATAGGATTTATACTCCATCCTTCGCCAATCCTTAATGCGATTATATCTTCTGGAATTATATCCGAATAAGATTTTTGTATGCGTTCAGTATTTGATTCTTCGTCAAAAAGAACAAAAGTATTTTCTAAAACGAACAAGTCCTCTATTTCCTTTTTTGTATTAAAGTCCTCACCATTAGATTTGAAAGCCTTGATTTCATCTTTATTTATTTTAGAGAACAAACTTGTTGTAAAAGGCATTTGAACAGGGTATTTCAAACTATGAACTGATAATACAGTGTCAGGAATGTTTAATAACTGAACTGGTTTCTCCACTTTATTTTCCTCAGGGAAAATCCAAAATAAAGCTAACTGCACAGTATCAATTATTTCCGAAGAGAAACTTCTGTATCTCACCAAATAAGGACAATACCCCTTTACTTTCTTACTCAAAGAAACATTATTATAATTATAATCTATAAATTCCTCAAATTGATAAGCAGAAATATATTTAGAGATGTAAGAAAAAACAGAATCCTTTCCAAGCTCTATATTAAAATGTCTTTTCTCAAAATCAATAATTGACTTAATTACACTATCTAAACTAACTTCTCTCTTTCTTTCATCATAGATAGGGATTTTTTTATCCTTGACCGCCGAAAGAATTGTAGAAGCTAATTCTTCTCTAAAATAAGAAGTGATATGTTCATACTTAATAGGATTAAGTATTTGTTCTATTTCCCATTGAGGATTAAATACTCCAAGTTTATGAAACTCATGTTCAATAGAGTGATCACCAAAACTCTGTGCAGATAATTTAATACCTATCAATAAAAACAAAATAAAAATAACTCTTTTCATAAACTTAGTCTTTGCGTATATAAAATAAAGGATAAAAACCCCTAAAAGAATTATCAGAAGCTGTTAATCTGATTACAGGAGCAAAATAATTGATTGTTTTTGTAAAAGTAAGAGTTTCCAAATCAAACATCCATTTTTGTCCAAATCTAAAATAATCAACTTCTTCCGAAGTATATTTTACTCTTATTACAGTATCTTTTTCAAAAACATTAGATAAAGAATCCTCTACTACGATTGACTCCAATTCTTGATGCTCTAAACATTTCATTATTTCAATTTTGTTGAACGCAATCGAAGAAGAAGGCGTTTCAAAGGTGTTTACCTTTAAGTTTTCAGCCTTTGATATAAGCATATCTAAAAAAGGAATAGAGTATTCAGCCTCTAAATGATTCATATACCATTGATAAGGTATCGGATTATAGATAGGCATTGTAAACTCTATATTACTAGCAACAATTACTTTATTTGTTTTTTTGCTTTCTTTATTTCCTTTAAACCAACCCAAAGGATAAGAGAAATATTCCTCAATTTCAAAATCTTCATCCTTAAAAACAATTGAATCTATTGTGATAATAGGTTGAAAAGCCACAACTTCACTTCTTATAAGCATAGTCTTAGTGTCGTACCACCAACGTTCCTCGAATTGAACCTTTCTAACATTGTTTTCAATCAAGCCTTTAACTTCTTCAATTAAGAATTCTCTCTTAAAATGTTCATTTAAACTTTTGTTAAATCGGCTAAGAATTGTGTCGTAACTGAGAGTTTGATTTGTCATTACCTTGTCGAAAGTTTGCCACCAAAACCTCTTATCTACAATGTAATCATATTTTATACTATCTTTTTCATTAGAAGATTTGATTTCCGCACTCATTATTGGCACGGTGTAAATAATCTTCATAGACAATAGTTTTTCTTGCCCATATACGTTTTGTAAAAAAACAAAGCAAAAAAACAAAGCGACAAAATGTTTAATCTGTAATTTTTCTCTCATTTTTCTTGCGGTTTTTTATTTTTTCCTTTTCTTCTTTCTCAAAATTTTCAGCATTTCCTAAAAAATCGTCAATAGCTATTAGTAAATTATCCAACGTTTCTGCACCAATACCATGTTTAACCGGCTTATTTTTTGTTACATTTTGTGGATTGCCAAAAATATCTAACTGTACAACTTCTTCAATTTGCTCTTCAATTTGTTTTTCCTTTAATTTTAAAATTTCTCCGTAAGTAATAATCCCCTTGATTTTAGATAATAGATTTTCTGCTACGTCTTTATGATCTCTACCCTCTACAATAATAATAAAATTAAAATGATCCCAATTACTAATGAAAGTGTCGTTATTTTCGTTCTTAGTATTGACAATGACGATTTTACAATATTTGATAGCATAATTATAAAAGTATGCAATGAACTTATCATTTGATTTTTTGTTCTTTTTCCATAAAAGAAAATTATAGTTTCTTGCAAATTTGAATTTAGTAGTTCTATTAACATTTGCTACGAATGTAAAATCAGAATAATTAGTAACAATACCTAAAATACTTACATCCGAAAGTTGGATATAAGTTTCCTTAACATCAATAGTAAGTTTGAACTGATTTCGCATTATCAAAAAAAAATTTTTGCAAATTTACGCTTTTTTCTTTTTATATAATAAAAAAATATATACATTTGCACCTAATATTTATCAATACCTTAATGTCATGAACAATTCGATATTTTCTTTTACTCAGCCAAAAAATGAGGCTGTTTATTCATACGCTCCTGCGTCTAAGGAAAGAGAATTATTAAAACAGGAATTAGAAAAACAATATAACCAATGTATTGAAATTCCTATAATAATTAACGGTAAGGAAATAAAGACAGGAAATTGTGCCGACGTAGTAATGCCAACAGAACATTCACATGTGCTTGCTAAATTCCACAAAGCAGATAAGGAAACTGTGCAACAGGCGATAGAAGCTGCACTTGAAGCAAGAAAAAAGTGGGAAAATGTTCATTGGATAGACCGTTGCAGTATTATGTTAAAGGCTGCTGAACTTTTAGCAGGCAAATACAGATATGTAATCAACGCTTCTACTATGTTAGGACAGGGAAAAAATCCATTTCAAGCAGAAATAGATTCTGCTTGTGAGACAATAGATTTTTTACGTTTCAATGTTCATTATGCTTCAAAGATTTATGCTCAACAACCTTTGAGCGACAATACTGCAATAAATAGATTGGAGTATAGAGGCTTGGAAGGATTTGTTTATGCTATATCTCCTTTCAATTTTACTTCTATTGCCTGCAATCTTAACATATCTCCTGTTTTGATGGGTAACGTTACTGTTTGGAAGCCTGCAACAACAGCTGTTTTGTCAAATTATTATTTGATGAAAGTATTACAAGAAGCTGGTGTTCCTGACGGAGTAATAAATTTTGTGCCAGGAGACGGAAGTGTAATATCAGAAGTGTGTTTTTCTTCTAAGGATTTAGCAGGTGTTCACTTCACTGGCTCTACTCGTACTTTCAATAATTTCTGGAAACTAATAGGAGAGAATATCAATACATACAAAACCTATCCTAAAATTGTAGGTGAGACAGGTGGAAAGGACTTTATATTTGCTCATAAGTCGGCAAACCCACAACAATTAGCCGTAGCGATAGTGCGAGGTGCCTTTGAATATCAAGGACAAAAGTGTTCCGCAGCGTCAAGAGCCTATATACCAAAAGAAATCTGGGAAGAAACGTTTGAACACATAAAGGAAATGTCTAAAAAGATAAAGATAGGTTCATCAATGGAAATGGGAAGTTTCATGAACTCGGTAATAGATGAAAAATCTTTTGACAACATAGCTTCTTATATAGAAAAGGCAAAGGCAGATTCGGATGCAGAGGTTGTATTAGGAGGAAAATGTGATAAGAGTGTAGGATACTTTATCTCTCCAACTATAATATTAACTTCAAATCCACATTATGCAACTATGGAGACTGAATTGTTTGGGCCGGTCATAACAATATATCTATATGATGGGGATAAATATGAAGAAACCTTAGAATTGTGTGATAAAACTTCACAATATGCTTTGACTGGTTCGATATTTGCACACTCTCGTTATGACATAGAAACTGCAATGAATAAATTGAGATATAGTGCGGGTAATTTCTACATAAATGACAAGCCAACAGGGGCAGTAGTCGGTAATCAACCGTTTGGAGGTGCGAGAGCATCAGGCACAAACGATAAAGCTGGTTCGGAACTCAATCTTTACCGTTGGGTATCACCACGTTGTATAAAAGAAACTCTTGTTCCGCCAACAGATTTTACTTATCCATTTATGGATTAACGTAGGGGTAAATAATAAAGCAAAGGATTGTTGAATTATTCCTTTACTTTATTGAAATAATCCTAAGAAAAAATATTTTTTTTCTTAGGATTATTTTCTTGTGTTTTTGTTATAGAAGAATCTTTTTAACCTTTAATGGTTTGTAGTATTATCTTAATGTCTTTAATGAATGATCTGTTGTTGATATACTCTATATTTATTTTGAGTTTATCTGGCATTATTTCTTTAATGTAATATTCTTCTGGATTATCTACCGAAGAAAGGATGTCGTTTTCGTTTCGGTATTTTATGGATGCGGGATCGGTTATGCCGGGTCTTACTTTTAATACTTGTTTTTGGTCATCGTTATACATATCTACATAAGGTCTTACTTCTGGTCTTGGTCCTACAAAACTCATATCGCCTTTAAGTACATTGAAAAGTTGAGGTAATTCGTCTATTTTATATTTACGAATGAAATATCCTGCTTTTGTTATTCGGGAGTCCTTGCTGCCTACTGTCAATAGGCCTTTTTTATCGGAATTTACACGCATTGAGCGGAATTTATAAAGTTTGAAGTCTTTGTTGTTTCTTCCTACTCTGATTTGTGTGTAAAAGACTCCGCCCTTGCTTGATAATCCAACCCATAAGGATATAAATATTAAGAGGGGTGAAAGGATTATTAAGCCAAAAAACGATGCTGTGATGTCAAATATTCGTTTCATTATTTGTTTTTATTGAGTACGGAATAATATTCTTCAACTAAGTTTCTTACTATATACTCTACTTGTTGGTTTGTAAGTTGTGGGTAGAGTGGAAGGGTGATTTCTCTTGAAAAAGCATCCATTGCTTCTGGATATTCTTCTGCTTTGTAGCCTAAATTCTTAAATAGGGTAAGTGCAGGCATAGGTATATAGTGAACGTTTGTTGCAATTTCTTTTTTAGAAAGGTTTTCTATTATTTTATTTCTTTGCTCCTCTGTTATAGGATTTATTCTTAAAGGAAATAAATGATAGACTGATGTTATGTTATTGTTAGATTTTGGGGGTAATATCGCCCAATGATATTCGCTTAGTAAAGAGTGGTAAAGTTCAAATACTCTTTTTCTTTCTTGTAATAAATAATCGTATTTTCTTAATTGAGCAAGGGCTACTGCTGCGTTTATATCTGGTAGATTTATCTTCATTCCAAAATCTACAATGTCGTAACGCCATGCTCCTGCTTGGTTTTTAGTGAAAGCATCTTTTGTTTGTCCGTTAAGTGTCATTAACTTGAAATATTTTCTTGTGCTTTCAACGTCAAATTGCTCCGGAAGGTTAAGACAAATTGCTCCTCCTTCGGCTGATGTTATGTTTTTAACTGCATGGAATGATTGTACGCTTACATCAACCCATTGGGTTATTGTCTTGTTTTTAAATTCTGCTCCTGTGGCATGGGCAGAATCTGACATTAAAAGGATTCTGTTTAATTTTTTTTGCGTATCTGTTTTAGGGGTGTATTGTTTTAATACGGCTTCTTCGGAAAGCATTTCCTTGATTTTATCATATTGGCATGGGCATCCCCCTATATCTACTGTGATTACGGCTTTTGTTTTTGGCGTTATGGCTTTTCTTATTTTTTCTACGTCAATTGTAAGGTCTTTTGATGAAATATCTACCATAATTGGCTTAGCTCCTGCTTCCATAACCGCCATTGCTGTTGCACAGTATGTATATGCTGGAACAATTACTTCATCGTCTTTTTCAACTCCAAGCCAGCGTAAAACAAGTGTTGCTCCCGAAGTCCAAGAATTAACACATATTACAGATTTTGCTTTTAAGTATTCTTGCAATTCGGTTTCTAATGCTGCAACTTTTGGACCTGTGGTAATCCATCCGCTTTTTAATGATTCACAAACGGATTCTATTACGTCATCGTCTATGTATGGTGGTGAGAATGGTATCTTCATCGTTTTTTATATTTGATAATTAACTTTAAAATTAACTTTCGTATTCGTTTTGCTGTGTTTGTTGTTCTTGCTGTTCGAGATATTGTTATTACTTCGTCAGAATATTTTTCTTTGTACGCATCTGATATGCTTGCATTGAGTTCAAATCCTATTAGTATGGTAAAACAACTTAGGTAAATCCCCAAAAATAATAGTATTAGTACACCTATTGAGCCGTAAAGTACATTATAGCTTGGGAAATAGCGAATGTAAAGTATGAATGCTTGTGTACAGATTATGAATAGCGCTGTTGCGAGAGTAGCTCCTGCTGAAAAGAATTTGTATCCTTTTTTTGATTCTAATGAGTAATAGTATAGTGCTGCGAATGAAAGGTATATAGTGGATAAAAGCACAATCCATTTTATTACTTTCAAGGAAAAAATTTGAAAGGTATTGTTTATTATCTCTTGTGCTAAGAGATAATTTATAAACCATCTAAATCCTCCTAATAATGTAATTATTACTATAACTCCAATCACTAATACAATTACCATAAGCATGCTAATAAGTCGGCGTTTCCACCATTTATGTTTTTCTATTGAGTGATGGTGTGATGTATTGAATGACAATATCATTGCGTTTATGCCGCTTGAACTCGCATATATTGATGTTATGATACCAATTGACATTAAACCATTGTATTTCCTATTGAAAATTTCGTTAAGTGTAGTTTCTATTGGTAGATATATGTTAGTTGGCAAAATATCTTTTAGGAAAGAAAAAATTTGTTCGGAATAGAATTGAGTATCAAAGTAGGGTAGAAGTGTAAAGAAAAACAATAGCATAGGGAATATGGCCATTACAAATCGAAAGGCTGCGGCTGATGCTCTTTGATTTATGTATCCTTTTGTTAGGCCTTTGACAAAAAATATTCCAACGTCAAATAAAGGTATTCCTTGAAAGCCTGGTAAAACTAATAAGCGAGAATAATGTAACAAAGTCCTAACTGGACGCCAATATAATATTCTTCTAAAATATTTATTTGCAGATTTTGTCATTATTCTTCCGCAATAAGACTTAAATCTATACTGTTTATTTTGTGAGTAAGGGAACCTACTGAAATATAATCAACACCTGTTTTTGCGTAATCAAGTATTGTTGTTTCGTTTATTCCTCCTGAACTTTCAACTTCGTATTTGTGATTTATGATTTCAACTGCTTTTTTTGTGTCTTCAACAGAGAAATTATCTAACATTATTCTATCAATCTCACCTCTTTCTAATACTTCTTGCAATTCAAGAAAATCTCTTACTTCTACTTCAATTTTTAAATTAAGTGAACGTTCTGATAGATATTTTCTTACTTTGTTTATTGCTTGTGTTATACCTCCTGCAAAATCTATGTGATTGTCTTTAAGCATTATCATGTCGTATAAACCAAATCTATGGTTTGTGCCACCACCTGTTTTAACGGCATATTTTTCTAATACTCTCATTGTAGGAGTTGTCTTCCTTGTATCTAAAAGTTTTGCGTTAGTTCCTTCAACAAGGGATTGATAGTAATTAGTTCTTGTAGATATAGCACTTAGTCTTTGCATGTAATTAAGGGCTGTGCGTTCTGCTGTAAGTATTGATATAGCTTCTCCTTCTACTCTAAATATGATTTCTCCTTTTTTTACTTTGTCTCCGTCTTTTTTTAGAGCAGTGAATTTTACTTTATCATCTACTATTTGATAAACCCATTTTGCAACATCTATTCCACAGATTATACAATCTTGTTTAGCAATTAACTTTGCTTTGTCTTTTGTTCCAAATTCTATGCACGACAGAGAAGAGTGGTCTGCTTCGCCCACGTCTTCTCTAAGTGCGTTTTGTATGTGGGAAATTACTTCTTGTCTATATTTTTCCAACATAATCTTATTGTTTATAGATTATCAATTTATCAGACCATTCAAAATTGTCAGAAGATATTAGTTTTATTAGGTATGTTCCGTTGTTTAGATGTGTTAAATCTAAGACTTTATTTGCTAATTCATGTAATGTGGTGTTTTCTTCTGAGTAAACTTTGCGTGATTGCATATCATAGATTTCTAATGTTATGTTTTTATTTGAAGAGTTTTGAATTTCAAATCTTATTTTCCCATTTGAAGGATTTGGCATTAGTTTTATGTTTGTTAGGTTAGCTGATAAATCATCTAATCCTACACCATCTACTAATACAGTACCTACTCCTGATGTTTTTGCTGGGCATACTCCGTTTTGAACTACTGCTCTATATTGCCATTCTCCTAATTGGGTTGGTTCATGGGTTAAGATTTTTTCTCCTTCTGAGTTTTCTAATTGATCCCAGTTAAATTCTGGTTTTTTATATTCCCAATATAGAATGTCTCCTAATGATGCTCTTAATTGTAATTCAACACTTTCTCCAAGGCTTATTGTATTGCTTGCAACGAATACGTTTCCTGCTTTTGTACTTGCATGAACGTTGATTGTAACTACGTTACTTGTGTCAGAAACGTGTGTAGAGAAAACAATTCTTCTAAAATATGTAGTGTCAAATAATTGTCTCATATCCAAATTTTGGCCAGTGTAATCAGAGCCTATGTTTGCTACTTCCCAATTTTGCATATCTGTACTCATTATCCATAGATATGTATAATTGCTTCCGTCGCCTCCTGTAGGTTGTGAGCCAATTAAGACATTGGCAACGCTTCCTTCGCAAATAGTTTGGTCGTTACTTATTGTGTTATCAAAGATTGGAGTATATTCTGTTGTTATTGCTTGTGGATAAGTGTAAGATGTTCCATTACTATTTGTAGCGAATGCTCTTACATAGTATAATGTGTTTTCTTGTAGGTTGTTTATTGTTGTAGAGAATGTTCCTATTCCATTACCAAGCGAAATTACTGATTCATTATTTGTAATATCTACGTCAGGACTTGTTCCAAAACAAATACCTCTATTAGTTACATCACTAACTCCTGTATATATAACTTCTGCTTCAACAAAAATAGAATTGTGTGTGCTAACTGCTTCGTTTAATTCTACGATAGGTAGTTGATATGTAGCATATACAACAATATCTTTTATCTCTATTGAAGATAAGTTTGAAGTTCCTTCAAATGCTATGTAGTAATCATCAGTTAAATTAGGTAATAATAAAGAGTCGCGTTGGAAATCGTTAGTTGCAGTTGTGTAATTTGCTAATTCAATCCATTCGCTTGATACGTTATTTTTATACAATACTTTTAGAATATCGGTAGGTGAAGAAATTTGTTTTCTATCAAAACTTATGTAAGTTGTTTCTCTGTTTGACATATCTAAGATAGGTAATTCTAATTTTGCACTTTGATTTTGTTGTTCCGCAGAGAAAGTGTAGATTGCTGTATTTTGATTATATGTCCATGCAGCTCCTAATTCTACACATCCTTGTATTTCCTCTGTATTAACGTATAATGGATAGTTTTCTATTCTTGTACATTTTGTTGTAAAGGTTAATTCATCTCCATAACTGATGTGTCCATTATTTTTTGCGAATGCTCTAACGTGATATGTAGTATTAGGAGTTAAATTCGATAGGTTTATTGTAAATATTTCTTGATTTATACTATTTGTTAGTATTACCGAATCCTCTACTGTTGGTAATGTGTTTGTAGATAAACATATTCCCAAAGTGTGAACATTGTTGTTGCCATGAGAGTCTAATTTTGCTAATATGTTTGCTTGTTTATCTGTGATAGAGTTGTAAGATAGAGTTTGAACTTGTGGGTATGCTGTTAAATCGGCGTCATAAATTTCAATAGCATCTAATGTTACACCATAGCCTCCTTTTAATTCTGCTTCAAATCCTAATATTATAAATTCTTCATTTGATGGTAAATTTACTATTCTTTCAGTCCAGTTAGCAACATTTGATGAGTACGATTCTAATTCATGCCATATTCCTTGAACTGATGTTTTGTATTTTATTCTTAATACGTCTGTTTTATTGCTTTTTGTTTTTTGAGTATGAGAGAACTTTAATACAGGTTGATTTAACATGTATGTTTTTATAGGACTTGATATTAAAGTGGTTTTTTGTACACCTGTTGTTCTATCGCTTTTGATACATGCCCAATTTGTACCTTCTTTTGCAGTAGAAGTCGCACCCGCAGTATAAGCTGAGTCAATTATTACCCAAGCATTATCAATATATTCAGTGGATTCTTGACTCCAACAAATTAAGTTTGACGATTCTTCAAAAGATTCATGGATAGGAAAATCATTGTATGCTGAACAAAGAGTACGTATTTTCATTACTTCTCCATAACCTACTTCTGTTGCTGTTTTTGCGTAAGCTCTAACATAATATTCTGTATTTGGTAATAGATTTGTTAGATTTACAATAGCATTGTTTTGAATAGAGTTCGCAATCACCTTAGTGCTTAAATCTTCTGTTGGAGCAGTTGTGTCGGCACTAAAACATACTCCCATTTCTGTTATGTTTACACTATTAAAATTAGTTATACTTAAAGAAACTTCAACAGTGTCTTCTATAGCATCAACATCTGTTGTTAAAACAAGTGGTCTGTTTGCGTTATCTTGTCCGTATGTAAACGTAATGTTTTTAGTTGTTGTATTTTCTGAAATATTTGTTATTGGTCTATTTAAGTTTATTCCATTGAATGATTGACTACTTGGAGTGGTGTTATCAGTAAAAGATGTTTTATTTGCTGTTCCAGGGAAAGGATTTGATGAGGATGAATTATATGCGCCGTTAGCTTCTTCAAGGTCAAAACCTGGACTATTAGGATTACAGTTTATACAATGAGATGACCAACCTGATGCGTTTTTATTAACGTGAAAAATCAACATACCATGACCTGGTGTATATTTATCCCAATATATTTGTTGTCTATTTTCTAATATAAAATATTCATTTGCATTAAAACTTAGTTTGTATGCAACGTTATCTGTAATCAAAGGTTGTAATGTAACGTTTCCTTCGTTTGTTAATTCTTGTATGTTAGTATAATTTCTTGTTGCTCGTTGATAAGCATTCCATATAGGAGGGCATTTTCCTCCATTATTGTAATTACCACTACACATTAAGTCCCAACTTTCATGATGTGCGAAACTTCCGTCTTCTTCATAGTTTGTGTCATAAAAGTCAGGCAATCCTAATACGTGAGAGAACTCATGACAAATTGTTCCTATAACTAATGGTTGTGGATAGGACGATGTACCATTTTTTTCCGAAGAACAAGCATAGTCAAATATGTTTACACCATCTTTTATTACAGGAGGATAAATTGATGAACGATGTGGCCAAATTGTATTTGCACCTCCTCCACTTGATTCAGCAAATCCTGCATATATTACATAAACACAAGAAACATAAGATTCAGAGTTATTAGTATATTGTGAAAAATCAATTTCACTATCTGCGGCATCAACAGCTTCGATTATTAGCTCTCTTGCTCTCATGTCGCCACCTTGTGAATGGTTTTCTCCGTAATAATTTAAATCTTCCACAGTTGTATATGGTCCTACTACGGTTGCTTCAACGTTTAGTTTGCCAAAAGATGACGCAGTAAAGTAATCGTGTACACTACCTTGACTACCATTTGATGAATAACCAACTTGATTAAATAGATTAACAATTTCTTGTCTATCTGTGGTAAAAGGATAATTGTTATAACTCATTAGTATTACTACTAACTTATAATTTTCTTGTTCACTTGAAGTTCCGTCAGAGCCTATTGCAACTTTTTGGCGAGAAACAAAGTCTTCATTTATGTCCCATAGTTGTTTAAGATATGAAATCTGTTCTTGCGAATAGAATAAGTTAGTATCAATATTTGCTAAAAAAGCAATTTCTTCTTCTGTACGTTGATTAAGGTTGTGTGCTATGATTGTAGAGGGTTGCATACCACCTTTGTTATCAGATATTGCGTAAACCCAATCACCATTCTTAGCTCTCATAAGGGTATAACCGTCAGAAGTTTTTCCCCAGTTTACTTTTTCATCTCCTTTTAAAGTAACTGTAATTTGAGTTTTGTCGCTTTGATCAAAATTTATAGGATAGGGATAAGCCACTACCGCAAATAAATTATTAGTAAAAAGTACTAATAATAAAGTAACTAATATTGCTATTTTCTTCATATATAATAGATTGTTTTTTAATAATCAGCAAAAATAATATTTTTTTAACTTTTACAAATACTTTGTTCGCTTATTTTTTTTGTTGATAATAATCCGCAAGCTGCAAAAATATCTTCTCCACGAGATGCTCTTATTGTGGTGATAAGCCCTTTTGAAGTTAATAAATCGCGAATTTTTATCATCTCTTTATCGTCTGCTTGTTTAAATATCGTATTTGGTATAGTATGAAAACGAATTAAGTTTATTCTACATTCAATATCCGAAAGTTTATTTACAAGTTCAAAAATATGTCTATATTCGTCATTCAAATCTTTAAAAACTATATATTCAAATGTAAGACGTCTTTGTCCGCTCCAATCATATTGTTTTAATAAATCTAAAACATCTTCAATTTTATATGCCTTTTCTATTGGCATTATTTGTTCTCTCTCTTGTGGAATAATATTATGAAGACTTATTGCTAAGTGAACGTTAGTGTTATCCAAGAATTCTTTAAGTTTAGGAAGATACCCACAAGTTGATACAGTAATTCTCTTTGGACTCATCGCCATTCCCCACGATGAGGTTAATATTTCTATACTTTTAGTTAAGTTATCATAATTGTCTAATGGCTCTCCCATTCCCATATATACAATATTTGTTAGAAGAGAGTACTCATCAATAGAGCGAATTATATTTAAAATTTCATTACATGTAAGATTTCTTTTAAATCCTTGACGAGCAGTTGCACAAAATTGACAACTCATTTTGCAACCCACTTGTGTAGAAACGCATAATGTATATCTATCTTTATCAGGTATCATAACAGCTTCTACAAAAGAGTTCTCAGAATATTGATATAAATATTTTTTTGTACCATCTATTGAAAGAACATATTCAGCATAAGGAGTTAAACCGAAATCGTAAGATTCTTTTAATTTTTCTCTTGTTGCAATAGAAAGATTAGTCATTTGATCGATAGAATTTATTTGCTTTTTGTACAACCAATCGACTAATTGCTTACCAGTATAAGAAGGCAATGATAGGTCTTTACAAATTTCTTGTAACTCTTTTAGGGTTTTTCCAAAAAGGCTTTGTTTCTCTTTCATATTTCAGTGTTATATAATCTGCCTTGATAGGTATTTCTCTCTATCATTCGTTGTTCTATTTTACTTACTAAGGTTTCGTTTCTTAAAAGTTCCCAATTTGAACCTCCTGCTTGAAATCTTGGCGGCACTTCTCCTGCAAAACGTTCTATTACTATGTTTGGAGATAATTTTTCTAAGAAATCTATCATGAATTCTTTGTATTCGTCAAATTTCATAAAGGAAAAATCATCTGGATTTTGTTCGTAGTCTTTTATTATAGGAGTGTTTTTTACTAAGATTAACTGATGAAATTTCACTGAGTGCAAAGGAAGAGTATTTAACATATCTACTTCTTTCAACATCATATCACAACTTTCTCCTGGTAAGCCAAAAATTATGTGTCCGCCGGTTGTGATTCCTCTTTCAGCTGTTTTTTCTATTGCTTCTTTTGTTTGAGCAAAAGTATGTCCTCTATTTATTCTTTTTAACGTACTATCGTAACAACTCTCTATACCATATTCCACTATGATATGATAATCTTTTTGTAAATCTGCAAGATAATCTAATATTTCATCATTAACACAATCTGGTCTTGTGCCTATTACAAGCCCTATTACCTGTGGATGAGATAAAGCTTCGGAATATTTTTCTTTTAGAATGTTTAAAGGCGCATAAGTATTGGAATAAGCTTGAAAATATGCTAAATAGTTTTTTACATTCTTGTATCGCCAAGAATGAAACTCTATTCCCTCTTCTATTTGTTGGTATATAGATTTTGTTTTTTGACAATAGGAAGGATTAAATGCGTTATTATCACAAAAAGAACAACCATTAAAAGAAATTTTGCCGTCTCTGTTAGGACAAGTGAAGCCCGCATCAATAGATAACTTTTGTAATCTTTGACCAAATTTTTGCTTAAAATAATTAGAATACGCATTAAATGGTCTATTATGTCCCCAAGGATATTTAATTTCTTCCATAAATAGTCCTATTGTTTATTAAACATTAGTAAATCAATGAGATGAATAGTTTTTAAAGGGATGTTGTTTTTGTTAATATAAGATTGCAAATGTAATAAGCAACTTGCATCTCCACTAACTATATATTCTGCACCTGAATCTAAAACAGCTTTAATTTTTTGTTCAGCCATAGCAGAGCTTACATAAGGATTGTATATAGAAAACGTTCCCCCATAACCGCAACAAAAGTTATCAGTATAATTACCCTCCAAAAGAGTAATATCTTTCACGTTTTGCAAAATTTCTCTCGTTTGTTTAGTAACATTATACTCACGAACAGAATGACAATCGGTATGTAAGTAAACTTTATATGGGAAGATAGCCTTAAAAGACATAGACTTATCTACATTATATAAAAATTCACTTACATCCATTATCTTATTTTTAAACGTTTTGTAGTGATTATGATTCGTAGAGTTAAAAAAGAGTTTTCCAAAATTGGTTTTTATATAACTTATGCAAGAATTAGATGTCCCGATTACATAATCGTATTTATTGAAAATTTCAATAAATTTTTCACCTAAGGCTTTTGCGTCGTTCCATTTACCATTGTCGTATAGTAATTTGCCACAACAAGTTTGCTCCATAGGATAATCTGCCTCATATCCTAAACTTTCAAGTAGTTTTATTAAGTTTTGCCCTGTTTCTGGCGTAAACTGATCTACACGACAAGAGATAAAAACTCCTAATTTCATTAAATTGATTTAGTATATAAACTCTCCGTAAGGACTATTTATTATAACATTTTTTGTTTCTGCCTTTTCAACGTGTCCGATTATTTGAGCATCAACATTAAAGCTTTTACTTATTTCAATCAAATCAAGAGCAGTTTTTTCATCTGTATAAATTTCCATTCTATGACCCATATTGAACACTTTATACATTTCTTTCCAATCAGTTTTTGATTGCTCTTGAATCATAGAGAATAGAGGTGGAATAGGGAAAAGGTTATTCTTCACAACACGACTATCATCGTTTAAGAAATGTAACACCTTTGTTTGAGCGCCACCGCTACAATGAACTATACCATCGATTTTATGACGATATTCTTTTAAAATTCTTGCAATAATAGGAGCATATGTTCTTGTAGGAGATAGAACTAATTTTCCAGCTGTAATACCTTTCACTGTACTTTCCGATGTTAAATCAAGATTTCCACAATATACAACAGAATTATCTAATGAACTATCGTAAGTTTCAGGATATTTATTAGCAATTGTTTTATTGAAAACATCGTGTCTTGCAGATGTTAAACCATTGCTACCCATACCTCCATTATATTCGTCTTCGTAAGTTGCTTGTCCGAAAGATGCTAAACCTACTATAACATTTCCTGGTTTAATATTATGATTTGAAATAATATCTGAACGTTTTGCTCTTGCAGTAACAGTGCTATCAACAATTATAGTTCTAACTAAATCTCCCACATCAGCAGTTTCCCCACCTGTTGAATAGATACCGACTCCCAAATCTCTTAACTGAGCCAAGAATTCTTCTGTTCCATTGATTATATGCGAAATAACTTCACCTGGAATTAGTTGTTTATTTCTTCCGATTGTAGAAGAAAGAAGAATATTGTCTGTTATACCTACACACAAAAGGTCATCTATATTCATCACTATTGAGTCTATCGCAATGCCTTTCCAAACAGACATATCACCTGTTTCTTTCCAATAAGCATACGCAAGAGAAGATTTTGTACCTGCACCATCTGCGTGCATAACTATACAATAATCTTCATCTCCTGTCAAAATATCAGGAACAACCTTACAGAAAGCTTTTGGGAATAAGCCTTTATCTATATTTTTTATCGCATTGTGTACATCCTCTTTTGATGCACTAACACCTCTTAATGTGTATTTATCTGTCATAACTCACTTATTAGATTTATTACTTTTTGAACATCTTCATCTATTTCAAGATAAAGTTTATAGAAATACTCATCGCCGTAAAGATTTTGGGCTAAATAAGATTTCATCAATAATTTTATTTCTTTTTTCTCACTATTTGTAATGCTATTTGTGTTTACCTCTTGACCTTCTGCAAACTTTATCATTTCCTGATAAAACTCCTGAGAAACAACAAAGTTATTTATGAAATCATTTCCGTCAGAATATTTCTTGAAAACATCTCTATGTTTATCCAAATAGTCAAAACAATATTTATATATCAAGCCTTTTTTTAGTAGCTTAGTATAAGAATCGCCCTTTTTATAAACATTATACGATATTGCTTTATCAGGCTCTATACCACCTCCACCATAGACAATTCTTCCTTTTTTTGTTTTATATTTTAAGGAATCTGCATGAGAAATAGTATCGGTATTATTTTCCATATCTGCATATCTCTCAATGAAATCCATATAATATTTTTCGGAATCGCCCATTGTGTAAGGACGTTGAATACATCTTCCGCTCGGAGTATGATAGCGAGAAACGGTAAGACGCACAACAGAGCCATCAACTAACTCTTTTTGTTCTTGAACCAAGCCTTTTCCAAATGTTCTTCTGCCAACAATATATGCTCTATCGTTATCTTGTAGTGCTCCTGCAACAATTTCCGATGCAGACGCAGAAACTTCATCTATAAGAACAACTAATTTTCCTTTTTCAAACTCTCCTTTTGAGGATGCAAAATAATCATTTCTTCCTTTGGCTCTTCCTTTTGTGAAAACAATTAAATCTCCATCAGAAAGAAACTCATCCGCAATGTTAATTGCTTGATCAAGATAACCACCTCCGTTACCTCTTAAATCAAACACTAATTGTTGCATTCCTTTCTTCTTTAAATCGATAAGAGATGTGTGAACTTCTTGATAAGAGTTAGCAGAGAATTGTGAAAGTTTAATATAGCCAGTATTATTGTTTAACATACCGCTATAATCCACACTATGAATAGGAATTTCATCTCTTCTAACAGTGAAGGTCAATAATTTATCAATATTAGAACGTTTAATACCTAACTTAACCTTAGTTCCCTTTCTTCCTTTTAAAAGTTTGAAAACTTTTTCGTTAGTAATATCCTTTCCACAAACGATAGAATCATTTACTTCTACTATTCTATCGCCCGCCATTATGCCCGCCTTGAAAGAAGGTCCCTGAGCAATAGGCTGAATGACAACAATGGTGTCTTCAATTATTCGAAACTGAACTCCAATGCCGTCAAAGTTACCTCTTAATTGCTCATTTTCTTTTTCAATCTCGGAAGCTGTCAGATAAACTGAATGAGGGTCTAAAACCTCTAAAAAACTTCTGATAGCGACGTCTTGTAGTGAATCAACATTTACGTCATCTACATATTGAGTTTTTATTAAATCTACTACATATTCTAACTTATTAGAATTCATAGTAGCGAAAGAACTATCCCTAAGCGAAAACCGTTCTACTATGTATAACAATAGTAGAAGGGAAATCGCTATAATTAGAATAGTTTTATTGGCTCTGCTCACAGATTATTTATTATTTTCAGGTTTCATTTGAGGGAATAATAACACATCTTGAATAGAAGGAGAGTTAGTCATAAACATACATAATCTATCTATACCAATTCCCATTCCAGATGTAGGAGGCATACCATATTCCAATGCTCTAACAAAATCATAGTCGATATACATAGCTTCATCGTCGCCTCTCTCTTGTAATTTCAATTGATCTTGGAATCTTTCTAATTGATCAATAGGGTCATTTAGCTCAGAATAAGCATTAGCCAATTCTTTACCGTTTACAAATAGTTCAAATCTTTCTGTTAATCCCTCAATATTTCTATGTTTCTTAGTTAAAGGAGACATTTCCTTTGGATAGTCATAGATAAATGTAGGTTGAACGTAGTGATGTTCGCATTTTTCTCCGAAGATTTCGTCAATCAATTTGCCTTTACCCATAGTAGCATCTACTTCTATGCCCATGTCTTTACAAGCCTTTCTCAAATCTTCTTCTTCCATTGTGTAGATGTCATATCCTGTGTGTTCCATGATAGCATCACGCATAGAAACTCTTGCAAAAGGACGTTTGAAATCGATTTCTTTATCTCCTAATTGGACTTTTGTTTGTCCGTGAAGAGCAAGTGCTACTTTTTCTATCATTTGTTCGGTGAAATCCATCATCCAAAAGTAATCCTTGTATGCAACGTAAATTTCCAAACAAGTAAACTCAGGATTGTGTGTTCTATCCATACCTTCGTTACGGAAGTTTCTTGAAAACTCATACACACCTTCAAATCCACCAACAATTAAACGTTTTAAATATAATTCATTGGCAATTCTCAAATACAAAGGTATGTCAAGAGTGTTGTGATGTGTGATAAATGGTCTTGCTGCCGCACCTCCGGGGATAGATTGCAAAACAGGAGTTTCTACTTCTATGTATCCGAAAGAATTAAAGAAGTCTCTGATAGTATTAAGTATTTTTGTACGTTTAACAAATACGTCTTTAACTTCTGGATTTACTATTAAGTCTAAATATCTTTGGCGATAACGTTGTTCAGTGTTAGTGAAAGCGTCATAAACTACGCCGTCTTTTTCTTTAACCACAGGAAGGGGTTTTACACTCTTGCTAAGAACAGTAAGTTCTTTAACATGGATAGAAATTTCTCCCATTTGAGTGATGAATACATAACCTTTTACTCCGATTATATCACCAATATCTAATAGTTTTTTAAAGACTGTATTGTATAAAGACTTGTCTTCTCCTTCGCAAATCTCATCTCTCTTTATATACAATTGTATTTTGCCCCAAGAATCCTGAATTACCACAAAAGATGCTGCACCCATAATTCTTCTACTCATAATTCTACCAGCTATACTCACCTCTTGGAATAAGGAATTGTCCTTAGGGAATTCTTCCAATATTTCAGTTGTTTTAGCATTTACATCAAACAAGGCAGCAGGATAAGGATCTATTCCTAATTCTCTCATTTTTTCTGTCGCTTGTCTTCTCAATAGTTCTTGTTCACTTAATTCGCAACTCATACAATTATATTTTTTTTGATTAAACTGCAAAAATAAAAAAAAATATTGAAACTTTATTGTATCTTTGCACAAATTAAAAAAGGAAAAGATATGATAGGAGTAAACAAGGTAATACTTATAGGCAATTTAGGAAAGGATCCGGAAATAATATCCTTTGATGATGTAAAAAAAGCTTCGTTCTCGTTAGCTACTACTGAAACGCATAAAACTAAGGACGGCACAAAGATAGAAGAAACCGAATGGCATAATGTAATATGTTGGAGAGGTTTGGCAGAAGTGGCCGAAAAATTTCTTAAAAAGGGTACTCATTTATACGTTGAGGGTAAAATAAAATCGAGAGTAAGAGAAGACAAAGAAGGAAATAAGAAAAGGGTAGTGGAAATAGTGGCTGAAAATTTCAAAATACTTAATAAAACACACTATTATCAAGCTACTGCTACGGAAGACAATAACACAGATATGATATACGATACAATAATAGATGAACAGTATCCTATATCGGATAGTGATATGAATTTGTCAAAATTACTTGCAGAAGATACGGAGCTAAGTAAGTTAGGTGATTTACCTTTCTAAGGAATAAAAAAATAAAGCTAAGAAATAATTTAATAATTCTTAGCTTTATTTTTTTAAAGTAAAGGATTATTTTACTTTTCTTTGTTTACCATTATTTCTAATATCATATTGTCCATTTCATCCATTGCAAAACGTCCTATTTTCCCTAAATTGGTTATAGAACGGTCAATACAACCTTCTGCAATGCCGTCAGTGTTATCTACAACTATGTTATTCATTGCTAATAGCATAGAATCGAAAGCTGAATTTAAACCAACTGAAACTTTTAATGCACAACTTGGTTTCGCTCCATCGCAAGCCATTCCTGTAATAGTGTTAATCATGTTGCGTATAGCATAACATATTTGAATTAAGCTACCTCCTTGTAAATATGTTAAGCCGGCTGCAACACCCATAGACGCATTTACTATGCCACAAAGGGCAGATAATCTTCCAATCTTATTCTTTATGTAAATAGACATAAGATGTGAAAGTGTTAATGCTCTTATTATTTCTTCCTTGCTTTTGTTTGATAAAACACCATATTCATATACGGGAAGGGTGCATGTTAATCCTTGATTGCCACTGCCAGAATTGCTGTAAACTGCCATAGTTGCTCCGTCCATTCTCGCATCTGATGCTGCACATGTCTTTGCTATTACTTTTTTTCTTATATCTCCGTTGGCAATTTTGTTGATTTGCTTTCCTATTTGTAAACCGTAGTTATTAGTTAAGCCCTCTTCTGCAATTTTATTGTTTACTTCCGCAGTTTGATATATCCATTCCAAGAATTTTATATCAGTCTTTGTTGCATAATCATATATTTCTTGTGCAGAAAGTGTATCAACAGTGTTGTTATTGCTTTCTTGAACTACGTTTTCTGCCAATTCTTTGTGTAAAATTACTTCTTCGCCTTTTTGAAGGTGTATGTAATTAAGGTGATTTTGTGCAATGATTACCTTAGAGCTGGTATTGTTTTTTCCAAAACAACGACATTCTATGTAAAGTTTTTCGCTTGTTTGAGCAACATCTATCTTTATGTCGTGATTGCTTAGCCATTGTTTAGCTATTTCAACATTTTCTTTGGCGTTTTCTAAAACTTGTAATTCTTTTGCACTTTCTCCGCATACAACTCCTAAGGAAATAGCTATTGGTAAGCCAATCATTCCTGTTCCTGGTATGCCTACGCCCATAGCATTCTTAATAACATTTTTAGAAAGTATCATTTCAACTCTCTCAACGTTTTCTTCAAGAAGTTCTTTTGCCTTTGCGACAGAAAGAGCTACTGCTACGGGTTCTGTACACCCAACAGCCAATACAATATTTTGTTGCATTAACAATTTAATGCTTTCTTCTCTTGTCATAAGTTTATGAATTACTTTTTAGAGTACACTTTTTTCAATATTTTATCGCGATATTTTTCGGCATATTCCTTTGAGAAGGTTTCAAAAGTAACTTCGTTCATCAATCCTTCTCCAAGATATACTATAACTTTTTCAAACTCTGCTGCTGGATAGTAGCCTGGTACAACAGTTATTACTTTGAAGTCTTTGTCTAATATAGAGAAAGAAGGATATGAAAGTCGGTTATTTAATAAGTAATAAGCAAGTTCATGAACAGAAGCACGTTTTGAGTTTGTAGGTGTTTGAGGATTTTTGTAAGTTTTGCCATTAACTGTAACGTCTTCTTTTTGTTCGGCATCGAATTTTGCAGAAACAAAATAATGATTCATTAGTTTTGCTATCAAAGTGTCTGAGAAGGTGTCTTTATCCATTTTTTTACACCAACCACACCAATCTGTATAACAGTCAATGAAGTATTTTTTGTCTTTATTTGCTTTTTTTGAAATTTCTTTCTCAGCAGTCTCAATGTCTTTCCATTCTATTTTTTCTTGTGCCATAGATACAAGACCAAGACTCATAAAAACAATACTTAAAATGATTTTTTTAATTTTCATACTCTTAATTTTTTATTGATTATTTCTTAATTACTTTTACTCCTTTGAAATAGTGTTCTATCACTTCCCAATATTCATATCCTTCTTCACACATTTTAATGGCTCCTTCCTGACTCATACCAACGCCGTGTCCATATCCCTTGCCTGTAAGCTTTACTTCGCCTCCCCATTTTTGAACATTAAAGTAAGTGGATTTAAGATTAAAATCTTTTCTTATTGTTGTAAGAGGAATGCCTACTAGCTCTGTTTTTCTACCTTCTTCTTGTGAGAAATTTATTAGGGCATCTTCTATTTCTTTGTTTTTGATATTTAATCCTTTGTTACGGAAATAATTTAACCAATCACGCAATTTTATGAATTTTTCCCATTGATAATTTTTGCATCCTACGGAAAAGCTGTCTGTTACGCTGACTAAATAAGGTACTTCTTTACCCCAAACGTCTTTTGCATCAACTGTAACTCCTCCTGAATTGGAATGGAAAAGGGTTTCTATGATATTGTTTTCCGAATCTACAATTACTTCTCCTTTACTTTTGTATGCGCCTTCTGTTACTTCTTTTTTGTTTGCTCTTGTTTTGTATGCTTGACAGTGAACGCCATCACAAACATTGTATCCTTCGTCTGCGTGTTTTTCTAAGTTGTTCATAAGATAGTTTCTGCAACATATAGCTTGTATTTTAAAGAAATCTATATTTGTTGTTGCACCCCAAGTTTCGCTTTGTACAACTCCTGCTATGTAATTGTCGGTTTTGACTATGTTAATTATGAAAAGAGAATTTTTTTTGCTGATTATTTCTAAGTTATCTTCGTATCTTCGTTCAAGAATTTGAGGTTTTATGGGTTTTATTTGAAAGAAAGATTTTAAACCTGTGGATGTTAGGTTTATTTTCTTTGCTTTGCAATATGCTGTGTCGTTGATTTTTATTTCTATCTGTCCGTCTAAATCTTTTACTGTTAGTTTAGAGGTTTTATTTAGTTTTATTTTTTCTCCTTTGTCAGTTTCTAAATAGTATTGTCCGAAAGAGGGAACAAATAATACTTCTTCAATTTGTTGGTCGCTAAAAATTCTAACCCTAATCTTATCCATATCTTCTGATTGAGCAAAGATAGATAGGGGAAAGGTTATAATAAATAATAATATTAAAAGTGTTTTTTTCATTTTTTTGTGTTTAAGTCTTCAATTATTGATTGTGCTATGGCCGATGATGCTCCGCTATCTCCTAATATGCTTTTTAATTTGTTGAATAGGTACTTCATTTCTTCTCTATATGCGTCATCAAAACATATTTGTTTGAATTCTTTTTCTAAACACTCTTCATTCCATTGCTCTTGTAGTAATTCTGTTACTGCTTTTTGTTTTAGAATTATATTTACAAGTGAAATGTATTCTATTTTGGCTAAGTATTTAGCAATAATAAAGGTTATAGGATTTGCTTTGTAGCATACTACTTCTGGGATGCCGAAAAGAGCGGTTTCAAGTGTAGCTGTGCCAGATGTTACTACGGCACAGTGTGCGTTATTTATGATAGAGTATGTTTGATTGTAGATTAGTTTTACGTTGTTTTTGTTACCTATCATTGTTTTGTAGAATTCTTCGCTATGTGTGCTTACTCCTGCAACTACAAAGTTGAATTCTGGATATTTATCTACCAAAGAAAGTTGTATTGGTAACATTTTCTTAATTTCTTGCGTTCTTGAACCGGGTAGAAGTGCAATTATAGGTTTTTCATCCAAATCATTATTTTTTAGAAATGTTGATTTGTCGGTATTTATTGAGTAATCGTTGATTTCATCTAATAAAGGATTTCCTTTATATTCGACTTCCATAGAGTGTTTTGCATAGAATTCTTTTTCAAAAGGAAGAATGACGTATAGTTTTTCAAGGATTTTTTTCATGGTCTTTATTCTTCCTTTTTTCCATGCCCATACTTGTGGAGAGATGTAATAATAATTTTTTATATTGTTTTTCTTTGCAAATTTAGCTATGCGTAAATTAAATCCAGGGTAATCAACTAATATGAGGGCATCGGGTTTCCATTCAAGCAAGTCTTTTTTGCATAAAGCAAGATTACGAAGTACGGTTTTTAGGTTAAGCACTACTTCAATAAAGCCCATAATTGCTAATTCTTTTATGTGCTTTACTAAATTGCTTTCATGAGATTCTGCCACCATTCTATCGCCGCCCCAAAAACGAAACTCAGCTGATTCGTCTTTTCTTTTGATTTCTTTCATCAAATACGAAGCGTGTAAATCGCCTGAAAGTTCCCCCGCTATTATGTAATATTTCATAAGATTGAAAGTTTAGAAACTAAAATTAAAACTGCCAATAAAATTTAGATAATAAACTAAGAGACAAAATCCAAAGACTAAAATTAAAGATAATCCTTTAAGTGATTTAAGTTTTTGTTTTTTTGCGTAATATCTTAACAAGATTATATCTGGCACAAAGGCAAATAATAATAATGTTGCATTATTGCTTAATGGTAAGCCTAAGAAAAACAATACTGCAATTATTATGCCTATTGATAATATACAAAGACCTAATGAAATCACTAAGCCTACCCAAAAGTTATCTTTTTTCAACATTTTCAAATCTATGTTTTATTTCGTTTAATGCTTTGTATGCTGTGAAATCTATTTGCATAGGTACTATGCTTGCATAGGATTGTTGCATTACTCTATAATCTGCTTCTGGTGAATCGTCTTGACAGTGATATGTTCCGCTCAACCAAAAATATGGTTCTCCGTGTGGAGTTTGGTATTCTACAAATTCTTCTTCCCAATATGCTTTTGCTTGATGGCAAACTTTTGTTCCTTTAATTTCTCCCACAGGAAAATTAACGTTTAAACAAATTCCTTTTTCTAATCCATTTGAAAGCACTTCTTTACACATATTTGTGATAATGTTTTCACAGTTGGAGAAATCTGCTTGTTTATCTGCTGTGTCTATTGAAAAGCCTATGCTTGGGATTCCTTCGGCACAACCTTCAAAAACCGCCGCCATAGTTCCTGAATATATGGTATTGATAGAGGCATTGCTACCATGGTTAATTCCAGATACTAAAAGGTCAATTTTTTTTTCTTTAAGAATTCTGTTAAGTGCTATTTTGACACAATCAACAGGTGTTCCGTTTAGAATATAACCTTCATATCCTTCTGTAATTTCCATTTCTTTTAATTTAAGTGGTGCATTAGAAGTAATGGAGTGCGATTTGCCAGACATTTCTTCTTTTGGTGCAATGACAACTACGTCTCCTAATTGTTTCATCAAACGTATTAGTACGCTGATTCCCTTAGAGAAATAACTATCATCGTTAGTTATAAAAATTAAAGGTCGTTTCTTATTCATATAGCTTTATATCATATAATATAAACCGCAAAGATACAACAAAGAAACGAAATTTTAATATTTAATGTTAAATTTGAGTTTTTTTAATATCTTTGCCAACTAATTTTTTTATAATGGTTGCTAAATTTATATCGTATCCTATTAGATTATTGCAAAAGATAGAAAACAAATTTGTACGATTCCTTTTTGTAGGAGTCATAAATACTATATTTGGTTACGGAGTTTTTTTATTGTTTATTTGGTTTGGAATGCACTATTCTGTTGCTTTGTTATTTTCAAACATACTTGGGATTTTATTTAACTATAAAACAACGGGATATATCGTATTTCAAAATAAGAGTAATCGTCTTTTATTACACTTTTTCTTGGTTTACGGAGTCGTTTACTTGTTTAATTTATTAGAACTTTATCTTTTAGATAAATCAAATCTTTATGAATTTATTCTTTCTTTACCTTTATTAGATTTTTTGGATAATTTACCTCTTAATCCTGATAAAATAGGCGATGCAATGGGACAAGCAATAACTTTATTGCCTAATGCGATTTTATCTTTTATATTAAATAAAGTCTTTGTCTTTAAACAATAGTTAGATTACAAATAACGCTTGATTTTAAATAGTGTATGAGAATAAGTTTTGTCTTCTTCTCTTATGATACCTCTTTCATCTATTTTATCAACTCTTACAAAACCTGATGCGTGTACTATCTTTGAATTTGATAAAAGAATGCCTACATGAACTATTTTACCAGAAGGAGAAATAAAAAAGGCTAAATCACCTGGTTTTGCTAAGGATAAATTTTCTATTTCTTGACCTTGTGTAATTTGCATCGAAGCATCTCTTAATAATTGCATGCCAAATAGTCTGAATATTGTTTGAGAAAATCCCGAACAATCTATTCCGAAAATACTTTTACCACCCCAAAGATATGGAACGTTGATAAAAAGGTCTGTTATTTGTTCTAATTTTAATTTGTTAAAAGAATAAGGGGATGTTAGTGAGTCTGGATGTGTGGTTATTTTATAATAATTTACTCTAAACGATTTTGAGAGCAGTCTGCTTCCTATTGGAGCATATATTGTATGAGATTTTGTAGTTCTTATATCTTCTATTCTAATTTTTGTAATAGGATTGCAAGTGTATAGGGGTTTTGACCTTGTTAAAACAAAGTGTTCTTCTTGTGTTGTTTGTATGTATTGTTTTTTGTTTATCCATCCTTCGTATCCATCGTAGTATAATTTTATAAAAGACCAATCTTCTGTTTCTTGAACTATGATAAAGGTATCTCCAAATATTAGCTGGCTGACTTGTTCCGCAGATTCCTTTGGCTCACTTCTTAAAGGCACTACCGATAGTAAACAAAATCCGTACATTTGCTATTAAAGTTTTTTTGTTTCTATTGCAAAAATAATTCTTTCAATTATCCTATCTTCTGAATTATTTACAGGGTCATATTTAGAGCGTAAATTATAACCAAATATTTTACCAATAGTTTGATAAAATGCTGCACGAAAACTTCCTCTCAAATCTTTAACTAACGCATACGAGTCGCTACCAGTTTCTCTGTCGATAAGCCTTAATAGAATTTTACCTTGTGATTTATTTAGCTTTTTAAGCTTTGGACCAAACTTGTTTTCTATATCGCTTTCAGCTTGCTTCATGATTTTCTTTCTTTGAGAATCGTTTTTTGCTGACTTTAAAATAATGGTGTAACTATTCAATAAACGACCTGCTTCTTTGGAATAAGGATACACCTTTTTAACATCTCTTATTAGTTTTTTATATTTTCTTTTTTCTTCTTCGGTTAAAGGACATACATAGCCAGTTACTTTTACTGTATTAAGATATGCCATAGGTATAGTATCTCCTTGGTAAATCGTACCAAAGACAACGTGTCCTTGACCTACTTGTGCTTTTATACAATAACTGAATAAAAGAAAAAGAACTACAATAATTTTTTTCATTTGTTTAAAGTGTATCTTTGTGTTTTTCAATTTGAGATTGTGCGTACTTTCTCGTAATAGTGAACTTTTTAGTTTTAGTTCCAGGGAGTTCAAACATCAACTCCGTCATTACATTTTCTACAATGCCCCTTAGACCTCTCGCACCCAAATTATTCTTTTCTGCAATTTCTACAAAGTAATCTAAGGCATCTTCTTCAAATTTCAATTCTACGTTATCCATTTGAAGTAGTTTTATATACTGTTTGATTATAGAATTTTTAGGTTCAGTAAGTATTCTTTTGAATGCAGCTTTATCTAAGGCGTCCAAGTGAGTTAAAACAGGGAAACGTCCAATCAATTCAGGGATTAAACCAAAACTTTTTAAATCTTGCGGTTGTACATATTTGATAAAATCTTTTTCGTCTATTCTTTTTCTGTTTTCCGAGGCAGAATAACCAATAGTATTAGAGTTTAATCTTGATGCAATCTTCTTTTCTAACGAATTAAAGGCTCCTGAGGCAATGAAAAGAATGTTTTTAGTATCTAATTGTATGTATTTTTGATCTGGATGTTTTCTTCCTCCTTGTGGTGGTACGTTTACAACTGTTCCTTCTAAAAGCTTTAACAACGCTTGTTGAACACCTTCGCCGCTTACATCTCTTGTAATCGAAGGATTGTCGCCTTTTCGCGCTATCTTATCTATTTCATCTATGAAAACTATACCTCTACTTGCTTTTTCTACATTATAATCTGCTGATTGAAGCAATCTTGTCAATATAGTTTCAACATCTTCCCCCACATAACCAGCTTCTGTTAATGCTGTTGCATCTGCTATACAGAAAGGAACGTCTAATAAGCGGGCAATCGTACGAGCTAATAATGTCTTACCAGTTCCTGTTTGCCCAACCATGATAATATTTGATTTTTCTATTTCTATATCATCCTTTTCTCCATTTCCAGAATGATAATATTTAAGTCGTTTATAGTGATTATAGACAGCCACAGATAAAACACGTTTTGCTTGCTCTTGACCTATAACATATTGATCTAAATAGGCTTTTATTTCAGACGGTGTTTTGATTTTATAACTATCTATTTCTTTTTGTGTTTCTTTATTAGTTTGTTCTTTTGCTATGTCATTTAAGGCGTTTGCACAATCAATGCAAACACCTTGTAATCCAAGCTCCGATTTTATCATTAGCGGAACTTGCGATTCGTGTCTTCCGCAAAAAATACAATGTATCTTTGATTTACTTTCTTTCATCTTTTTTATCTTTTATTTTTTGCCCACTTTGTGTCCCCAAATAGAGAAATAGAATATCATAGCATAGCAAGGTAGCAACATAATGTAAGGTAATTGTCTATCACCTCCCAATAAATCGACAAAACTTCCATACAATAATGGAAGAACTGCACCACCCGCAATAGCCATAATCAATAAAGCAGAAGCAAGAGCGGTGTGAGAGCCAAGTTTGTCGATTGATAATGGCCAAATTGCAGGCCACATCATAGCGTGAGCAAAACTTAATAATATAATGAATATAATTGAAGTCATGCCTTGTGTAATTATTGCAAAAGTTGCAAAAACTATACCAAGTATAGCAGACAACGCAAGAGCTTTCGATTGATTTATGTATTTAGGAACAAAAACTATTCCAAGCAAATAACCAATAGTCAAAGCAATTAAGCTAAATGTTCCAAGCATAGGAGCAATAGCTTTAGAAATTCCTTGTGTTTCTGCATACAATCCTAAGGTGTCGATAGCGATTACTTCAACTCCTACATATAAGAATAGAGTTAAAACACCTAACCAAAGATAAGGAATTTTGAATATAGACTTTTGTGCGCCTTCTCCTTGTGTTTCATCCTCGTTTTTAACCTCTGGTAATTTAGCAAGCATAACCATTAACGCCAATAAGCACAATAAAATAGTTATAACTATATAAGGAGTTTTTATTCTCATAGCTAACAAATCTAATTGAGCATCTTTCGCTGCACCAGTAAGAGTTGCAATTTCTTTTGTTATCTCATCCATTCCCGAAAACAAAACACTGCTAAGTAAAAGTATGCCAATCATTCCTGCACACTTATTGAATAATCCCATTATTGACATTCTTTTTGCTGCCGATTCGATAGGGCCAAGAATTGTTACATAAGGATTAACCGCCGTTTGTAATAACGCTAAACCGGTTCCTTGAATAAATAACCCAATCAAAAACATCATATAATCTCTGCTTTGAGCTGCTGGGATAAATAACACAGAGCCTATGGCCATAACTAACAAACCAAGACTCATTCCTTTTGCAAAACCTGTCTTCTTTAAAATCCAAGAAGAAGGTATTGACATTACAAAATACGAAATGTAAAATGCAAAAGTAACCCAATAAGCTTGCGAATCAGGTAGCTCACAAGCAGTTTTCAAAAAAGGTATAAGTAAACTATTTAACCAGGTTACAAACCCAAACACAAAATATAACAAGCCTATTATCGAAAGGCTGAACATGTAATTGTTTTTCTTCATATCTATTGTTTTTTATTTTACAAAAATACTAATTAAAATGGATATCCAATACCAAATTGCAACTGTAAATCTTTAAATTTAGTATCTTTTATCACCCAACGGCTATTTTCTGGCTTAGAAGGGTCGTGTAATTTCATCGCTAAATCTAAACGAATTATTAGGAATTGAATATTAAGTCTTAATCCGACACCACCCCCAATGGCAAATTCCTTATAAAAATCGTTAAATTCAAATTGACCTCCTTCAAAGCCTTTTTGTTCATTTATATTCCATATATTTCCTATGTCAATAAAAGTAGCACCTTCAAAAATTCCACTGATAGGAAACCTATATTCTATATTCCCACCGAGAGCTATATCACCAGCTCTATCAAATCGTAAAGCCGATTGGGGAGAACTGCTACCAGGGCCTAATTCTCTCAACTGCCATGCTCTATTGTTATTTGCTCCCCCAGCAAAGAAACTCTTTTCGTAAGGAAGGCCATTTGCATTTCCGTAATAATAACCACAACCAGAAAATACCCTTGTTACAAGCATGCTTTTTTCATTCAAATAAAAATATCTAATAAAATCAAATTCAGCTCTAAGATATTGAGAGTATGGTATATTAAATATTTCGTATTGTCCGTCTTTATTTGTCTTTTGATTGAAAATATTACTTAATAAATACAAAAAGTTACCCGCCGCTTCAATATTTGTTCTTATATAATTAAAATCCTTTCTCTTATCAATATCTTGACCATTGTAAGTAAAACTAAAACGAGTATCCGTAACCATGTGGTCGGTCATTTGATACTGTATTCGTTTGTCTAAGCTTTGAATAAGAGCGTTATAACTATCATCTGTTATCTCCAAATCGACATAGTTTAACTCCAAAGGAATAAAAGAAAACATATTGTGGCTATTTGTACGCCAAGAATACTCATAATTTAATGTAGAAATGTTTCTATCAAAGTAAGTTCTCTTTTGAGTGTTGAAAGCCATACGAAAAGAAGTGTGAGGACGGAAATTCATAGAGTAAAAATTAGTGCTGAAAGGAGCTAAGAAACGAGGCAATTCTATACCAAAATCAAAACCAAACTCAAAGGCATTGAAAAAATTCCATTTATTCTCACCCTTAGTAGAGAAAATATCACTACGAACCTCTGCTGCTAATTTTATATTTGTAGAGAAGATTTCAGCACCCTTAAAAAGATTATTATGAGAGAAACCAAAATTTAATTCAGAGCCAAGAGTAGAAGTGTTTTGTATGTTTAAACTATTGTTAGCATTAGAAAAATTAAACTCAAACGAACTTGTAAGATTTATAGGCTTTGCCATAGAGAGTTTAATTAAACAATCCAATCCCAAAGTATCGGCATCAGAGATAGTTTCCGTAGGAGAAAAAGAAATGTCTATGTATTTGAAATTTTGAAGTTGAGATAAAGCAGAAAAAGTGTTTTTAGCCAAAGAAGGAGAGAAGAGATTGTTTTTTTGTAACAATATACTCCTTGCTATTGGCTTGTCTTTTATTGATTGATGATTGCTTTTGATAAAATAAAATGCAGCCCCTTTGGATTTATTAGTTTGTCTATGAAACACTATCGTAGTATCAGTAGGAGGAGTGTAAAGAGATGAGGTAGAAGGGTAATAATCAGGATACACCCACACCTTATTGATTTTATAAGGCTTGTGTTTACCCTCTATTATGCTGTCGTTCACCTTGTAAGAAGGAGAGTTGATAATCATTTCTATATTAAGAGAATTTGATTTTAAGTTTGTGTCGATAGCGAACTCTATATAGCTTTCATTAAATGCGAAATAACCTTTCTCTCTTAAATCAGTAAAAGTTTCAGTTCTTATTTCCTTTAAAACATCTTCATCATAAAAATCTCCTTTCTTTATTTTCTCTAAACCTTTTATAGAAAGAACTTCTTTTTTTATGATACTGTCATTAGAATATACTGAGAAATCATTAACCTTATAACGTTCCGGAATTTCCACTACATAATTTACATTACGTCTTGTTTTATATTTTGTCCATGGAGCATACCATCTTCTTACCAACGATAAACTATCTTTTACTTTTGCGTTAAATACCCCTTTTGTTTTTAGGTATATTTGCATTTCTTCCACAGAATTTTTAGTAAGTTTATGATTTATCTCTACGGGTTTACTACCTAAGGTTCTGAAAACACGTCTTGACAAAAAGTTTACCGAGTCATTATCTCCTACTTCCGAAAGAGAGTAGAAGTACATACCCCATTTAATTCCGAGAAATCGACCATTAGGGTCTTGTTTTATGAAATTCTTTAAGTCAGATTTTTCAATTAACTTAGAATCGCAAACAATTTTATTATTAGATAGTAAATAACCATCCTCCTTTATAAACTTGGAAGGAGCGCAAGAAGAGAATATTGCTATAATTAGTAATAAATAGATATAATTTCTCGCTTTCATTTTAATTGTTTTTTAGGTGTGTTATAATTTTACTACAAGCACCTATTTTATCATTTACATATTTTTTAGCAGCACTTGCAGATGTAGCATAGAACTGCTCATTGTTTAACAAATTATTTAAGATTTGTTTTAATTCACTTGCATTATTGATACTATAAGCAGCGTTTAAGTTAATTAAATCGACTGCCTCTTGAAATTTTTGGTAATTGCTTCCAAAACATATCGGCTTTCCAAAAGTAGCTGCCTCTAATGTGTTATGAATTCCCACACCAAATCCTCCGCCTATGTAAGCTATATCACAATATTGGTAAATATTCGATAGTATTCCTATACAATTTATTATTAAAACATTACTTTCTTTCTCTGTTTGCGATAGTTCGGAATACAAAATCGAATTAGGGAATAATTGTTGTATTTCATTTATGTGAGATTCTCCCACAACATGAGGAGCAATTATAAGTTTAATATTCATTTCCTTTATTGCCTCTTCAATAATTCTTTCATCTGCTAACCACGAACTGCCTGCCAAAACTATTTTCTTATCACCCTCACAAAATTTCTCTATATCTGGAAATGATTTTGCGTTATTTGCAATAGTCATTACCCTATCAAATCTTGTATCTCCGCTTATTGTTACATTCTTATACCCAATGCTATTTAGCAATGATGCTGTTTCGTTATTTTGTACAAAGAAATGTTCAAAATGTTTAAGCTGTTTTCTAAACCATTTGCCATACCAAGAAAAGAAATACTGATTTTTTCTAAGTATTAACGAAACTTGAAATAGTCTTCTGTCTTTTAAAGCTGATATGTAATTGTACCAGAATTCGTATTTAATGAAGAAAACTAATTTAGGATTGACTAATTTCACAAATTTCTTTGCATTTCTTTTTGTGTCGTTAGGTAAATAAACTACCCAATCGGCTAATGAATAATTTTTCATTGCCTCATATCCAGAAGGAGAGTAGAAAGAAAGCAAAATCTTATATTGAGGAAATTGTTTCTTCACTTCCTCAATTAAAGGTCTGCCTTGTTCAAATTCTCCCAATGAAGCACAATGAAACCATGCTATTTCATCATTAGGATTGATAGTT
The DNA here is from genome assembly GCA_045644685.1 of Candidatus Onthomorpha sp. GTDB lineage: Bacteria > Bacteroidota > Bacteroidia > Bacteroidales > P3 > Onthomorpha. Next base: position 204,541 of record JAZRHI010000009.1, read on the forward strand.
CTCAGTTTATCAAAACATTCATTTTCTCCCTTTAACATTGTTTTTATTTTCTTGTTAAAAGGAGAAATGATGTAAAGAACAACTATGTAGATATAGATGAAAAAATTATATAAAAAACTCATGTCTTAACTATTAAAAATAAATCTTATCGGAATCTCTTCCATAGAATGGGAACATCCAACCTATTTTTAAGGTAAACATTCCGTCATAATAGATTTTGTTATCGCCACCTCGTAAATCTACTTGATGAATTCTTGTCATCTTAGTCCAAGCATTGTCCATTTGTACGCCTACATAAAAATTAGCAAAGTTCTTTTTGCTCATTTGAATGTATCCTAAAAATGCTGAAACCATAGCTCCTCTCATTTGTTTGTCGTAAAGATAGGCGTAATCATCTTGTATTTGAGGAGCCTCTGTTAGAGTTGGTTGATAGATTATTTGATGTTGTAAGAAACCTGCACCAAGTGTAATCATCAATCCCGAATTTGGATTGCTAAACCAAAGAGGGATTACCTTACCTCCGAAAACAGATAAGCTTAAATTTCTATTATAGGCAACAACTCCTGCATTCGTTCCGTCAAGGCCTATAACAAAAGGGTCGGAAGTATTGACCAACATTCCGGAAAGTAAGTCATTTTTTATTTTTACATTATCTGAACCAAATTGAAAGCCAAATTCGCAATAGTAAATCCAATTCTTTTGATTTTTCCAACCTAAATTTGTGTTTATATTCATGAATGGATTGTATCTATTCCCCATTTCTCCTAACGGCATGGTGTAACCGGCAGATGCTGTAAAGAAAGGAGTGCTTATTGCAGTGTCGTTACCTGTTATTATTTCTCTTCTTTCTTGTGCATTAAGCGAGGTGCAAAGCCATAAACTGATTAAAAATGTAAGCCCAAAAATCTTCTTCATTATTTCTTTGATTTATTTTATTAAGTTATTGTTTTATAAAAATATTCCTTTGATTTTTTTTATTAAAGTAAAGAGATATTATATAGACTCCTTCCTTTAAAGATGAGATGTCTATTGTCTTAGTGTTTTTATCAATACTCCCTGATAAAAAGGTATGTGATTGAATGTCTGATATGCTGTAATATACAGGTTCATCTATGTTTATATGTAGTTTGTCTTTACATGGATTGGGGTAAATCAATATTTTGTCTTTTGTTGTACTTAAATCGTGTGTTGATGTAAGGGAAGGTGTTAGGTAAATGTCTTTTAAAAGTGTTGAATTATCGGTTATGCTAATTGTAAAGCTGGTGTCTTGATAGTTTTCTGCGTGAATTTTTATGTTATAATTACCTGCTAATAGTGGTCTAAAATAATATCCTTCTGAATTAGAATAAGTGATAGAGTTTTCGTTGTCTAAATTTTCTACTTCAATAGTGGCTGAATTTATTGCTTGATTGTTCGTAATGTCTTTTATCAGTCCTTCAACTCCTACTAAGGAATTGTCAATAAAGCCTATCAATCCGTCTTTTAAATAGTTCCAATAATTTGGTAAAGAGTTAGATGAAGGTGTTTTTTGAGTGCTTACTTCCAGCGTTATTTCTCTTGCTTTTGTGTACCACGTTTGCCAATCTTGTCGAGAGCCATATATTTTGTACCAATCGCCTCCAAGAATAATTCCATTTGAGGAAACGTCTGTGAAATAATTATTTCCTGCTGAATGTCTTGCTGTATTGACAAATTCTTCGCAAATATTGATAAACCAATTCTTGTCGGGATGAATTGATTGGTGCGAATTCCAACAGTCCCAAGGGTAGTTGCATACTTCTGCGCCTGTATGTATGTTTATAGATACGTCAAAATCTTCTTGAAGTGCGTATTGCATGAAAGATAATGTTTCTATTTGATGTTCTTCTCCGTCTGGATGTTGTCCAAGTATAGGGTTAGGAAAATTTCTGTTTAAATCCACATAATTTGCATTGTATCGAGTGGAGTGAGAAACGTTATTATCTCCACCAGCATATACTCCGTCAGGATTTGCCAAAGGACAGATGTAAATTTCCACCCTGCTAAGAAGGTCTTCTATGTAGTCGTCTTCTTGATGTGCGTTAAGAATATAATCAGCTAAGCGTAGCAAAATGACATAGCCCGTAAGCTCATCGCCGTGCATAGTGGAGCTATAAAAAAACTTAGGTTTGTGTGTATTGTTGTCGCTATTGATTTTTAGAGATAAAATTAAACGATTGTTATGGCTTACACCTATTGTGTCTAATCTGCAAATTTCTGGAAAATCTTGTGCAAATGATTGCATTAAGTCTAAATATACTTGGTAAGAAGGGTAATATTCCCAAGTCTTCATTTGCTCTACGGTATTAGCTATGTGTAGTGCTTTTGGATTTTGTTCTTCTGGAAATGGTTTATAGTCTAAACCTAATGTCAAAAACTGATTAAATTGTTTGTTGTTTACATATACCAAGTATTCGTTTTGTATTTTACGGTCAATACTTGTGATTTTTGACAAAGTGTCTAAGTCTTCTTTATCGGCTTTTACTAATATCTTTGCTTCTCCGTATTTGTTTATAATATCTCTTACCTCGCTATCTTCTTGACAAAAAGATAGGGTTGTAAAACTAAGAAAAAAGAAAATAAAACTAACAAATATTTTCATAGTTTGCAAAGATAAGAAAAAATCAGTCGATGAAAAAATTCTCAACGACTGATTTTTAAAATTGATTTCTTAATTATTGTTTTGATTTCAATTTATTTACCAAAGCAATTAGGTATCCTAATGCGATAAATGCACCTGGTGCAAGAACAAATATTAAAATTCCGTCTGCTTCTCCTATGAATTTCATTCCGAATATAGAGCCTGAGCCTAAGACTTCTCTTACTATGCCTAATATTGTTAAACCAAGAGTGAAGCCAAGTCCCATACCTATTCCGTCAAACATAGAATCGATTACTCCATTCTTACTTGCAAATGCTTCTGCTCTTCCTAATATAAGACAGTTTACAACGATTAGTGGAATGAATAGGCCTAAACTTTTATATAATGAAGGCAAATAAGCTTGCATACAAAGTTGTAGCACTGTAACGAACGATGCTATGATGACAATGAATGCAGGTATTCTAACCTTATCGGGAACTAAATTTTTTAATAATGATATTGCCATATTACTTAATATCAATACGAACATAGTACATAGACCCATTCCCATACCATTGATTGCTGAGGTTGTTGTTCCTAAGGTTGGACACATTCCTAATAGCAAACAAAAAGTAGGATTCTCTTTTATAATACCGTTTATTATGATTTTAAACTTATTCATGACTTTATTTTTTTTCTTGATTTTGATATTCAATAAACACTTTATAGGCTGTTTGTACAGAAGCTAAGAAAGCTCTTGACGTAATGGTAGATGCTGTAATTGCGTCTATCTCTCCTCCGTCTTTGCTTACTTTAAAACTTTCTTCTGCTGGAATTTTTCCTCTTATGTCTTGTTTGTTCCTTGCTGTTTTAAACCATGAGTTTACCTTTTCTCCTAAACCAGGTGTCTCACTCATAGAAAGAATAGAATAGTTTACTATTTTACCTTCTGCATCGAAACCAACCATGGATTGAATCTTTCCTCCGTAACCATTATTGTCGAATGTTTCTACCGCAACTGCTACTAAATTATTGTTTTCAAAAGCAGGGTAAACCGTAAACTTTTCAGAATAAGAATCTATGCTTATTTCAACTGCTTCTCCTATTGTTAAATTAGCACTTTTAGGTAAAACCTCTTTTATTGCTGTTGTTTTCTTTAATTCAGCCGCAGTTGCAATTGGTTCTTTTGTTAATACGTAAACGCTTCCCAAAATAGCAGAAGCTCCAAAAGAGATAATGGCTAATGACATTACCATGTTTTTTAACGAAGAGTTTAATTTTGCCATAGTTCTACTGTTTTTTATTTTTTAATAACCAAATCTTTTTGGTTTACATATCTTGTTAATTAAAGGAGTAACAGCATTCATAATCAATATTGCGAAAGAAACTCCTTCTGGCATTGGTCCAAAACAACGGAATATGATTGTTAAAAGACCACATCCTACTCCAAAGATTATTTGTCCTGTTTTTGTTATAGGACTTGTAGCCATATCTGTCGCCATGAATATAGCACCAAGCATAAGTCCACCTGCAAGAATGTGAGTTGTTGGATCAACAGTAATTCCTGCTAAATAAAGGATGCCGGCAAATAACCACGCAGAGCCAATGAAAGAAACAGGTATATGCCAAGAGATAACCTTTCTGCAAAGCATGAAGATACCTCCAAGAATGATAGCAATCGCTGAAACTTCTCCGAAACTTCCTCCTGTTGTTCCTATAAACATATTTATTAAATCAAGGCTTTCTCCATTTTTGATTAAAGATAAAGGAGTTGGCCCTGTTAAAGCATCTACTGTTCTTGCGGTTGGCCATTGCGACATTGCAACATGAGTTGGGAAAGAAAGGAATAAGAATACTCTACCTACTAATGCAGGGTTGAAAGGATTCTTTCCTAAACCTCCAAAGGTCATTTTGCCAATTCCTATTGAAACTAACGCTCCAATTATAACAATATAAAAAGGTATGTTAGAAGGTAGGTTAAATGCTAAAAGCATACCTGTTATCACTGCTGAGCCATCTGAAATTGTTTGCTCACCTTTTAATAAGAATTTTTGAATTAACCATTCAAATAAAATGCAAGCAGAAACTGATACAGCTGTTACCGCTAATACTCTTAAACCAAAAAAATACACTCCAACTAATAAAGCCGGAATTAGTGCAATAACTACGCTCCACATAATGCTTTGTGTGGTGTCTTTGCTTTGAACATGTGGAGATCCTGAAACTTTAAGTAATGCCATTGTTTTATATTTTTGTTATTTTATTAGTTTTGAAATTCAATACTTTCAATTATGTTTATAAAAACTTCTTTATCTAATTCATATTCTTTGTTATCCTCTGCCATTGCAAGGAAGATATACATCTGTTCTTCTATATGTAAAAAGTAGAAGATGCTATTTACTTTTACATCATTCAAAATGTATGAAACTTCATACATACATTTGTTTTCTTCTTTGTTGCGTTCCTTTATAGAGAAGTCTGCGTATAAATCCTTCATGCTTTCTAAGTTTATAGCACTAACAAATTCATCTAAACTACCATCTTCCCAAAGTGCAACACTGATTTGAATGTGTGTTTGTATATCAGAGGTTTGATTCTGCTTATAAATACTAACTGTTTCATTGTCTTGGTCGTCTTCTATTTCCCATGAATTAGGATATTGAATAGAATATCCGTTTGCAATATTGTGATAGATTGCGTTTTCTTGGGCTTGAAGTGTGCAAGTAATAAAACAAATAATAAATAGTAGAAACAATCTCTTTATCATCTTAAACTATTTTTTGCTTCTTGCTCTTCTAAGAGCTCCTATCTTACTTTTGGCAACTCTTATAATATCTAATAATGGTTGTCCTGCTGGACAGGTAAATAAACAACTACCACATTCTATGCAGTCCATAGCACATTCTTTTTCTGCTTCTTCCCAACGTTCTTGTTTCGCAAGTAAAGCAATTTGTATTGGCTCTAATCCCATTGGACATGCTGATACGCATTTGCCACATCTTAAACAATTAGTTGTTTTCTTTCTGCTTGATTCTTTATCGGTCATTACCAAAATGCTCGATGTAGTTTTTGTTGTAGGAGCCGATAAGTCCATCATAGCTTTTCCCATCATAGGACCGCCATTGATAACCTTACCTGTGTTTTCTGGTAATCCTCCGCAGTAATCTATTATTGCTTGAATAGATGTTCCTACTCTAACTAAAAGGTTCTTATTATTTGTAACTCCTTTGCCTGTAAAGGTTAAAATATTGTCTATCAAAGGACGATTTTTCTGTACTGCTTGATAAATAGCGAAAGCAGTACCAACATTATTTACTATACAACCAACCTCTACTGGTAATTTTCCACTTGGAACTTCTCTTTTTGTTAAAGCATATATTAGTTGTTTTTCTGCTCCTTGAGGATATTTTGTTTTTAAAGGTACTACCTCTGTGCCAGGGTACTTGCTCACAAGCGCTTTTAATGCTGCGATTGCTTGTGGCTTGTTTGTTTCAATTCCTATCTTTGCTTTATCTACTTTTACTGCCTTTTTCATTATTTCAATTCCTATTAGAATTTCTTCTGTGTGTTCTAATAGTAATCTGTTGTCCGATGTTAAATAGGGCTCACATTCAGCTGCGTTTATTATTATATAATCTACATGCTTATCTTCTGGAACCAAATATTTAACATGGGTAGGGAATGCAGCTCCTCCTAATCCTACAATTCCTCTGTCTTTAATTCTTTCAACTATTTCTTGTGAGGAAAGTTTTATATCTTGAACTATATCTTCTGATGTATCAATTTCTTCACACCATTCGTCTTCTTCTACATCTATATAGAAAGCAAGTTTTTTGTAACCATTAAAATCTGTTGCTACATCTATCTTTGATATAACCCCTGTATAAGGAGAGTGAGTGTTAGCACAAATAAAAGCTTCTGCTTTGGCTAATAATTGTCCTGTTTTTACTCTATCTCCTTTTTGTACAATAGGTGTAGAAGGTGCCCCTAAATGCTGACTTACAAAAACAACAGCTTTTTGTTGTAAAGGAAATAATTCAATAGCACTATTCGATGCTAATTTATTTTCTTGTGGGTGAACTCCACCTAATCGAAATGTATTCATAACTTTTCTATTCGCTAATTAGAGGTTTTTCTTCTTTTTTTACTGGGAAATTAACAGCATGTATTGCTCCTGTTGGACATTCTGCAACACATTTTCTACATAATTTGCATTTATTAAAATCTATATATGCAACGTTATTGTTTATGCTGATTGCTTCAAAAGGACATGCTTTTGCACATTTGCCACAACCAATACAAGCTGCCTCGCAATTTTTCTTTGCAGCAGCTCCCTTTTCTTGGTTAATGCAACTTACAAATACTCTGCGAGAATTTTTTCCTTTATTTCTTAATTCAATAACTGAACGTGGGCAAGCCTTTACGCAAGCACCACAAGCTACACATTTATCTTCAATTACTTCTGGTAATCCAGTTTCTTTATTTATTGCAATCGCATCAAAATTACATGCTTTCACGCAATTACCAAGTCCTAAACAGCCATTAGCACATCCACCTTCGCTTGAAAAAGTCATGTGAGCGAAAAGACAGTTGTCAAATCCTTCAAAGTCTGCTTTTGCGTGAGTATTGCATTTTCCACCATTACATCTAACAACGGCAATCTTAGGTTCAGACTCTTCAACCGAAAGATTCATCACTTCCGCTATCTCATTCATAGTTTTTGCTCCACCAACAGGGCAAAATTTGTTTTCTAAACTTTCGTTTTTAACGATTGCTTCAGCCAAAGCTCTACATCCTGCAAATCCGCATCCACCACAATTTGCTCCTGGTAGTTTTTCGCATACTGAATCTATACGCGGGTCTTCGTAAACCTTGAATTTTTGGGCAACAAAGTATAAGATTAGAGCCGCTACTGCACCTATGATGCTCAATGCTAAAATTGCATAAATAATTGAATCCATGATGTTTTTTCTATTTTTAATAATAATTTTTCAATCTACAAATTTACATTTTTTTATTTAATCTACAACTCTTTTAAAGAAAAATGTTTTTATATTATTTTTTAGTTTATTTTACTATTTGATTATTAAGAGATTATAAAACAAAGAAAACACTAAATAATTCAAAGAAAAGTATGTTTAAAGCAAAGAAATATTTAGAGAAAGTAAAGAAATAAAAAAAAGTGAGACCAATTTCTTGATCTCACTTTTATCATTCCGTAACTTTTATATTAAAGAACGTTTACTGCTTCAAGTAAATCTTTTCCTTTTGCTACTGCATCAAGGTTTACAGGTATCAATTTGTGGTGTCTTTCAGGAAGAGAGTGTTTCAAACCTTCTTCTATGAATTGTTCTGTAACCACAGGTTTTACCTTTAAGAAGCCTCCAAGAACCATCATGTTGAATACCTTTGCCATTCCCATTTCAACACTTTTTTCTGTTGCAGGAATTTTGTAGATATTGATGTCTTTTCTTGTTGGAGGGTTGATAATTCCGTTTGGATCGTAGATTAACAATCCACCAGGTTTAACTGAATTTTCAAATTTATCTAATGATTGTTGGTTAAGTATGATTGCAGTATCAAATTGGCTGATAATAGGTGAAGATATTCTTTCATCAGAGATGATAACTGATACGTTTGCTGTACCTCCACGCATTTCAGGACCGTATGATGGCATCCAACTAACTTCTTTTCCTTGCATTGCTCCTGAGTAAGCAAGTATTTTACCCATAGATAAAACTCCTTGTCCTCCGAAACCTGCTATAATTATTTCTTCTGTCATTGTTATACGTTTTTTTTATGGGTTATGGTTATTTTACAGATTTCAACTCTCTGATAACTTTGCTATCTTCTGGGTTGTATTCTCTTACTATTTGTCCTTCTAACTTAATGTCTCCTAAAACATATTTAGGGAACATGTTTTGACGCATCCATTCATTTGCTTGAACAGGAGTCATCTTCCAACCAGAGTTACAAGTAGAAACAAATTCGATGAATTGAGTTCCTTTCTTAGCAGCTTGGTTTTCGAAAGCCTTTCTAACAGCAGCTTTTGCTTTTCTTACATCAGCAGCAGTAGAAGCACTTTGACGAGTTACATAATATGTACCTGGAAGTTGAGCAACTAATTCTGTTATTTGTAATGGCCATCCGTTTAAATCAACTCTACGTCCGTAAGGAGTAGTTGCAGAAGGCATACCAACCAATGTAGTAGGAGCCATTTGACCTCCTGTCATACCATATATTGCATTATTAACAAAGAATATTATGATATTTTCACCACGGTTACAAGCGTGAATTGTTTCTGCTGTACCGATTGCAGCCAAGTCTCCATCACCTTGATAAGTGAAAGTGTGGTGTTCTGGGTGTAATCTTTGGATTGCAGATGCAAGAGCAGGAGCTCTACCGTGTGCAGCTTCAACAAAGTCCACATTAAAATAATTGTATGCTAATACTGAACATCCAACTGGTGCAATACCGATTGCTTTATCTTGAATGCCCATTTCTTCTATAACTTCTGCAATTATTCTGTGGATTGTTCCGTGAGGACAACCTGGACAATAGTGCATAATTGCATCAGTAAGAACATCTGTTTTTTTATAAACAAGATTTTCTGGTTTTACTATTTCTTCGTTAAACATAATCTTAGCCCTTAATTAATTTGTTTTCCAATGCTTCTACTACTTCTTGAGGTGTAGGTATTATACCACCATAACGTCCAAAGTATTCAACAGGACATTTGAATTCAGAAGCAAGTTTTACGTCATATACCATTTGACCTGCTGACATTTCAACAGTAAGGATACCTTTAACTCTTTGAGCCAATGCTTTGATTGGTTGAGTTGGGAATGGGAATAGTGTGATAGGTCTTAATAAACCAACTTTTATTCCTTTTTCTCTTGCTATTTGAACTGCTTTGTGAGCGATACGAGCGCATGAACCGTAAGCTACAAATACATATTCAGCATCTTCACACATTATTTCTTCATACAAAGTATCGTTCTTTTCCATTTCACGATATTTTGCTTGGAAACGGTGATTGTGTTTTTCTTGTTTAGAAGAATCAAGTTCCAAAGAAGTAACTATGTTGTGATCTCTTGAAGCTGGTTTACCGAAAGCTGCCCAAGGAGCATTCTTTGCTATTTCTTCGTCAGTCCAACGAGGAACGTAATCTCCAACATAAACTTTTTCCATTACTTGTCCGATAGCACCGTCAGAAAGAATCATAACAGGGTTTCTGTATTTGAATGCTATATCCCAAGCTTTGAAAACAAAATCATACATTTCTTGAACACTTGCTGGTGCAAGAGTATATAATTGGTAGTCTCCGTGACCACCACCTTTTACTGTTTGGAAATAGTCAGCTTGTGAAGGTTGAATAGTTCCTAATCCAGGGCCACCTCTCATGACATTTACAAGTAAACAAGGAAGTTCAGCACCTGCAAGATAAGTAACACCTTCTTGCATTAAAGACATTCCTGGAGAAGAAGATGATGTCATAACTTTTTTACCTGTTGCAGCACCACCATATACCATATTGATTGAGGCAACTTCACTTTCTGCCTGTAAAACGACCATTCCTGTCTTTTCCCATGGCATTTCAGCCATCAGGTGTTCCATAACCTCAGATTGTGGAGTGATAGGATATCCGAAATAGCCGTCACAACCGGAGCGAATTGCGGCTTCCGCAATTGCTTCGTTACCTTTCATTAATTTTAACTCTTTTGCCATTTCTTATAAAGTTTTTTTATTTATAACTTTGCTTTGTAAACTGTTATAACACCATCAGGACACACCATGCCACAAGACGCACAACCGATGCAATCTCCGTTTACCATTTCGGCATAATTATAACCCTTTACATTTACATTTTTTGATAGAGCGATAACGTTTTTTGGACATACTGAAGCACAAACTCCACATCCTTTGCAACGCTCAACATCAATTACAATTGCTCCTTTTATTGCCATTGCTATTATGTTTTTAATGATTAAAATAATTATATTTCAGTCTTCAAAATTATAACTTTATTTCCAATTGACAAAACGATTTCTAATTTAATTTTTTTTAAATACTCTTTTAAACAAAGTTTTTTTTAATTTGTTTGATAAATAAACCCTTTTAAAATGTTAGAATATGAAAAAGATTGAGTTGCCAAAGTTGATGTATTCCTTAGACGCATTGGAACCTTATATTAGTAAGAGAACTATTGAGTTTCATTACTTAAAGCATCATCAAACCTATGTCGATAAATTGAATGCCTTGATTGAAAACACTGAATTTGAAGGCAAGGATTTGGAATACATAATAAAAAACTCAAAAGGAGCAATCTTCAATAATGCCGCCCAAGTGTGGAATCATACCTTTTATTGGGAGTCTTTCTCGGAAAAACCTTCACATCAGCCAAGTGGAGAATTGGAAGCTCAAATCGTAAAACAATATGGCAGTTTGGAAAACCTGAAACAAGAATTTACCACTCAGGCTTTAAATCTTTTTGGAAGCGGTTGGGTATGGCTTGTTAAAAATGAGAAAAACGAATTGGAAATCTTAGCCTTGCCAAATGCAGAAAATCCAATTTGTCAAAATAAAACACCTCTTTTAGTTTGCGATGTATGGGAGCATGCTTACTATTTAGATAAACAAAACCGCAGAGCCGATTATTTAAAAGATTTTTGGCCGCCCCTTAATTGGGACAAAATAACAAAAAGATTTTAAAAACATTTCTTTTTTTATTTTATTTTTTTCTTTTAGTTATACTTTATTATTTTTTAATATATAATTATTTGTGTCCCACTCTGGAACTTTCGAGTCCCACTGTGGAACGCATTTGTCCCTGTATGGAACCACCATGTTCCTATGTGGGAATTTTTTTTCAAAAGAAAATTTTAATAAATCAAAGAAATAATTTACTGACTTAAAGAAAAAAAATGATGTTTTTATGACTATTCAAAATTTTACTGTATCTTTGCAGTTTGTAGGAAAATAATTGTTTTAAATTTAAATAATACAGCAATGGCAAAAGAAAAGAAATTTTTGACATGCGACGGTAATCAGGCTTGTGCTCACGTTGCTTATATGTTTAGCGAAGTAGCAGCAATCTATCCTATTACACCGTCTTCACCAATGGCAGAATATGTAGATGAATGGTCTGCTAATGGTCGCAAAAACATTTTTGGAGAAACAGTAAAACTTGTTGAAATGCAATCAGAAGCGGGAGCTGCTGGTGCATTACACGGTTCTTTACAAGCAGGTGCTTTATCTACAACATTCACTGCATCACAAGGATTGTTGTTGATGATACCTAATATGTATAAAATAGCGGGAGAATTACTTCCTGGCGTGCTTCACGTTACAGCAAGAACAATAGCTGCTCACGCTCTTTCAATTTTCGGAGACCACTCTGACGTTTACGCTTGTCGTCAAACAGGATTTGCAATGCTTTCTTCTGCATCTGTTCAAGAAGCAATGGATTTAGCAGGAGTTGCTCACCTTTCAGCAATCAAAGGAAGAGTTCCATTCATGCACTACTTTGACGGATTCCGTACATCTCACGAAATCCAAAAAATAGAAGCATTGGAAACAGAAGATATGGCTGCTTTGGTTGATCAAGAAGCATTGAGAAATTACAGAGAAAATGCCTTGAATCCAGAACACCCTGTTACAAGAGGTACAGCTCAAAACCCAGACGTATTCTTCCAAGCAAGAGAAGCATGTAATCCATACTACGAAGCATTACCTGAAATAGTAGCAGATTATATGGAAAAAATCTCTCAATTAACAGGAAGAGAATACAAACCATTCAACTACTATGGAGCAGCAGATGCTGAAAACGTAATAGTAGCAATGGGTAGCGTTTCAGATACTATAAAAGAAGTTATAGATTACCTTGCTAAGAAAGGTGAAAAATTAGGATTGGTAACAGTACATCTATACCGTCCATTCTCTAAGAAATACTTCTTTGCAGCCCTTCCAAAAACTGCAAAAAGAATTTGTGTGTTAGACCGTACAAAAGAAGCAGGTGCTAACGGAGATCCATTATACTTAGACGTAGTAGAAGCAATAGCAGCTTGCTCTTGCACAGAAAAACCAATGGTTATTGGAGGTAGATATGGATTGTCTTCAAAAGATACAACACCAGCACAAATCCTTTCAGTAGTAGAAAACCTTAAATCAGCTAACCCAATGAACCAATTTACAGTTGGTATAGTTGATGACGTTACAAATCGTTCTTTACCAATGTTACCAGAAATATCAATGGCAACAGAAGGAACATTTGAAGCTAAATTCTACGGATTAGGAGCAGATGGTACAGTAGGAGCAAACAAAAACTCTATCAAAATCATCGGAGACAACACAAACAAATATTGTCAAGCATATTTCTCATACGATAGTAAGAAATCAGGAGGATTTACTTGCTCTCACCTACGTTTTGGAGACAATGTAATTCGTTCACCTTACTTAGTTACAACACCAGACTTTGTTGCTTGCCACGTATTCAACTATATGAATATGTATGAAGTATTGAAAGGAATCAAACCAAACGGAACATTCCTTTTAAACTCAATGTTCTCAGCAGAAGAAACTGTTGAAAGATTAAGCGCTAAGGTTAAAAAAGAATTAGCAGAAAAGAATATCAACTTCTACATAATAAACGCAACAAAGATTGCAGAAGAAATAGGATTAGGAAACAGAACTAACACAATTCTTCAATCAGCATTCTTCAAGATTGCAGAAGTAATTCCTTACGAAGTTGCAGTAACAGCAATGAAGAAAGCAATCGACAAATCATACGGCAAGAAAGGCGAAAACATCGTTAAGATGAACTACGCTGCTGTTGATAAAGGAGGAGAAGTTGTTAAGATAGAAGTTAAGAAAGAATGGGCTGACGCTTGCACATGCGGTTGCAACTGTGGTGAAGTAGCAGAAAGACCAGAATTTATAAAGAACGTAGTAGATGTAATCAACGCACAAGAAGGAGATACATTACCTGTAAGTGCATTTGTAGGAAGAGAAAACGGAACATTCCCTTGCGGTACATCACAATACGAAAAGAGAGGAATCGCAGCACACGTTCCAGCATGGCATGCAGAAAACTGTATCCAATGTAACAAGTGTTCATTAGTATGTCCTCACGCAGCAGTACGTCCATTCGTATTCACAGCAGACGAACTTGCAAAAACAGGAAATCCAACCACAATAAAAGCAATAGGAAAAGAATTTGAAGGAATGCAATTCCGTGTACAAATATCTCCACTTGATTGTACAGGTTGTGGAAACTGTGTTGATGTATGTCCAGCTAAGACAAAAGCTCTTACAATGGAACCATTACACACACAAATGGAAGAAGCAAAAGTTTGGGACGTTGTAACAAAGAACGTAACTTACAAATCAAACCTTGTAGAAGTAGGAAAGAGCATAAAGAATTCTCAATTTGCTCAACCATTATTCGAGTTCTCAGGAGCATGTGCAGGTTGTGGAGAAACACCATACATAAAACTTATCACACAATTATTCGGAGAAAGAATGATGGTAGCCAATGCAACAGGTTGTTCTTCAATCTACGGAGGTTCTTGCCCATCTATGCCATATACAACAAACGCAGAAGGCAGAGGACCAGCTTGGGCAAACTCATTATTTGAAGATAACGCAGAATTTGGTTTAGGTATGGCTACTGCAACTCGTAAAATGAGAGACAGAGTAGAAGACCTAATGAGAAGAGGCTTAGTATGCGATTGTTGCACAGCAGACCAAAAAGCATTATTCCAACTTTGGATAGACAATAGAGAAAACGCAGAAATCACACAAAAAGTTTACAACTCACTTGTTCCAACATTAGGACAATGCGGTTGCGATATATGCAAAGAATTAGAAGCAAACAAACAATTCATCGTTAAGAAATCACAATGGATATTTGGTGGCGACGGTTGGGGATACGACATCGGATACGGTGGACTTGACCATGTTATCGCATCTGGCGAAGATGTAAACATATTAGTAGTAGATACAGAAGTTTACTCTAACACAGGAGGACAAGCATCAAAAGCAACACCTGTTGGAGCAATAGCTAAATTCGCAGCATCAGGAAAGAGAATCCGTAAGAAAGACCTTGGTATGATAGCAACAACATACGGATACGTTTACGTTGCACAAGTATCAATAGGAGCAGACCCTGCACAATACTTAAAAGTATTAAAAGAAGCAGAAGCTTACAATGGACCATCATTGATTATAGCTTACGCTCCATGTATCAACCACGGAATTAAGATAGGAATGGGAAAAACACAAGAAGAAGGAAAACGCGCAGTAGAATGCGGATACTGGCACTTGTGGAGATACAATCCTGAGCTTGCAGCAGAAGGAAAGAATCCATTTACATTAGATTCAAAAGAACCAGATTGGAGTAAATTCCAAGCATTCATTGACGGAGAAGTACGTTACAACTCATTGAAGAAAGCATTCCCAGAAGAAGCGGCACAATTATTTGCAGCCTCAGAAGAAAATGCTAAATGGCGTTACGAATCTTACAAGAGAATGGCATCAATGGAATGGAATAAATAATCCAACCAAAGATTCATAAAAACAAAAAGGGAAATCCTTAAAGGGTTTCCCTTTTTTATTTTAAGGGGAAAATGTGAAAATTTGCTCAAAAATAAGGCGGATTATGTGAAAAAAAGATATAAAAACATAGGGGATTATGTGAAAATGATTATCTTTGCACTCTCATTAACAAGTGTTTGATATGGAAAAGCCACTTAAAAGAAAGATAGATGCTTATTTGGAAGCCTGGAAAGTTAATCCCGAAAAGAAACCTTTAATTGTTAAAGGGGCTCGTCAAATCGGTAAAACTCATTCAATAGAACTATTTGCCAAACGAAATTATGCAAGTGTTATTCAAATTAACTTTGTAGAGCAAACGAAATATCGCAAGATTTTTAATGATGGCTTTGAAGTTGATGAAATAATCAAAAACATATCTTTGTTAAATCCTAAATTTAAATTTATTCCTAATGAAACAATAATATTTTTTGACGAATTGCAAGCGTGTCCTAATTGTGCTACCTCATTAAAGTTTTTTAAAATAGATGGCAGGTTTGATGTTATTTGCTCAGGGTCGTTAATGGGAATAAATTATCGTGAAATAGAATCAAACAGTGTAGGACATAAAGAAGATTATGAAATGTTTTCTATGGATTTTGAGGAGTTTTTATGGGCAAAAGGTTATGACGAAGAATTTATAGAAGGACTTTATCAAAATATGTTGAATGTTAAGCCTCTTGCAACTTTGCAAATGGAAGTTCTTTTTGGACTTTTTAGAGATTATGTTACAATAGGCGGAATGCCAGAGGTGGTTAATGCTTACATAAAAAATAAAAATTTCAGTGGAACGTTGAACATACAAAAGCAATTGTTGAAAGACTATGAAGAGGATATTACAAAATATGTAGAAGGTTTGGATAAAGCAAAAGTAAAAGCGGTTTACAATCACATTTCTACTTTTTTAGCAAAAGAAAATAAACGCTTTCAAATAACAAAGATAGGGCGTAATGCACGAAATAGAGATTACATAGGCTGTGTGGAATGGTTGGCAGATGCAGGTGTGATAAACATTTGTTATTGTATGAACTACCCCGAACTACCTTTAAAAGGCAATTATGATTCCAAACTCTATAAAATATACTTCAAAGATACAGGACTTTTAATAGCCTCATTAGACGAAGAAGCACAAGAAGACTTGCGAGCAAACAAAAATTTTGGGACATATAAAGGCGCAATATACGAAAATATAGTAGGAGATATGCTCGTAAAGCAAGGCTATCAACTATATTACTACAATAGCGATAAGCCATCACTTGAAATGGATTTCTTTATACGAGATGCAAATTCACTTATTCCGATAGAAGTAAAAGCAAATGATGGAGCAACACCTTCAATGAACAAATTGATAAAAGAGGATAAATATCCCGATGTAAAATATGGTATTAAATTAGGATATAAGAATATAGGATTCAATGGAAACTTCTATACCTTTCCGTATTTCTTAACATTTTTGTTAAAAAGATTTCTTCCTACTGCCACAAAACCGCCTCTTTGATTTCATCAAAGGTGATTTCGTAGCCGTAGGAAGAGAAAAGTTTATTGCTTTATGAGTTTTTGAGTTATTGTTTTGCCGTTTGAGTGTAGTTTTATGTTGTAAATGCCTGAGGATAATGTAGAGATATTTATTTCGTTTGTGTTCTCGGCTTTCATTAACGGCTTTCCGCTTATTTCAATTATCTCTATCAAGTCTATTATTCGACTAAATCTTATTTCATCTTTTGTTGGGTTAGGGTAGAAATTAAATTCTGTGTTTTTCGCATCAAGTAATGAAGAATTATCTACTATTTCTGCGAAAATGGCTATAAAACTTGTATCACTAATAAGGTCAATATATCTTGGGTTTTCGGTGTTTCCGTCATTCCAACTTACAAATTCGTAACATGGATTGGCAGTTGCAGTAAGCTTTGCACTTTCACAATCGCTAATAACTTCAACACTTCCCCACGATTCTTCGTTTGCAGTGGCATTAACAGTGTAAATGATTTCTGAAATTCTGCCTGCGAATAGTTGTCCCCAAAGATTTGTAGTGTCGGAGTAAGCATCTAAACTTCCGCAAGCAACATTTAATGTAGTATTGCTAACATTCGGAAAAACATAACTATTCTCTAATGTAGGAGGTTGTGTAGCTAAGCAAGTAATGTTTTGTAGGGCGTTGCAATCATAGAAAGTTCCGTCGCTTAGTTCTGTAATTCCGCTTCCGATTGTAACGGATGCAAGAGAAGAGCAGTTATAAAAAACTTCCCACCCCATAGATGTAACTGCGTTTGGTATGACTAATGATGTTAAAGCCGTAGCATAATAAAACGCATAGCTTTCTATGGAAGTAATTGTATTTGGTAATTCTACTGAAACAAGGTTTGTACACCAATAAAAGGCGTCTTCTCCTATGCAAGTTACGTTATAGGTGATTGAGTTGTTAGTTACCGTTTCCGGAATTACAACATTTGTTGCTGATTGGTTGCAACTTCTAACTTTTACATTGTTTCCTGTTGTTGGTTTGTAAGTTATGTCTCCAACTACGAATGTGTTTTGTGCTAAAACTAAGTTTGAGCATAAAATTATGCTGATTATCAATAATATTCTTTTCATATCTCTCTTATTTTACTATTAGTTTTTGTGTTTTTACTATGTTTTCGCTTGTGATTTTAATGAAGTAAACTCCTGCTTGCATGTTTGATGTGTTTAATTCATAGTTGTTTTCAAATGTTTCATCACTCCAAACTATGCGTCCTTGCATATCGCTTACTATGATTTGAGCTTCGCTGTTTAATCCTTTGATGTTGATATTTGCTTTTTCGTTTGCAGGATTTGGATACACTCTTACGGAAATTTCTTTTGTTGATTCATCTATTAAAGCAGAGTTATTTGCTTCTCCATAATAGGTAAAGGCATCAATGCAAAAGTAAGTAGGTACATTTATTCCGTAACCTGAATCGTCATTTGAAGAAAGAGAGAAAATAACTTTATGACATTCTCCCAAAGAAGTTAAATCCATGTATTTCCATTCGGCAACTATTTCGTTTACATCTGCCAAAGGATAAGAAACTGCATTAGTTATTGCTCCGTTTTCGTCATATCCTGTTGCAATAATGTTTAAGTAATAATTATTTTGTGGGAAATTGGCAGAAAGCATGTAAGAATAAGCCGAAGAAGAGTTGTTTACATAAACTCCAATTGGGCTAAACGCTGTATTGTCTTCTCTTTTTATTACATTATGTTCAAGAGTTCCTTCCCAATCGCTATAATATCCTACCATATATGTGCTGTCCGGACCTTCCAATCCTATTAAAGATTGAGCAGAATAATAAGGCTGAGCATCAGTTGTGTGGTTTGAAGGACTAAATCCACAAGCAAACGTTCCGCTATAAAGACCTAATGCTTCAAATATTAGACCTCCACTTAGATATGAAAGTCTATAATTTCCATCGCTATCAATTGTTCCATTTTCTGCACTAACCAATTCGTGAGAGTCAGATGTTGAAAGCAAGCCTTCAAAGTTTGCAGTTTTATATCTTTCGTCTTGATTGATAACTCCAACACCTGTTAAGTCAAAGCCTGTTGCCCAACCACCGGAAAGTGCATCGTAGATAATGTTTCCGTGAGAGTCGGTATCAACTCCGCCAATCACATCTACCAAACGAACAAATCTGACATTGTTTCTGTCAAAAAATCCATCATCTTCAATTTCTGCTAAATCGAATGGCGTTCCCCAACCAACTTCATACTTTCCTGCAAGATTATTCATAAGTTCTGGTGCAAGGGAAGAAGAAGTTGTGTAACTTGTTGCAGGAAAACGATAGAAATGTTCTCCATCGCTACTTACTTCTACGAAAGCTATTTCAAGGTATGTTGAAGTAAATCCATTTTCAAATACACAAAAATCAGCACCTTCTCCATCTACTATTGGGGCTTCAAAAGTTATCAAAGCTTTTCCTCCTTCTCCCAAAGCAATTGCTGTTGTTGAGCTGCCATCTGGAAGACCTTGTGCCATATATGGCTTTCCGTAAGAAGCAAAGTTTGTTGTTGAATTTTGTTCATAGCCTCTTTGTACTTCAATTCCAAAAGCCCATGATTTGATTTTTGAATCCTCTCGGCTGATTGCTTGACAGCCTTCGGTACCTACTGCTCCGTCAAATTGAGCGTAGGCAGATACTGCTGCGAATAAAGCAGTTAAACATACAATAATACGTTTCATTTCTCTATTGTTTTAAGTTAGTATTCAAAACATAGAGCTTCAAAAAAAGTAAAGACAAATTCGATGAAATAAATCCTGCATCTAATGTCCAAAGCTCTTTCCTCGAAAGCTCAAAACTTCAAACAAAAGGCAGGTCTTCTGACTTGTTCAACACCGATAAGCCTTCCCATCGTTTTTAATTGCGACAGTGGCAAAAGATATTTCGGTATCCTTTTATGAACTCACAGCAGCGGGACTGTTTGGGATTCACACCCAATTCCCTTTTAATCTCTGCATAAGAGAACCCTTTGCGTTTGCAAAATTATACATTATCTTCTTATCTTCAAAAAAAAGTTCTCTTATTTTTTTTAAGTAAAAGAAAAAAAAGACTTTTCAACATATTAAAACCTTTGCAAAATAAGGAATTTTGATAAAAATAAGGTTGTATTGTTAATATTAAAATCAACAACAAATGTATTTGTATCAATCTTATTTGTAAATTTGCTCCCGAAAAAATTTGGTTTTATGGAATGGCTTTTGTTTCAAAAAGAAGAAGAAAATGAAAAGACTCTAAATGCAGAATCGCTTTTGAGTGAAGCAATTATGGAACAAAAACCAAAAAAATATAAAAAGAAAACAGTTGATAAAGGGAACGATATGTCTAAAACAGATTTGAATAGAGAAGAAATTGTAAAGTCATCGGTAAACTACTTTAAAGAAGATGCTTTAGCTGCTGACGTATGGATAAATAAATATGCGTTGAGAGATGGTGAAAAGATTTATGAGCTGAATCCAGATCAAATGCACAGACGTTTAGCAAGAGAGTTTGCAAGAATAGAAAACAAATATACAAATCCTCTAAGTGAGGAAGATATATATGAATTACTGAAAGACTTTAAATATATCATTCCACAAGGAAGCCCAATGTCTGGAATAGGTAATGACTTTCAAGTGGTGTCTTTATCGAATTGTTTTGTAATTGGTAACTCTGCGAACTCTGACTCTTACGGTGGGATTTTGAAAATCGACCAAGAGCAAGTTCAACTTATGAAAAGAAGAGGCGGTGTTGGACATGACCTTTCTCATATCAGACCTAAATTCTCTCCTGTTAAAAACTCGGCTCTTACTTCAACAGGTATTGTTCCTTTTATGGAAAGATACTCCAACACAACAAAAGAAGTAGCACAAGGAGGTCGTAGAGGAGCATTGATGTTGTCGATTTCAATTAAGCATCCTGACGCAGAAGATTTCATTGATGCAAAGATGGAGCAAGGAAAGATAACAGGTGCAAACGTATCTGTTAGAATAGATGATGAATTTATGCGTTGTGTTGTAAGCGGAAAGCCATATAAACAACAATATCCAATAGATTCTGAAACTCCTTCTGTGGTAAAAGAAATAGATGCTCGTGCTTTATGGAAAAAAATCATAAAGAACGCATGGCAAAGTGCAGAACCAGGAGTATTATTTTGGGATACAATAATCAGAGAATCCGTAGCAGATTCTTATGCTTCTTTCGGATTTAAAACTATTTCTACAAATCCATGTGGTGAGATACCATTATGCGCTTACGATAGTTGTCGTTTATTAGCTATTAACCTATATTCTTACGTTAAAAACCCATTTACAGACAAGGCTGAGTTCGATTTTGAACTTTTCTCTGAACATGTGCAAAAGGGACAAAAGCTTATGGACGACCTTATCGACTTAGAAATAGAGAAGATTGAGAAAATATTAGAGAAAATCGAATCAGACCCTGAGGATGACGAAATAAAGAGAGTAGAAAAGAACCTTTGGCTAAACATTAAGTTGAAATGCTTAGAGGGAAGACGTACAGGATTTGGTATAACAGCCGAAGGAGATATGTTAGCAGCAATGGGACTAACATACGGTAGCGATGAGGCAATAGATTTCTCAGTTCAAGTACATAAAGCCTTAGCATGCGCTGCATATCGTTCGTCAGCATTGATGGCAAAAGACAGAGGCTCTTTCCCAATCTATGATTCTAAATTAGAAGAAAAGAATCCTTTTGTTAAGAGATTAAAAGACGCAGATCCGGAATTATACAAAATGATGTTAGAACACGGAAGAAGAAATATAGCTCTATTAACAATAGCTCCAACAGGTAGTGTTAGTATCTGTACTCAAACATCTTCCGGAATAGAACCAGCATTCTTAGTATCATACAAAAGAAGAAGAAAAGTAAATCCAAACGATAGCAATGCGGTTATTTCTTTCTACGACAAAGAAGGCCAAGCTTGGGAAGAATATAACGTATTGCACCATAAATTTGCAGTATGGGCAGAAATCAATGGTTATGATGTTAAATCATTAGAGAAGTTGCCTGATGCAGAATTACAAAAAATCATAGAGAAATCGCCATATAACAAAGCAACTGCAAACAACATTAACTGGGTTAATAAAGTTAAGATGCAAGGAGCGATACAAAAATGGGTAGATCACTCAATCTCCGTTACAGTTAATATACCTAAGGAAACATCTGAGGAAGTTGTTGCACAAATTTATCAAACTGCATGGGAATCTGGTTGCAAGGGAATGACAATTTACAGAGATGGTTCAAGAGATGGCGTTTTAGTTTCTCACAACACAAAAGAATCAACATCGTTTACTGAAACAAAAGCACCAAAACGTCCTAAGAAATTAGACGCAGAGATAATTCGCTTCCAAAATGACAAAGAAAAATGGATTGCAGTTGTAGGATTATACGAAGGAAGACCATACGAAATATTCTCAGGTAAAGCAGAAAACTTCCTTTTACCACCAACAGTAGATAAAGGTTGGGTAATAAGAGTGAAAGAAGGTAGTATGCCGGCACGATACGACTTCCAATTCCTTGATAACGACGGATACAAAGTAACAATAGAAGGATTGTCGCGAATGTTCAAAAAAGAATATTGGAATTATGCGAAATTGATTTCTGGTATATTAAGACATGGAATGCCAATTCAAAACGTTATAGAATTAGTATCTAAATTAACCTTAGACACTGACACAATCAACACTTGGAAAAACGGTATAGCAAGAGCCTTGAAACGTTATGTAAAAGACGGAACAGTAGTAGAAGGAGAAAAGTGTCCGCAATGTGGAGACGCTGTTATCTATACAGGAGGTTGTAAACAATGTGCATCTTGCGGATGGAGCAAATGTAGCTAAAAAATCATAACACAAAAAGCATAAGATGAAATATAGAACATTGTTTTTAATATTTTGTCTTATGCTTTTTTCATATCCGATGTTTTCTCAAACATCAGAAGATTTTATACAAAACAGGATAAGACAAATAGAAGATATGGAAATATCTTCTGAGGCAAAGGAAGAACTGATAGAGCAACTCTATCACATAAAAAACCATTTCATTAACTTAAATTCCGCAAATGAAACCGATTTACAATTATTAGGCTTAGACGATTTCCAGATTTTTTCATTAAAGCATTACATAAAAGAAACAGGAGAGCTAAAAAGCATATATGAACTTTCATTTATCAACGGCTTTACAAAAGAGCAAATAAATGAAATAATAGACTACATATATGTAAAGCCAATAAAATATCAACCCCCATTAAGAATAGACTCTATAATTACCAAATCTAATCACGAAATACGCGTCCAATACAAAGAAGTATTAGAAAAATCAAAAGGCTATTTAAGAGAAGATAGAAATAAAGGCTATCAAGGAATGCCGTTCTCAACACAAATAAGATATAAACTTAATTATTTCGACAGATTAGAACTTTCCTTTGTAGGAGATAAAGACGCAGGAGAACCATCCTTAATAGACTATCATTCAATGCAGTTTACTATAAGAGAAATAGGAATTATAGAACAATTAACCATCGGAGATTATCGCTTAAACTTTGGAGAAGGCTTAGCAATAGGACAAGGATTTTCTCTTTCCTACCTAAACACCGATGCAACCATAAAAAACAAGAAATTTGGCATAACACCACATAATTCAAGCACAGAATACGGCTACAATAGAGGTCTTGCAACAAATATAAACATAAAAAACACCAATCTATACTTATTTGCGAGCATAGATAAGATAGACTATTCAGGAAGTATTCTTACAACAGGATTACACAGAACAGAATCAGAAATAGAAAAGAAAGACTCCAACCTTACAAGAATGATAGGAGGACACTTAAACTATGAATCAAAAGGCTTACAATTAGGAACAACCTTTATTTATTACGATTATAAAGACACAATCACTCACAACTCCTCTGAATATCAAAAATATTATTTCACAGGCATACAAAACACAATCATATCCGCCAATGCCTCATACCATTACAAAAAACTCAGAATATTTGCAGAAACATCAATGAGTCAAAATAAAGCCACAGCCACACTATGCGGACTACAAATAAATCTTGCTTATAAAACAACACTTTCAGCCTCAGTGAGGAATTACGAAAAAGACTACCAAAATTTCTATGCCAACGCCTTAGGAGCACAAACAAAGGCTATAAACGAACAAGGTTTTAATCTTAATTTCGCACAAAGACTAAACACAAAACTAAACTATTATATAGCCACAGACTTTTTTCGTTTTCCATTCAAAACCTATATAAGTCAAGAAGGCGCAATAGGATTTAAAATCAGAAGCGAAATAAACTACCACCCAACCCCAACAACACTTTTGCGATTAACCTATAAACTCAACAATAGAGAAGAAGATATAAAACTTAATGGAGAAAAAATCTTGCATTACAACATACTACAACAAATACAAGCCCATCTACAAACACAACTCACGCAAACACTATATTTACATTCAAGAATAGGATATTCCCACACACATAACCATGAAACAACCACAGAAAACGGATATTATTTACTTGTAGAAGGAATATATAAACCCAATAAAATACCCTTACAATTAAATTTAAGATACGCATATTTTGACACAAAAAATTACGACAATCACTTCTCTATTTATGAATATAATTTACCATTAAATTACTCCACAACACTTTTTTATGACAAAGGACATAGAACATATATCTATTTAAAAGCAAAACTTTTCAAAAATATAGACATATCATTTCGTTACGCCGTAACCCTATTTACGAATAAAGAAACCATATCATCGGGTAATGATGAAATACCTCATTCACACAAACAAGACATTGGTTTACAATTACATATTAACTTTTAGGAATAGGAAAATAACTCTTAGGAATAGAAAAATAAAGCTAAGAAAAAAAGGAGAAAGTCTTTGAAAAAACCTTCCCCTTTTAAGTACATCTGGCCGGAATCGAACCGGCACGGGTGTTACCCCACTAGATTTTGAGTCTAGCGCGTCTACCTATTCCGCCACAGATGCGTTTGCGACTCATTTGCGAGTGCAAAAGTACTACTTTTTTTGAAAGTGGCAAATAAATTACGATTTTTTTTTAAAGTTTGAGAAAATCTATGTAACTTTGCACACTGAAAACTTTATTTTCATTAGATAAGTAAATCGCCATGTCAGAGAAAAATCAAAAAGACACAACAGCTCTTTTTACAGGTAGAGCAACGGCTTATTTAGCCAAGAAAATATCAGAGGTTTATCAAAAACCATTGGGAGATTCCATAGTATTGCAATATGCAGATGGAGAATTTCAACCTTCTTTTGAACAAAACATTAGAGGATGTGATGTTTTCATCATACAATCTACATTCGCACCTTGCGATAACATAATGGAATTATTGATGCTTGCAGATGCAGCGAAAAGAGCATCAGCAAAAAAAATCATAGCTGTTATTCCGTATTTCGGATTTGCACGTCAAGACAGAAAAGATAAACCAAGAGTTCCAATTGCTGCAAAATTGATGGCAGAATTGTTACAAACAGCAGGTGTAAACAGAGTTATAACAATAGATTTACACGCAGATCAAATACAAGGTTTCTTTGACATACCAGTAGATCACCTATTAGCATCATCTATCTTCATACCATATTTAAGAGGACAAGATATTGCAACTGAGGACTTATTGTTTGCTTCTCCTGATGTTGGAGGAACAAAACGCGCAAGTCAATATGCAAAAACATTAGGCACAGGTTTCGTGATGTGTTACAAACAAAGAAACAAACCTAATGAAATAGGTACAATGCAATTGATAGGAGATGTTAAAGATAAACACGTTATATTAGTTGATGATATAGTAGATACAGGAAATACTCTATGCAAAGCAGCAGAGCTTATAAAAGAATGTGGAGCTGCAAGCGTAAGAGCTATGATTACTCACCCTGTATTGAGTGGAGACGCAATAGAAAAGATAGAAAAATCTTGCATGACAGAATTGATAGTAACAGATACAATTCCGTTGAAACGTCCAAGTGATAAGATTAAAGTGCTTTCTACTGCATCTATCTTTGCAGAAGCTATCAGAAGAGTTGAAAACAATGAGTCTATTGCAGACTTTTATGAAATAGCAGTTAAACAAAAAGGTGTTGTTGAAAGATTCTAACACCTAAGTAATAATTATAAATAAAAAAATAAAAGAAATGAAAACAGTATCTATGAGTGGTTCTCTAAGAGAGAACGTAGGGAAAAAAGATGCTAAGTCTTTACGCAAACAAGGTTTAGTTCCTTGTGTGGTTTATGGCGGAAAAGGTGAACAAATAAGATTCACTACTTCTCAAAAAGCATTTAAACCATTGTTATTTACACCTGACACTAACTATGTAGAGTTAGAAATTGCAGGAAACAAGTATTTAGCAATTTTACAAGAAATCCAATATCACCCAGTAACAGATGAGGTGTTGCATGCTGATTTCTTACAAATTTTTGAAGACAAACCAATTTCTATTTCTATACCTGTAAAAACTGTGGGTACAGCTCCTGGGGTTTTACAAGGGGGAAAACTTATGCTTAAAATACGTAAGTTAAGAGTTAAAGGCTTACCAAACGATATACCACAATATGCAGAAGTTTCTATCAGCGGATTAGAAATTGCACAAGGAGTTAAAGTTGAACAAATCAACATAGAAAAAGTTGAATTGTTAGATGTTAAATCAAGCGTTGTAGTTTGGGTTAAACCTACTCGTGCTTCTGCTGGAAGATAGTTAGATTTAATAAGAATAGATATAAGGCTGTGCTGTTTATGTGCAGCCTTTAATTTTTTTAATATGAAATATTTAATAATAGGCTTAGGTAATCCAGGCTCAGAGTATGAAAATACTCGCCATAATATAGGTTTTATGGCTCTTGATAGAATGGTGAAAAATCTAAATATAGATAATAAATCCAATGATTATAAATTCTCTATTGAGCGTCATGCTTATGTTGCAGAAGTTAAGGTAAAAGGAAGAACAATTATATTAGTTAAACCTACAACTTTTATGAATCTTAGCGGGAAAGCCGTAAAATATTGGATGGATAAAGAAAAGGTGCCTGTGGAGAACGTTTTGGTGATAGTGGATGACCTTGCCTTGGATTTAGGTACGATTCGCCTTAGAATGGGTGGCGGAGATGGCGGACACAATGGCTTAAAAGATATTATTGCTTGCTTAGGTCATAATAAATTTAATAGACTTCGCTTTGGAATAGGAAGTAATTTCGCAAGAGGAAGACAAGTAGATTTTGTCCTTGGTAAGATTGAAGGAGATGATATGGCAATTGTAGATCCTAAATTAGATATGTGTTGTGATATAATCAAGTCCTTCGCTACTATCGGTATGGATAGAACGATGAATATGTACAACGGGAAATAAAAATCTTTCTATTTAGTGAATTTTCCTTGTTTGGAATACTCTCTTAGTTTGATATATTTTGAGAATGTTATGTAAGCAGACATTTTACACACTTGATAGCCTGTGTAACCGTCTAAAAATCCTGCTTTGATAATATAATCTCTAAAAAATCTCCATTTTGGTCTAAACCAAATATCAAGAGGAGTTGCTGTTTTACCTTTTTTAAAGGCTTCTTTTGCTGTTAAAGATGAATATTTATTGATTCTTTCTATGTGGTCTGTACTTGACTTGTAAGAATAGTGCAATAAGTCCCCTTTTAAATGTATTACTTGTGTCTTTTCTGGTATGCAAAGCGTTTCATGAACAAATTCTCCTTGCCATTTAATAACTCTTTTATCAAATATTCTGATTTTTTTATCTGGATACCACCCACAATGTTTTACCCAACTGCCACAATAATTTGTTAAGCGAGAAACTTCATATATCTTAAAGGAATCTTCTGCTAATCCTTTGATTTCTTTTATGCTTTCTTTGAGTTTTTCGGATAATACTTCGTCTGCATCTATTGAAAGTATGGTATTGTATGAGGTTAAAGAGTTTGCGTAATTCTTTTGCTCAGAATATCCTAACCATTTCTGTGAATAGCATTTTACTTTCTCGTACTTCTTTGCCAATTCTACAGTCTTGTCTGTTGAAAATGAATCAACGATAATTATTTCATCAACAATTTCTTTTATGGATTCTAAGCAAGAAACTATGTTTTCTTCTTCATTAAAAGTTATTATAACAGCAGATATTTGCATCTCTATAAGATTTCATCTACATCTTTAAATACAAATTCCATTACTGCTGATTGAAGACTTTTAATGTCGATAATATTGATTTTTTTCTTAGGGAATGCTTTGTCCATTTCCATATCAACTTTGTGAGCAAAGCCATCAGGTTTTTCTCCCTTGAAATTAACGTATATTGTTATGTTTTTAGGTCTTTTTTCTTGTGCAGAAACGAATGCTTTGTGAGCCCAAGCACTATCAACATCAAAGTTTTTTAATTCGGAAAGTATGTCTTTGATTAAATTTTTACGACTTCTTCTTGCCCACCAACCTGGTTTGCGAGCTTTTTCTTTTAATCCTTTTGCTAATTGCTTGTTAGCTTTTGGGTCTAACATAAAATTATTTTTTTAGATTTTAACTAAACCTGCAAATCCCATGAATGCCATTGCTAAAATACCTGCTGTAATTAAAGCAATAGGAATTCCCTTTACACCTTTTGGTACTTCAACAAGTTCTAAATGCTCTCTTAATCCGGCAAATATTACCATTGCCAAAGTAAATCCTAAGGATATTCCTATAGAGTAAGTAATCCCTTCAAGTAAATTGTATCCTTTTTGAATAACTAAAATAGATATACCTAAAACTGCACAATTTGTTGTGATTAAAGGAAGAAATACTCCTAAGGCTTGGTATAATGAAGGACTGATTTTCTTTAAAATGATTTCAACCATTTGAACTAATGCAGCGATGACTAAGATAAATACAATAGTTTGTAGAAATTCTATTTGCAAAGGCACGAGTATAAACTCTTGTAATAGAAATGTTACAATAGTTGAAAGAGCCATTACAAACACTACTGCGGCTCCCATTCCTGCTGCTGTGCTTACTTTTGTAGAAACGCCTAAAAAAGGACATATTCCAAGAAATTGAGAAAGGATAACATTGTTTACGAATACCGCAAAGATGATTATAGCTATATATTCCATAATATTTTAAATTTTTATTCCGTGCAAAACTAATGTTTTTTATTTAATCGTCAAAATAAAATATGATTTTTTTTTATTTTTGTAGCATCAAATATGTCTAATATGGATTTTTATTATAGGGAATTGTGTGCTGACAATCGTCGAAATCAAACTATACTAATAGCTCACGGCTGGTTAGGAATGGGAGAGCATTGGATGAAAATCGGAGAGTTTTTAGCAGATTGTGGATTTCATGTTTTGATACCAGATTTGCCAAATCATGGTAGAAGTTTTCATACAGAGGACTTCTCATACGAAGAAATTGCGATTTTTTTGCATGAATTTGTAAATCGAAAGAAAGTTTCAGAAAAACCAATACTTATAGGGCATTCTATGGGTGGTAAAATTATTATGAAAATGGGAGATTTATTCCCTAATGCCTATGATAGATTAGTTGTTATAGATATTTTACCAATTAGTTACCCTTTTTTATTGCAACAAGGTGGTGTTGCTGAGGTGATTTTGAATACAGAAATAGAAAAATTCACTACAAGAGGTGAATTGTTGTCGCATTTTAGAAATTATATTAAAGATAAAGGTTGGTTAGCCTTAATTATGCAAAATGTTCAGTGTGCAGTGTCGGATTTAGATAATAAAATGATTTTGTCATGGAAGTCTAATGCTCACATGCTGGCAGAAAAAATGGATGAAGTTGCTGGTGCGGTAAGTCTTAATGAAGTAAAAATTCCGACACTCTTAATAAGGGGAGATTCTTCTGATTTTACAAGAGAGTGTGATTTAGATATATTTGAACAAAAGTTTACTTCATCTAAAATAGTTACAATAAATTCTTGTGGACATTGGGTTATGGTAGATAAAACAGCAATATTTTTACATCAACTTGCGTTATACCTTGGCATTGATTAGGAAAAAAAGATATTTTTGCGTATCTTTGCACGATAAAACATCATGTTATGCAAATTCAAATTGAGATAATTTTATTAGTCTTATCTTTTTTATTCTTTTTAAGCGTATTTGCAGGTAAGGCAAGTTCGAAATTCGGTGTTCCTTCATTACTTTTGTTCTTAGGAGTCGGCATGTTGGCTGGTAGTGATGGCTTGGGAGTAGAATTTGATGACATATACATGGCACAAGCCATAGGGACAGTAGCTTTGTGTATTATATTGTTCTCTGGGGGTATGGATACGAAACTCAATGAGATAAAACCTGTTCTTATGCAAGGGGTATTGCTCTCCACGTTTGGCGTTTTAATAACCGCTTTAATTATGGGCGTTTTAATTTGGTGGGTATTAGGGGCTACAATTAAAGGAGCAGGAGTTGGATTTATGACTTCATTGTTGTTAGCCTCAATAATGTCATCAACGGATTCCGCATCTGTTTTCTCTATATTACGTTCAAAAAATTTGAATTTAAAGCAAAACTTACGTCCAATGCTTGAATTGGAGAGTGGAAGTAATGACCCAATGGCATATCTCTTAGTATTGACACTTGTAGATATTATTTCTCTTGGCTCTAATCCGAGTATATTAGTTATTATTGGTAAATTGATAATGCAACTTGCTCTCGGAGCTGGATTAGGTTATGCTTTTGGTAAGTTTGCAGTGTTTGTAATAAACAAAATCAAAATAGGGAATGATTCTCTTTACCCGATTTTAGTTTTAACTTTTTGTATATTTATTTTTTCGGCGACATACTTTTTGCAAGGTAATGGATACTTAGCTGTATATATAGCAGGCCTTGTTATAGGTAATTCAAAATTTGTACATAAACGTTCATCGATAAAATTTTTCGATGGTTTGGCGTGGCTTTTCCAACTAATAATGTTCTTAATGTTAGGATTGCTTGTTAATCCAAGTGAATTACTCCCTATAATACTTCCTTCTGTGATAATAAGTTTGTTAATGATATTCATTGCCAGACCATTATCAGTATTTTTGTGCCTTTTGCCATTCAAAAAAATGTCTATGAAAGCTAAAACCTATGTTTCATGGGTAGGATTGAGAGGAGCAGTGCCTATTATTTTTGCAATAATGCCTTTGGCGAAAGATTTGCCTTATGCACAGTTGATTTTCAATATAGTTTTCTTTTGTACATTAGTTTCTTTACTAATACAAGGAACCTCTTTGCCAATAGTAGCACGATGGTTGAAGTTAGCAGAGAAATCTCAAAACGTTTCCAAATTACGAGATTTTGATATTGATGTTTCAAATGATATAAAAACAGTTTTAGCCGAAGTAGAATTAAATGAAAATACCTTTGAAGTGGGCAATAGGTTGATGGATATAAAATTACCTGATAATTCGTTAGCTGTAATGGTTAAAAGAGAAGAGAAATACTTTGTTCCAACAGGTAAAACTGAGCTAAATCCTAAGGATAAGTTGCTAATAATGACAGATGATTACGAATCACTACAAGAAGTGTATAAAAGATTGAAAGTAGAATATAAAAATTAAAAATAATAAAAGACATGAAAATATTAGTATTAAACTGCGGTAGTAGTTCTATCAAATATCAATTGATAGATATGGATAATGATGCCACACTTTTGGCAAAAGGATTATTGGAAAGAATAGGTTTGGAAATGGGAGAGTTTACTCACAAACCTGTTGGTAAAGAAAAATATTATGTACAACAACCAATTCCAGACCACAAAGCAGGTATAAAAATGGTATTAGATGCTTTGGTGGATGAAAAAATAGGAGTGATTGCATCATTAACAGAAATAAATGCTTGCGGACATAGAGTAGCACACGGAGGTGAAATATTCAAACAATCAGTTTTAGTAGGTGAAAAAGAAAAAGAACAAATCAGAGCATTATTTGCATTAGCTCCACTTCACAATCCTGCAAACCTTCAAGGAATTGAAGCAATGGAAGCAATATTGCCAAATGTCCCTCAGGTAGCTGTGTTTGATACTTCATTCCATCAATCAATGCCGGCAGAGGCTTACCTTTATGCTATTCCATACGAATACTATCAAACAGATAAAGTACGCCGTTACGGTTTCCACGGAACATCTCACAGATTTGTTGCACCAAAAGCAGCTAAAATGGCTGGCTTAGACATCAATAACTCTAAGATAATATCTTGCCACTTAGGTTCAGGAGCTTCTATTTGTGCAGTAAAAAATGGACAATCAGTAGATACATCTATGGGATTCACACCAGTAGAAGGTTTAATCATGGGTTCAAGATGTGGAGACTTAGACTTAGGAGTTCTTCTTTACATAGCAGAAAAAGAAAACATGAGCATCAAAGATATGAACAGCTTTATCAATAAAAAATGTGGTTTGAATGGAATCACAGGAGGCGTTGTTGATATGCGCGATATCATGGCTGGTAAAAGAGAAGGTAAAGAAAGAGAAACCTTTGCGTTTGATATGTTCGCATACAGAGTAAAAAAATATATAGGAGCATACGCTGCTGCAATGGGTGGTGTTGATGCAATCTTATTTACAGGAGGTATAGGAGAAAATGCTTGGTGGCAAAGACAAGAAATATGTCGTGGATTAGAATTCCTTGGAGCGGAAATTGATGAAAAGCAAAACGAAGCAATGGCTGGTCAAGATGGAATTATATCTAAGGAAAGTAGCAGAGTAAAAATCCTTTCTGTAACAACAGATGAAGAATTGGTAATTGCACAAGATACATATTCAATTGTAAAGTAACCAAATGAAAAAAATTGCTGATTTTCTGATGTGGCTTGGCGGTTGGAAGTTAATCGGAGAGCCAGAACCAGAAATGAAAAACTGCGTTTTCATAGAAGCCCCACATACTTCAATGTGGGACTTCGTTTGGGGACGTTGCGGATTGTGGAAGTTAGGAGTAAATGCTCACTTTTTCATAAAAAAAGAGTTGTTTTTCTTTCCATTAGGTCCGATTTTAAAAGCCTTAGGAGGCGTTCCTGTTGATAGAAAAAGGGGCGCTGGACTTGTTGAAGAGGCAGTTAAGAAGCTTAAAGAAAACGATAATTTTTCTGTAATTATAACTCCCGAAGGTACTCGTAAATATACAGAACATTGGAAAAAGGGATTTTATCACATAGCAATGAAATCAGGAAAGCCTATCTATCTTTCTTGGTTAGATTACGAGAAAAAACAGGGTGGAAGCGGAGAAAAATTCTATCCTACGGGAGATTACGAAGCCGATATCAAGAAAATACAAGCATTTTACAAGGATAAAGTTGCCAAACATCCAGAAAAATTTAATCTAAGTAAACAATATCAAAAAACATTAGAATAAAAAAATAACGCTATATGTTAAGAACACATACTTGTGGTGAATTGACCTTAAAAAATTGTGGTACAAAAGTAACACTTGCAGGTTGGTTGCAACGTTCTCGCGATTTAGGAGGTATGACCTTTATAGACTTGCGCGATCGTTACGGAATAACACAACTTGTTTTCAATATGGAAACAAATTCACAACTATGCGAAAAAGCAAGAACACTTGGAAGAGAATATGTCTTACAAGTAGAAGGCGTTGTTTCTGAAAGGAGTAACAAAAATAAAAATATTCCAACAGGGGATATAGAAATATTAGTAGAACAAATAACAGTATTGAACGAAGCCAAAACTCCGCCATTCACAATAGAAGACAATACAGACGGAGGAGAAGAATTAAGAATGAAATACCGTTATTTAGACCTTAGAAGAAACTGCGTAAGAAAAAATCTTGAACTAAGACATCAACTATCTATTCTTATCAGAAATTATATGAATGATAAGAAATTTATGGAGATAGAAACACCGTTCTTAATTCGTTCTACACCAGAAGGAGCGAGAGATTTCGTAGTGCCTTCTCGTGTAAATCCAAATGAATTCTATGCCTTACCTCAATCTCCTCAAACTTTCAAACAATTATTGATGGTTGCAGGTTACGATCGCTACTTCCAAATTGTAAAATGTTTTAGAGATGAGGATTTAAGAGCCGACAGACAACCAGAATTTACACAAGTAGATTGCGAAATGAGCTTTGTAGAACAAGAAGACGTTTTACAAATGTTTGAAGGCTTGATGAAATATCTTTTCAAACAAGTAAAAGGCTTAGAATTAGACGATTTCCCAAGAATGACCTACGCAGACGCAATGAAATATTACGGAAGCGATAAGCCTGATACAAGATTTGAAATGAAGTTTGTAGAATTGAATGATGTAGCACAAGGAAATGGCTTCTCTGTATTTGATTCTGCTGAATTAGTTGTAGGAATTTGTGCAGAGGGTTGTGCAAACTACACTCGTAAACAATTAGATGAATTAACCGATTTCGTAAAACGTCCACAAGTTGGAGCAAGCGGATTAGTTTATATCAAGTATAACGAAGACGGAACATTCAAATCATCTGTGGATAAGTTCTTTAACGCAGAGCAATTGCAAAAAATAGCAGATAAATTCACAGCAAAACCAGGTGATTTAATGCTTGTTATGGCAGGAGCTAAGGAAAAAACTCAAACTGCTTTATGTGCTCTTCGTCTTGAAATGGGAACACGTCTTGGATTAAGAGATCCGTTCAATTACAAGCCGTTATGGGTTGTTGATTTCCCACTTTTAGAATGGGACGAAGAGACTCAACGTTTCTATGCAAAGCATCACCCTTTTACTTCCTTGAAATCAGAAGATTATTCAAAACTCTTCACTTCTCCGGGCGAAGTAAGAGCAAACGCATACGACCTTGTAGTAAATGGAACCGAAATTGGAGGAGGTTCAATACGTATTTACGACCGTAATATGCAAAACGATATGTTTAAAGCATTAGGTTTCAGCGAAGAAGAAGCACAAGCTCAATTCGGATTCTTGCTTAACGCATTTGAATACGGAGCTCCACCTCACGGAGGTATAGCATTCGGATTTGATAGAATGTGTTCAATGTTCGCTGGCGTTGAGACAATTAGAGATTTCATTGCCTTCCCTAAAAACAACAAAGCAAGAGATATAATGATTGAAAGTCCATCAGAAATTTCTCCTGCACAGCTTGAAGAATTGAATATTTCGCTTATTCCAAAGCAATAAAGAAACTATTTATATAAAGCAAATAACGGATTTTTTAATAAAGTCCGTTATTTTTTTATTACTAAACTTTTGAAAACCAAAGAATTACCCCCCCCCTAAAACAAAATCACAGATTTATTTGTTTGTTATAGTAAAATATTTGTAAATTTGCGACATAGAAATAATTATAAACTAAAATTTATATAGTATGAAAAGAAACGCAAAATTAGCATTGATTTGTTTTTCAATGTGTTCGCTTTTTGCCTTCACAGAAGCAAAAGCACAAGTAGAAGAAGTAGAAGATACTTATGTAGTAGAAGAGATCGCAGTGGAAAATTCAAGTAGCAAAGATTATGCAAGAACGGATTTTTATATGTCATTTCTTACTATGGATCAAAATTCTGCTATTGAGAATGCTTTAAAATTAAATATGCCTCAACAAGGTATAGGCTTAGGTTATAATGTGAAATTTAACATAACAGATTATTTTACACCCATTCTTAATTTTGGTTATAATTATGGTATTAGAAATTATACACTTGTACCAGAAAATGAGATAGGTCTTGATAAGAGAGCATATTCTCATACAATATATAGCGACTTATCATTTGGAGGACAAATGTATTTTTCAAAAAATCATAAAAATGGATTGAATATTTCTGCTGGATTTGGATATGACTATGGCGAATTGCACATAGCAACAGCCGAACCAGGAAAAGTAATGGTGGCAAATCAAAAAATAATTCAACATGGCTTTTATGTTCCTGTTGGAATCAATTTCTTTTTTGAAGGATTCTCAATCG
This sequence comes from Candidatus Onthomorpha sp., assembly GCA_045644685.1. Lineage (GTDB taxonomy): Bacteria > Bacteroidota > Bacteroidia > Bacteroidales > P3 > Onthomorpha. The sequence goes on from JAZRHI010000009.1 coordinate 240,158, forward strand.
GAGCAGTTTATCGTTGGAGAGCATTTGATATAGATATGACAGTAGAATCTTTAAACAACCCATTAACAAGTCCAATCAATAGAAATGAAACTTAAAAGATGTTCCCATTAGAAATAAGATTAGGATTTGAATTATAAACTCTTTGATTTTGAAAATTCTTTCTTAGAATTAAAAAAATAACTCTTAGTTTTAATTTTATAAAGCTAAGAGTTATTTTTTATTGTTATTCGATAATAAAACCTCAGTTTTCGTAAAAATATTAAAATTCTAAAAATCCACATAACCCTCTGCACGCAAAATATTTATAAATTAAAAATACGATTTTAAGACTAAATACTTAAAGAAAATTTAATTGACAGATAGATTGGTCGTGTTTTTCTTAAATATCAGCAATTAAGTTAAAATCACGATAAGACAAAAAAATAGGGATTTGAATTAACAAATCCCTATTTTGCAGTTACTTAAACTAAAATTTTAATTAGTCTTTAATATTTGGTTCTTCCAATCCAAGACCTTTTTTCTTATCCCAAGCTTTCAAAACTAAACCAAGGATTAACGCAGCTATACCTAAGCAAGCCAACATTACCAAAGGCCATGTGTAATTGTATTCTAATGGATTTTCTACTCCCGCATTTGTGTTAGCCAATACCTTACCTATTAACATAGGGAATAGCCATAATCCGATATTTTGTATCCAGAATATTAGAGAGTAAGCAGAACCGATAACTTTTTGATCAACTAATTTTGGAACACTTGGCCATAAAGCAGCAGGTACCAAAGAGAATGAAGCGCCTAATACCAAGATTGTTACATAAGCAACGATTGTTCCTCCGATTGCACTACCTTTGAACATTGGAAGTATGAAAGCGAATGTTAAGTGGCAAACAATCAATAATAAAGAGCCAATCATTAACATTGAAGCAGCTTTTCCTTTGTGGTCCACAATGTTTCCTAATATTGGAGTAATAGCAACAGCTAATAAAGGGAACACTGCAAATACAGATTCAGCAGAACCTCTCATGTATCCCATGTAGCAATAGCTTATTAACGCAACAACAGCTAACGTCATTAAGCCATATTTAGCTGTTTTATTTTTAGAGAAATTGCTTGCAAACGAGCCAATTGCAACAACTAACATTATTAAGTATTGAACGATAGTTACAGATTCGCTTGCCCAGAATCCTGTTCCTTCTGTTAGAGTTAAGTTACATTGTAGCATGTTTACAGCATATTTTTGGAATGGGAAGATTGCTGAATAGTAAAGAACGCAAAGTAAAGCTACTAACCAGAAGCCTCCACTCTTTAAAATGCTTCCTATATCGCTGACTTTGAACGGTTCATCCTTTTCTTCTGCTTCTCCTGTTTGAGCGTCTAATTTCTTATCCATGAAGAAATATACAATAAACATAATCAAAGCAATACAAAGTAAAACGACTCCGAAAGCAACTGAACGTGCAACATCAACATCTCCACCAAGTTTTGCGAAGAATGGAGAGAAAATCATACAAGTTGCAACTCCCAATCTTGCTAAGGCCATTTCAGAACCCATAGCCAAAGCCATTTCTCTGCCTTTAAACCATTTAACAATTCCACGAGACACAGTTATACCCGCCATTTCAACACCGCAACCGAAAATCATAAATCCTATTGCAGCTAATTTAGCAGATGCTGGCATACCTCTATAAAAAGGAGAAACGCCTAACTCATCAAAAAGAGGAATGTAGTTTAAATTGTTTGTAAACCAAGTGTGTAAATCGCTAGTTGTGAAGTTGTCAGTTACTGCATACCACTTGATTAAGGCTCCAACAAGCATTACGGCTCCTGATAAAAGAGCTGTAAATCTAACTCCCATTTTGTCAAGGATGATACCCGCAAAAATAAGGAAGAAAACAAAGACATTTAAGAATGTTTCAGAGCCTTGCATTGTTCCAAAAGCAGTTGGGTCCCAGCCTCTTTCGGATTGCATTAAGTCTTGTATAGGTGATAAAATGTCCATAAAGATATATGAACAAAACATGGCAAGAGCCAATAACAATAGTGCTATCCACCTAAATAAAGCACTATCTCTCAAAGTTTGAAGTTTTTCTGTCATTACTATTTGTGTTTAAAATGTTTCTATTTGCAAAACTATCAATTTTTTTACAAAAAACACTTTTTCTAAGACAAAATAACGAATATTTTTCTCTTTACCTTAAAATAGAGCTTCCTTATATGTCTAATTTTCTTCATCTTTTACAATTTCAATATCATTGATTTAACAAAAAAAAAACTGCAAGAGAATATTTTTTTTTCAAAGAATTATGGAGTTATCAAATAAAATTTTAACTTTGCAAGTTCAAATAACTATATGTACTTAAAATATAAAGTGATATGCAAAACAAAGGTGCTATTAAAGTTATTGCAATAGTATTTGCGTTGATTTGTTTGTATCAACTATCGTTTACCTACTTCACAAAACAAGTAGAAAGCGATGCAAAAGAGTATGCTACAAATCAATACGCCAAAACAATTGCAAAAAACTTGGCAAAAGGAGATGCTTTACGCGAGCAAGAGATTTTAGATTCAATCTCTACAGAAAGAGAAAACTTTTATTTAGACTCTGTGTCTGAACAAACAGCTTACAACTTTTTGTGGATTAGAAAATTCTCTTATAAAGAATGTAAAGCGAGAGAAGTAAATTTAGGTTTGGACCTAAAAGGTGGTATGAACGTTATGATGGAAGTTTCCACAGTTGACGTTCTTAAAAATTTAGCGACAGATCCTGGAAATCAGGTGCTTTCAGCTATAATTGAGAAAGCAGAACAAGAACACAAGACCACAGGAGAAAAATTCATTGATTGCTTTGCAAAACAGGTAGATGAAGCAAATAAAACTTCTAAGGTTGATCTTTCTGCATTTTTCAGAGTAAAACTGAAAGAAAAAGGGATAACTACAAATTCCACAAACGCTGAAGTAATAAATGCAATAAGACAAGAATGTACTGAATCTTATGATAGAACATTCCAAGTCTTATCAAAACGTATAGATAAGTTTGGTGTAGCTCAACCAACTATACAAAAGTTAGAAGCGACTGAAAGAATCGCTATTGAATTGCCGGGAGTTAAAGATCCTCAAAGAGTAAGTAAATTATTAGAAGGTTCTGCTCAATTGCAATTTTGGTTAGCAGGAAATGCTGCAGACGTATTCCAAGCGTTGATTGCTGCGGATGAGTGGTTGCAAAATGCAGACACTACACAAGAAAACAAAGTGAAGAATCCTTTGTTGTCAAAATTTGCGCACCTTAACAATGGAGGTATGATGCAAAGATGTGTAGTTGGATCCGCAACTGCAAACAATAGAGGGGAAATTGATAGAATGCTTGCCCAAGCTTCTAAATTACTCCCTCAAGATGTTATGTTTGCTTGGGGTGCAAAACCTATTGACAAAACAAATGAATATGAATTGTATGTTTTGCAATTAACAAACAAAGCAAAAACTCCTCTTTTGGATGGAGATGTAATATCTGATGCAAATAGCGACTTTGATCAACAAGGCCGACCTGTTGTTTCAATGGTGATGAAAGATGAAGCGGCTCGTAAATGGGCTAAGATTACAGGTAGTAATATAGGAAATAGTATAGCTATTGTGTTAGATGGAGTTGTTTATTCTGCTCCAAATGTTAATTCTGAAATTACAGGAGGTCGTTCTGAAATTTCTGGACAATTTACTGTTGAAGAAGCAAAAGACTTAGCAAATATTCTTAAATCAGGTAAACTAACAGCTCCTGCAAAAATGGTTCAAGAATCAGTTGTTGGACCTTCTTTAGGAGAAGAATCAATCAGAACAGGTTTGGTTTCTTTCGTTGTTGCCTTCCTTTTAGTGTTTATCTATATGATATTCTTCTACAATATGGCGGGTATCGCAGCATGTTGTGCTTTGTTTGTTAATATCTTCTTCTTGATGGGAACATTAGCTTCTATTGGAGCTGTATTAACATTACCAGGTATAGCAGGTATAGTTTTAACAATGGCTATGGCTGTCGATGCTAACGTAATTATTTACGAACGTATTAAAGAAGAATTGTTAGCAGGCAAGAATTTAGGTTCAGCAATATCTGATGGATACAAAGTTGCTTACTCTGCAATTATAGACGGTAACGTAACAACACTATTAACAGGTATAGTATTAGCATATTTTGGTAGTGGTCCTATTCAAGGTTTTGCTATTACATTATGTATAGGTATTCTTACTTCATTGTTCTCAAGTATCTTTATTTCAAGATTGGTATTTGAAGCAATGTTAAAAAGAAAGAATGCAACAAAGAATATTACCTTCTACAATAAATTAACTAAGAATTTCTTAAGAGATCCAAAAGTTAATTTTGTTGGTAACCATAAACCTCAAATGATTGTAGCTGTTGCATTAGTATTGCTTTCTATTGGTTCGTTAGCTTTTAAAGGTTTAGATTATGGTATTGATTTCTCAGGTGGTAGAACTTATGTTATAAGATTTGATCAAGATGTTAATCCTGTTGAAGTGCGTAGTGCATTACAAAAAGAATTTGAAACAGCACCAGAAGTAAAAACATTTGGTCCATCATATCAAGTTAAAGTTACTACTGACTATAAAGTAAAAGATGATAGTGAAGCTGTAAAAGCAGAAGTAATTGCAAAATTGCACAAAGGTGTTGCTTCTTTCTATAAAGAAAAAGTAACATTAGAACAATTTGAATCTACAATGAAGAGTCCTCTTGGAATTATTAGTTCAGAAATAGTAGGACCAACAATGGCTGATGACATAAAACGTTCAGCTGTTATATCAGTTGTTATTTCTTTAATCTTGATATTCATATACATCGGATTGAGATTTAGAAAATGGCAATATGGACTTGCAGGTTTAGTTTCTCTAACATTTGATGCTTTAATTACTATAGGTATATTCTCATTGTTTAGCGGAATATTACCATTTAACTTAGAAGTTGATCAACAATTTATTGCAGCAATATTAACTGTAATTGGATATTCTATCAATGACACAGTGATTGTGTTTGACCGTGTCAGAGAAAATGTTAAGTTATATCCAAAATCTCCTTATGGAAAAGTAATGAATGATGCTATGAATCAAACTCTTAGTCGTACATTCAATACATTAGGATCTACTTTGTTAGTATTGTTAATAGTATTCATATTCGGAGGAGAGGTATTGAGAGGATTTGCATTTGCATTGTTTATTGGTGTTGCAATAGGAGCTTTCGCTTCACTTTGTGTTGCTTGTCCTATAGCTTACTTCACGATAACTCGTTCTGAAAAGAAGAAACAATTAAAAGCAAGTAAATAATAAAATTTAATAGTTTATTGGAGAGACACTTAAAGTTCTCTTCAATAAATTATTATAAGTAAAAATTTGTGAGATAATTTTTTTCTTGTAAATTTGCCGACTTGAAAAAAGTTAATTATGAGTGTTTTTTATGTAATATTGTTATCTCTTATAGTATTTTTTACGTTCGGTCGTAAAAAATATAAAGAAAATCAAAGTGAAACAGAGTATGTTTCAGATTTTGATGAGATAGAGGAGGACGTTTTTCTTTCAAAAGAAGAGGCGCTCCATGATGATATTATTATAGAAAAGCTTAATAATGAAGAAGTGAAAACAGAAATAAAATTAGATGACAAAAAAATACTTTCTGAGGAGCAGAGTAAGAATTTTTCTTTAAAAGAAGCTGTGATTTATTCTGCAATATTAGAAAGACCATATAAGTAGTGAAATTATAAATCTAAGAAACAATAAAAGAAATGGGCATGTTGAGAAAATTATTCTTTACACTCGGGTTGTTATTAACAACCAGTCTGATGTTGTATTCGCAAGGAACTCTTACGGGTACTATTACAGACTCACAGACAAAGCAACCATTGCCGTTTGTGAATGTCATTGTTGAACAAAATGGTCAACAAATGGGCGGAGCAACTACGGACATAGATGGTAATTATCAAATTAAACCGCTTTCTCCTGGTGCATACGACATCAGAGCTTCGTTCATGGGTTACAAGACAGTCTTGAAAACCGGTGTACAAGTTAAAGCATCAGGATTTACATTAGAAGGTAGTTTGGAAATGACTCCTACAGCAGAAGTTTTGGATGTTGTTGAAGTTGTTGAATATTCTATCCCTCTAATCGACCAAGGTTCATCAGAATCAGGAAAGCGTATTTCTGCAGAAGACCTTGACAAGATGACTGCTAATACAGTTGATGGAATCATCGCGTCTGTCGGAGGTATTACAGACAGTGACGGAGGTGCAGGTAGCGCACGTGGACAAGACCAAATGAAGACTTATGTAAATGGAGTCGCTAAGAAAGGGTCAGTTAACATTCCTAAGCAATCTATTGCTGAGGTTCAAGTTATTTTAGGGGGTACTCCTGCAAGTATAGGTGAAGCTATCGGGGGTGCAACAAACATTACGTTATTACCTCCTCAAACCCAATTCCAAGGTTTCGTTCAATACCAAACTTCTGAATTATTAGATACAAGAGGATACCACAGAGCTGACGTGTTCTTTACAGGTCCTTTATACAAAAGGAAAAATAAAGAAACAGGCGCTGAAAATAGTGTTATTGGTTATCGTTTAGCTGGATTTGCTCAATATGCAGCTGACCCTTATATAAGACCAAGAGATAGAAGATACTACATGATTAAAGATGATGTATTGGAACAATTAAGACAATCTCCATTGTTATATAACCCTGCAATGGGTTCTGTAAACTATTCAGCAGAATACCTAACATTAGATGATTTCGAAAGAGTTGGTCGTAAATCAAATTTAGGAAGTTCTACAATTTATCTTGATGGAGGATTAGATTTCCGTTTCTCTAAAAATAGTAGTTTACAAATTAACGCAGAATATACTTACGGAAAAGGAATGAGTGGTGGAGTTGCTTCAATGTTAATGAACAACTTTAACAATTCAGAGTCTTATAGTAATAGTTTCCAAATTATGGCGGACTTTACACAAAAGTTCCCTTCAGAAGAAGGAAGTTCTGCTTTAATTAAAAACGTTATCTTTAATGTTGTAGGATCTTATTCAAGAGAATATGGCGAATCTTATAGTAAAGATCACGGAGATAACTTATTCCGTTATGGTCACGTTGGATACTTCAATACTCACAAGAGAAATTCTTACGAATTAATAAGAATGGATATTGATGGTGACGGAAGTAAGGAATATGTTTATCAACACAATGGTTGGTTAGACTATCAAGTTGATTACACACCATCAGAATACAATCCAAGTATGTCTGCATATACATCACAAATCTATTTCAGCGATGAATTTAAAGATTTAAGAGATGCCGGATACACTATGAACTATGACTACTTAAGAAGTATATATGGTTTAGTAAATGGTGATTCTCCTCTTTCTATATACGGTATGTTTACAAACGTAGGTGTCGTATCATCTTCTTATGGAAAATCAGAAAATCAATATATTTATGCAGCAGCAAGAGTGTCAGCAGACGTTGGAAACCACCAATTAGAATTAGGATTCCAATATGACCAATCTATATATAGAGGATATTCATTAAACGCTTCAGGATTATGGACCATAATGAAACAAGAAGTTAACCAACACTTATTATATAGAGATTTAGATAATCCTATTATTGATAATTCTTCTACAATACCATATGTAACATATAATAGACGTTATGATGCTGGTAGTCAAACTTTCTTTGATAAACAAATACGTCAAGCATTAGGTTTAGCAATAGACGGAACTGAGTTTATTGACATTGATAGTTATGACCCATCAACATTCTCTTTGGATATGTTCTCAGCAGACGAATTATACAACACAGGTAATTCATTAGTAAGCTACTATGGATATGACCATAGAGGAAATAGAATAACAGGAAAACAATCATTACAAGATTTCTTTACAGGAGCTGATGGAAATAGAAACATTGGAGCATGGGAACCAATCTATGCTGCTGGATATTTCCAAGATAAATTCTTATTTAGAGATTTGATTTTCAACATTGGTCTACGTGTAGATAGATTCGATGGTAATCAAATGGGATTAAAAGACCCTTACTTATTGTACTCTTCTTATACAGCTGGAGAATTAAGAGAGGCAGGCCGTACAGATATTCCTAATGCCATAGGAGATGACTACATAGTATATGTAGATAAATTATCTTCTTCTTCAACTGTTGATAATGTAGATATTAGAGGATTTCGTAACCAAAATGGAAATCTATGGTACACTGCAAATGGAGAATTAGTATCAAACCCTAATGATGTTGCAGGTGCATCAGGACAACCATTACCTTTCAGAAAAGGAACATTAGCCGAAACAGGTTTACCTACTCAAATATCAACAGATGCTTTTGAAGATTACAAACCACAATATGTAGCTATGCCTCGTATTGCATTCTCATTCCCTGTATCAGATAAATCAGAGTTTAAAGCATCTTACGATGTTATCGCTCGTCGTCCATCAACAGGAGTATGGCAAGCAAATTATGCAGGATACTTATACATGGAAAAAATGTCTGGTGCAGCATTCTCAAATCCTAACTTAAATCCAGAAAAGATTACAAACTATGAATTAGGATTCCAACAAGTGCTTTCTAAATCATCAGCAATGGGTATCACAGCATACTACAAACAAACAAGAGACCTTATCAACTTAGTACAATATGTAGGAGCAGACCCTACAAATATGTATTACTCATACGACAACCAAGACTTTATGACAACAAAAGGTTTCACTGTTTCATATGATTTAAGACGTTCAAAGAATGTTAGAATCAATGCAAACTATACATTACAATATGCAGAAGGAACATCAGGATTACCTTCATCAACAATGGTATCATTGATTAAAGCAGGTTATCCTTCATTAAAAATGTTGTTCCCAATAGCAGATGATAGAAGACACGAATTTAAAGTAAACTTAGACTTCCGTTTCCAAGGAGGAGATAAATATAATGGACCAACAACAACAAGAGTAGTTGTTGATAAAGACGGAAACGAAAGAGTTAAGAACATTAGATGGTTCCAAAACTTAGGATTCAATATTACAGGAGTAGCTCAATCAGGAGCGCCTTATACTAAGTATTTTAGTCACCTTCAAAGCACAATCGTAGGTAGTTTTAGAGGAGCACGTTTACCATGGTCGTTCCGTGTGGATATGAACATAGATAAATCATACTCATTGAAAATAGGTAAGAAAACAACTATGTTAAACATATTTGCGAGAATAACAAACGTCTTCAACATTAAGAACATTAGAAGTGTTTATGGAGTTACAGGAGACCCAGAAGATGATGGATACTTAACAGACCCTGAAACACAAACATTAATTCAAGGACAACTAAATGAACAATCATATAGAGATTTTTATACAATGTATTACAATAATGCTGTGTATAATTACTCAACACCAAGAATGGTTTATTTAGGAGTATCATATCAGTTCTAATAATTTAAGATAAAAAAAATAAATAGTATGAAACATATTAGCAGTAAAATATCATTATTATTGATGTGCTTTATGCTTGTTGGAACTTCTGCATATGCCGAGGCATATAAATATGCAGTAAAGAAACCAGCTAAAAAAGCAGAATTAGAGAGATGTCGTAGAGGACAAGGTTCTGCAGAATTAAGCATAAACAATGTTAGAGCCCGTATAAATACTTCTGGAAACATGTGGTATGATGGAGCTACAGCACGTTACTTTGTACCAAAAGATGGAAATAGTACAGCAATGTTCTGTGCGGCTTTATGGATTGGAGGACAAGACGCAAACCTTCAATTACGTGTTGCAGCATTGAGATTCGGATCAGAAGGAGATGACTTTTGGCCGGGACCATTAACAGTAGATGCAAATGCCTCAGTAGATAAATCAGTTTGTGAACAATGGGACAAACACTTTAAAATAACAAAAGCAGAAGTAGAATACTTCGTAGATGGTTTTGAATATCAAGGAGAAACTTTTATAGGAGTAGATGCTTCAAGAGCAACAGAGGCAATCAAGACATGGCCTGCACATGGAGATGTTTCTAAAAATCAATCTAAATTTATGGCTCCTTTCTACGATAGAAGTGGTGATGGAGTTTATAATTGGGAAGATGGAGACTATCCATACTACGATTTATCAGGAGAATTATGTCCTGCAAAACAAAAAGAACAATGGGCAGAATTAGGATTGCCATTCACTCCAACCCCAACAATGGAATCTGATACAACAAACCCTAACTACGGAACAGGTGGTGTAGTAAAAGCATACGGTGGATTATTAGTTGACCAAGTGTTAAAAGGAGACGAAACCATTTGGTGGGTATTCAACGATAAAGGAAATGCACACACTGAATCAAAATCAGAAAATCCTATTGGATTAGAAATCAGAGCACAAGCATTTGCTTTTGCTATGAACGATGAAATCAACAATATGACATTCTATTCATACGAAATTATTAACCGTTCTACATTTACATTGACAAATACTTATTTCTCTCAATGGGTTGACCCAGACTTAGGTTATGCAGCTGATGACTATGTTGGTTGTGATGTTGAAAGAGGATTAGGATATTGCTACAATGGTAAAGCAACAGACGGACCAGGAACAGGGGCTTATGCAGGAAATCCACCAGCAGTTGGTATAGACTTCTTCCAAGGACCATATATGGATCCAGATGGAAGAGATAATCCAAAAGTTGATGAATTCAAATTACTAGATGTTATGGGTGCGTCGGCGTTAGATCCATATAGAAACGAGGATGGAACAGTAAACCACATACTATTAACAGAAGATGCTTATAAATTTAAAGATTTTTGGTATCCAAAATCAAGAGACTCGATAGATGCTTGTGCTATCAATGGTGTAAACTTTGGTAACGGAATTGTTGATGACGAACGTTTTGGTATGCGTAGATTCGTTTACTATGAGAATGGTTCTGGGTATACTGGAGAGCCGAATAAAGCAACAGACTATTACAACTATTTAAGAGGTCTTTGGCAAGATGGTAGCAAGATGTGTTATGGTGGAAACGGATACAACTCAGGAACAGGTCTTGCGCCAGATATTAAATCAGACTTTATGTTCCCAGGAAACTCAGATATTTGGGGTTGGGGTACAAGAACTAACGGAAATGAGCAGTATGGTAAAGACAACGTTTGGACAGAACAAACAGCTGTTAACCCAGCAGGCGATAGACGTTTCATGCAATCAGCAGGACCATTCACATTGGAACCAGGTGCAATTAACTACATTACAGTAGGTATTCCTTTTGCACAAGCTGCAAGTGGTGGACCTATGGCATCAGTAGAATTGCTAAGACAAATAGACGATAAATGTCAAGCATTGTTTGATAACTGTTTCAACGTATTAGAAGGACCTGATGCTCCAAATGTAGTAGTACAAGAACTTGATAGAGAAATTATATTGTACTTAACAAATGAAGCAGGAAACAACGTAAATGAAACATTCCAAGCACAAGACGTTACAATCCCTAGATCTTATGATGTAAAAGATAGCGCTGGAAATGTTGTTGAAACAATTGATTATGATAGATTCTATAGATTTGAAGGATATCAAATATTCCAATTGAAAGATGAAACAGTTTCTGTTGCAGATATTTATGATCAAGCAAAATCTCGTTTGATTGCACAATGCGACATAGAAAACTATGATTCATTACAAAATAATCAACCTATTGGAAGATTAGTTAATTACACAACAACTGACGATTTATTAGGTGGACAAGTTATGGTTGATGGAGAGAATAAAGGAATAAGACACTCGTTCAAAATAACAGAAGATAAATTTGCGGAAACAAATGATAAGAGAATAGTAAACAATAAAAAATACTATTACATTGCAATTGCTTACTCATACAATAACTACAAACAATACAATCCAAATGATGTTACAAAATTAGATGGACAAAAAACACAATACTTAGCAAGTAGAAAGTTAGGTGGTGGTGGAAGTATTGAGCCGGTTGTAGCAATACCACACATGACAAATTCTGAACAAAATGGAACATTATTACAATCATCTTATGGTATGTCTCCTGAGGTAATCAGAATAGAAGGACAAGGCAATGGAGGATTAGTATTAAACTTTGATAAAACAACTATCGAAGAATTAGTTGGTAAGAAAGGTGAAGAAAAGATAGATGCTAATCAAAACCCAGTAAACTTTGTTCCAACACCAGTTTATACTGTAAACTATGGACCATTGAATGTTAAAATAGTTGACCCATTAGCAGTACGTACAGGAAATTATATATTAAAGATAGTTCCAGGAGAAGGAACAATGGACGAAGCTTATTGGGAATTAACAAATGCAAATGGTGGAGAACTTTTTGAAGGAGTTGATACATTACGTTCATCAAGACCAATTGGAGAAATCAATGAAGAAATAATATTTGAATTAGGATTATCAATACAATTAACAAACCCTAAACCATTAGCAACTTCTAATACTGCAACAATTACAGCAGGAGAAGCTAAAGGTGGAGATGTAATAGCAGGAGCATTATTATCTTCATCAATAACCTTTGCAGACCCATCTAAAACATGGTTGTCAGGGGTAGCAGATAATGATAACCTACGCGCTTTAGACTGGATTAGAGCAGGTGGTGGAGTAGACGGAGGAGAGATGGAAGATTTAGGTAATGCGTGGTTAGATTACTACCATACAGCATTCAAAAACCCACTAGGATACTTTATTCATACACCACTTGATGCAAAATCTGAATTTGAAAATTGTGTTGGTGGTTGGTGGGCTCCATATAGATTAACATCTATCTCATACGACTATGATAATAATCAACCAGCGTCATACGTTCACCCAGCGTTTACAGATGCTTTCTACTATGATCCAACAAATGAATATGATGAATCGAATGCAGATCAATACAACCCTGGTAAATTGGTAAGTTTGATATCAAATGATATGAACAACTTAGCATCAGTTGATATTGTATTTACAAATGATGAAACAAAATGGACAAAATGTCCAGTTATTGAGTTAGGTAACGACCCATTATTAACACAAGGAGGAGCAAAAGCCTTTTCATTAAGAAAAGCACCTTCTGTTGGAAAAGATGGATTGGTAGACAACGCACCAGAACCAGGCATGGAAGAAGGTATGGGTTGGTTCCCAGGATATGCTATTAATCTTGAAACAGGTGAAAGATTAAATATCATATTTGGTGAAAACTCTGCATTAGGACACCAAAATGGTAGAGATATGTTATGGAATCCAACAGCGGCAACAACAGACCAAGGTGGATATGTTTTCGGAGGAATGCACTATATCTATGTATTAGGAACTTCAGAAGTAAATGTATCGGGTACAATAGTAAAACCTACTCGTTATGATAAAGGAGCTTGGGCTTATAATATATTAAAAGGATTGAGTGAAGCAACAGGAGTTTCTGATCCTCCAGAAAATAAAGCTAGAATTAAAGCAGCACACGAATTATTTGCAACAGTTATGTGGGTAGGTGTTCCATTAGCAACTTGTTTCGAATCAGGAAGTGCTAACGTAGAATTAGAAAAGAAAGTTCAATCTTTGATACCAACAGATGCAACAGTTTCTATCAGAGTTAGAAAACCATATGAAACAAAATGGTCTAACAACGCAATGGGAACAAGTGCAGAACCTATGAATGATAACAATCCTATGTATCAATTCTCTATCGATGCAGGTATAGCAACAGTTCTTGGACATACAGAAACTGCACAATCAGCATTAGACAACATAACAGTTGTTCCTAATCCATACTTTGCAGCTTCATTATATGAACAAGACCAAATTCAAAACCTTGTTAAGATAACAAATCTTCCACCTGATTGTTACATAACAATATATGCATTAGATGGAACAGTTGTAAGAAAATTGAGAGGACCTTCTAAGTCATTAGTATCAGGAGGAGGTACAGCTCTAACCTCAGTTGATTGGGATTTAAAGAACCACAAAGGTTTACCAATTTCAGGAGGAGTTTATCTAATCCATATTAAAGCTGACGGTGTAGGAGAAAAACTAATCAAATGGTTTGGAGCTTTAAGACCTGTTGACTTAAACTCATTCCAATAATCTAACAATATTGCTTAAAATTTATAAAGAAAGTAGAAATATGAAAAATATAAATAGAATATTGACAAGCGTTATACTTTGCATCTTAATGGTGCCAAGTATAACAGCGAATGCAGGGAATGATGACCGAAGAGGAACTGCAGGGGGCTCATATTTATTGATAAATCCTTGGGTAAAAAGTTCAGGTTGGGCAGGAGTTAATACTGCAAACGGATCAGGAGTAGATGCTCTTTTTAGTAACGTAGCAGGATTGGCGCATGCAGGCGGAACAGAAGTTACATTTGGATATACATCATGGTTACAAAATTCAGGAATTAGCAATATAGCAGCAGGACTTGCACAAAACCTTGGCGAATATGGAGTGTTAGGTTTATCTGTTAGCTCAATGAATTTTGGAACTATAGACAGAACAACAGTTAATTCACCAGAAGTTGGAAACAATGGTACATTCCAACCAACAATTATGAATGTTGCAGTATCATACGCAAAAGCCTTTTCAACATCAATCTATGCTGGTGCTACATTGAAGGTTCTTACTGAATCAATAGATAACGTATCAGGAACAGGTATTGCAATTGATGCGGGTGTTCAATATGTTACAGGTGAAAACTATGAATTGAAGTTTGGTATAGCTTTGAAAAACTGGGGCCCATCAATGAGTCATGAAGGAGATGGTTTGTCTATTAACTCTTTACCTGAGTTTTTTGATCACTATCAAACAACAGAACAACGTTCAGCTTCATTCGAATTACCATCAAGCTTAAATATTGGTATGTCTTACGACTTTTTATTCGCTGAAAACAATCACAGAGTAACAGTAGCAGGAAACTTCGCTTCTATGGCGTTCGGAAAAGACCAATATACATTAGGACTTGAATATGGTTTCATGAAAATGTTTATGTTAAGAGCAGGTTACACTTACGAAACAGACCTTACAACAGACATTTATGATGAAAACGGTTCAACAACCTTTATGAATGGGTTAGCATGTGGAGCTTCTGTGTTTGCACCTCTAACAAAAGCAAAAGCAGGTAAGAATGCAATGAACTTAGCATTAGATTATAGTTTCAGACTTACAAAAATAATGGGAGGAATTCACTCAATAGGTATTTCATTCTCATTGTAAGAATGAATTTAGCAAAACGATAACAACTCGAAGACTGTTTTTACAGCCTTCGAGTTGTTTTTAATTAAAACAAAACAATAAAATGGCAGAGATAAAATATTATTCAAAAGAAGGACTTCAAAAATTAAAAGATGAACTGCATTACATGACAACTGTTGAACGTCAAGCAATTTCAGCAGCCATAGCAGAAGCAAGAGATAAAGGCGACTTGTCGGAAAATGCAGAATATGACGCAGCAAAAGAAGCACAAGGATTGTTAGAAGCTAAAATATCAAAACTACAAGCCCTTATTGCAAATGCAAGATTGTTAGATGAATCAAAAATTGATACATCAAAAGTGCTTTTAATGTCAAAAGTTGAATTCATTAACCTTGCACTGAATAAAAAAATGACATACGAAATAGTCCCAGAAAGCGAAGCCGATTTAAAATCTGGTAAAATATCAATAACATCTCCAATAGCGAAAGGACTTTTAGGAAAGAAAGTAGGAGATATTGCAGAGATAGAAGTTCCTGTTGGAAAGATGAAATTAGAAATAACTAATATAACAAGAGAGTAAAATGGCATCGATATTTACAAAAATAATAAATGGTGAAATACCATCTTATAAAATAGCAGAAGACGATAAGTTTTATGCCTTTTTAGATATAGCACCATTGGCAAAAGGTCATACATTAGTAGTGCCAAAGCAAGAAATAGACTATATCTTCGACATAGAAGATGAATTATTAGCACAAATACACATCTTCTCTAAAAAAGTTGCAAAAGCAATCCAATCAGCAATTCCATGCGAAAAAGTAGGTATGGCAGTAATTGGCTTAGATGTAAGACACGCACACATACATCTTGTGCCATTACAAGAAGTTGGAGATTTAAACTTTGCAAAAGAAAAATTACAATTAAGTTCTGATGAAATGAAACAAACAGCAGAACTTATCTCTTTAAAATTTGAAAACAGATAATCAAACATTAAAATCAAACTTATGAAAAAGGTATTTTTATTTTTAATGATGGCATTTATGCTTTTAGGATTAAAAGCCCAAGAAACAGTAACCATAGGAACAGGAACATCAACTCAAAACGATATGATAATACCTGGATATTATGGTTATCACATAGGCGCTTATCTTTACACAGCAGATGAAATGCCTTATGGAGGATGTACCATAACATCCATATCATTTAATACAGCAGCAGCCTTATCAGGCAGTAATAGAACGTTAAAAATCTATTTAAAAGAAGTAACAGACACCTCTATTCCAAATTCGCTAATTTTTTCTGAACTATTAGCAGGAGCAACCTTGGTTTACGATCAAACAAACATAGCTATCACAGCAAATTCTTGGAATGAATTAGTGTTTGATAACCAATTTGATTACTCAGGAACAGCAAATCTTTTAGTGATTTACGAAGGAATAGGATGCTCCACATCAGGAGGCTGTGAAGTTCCTTTATATTACGACCCAGCCTTTTCAAATAAAGGGTGGAATAAAGGAAGTGATTATGTTCAAACAAACTATAACAACACTACATCATACGCTCACCGTCATAGACCTAACACAAAATTCACATATACTGCTACCACAGAAAACCTATGTTTACCTGTAACAAATTTATCAGCCTCAAACATAACAATGACTACGGCAGATGTTAGTTGGGAAGGCACAGTTACAGAATATGCCTATGAATTAAAACAAACAAATGACTCTTTGACAGGCTCAAATGTAGAAACAGGAACAACAAGTACAACCCTTGTATCTTTCTCCAACCTAAATCCAGCAACCGAATACACATGCAGAGTTAAATCTATATGTGAAGGAGGAGAAGAAAGCCCATGGACTACAATAAATTTCAAGACCGCATGTAACGATATAATAACAGACCTACCTTACATAGAAAATTTCCAAAACGACTTAGATTGTTGGACAATTATGGCTAATAGTTATAATAATTATGGAGGCTATGCTGGACCTGCGATAGAAATAGTATCAGGAGCACCAATGGCAAAATTTGGTGATGGCGTAAGTATGATGGCTATCCCAGCTCCATTCGAAGAATATATCAATAACTTAGGAGCCTACATTGAAATGCGAAGCATCGCATACAGTGGACCAGATTACATAACCGTAGGATTAGTAACAGATTTGTTAGACACTGCTACATTCATTCCAGTACATACCTTTTCAATTAACACAAATCAAGGTTGGGTTTCAGGAAACGTAACATTTGCTAACGTACCATTAAACGACGAACTAACATATTACATAGCAATAAAAGGAGAAGGCTCTACCTATACTAACTTTTATGTTAGACGATTCGAAGTATCAATCTTGCCAGACTGTCCTTCACCAATCAAGAACAGCATAACAGCAAGTCCAGCAGCAGAAACTGCAACAATATCTTGGGAAGATGCCGATTTAACCCACACAGCTTGGTTGGTTTATTATAGAGAAAAAGCCTTAACAGAAGAAGAAGCTGACGATTGGTCAATACAAGACGCCTCATCAACAAGTGTTCTATTAGAAGGTCTTACACCATCGACAATCTATCAAGCATTCGTTGTAACAGATTGTGGAACAGATGACATAAGCGATAAAACAGATACTATTGAATTTAAAACCACATCAGTACCTGTTGAATTGCCATACATACAAGACTTTGAAGACGCAAGCACTTTTGGAGATTTCACCCTAACTCAAATATCAGGCTTAAACGCTTGGAGTATAGGCACAGCATCTCCATACTTAGAAGAAGGCGAAACAACAGGACACTCACTATATGTGTCAAATGACAATGGTTTTTCTAACTCTTACACATCATCTAATACAAAAGCATTAGCAACTCTTTTAGTTGATTTCACAGAACCAGCAGAATACATAATGGAATTCGATTTGAAATCAAAAGGAGAAGCAGGCTCTTATTCATCATGGGATTATTTCAAAATATATGCCCTTGACGCATCACTACCACTTGAAAACTACGAAAGCGGTACCGTGATTATGGATGCAAGAGTAAACGTGAATGATTGGGAACACCAAACAGTCGTTTTCCCATCATCACTTATTGGTACAACACAAAATATTATTTTCCTATGGCGAGATGATGCTTCATATCAAAACGATCCACCAGCAGCAATAGATAATATCCATATAAGAGCTACTACATGTGTATGTCCGGAAAACGTAACTCTCGTATCAACAACACAAAATACAGCAACAATCTCTTGGAACGGAACAGCAGACAGCTACGTTGTAAAATACTACAACGCATCCACACCAAGCGAAGTATTTACCGAAAATGTATATGACACAATCGTTACATTATCCGACCTAATAGGCTCAACAGAATACATATTCACAGTAAGCTCTGTTTGTGGAGATGAAATCTCTACCCCAACCGAAGCAATGCACTTCTCAACATCTTGTCCGCCTATTACAGATGACGTATGGTTTGAAAACTTTGACGGAGCACTTGGCAGTCAAACAATCGCCAACCAAATGTTTATGTGTTACGATGTAGTAGTTTCATCAGCACTTTCAAACGGAACATTCCCAAGAATCTATCATGAAGGATACGCACCTGCTGCACACTCAGGTTCAGTAACACTTGAATTTAAAGGAGCAGGCTTATTAGCATTACCAGAATTCGAAAGACCATTAAATACATTAAGATTAGAATTCTATTCTAATACAACAGCCTCAACAGCACTATTAGCAGGAACAATGGAAGTCGGAGTTATTACAAACGTAGCCGATTCCACATCATTCGTTGCCCTACAAACAGTAAACCCTGTTGGATTTAATCGTTCGGGCTCATACTTAGTAGGACCATTTGACTTCAATGGAATGCCGTATACAGAAGGTAGAATTGCCTTACGTTACACACCAGAAGCAAACAACACAACCGTTTCATGGAATCTTGACGACTTTAAAGTAACACCAATACCAGACTGTCCATCACCATTAGCTACAAGCGTAGTCGTTACAAATATCACAGACGAATCAGCAACAATTTCTTGGATTGATACAGACGAAACACACGATGCTTGGATAGTATTCTATAAATCAGCAGATGAAGAAGAATACTCATCAATTAGTGCAACGGACACTACAATAACTTTAACAGGTCTTAATACATTGACCTCATATTCTGTTTACGTTCAAACCGATTGCGGAACAGCCGACAATGTATCAAGAACAGACATAGTAACCTTCACAACAATAGCAACACCTATTTCAGATTTCCCATACTATCAAACATTCGAAGATTTAGACAATAACCCTATATCAATAGAATTCAGAAATGAATATGTAAACAAATGGGTAATAGGAACAGCAACAGGAGTTGAAGAAGAAGCAGGCTCAGGCGAAACAACAACATCACTATATATCTCTAACGATAACGGAGAAAGCAATGCTTATAGCACAAGTCCAACTTGCTATGCAAGTGCTATCATTCCAGTTCTTTTTGGAGAAAATAGCGAATATGTATTGTCATTTGATTACAAATTAGTTGGAGAATCTCTTTATTCAAGTAAATACGATTACTTTATGTTATTTATGTGCGATAGCGATGTCAATATTCCAACAAACGGACAACCACAAGGAAGTGGCGTAACTGTTTTAATGGATAAACAAACCGATATGCCTACATGGACACACGTTTCAATAAACCTTTCAAACGTTAGCAACACAACAAAACAAATCGTATTCTATTGGAGAAACGATAATGGCGGAGGATCAAATCCACCAATAGCAATTGACAATATTTCAATAGTTGGAGTAGATTGTGAAGCACCTTCTAATCTTACATTACTTTCAAGCACATCAACCTCAGCAACCCTAAGTTGGGAATCAAACGAATATGTATCAGAGTGGACAATATACTACAAAGCATCAAATGAAAGCGAATATACAGAAGCAACAGTAATAAATACAAACCCTGCAACACTTACAAACCTAATGCCATCCACAGCATATACAGCATACATAGTTGCGAATTGCTCAGGCGAATACTCAGGAGCAAGCAACACACTTAACTTCTCAACACAATGTGGTACAATAGACGAATTCCCTTACTTTGAAAGTTTCGAACAATCTCCGATTGTATGTTGGACAACCGAACTAATCGAAGGCGTACAAAATTGGGAAATAAAACAATCCCACCACTATGAAAACGCCTATGACGGAGATAATCTAATAGGTATAAACTTTACAACAGGAAGCGCAAGACTAACAACACCAGTATTCGATTTATCATCATTAAACAACCCAAGTATTAAATTTGCTTATTACAATCCAGATTACGCAGGGGTATCAGAAGAAATTAGAGTTCAATATAAATCTTCTCCTGACGACGAATGGGCAAATGCAATGATAATTAACAATGCTCACTCTTCATGGACAGTTGATTCTCTTGCGTTACCAAATCCTTCTTCTTCATATCAATTAAGTTTCCTTATAGTTGGACACTTTGGATACGGAGCAGCGATAGACGCAATTCAAATATACGACTGCGAAGACTGTACAGAAGCACCACTTCCTCAACCATGCGATCCTCCAACTAACATTACAGTAAACAATATCACTGCAACCTCAGCAGAAATCTCATGGGACGGCACAGCAGACTCTTATCAAGTAAGACTAAACGCCTTAGTGATAGAAAATGTACAAGGAACAACACATCAATACACAGGATTGATACCAGCAACCCTTTACATAGTAGAAGTAAGAGCTGTATGCGGAGCTCAAACAACAGATTGGGTAGAAGCTTACTTTGCAACCCTTGATGAATCTTCACCTTGCAATGCACCAACCAACCTTTCAGCAAGCAGCATCACAGAAACCTCAGCAGAAATCACATGGGAGGGCACAGCAAACTCGTATGAAATAAAAGTAAACGGCGGAGCAGTAGAAACACTCATGACAACAAGCACCACACTGACAGACCTAACACCAGGAACAGAATACACCGTTGAAGTAAGAGCAATATGCGAAACCCAAACCTCACCATGGACAACTACAACCTTTACCACACTATCAGAAGAAGTAGTTTCTCCAACGATAATTACCCTACCAGCAACAAATATCACACATTCAAGTGCAGAAATTAGCGCAGACGTATTAGCAGGCAGCGAAGAAATCACATCACAAGGCTTTTACTACAAAGCCACATCGTCAGAACAATGGATAACACTAAACTCCACAATAGGAGAACACATGACAGAAACCATAGAAGGCTTAGAAACAGAAATAACATACGAATACAAAGCCTTTGCAACAACAAATAGCGGAACATTTGAA